>JAGCMF010000035.1 GCA_017646625.1 Alistipes sp. | reverse complement strand
ACGAGTATAGTCTGCATCGCGATGCTCGAGGGCTATCTCGCGTGTTGACGACACACGACGCAGGTCGTAGAGGTCATCAGCATATAGTTTAGCATCGCTATCTGCCACACGCATAGACTCGGGGTTAGTCTGATGTAGAAGACCATCTGTAGAGTAGTAGACGATGTCGTTAGGCGTTAGATATTCATCTACATTGCCCCATACTATCTCATACAATCTTTTCGACTTTACGCTATTATATAGGGTTAGGTTTGTGCGTCTATCGAGTGATATGTATGGCGCAAGAGCCTCCTCGCTACACACCTCAACAAGCCTTGGACTCTGCCACTCCTTACGTAGCACAAGGGCCACATACTTCGCACCGCCACTCGCCTCACTATCTATGCGCATGAACTCTATGGCAACACCATTTTCTGGTAGCGCCTCCCGTACATCCTGCCATGATACTGCGAGCTGGCCATATGCATCCTCGTTAAACTCGTTACGTAGGATTGTGAGCAACGCCTCCTCCATCATTCGAGCATCATCTTGCATAATCATCACCTCGCCAATGTTTGTATTGAGGGATGAACTTCTGTCGAGCTCCATGGCGTATAGCTTGTACTGTTCGTAAAGGTCGCGTACCTCGCTATTTTCATGGTGCTGAAGTCTATAGTCGAAGATGTTGCTTGCTGTGAGTAGTACACCCTTACACATAAGGTTCCAGTCGTAGATGGCGCTGATAAGTGGGTTGTCTTCAACGGTTGATGTTGAGTAGTATGCATCTATAAGCTTGCTACCACTCTGCGACCAGTTATCCCAATACATCTGGCGAGCTTCGCCTCGTAGGTTGAACATGGTGTTTGTTATGCTACTACGCATCTCCTCGATGTATGCCTCTGCACTCTCGCCCATGAGTCTTATGTCGCCCACCTGTGATGCTGAATAGGTGATGGTCGATAGGTTCTCCAGGTCGAGTATAAGAGAGTTATCCTCAACAAATGGTTCAATGTTGTGGTAGTGTTCAATGAACTCTTCATAGTTGCCATTGTCGTAGTAATATATCATCAACATGTTGCTTACCAGAGCATTGAGGTATCTCTTATTATCCTTTGAGAATTTGCTCCTCTTTATGCTCTCTTGTATTGCCTCTGCCAGCTCTAATGCTCTGTCATACTCGCCGATGTGTAATAGTAGTTGCGCACGTTCAATGTTGAGATATATCTGCTGCTGCTGATAATCTTCTCCAAAGTTAGAACTGCTAATGTTGCCTATGATTGGGGCAACCCTGTCGCAGTACTCCGAAATTATGGCAGAGTAGTCGGTTGTGGAGAGTGTTAGGGCATCTAATGTGTCGAGAATGTATGTCGCAATATCGTTTTGGTATTCATGGGTGGTATCTTCCACGAATAGCGGGATGTTGCGTAGAAGCACAAACCTCGTTATGTTGTCCGCAAGACCATAGTTGCCAAGGCTGTAGTACATGGCTGCTACCTTGGGCATCTGTGGAAGTCCCATTATCTCCTGTGCTGCCTCGACAACAGGTAGGCAGTTCTCAATGGTTGTAAGTGCTACAAGCGTATCTACATGATAGAGGCAGAATGATAGGGTGAGTGTGTATGACTCGATATACTCCACGTTGAAAAAGTCTCCTATCGCTGCTATGTTCTGTTCTAGAATTTTTGTGTCTCCAGCACCCTTACATGCCTTCCACATTTCGCCCAGGAGCCTACATGTCTTTGAGCAATATTCGTAGAATACATCGTAATCCTCCTCAGCAATATCGCCAGGATACATAATAGGCGAGTAGTATGCAAACTCGTACCCCTTCTCGATAAGACTCTCTTGGTACTCTATGTACTCTAACTTCAGTTTGTCAATGTTTATGCTTACCGCACGGTTATAAGTATTACGTATAGCACCCTGTGCGCCCCATATCTTTGTGTTTACCCTCTCTATGGTAGCATTATAGTCATCGCCTCGATCCATAGCCAGTGATAGGAATCGTAGATTTTTAGTTGTTTCGTTATTTAAGATCCCTGGCATGTTGAACTGGAAGAATAGTAGAAGGTCTTCAAGATTCTCTATGAAAAGGTTTGCGAGTTTGCGGTCATAAAAGTGTAATACATTCAATCCGTATGGCTGCGCTAGCTCAATAAATGAAATGCATGTTGGAAAGCTATGTGACACTACGAAGTCATAAATCATGCCGTCGGGAACATACTCCTCGAAGATGGTAAGAAGCCTATTCAGTGTCTCTTCATACTCGGGCATCAGCTGATTCATATATCGGCTATCGCCATAGGCCACCTCCTCGATGAATGTGCGTAATCCATTGTAGAAATATTCCTGTGGCACTATGTTGTTCTGCACATGAAATTCGTAGGTGTTGAGCATCGTAATAGTCTCTATTAAGATGCTTGGCAATAGTGCGGAACTGCCCTTGTATGAGAAGTTATCTAACCAATATTCGAGGATGTTATACTCTCTTCCCCCTCCCATTGATGTGATAAGGTCGCACGATGTTATTAGGCGGTGAAACATGGTGAGCATAGTTATCGACACCACCTCTGCGTCGTAGTCACTCAATGATATATAGGATGCCCCGAGCATATTCGCATAGTTCCATGCAAAGTCCTTCACGTGCCTTAAGTCCGTATTAAGTATATACTCGCGTATATCCTCGTTAACCTTCTCGTCTATGAGGTCCACAACAATGGCGTCGTACAGCTCATTTGCACGGGCACACTGCTCGCAGTCGTCGGGGCATATGTCCAGGCTGTCGCTACTTGTCACAATCTGTGCTGGTAGTGATACTATGCTTGTGATCATTACGCATAATATAGCAATAACTATCCTTGTAAGCCTCATAATGTAAATTGTTCGTGTTGTATTTATCGTAGTACAGGGGGAAGGGTACTGCGTGTTGGCATGGCGGCCATGCCTATCTTATCGCAAATATAAGAAAATATTGGTAATGATACAATAGTGATGCCTACTTTTTGCCCGTATAACGAAAAAAATGAGGCCATCCCTCTCATTTGGGAGACCTCTCTATTGTGTTATTGTCGTTGCCTATCCGAGGGCGATGTCGAGAACCATCATTATGACAAAGCCTATGGCGAAGGCTATGGTACCCATGTCGGAGTGCTTACCTTGCTGTGTCTCGGGGATAAGTTCCTCGACAACCACGTAGAGCATCGCGCCCGCGGAGAATGATAGCAGGTAGGGTAGTGCTGGGGCTATGTGCTCAAAGAGGAGTATCATTATAAGTGCCGATATGGGCTCTACTACTCCCGAGAGTGTTCCGTAGCCGAATGCTCGACGTCGTGACATGCCATCGCCACGTAGCGGTAGTGAGATTATTGCTCCTTCTGGGATGTTCTGTATTGCCATACCTACGGCAAGTGCGAGTGCTGCCGCAGCAGTTATTCCCGAGCTACCTGTCATAGCACCTGCGATGACAGCACCCACAGCCATACCCTCTGGGATGTTGTGCAGCGTCACGGCAAGCATTAGCATATGTCGCTTGCCGAGTTGTGTGTGAGGTCCCTCTGCTGTATCACCGCCAGGGTGCATGTGTGGCACAAGGCTGTCGAGAGCCAGGAGAAAGAGCATGCCGAGGATTATGCCCACGGCCGCTGGTACCCAACTCATCCTTCCCATATGTTCAGCGAGCTCTATAGATGGCATTATGAGTGACCATACCGAGGCTGCCACCATTACGCCTGCAGCGAAGCCCAGGAGCATGTTGTGCAACCTCTGTGACACATTGTTGCGTGTCATGAGCACCGTAGCGGCTCCCAGTGCTGTGCCGAGGAATGGTATTGCTACTATAGGGAGTATGTTCATCATGCAATGGTGTTGTTATATCTTATTACAATAATCGTGCTGACCACATTATACAACAAAGGACTGCCCAGCATATGTTGGACAGCCCTTCTATGGTCTAACTATTAATAGTTCTCGGCCTTAATCTGGAAGTAAGCCTGTGGGTGAACACATACAGGGCATACCTCTGGAGCCTTCTTGCCCACCTGGATGTGACCGCAGTTAGAGCACTGCCAGATCATGTCACCATCGCGTGAGAATACGAGGCCACCCTCAACGTTAGCCAAGAGCTTGCGGTAGCGCTCCTCGTGCTCCTTCTCAATCTTACCTACCTGGTCGAAGAGGAATGCGATGTGGTCGAAGCCCTCCTCGCGAGCATCCTTTGCCATCTGATCGTACATGTCAGTCCACTCGTAGTTCTCACCTTCGGCAGCAGCCTTAAGGTTCTCGGCTGTTGAGCCAATGCCGTTGAGGAGCTTGAACCATATCTCTGCGTGCTCCTTCTCGTTAGCAGCAGTCTCCTCGAAGATCTTTGCAATCTGAACGTAACCGTCCTTCTTTGCCTTTGATGCGAAGTAAGTATACTTGTTGCGAGCCTGGCTCTCACCTGCGAATGCCTCCCACAAATTCTTCTCTGTCTTCGTTCCTTTCAAATCTTTCATACTCTCTTAAGTTTATTAGGTTTATTATTAGTTTTATTTAGTTTATTTCCTTTTTCCTGTTGCAAAGTTAATAGTTATTTTGTTATTTACAATAGTTTTCCCATTCTTTTATTTTATTTTGGTATAAGTAAAAATTATAGATATTGTATTTTATATGTATAAGCCACCTATATTTTAACTTTTGAGACCATGCGTTGAATATATAATTATAATATAACGGCATGAAAAGAATAAAATACTCTTTAATTTGGAAATTTATTTTTTTTTTTTTTATAACTTTGCGAAGAGAGATAACGAGTAGTATTCTATATTTTGTCGCCTGTTATATACAATTAAGGTTAAATATTAAATATTAGTACTATGAAAAAAAATTACAGTATTTTGCTTTTAATGGTTTTCCCATTAATTTATTCATGTGAACAAGAACAATCAGATGTAAAAAATGCGGATTCTGATTCCAATATTGGGCTAATGAATTATAAAAACATGAGCACTATGCAACAAATATTTTTAGTTGTGATGGCAGTAGCCGCGCTACTAACGTCATGTGAAAATAACAGGGAGGTTAATCGAGATGTGACTGATAAAGATGATACTTCCACTACTTACCCTGCGGAGCTGCAGTCATATACAGATAAATTTAATGAACTCATAGTCTCCTATGGAAATTTTGCGCAGAGTGATGTCGTAAATACTCTTCTACGTACAGATTGGTGGGGGCTTGAGACTATGGCGTGCTACAATGATGAGTTGGCATCTGAGATACTCTACGACTTTGGTGGCGAGGCATGGGCTGATAACTTTGAACCAGTATTGAAATTTTATGCCGATGGAGAGTTGCTCTACTATACCATTGATAGTAGTGACTTTACCTGCGCGTCAGATAATGGTGCATGGTCCTATAATAGGGCTATGTCTACATTGACTATCAGTATGGAAGGTGCAGAGCAGAACACAATGTCTGGTGTTAATGCTAAATTGCTCGCTTTAGGCGATGGTATCATGGCAATAGAGTGGCAGACGAATGAAGAGAATGTCTATCGTGCAGTTTATAGAGCCTTTGATAGGATCGCTGAGGATGTATCGGCAGGGCTTATAGTCGATAAGATGATTGCGGAGTGCAAGAGTTTCGACGCAGAGAGTGTAGCGCAGAGTATAGTTGGAGATTGGGATTGTGATTTGTATGTTCGCTATGATGCTGATTGGAGTAATGTAATTGGCAGATGGATTGTCCCAGGACATCTTATTGTTGGTGGTACCTCTATCAGGATGACATTAAACGGTGATGGAACGTTTGCATACTGTGAATCGCCCGTCGATCCAAAAACAGAGTATATAATAAATGGTAAGTGGAGCTACTATGCCTCGAGTTGCGAAGTGTTGTTTGAGTGGGATAATGGTAAAAAGGCGAGATGTATGGTTGTAGGATTCAGCTCTGATAGGCTCATTATCGATTACACTAAAGAGGGTGAGCCGTCTGATTGGTATCTGCGTTATGGCTATTGCCGTTGAGTTGATTAAAGGTGTGAGTGGTGTCCGATGTCTGTTGATGTCGGACACCTCTCTTTTCTCAAGTGAGATAAATAAAAAATCGTTGGGCATTAAAGTTGCATAGCTCACTAAAGAATTATAAAATAGTTGTTCTTATGCAGACAAATACTAAATCTAATGGCTTTCGTCTGAGTGTGATGACGTTGGCTATCATGAATGTTACTGCTGTGGTGAGCCTTCGAGGTTTAGCAACAGAGGCGATATATGGTCCTGCCTCTGCTTTTTACTATCTCTTTGCCGCCATCGTATTCCTTATCCCTACGGCTATGGTTGCCGCAGAGCTTGCTGCCATGTTCTCCACGAAGCAGGGCGGCGTATTTCGCTGGGTGGGCGAGGCCTTTGGTGCGCGTGCTGGCTTCCTTGCTATATGGTTGCAGTGGATACAATCCACCATATGGTACCCTACGGTGTTGACATTTGGTGCTGTGAGCATCGCCTTCATAGGCACAGATGCTGTGGCTGACGAGGCACTCGCCTCGAATAGGCTCTTCACGCTTATCGTCGTGTTGGCTATATATTGGATTGCTACGTTCATATCGTTGCGTGGTCTCGGCTGGGTAGGTAAGGTGAGTAAGTGGGGTGGTATCATAGGCACCATCATACCAGCTGCCCTACTCATCATTCTTGCCATCATATATCTCGCCTCTGGTGGTCAGAACAACCTAAACATGAAGGAGAGTTTCTTCCCTGACCTTACCAACTTCAATAACCTTGTCTTGGCGAGCAGCATCTTCCTCTTCTATGCTGGTATGGAGATGATGGGTATACATGTGATGGATGTGGAGAACCCGAAGCGTAACTACCCGCGTGCCATCATCATAGGCTCGCTTGTCACCGTCATCATCTTCATCCTTGGCACCTTCTCTCTCGGTATTGTAGTTCCTGCGAAGGATATAAGTCTCACGCAGACACTCCTCATCGGTTTTGACAACTACTTCCAATACATACATATGTCGTGGATGGGCTCCGTTATCGCCATAGCCCTTGTCTTTGGTGTCCTCGCGGGAGTACTCACATGGGTTGCTGGTCCTTCGAAGGGTATCTTTGCTGTGGGACGTGCTGGCTACCTACCGCCCTTCTTCCAGAAGACCAACAGTCAGGGTGTGCAGCGTAATATTCTCCTTGTTCAGGGTGTCATCGTAACCATCCTCGGTCTACTCTTCGTTGTTATGCCCTCTGTGCAGGCCTTCTATCAGATTCTATCGCAGCTCACAGTGCTCCTATACCTAATTATGTATATGATGATGTTTGCTGCGGCCATCACCCTTCGTTATAAACTCCCCACTTATGACCGTCCATTCCGTCTTGGTGCTCGAGGTAATGTGCTTATGTGGGTGCTTGCGGGTCTTGGCTTCTGCGGCTCACTCTTGGCCTTTGTATTGAGCTTCATACCACCATCGCAGATATCTATAGGCAGCAACGCCGTGTGGTACATAGTGCTCATCGTTGGCGCCGTACTCTTTGTCGGCATACCATTTATCATCTACGCGATGCGCAAGCCATCATGGAGGGCTGCGGATGCCGAGTTCGAGCCATTCGAGTGGGAGGCGAAGAGGTAGCTGTTGTTGCTACATGTTCTAATGTGAGAGAGTGAATAAGAAGTGTATTTTGTCGTTACGCTTGCCCTCAAAATGCTCATTTACGATTAGTAAACTCCGCTTTTTCGGGCTTCGCAAGCCTAAAACTACATCTTTTTATTCACTCTCTAATGTTTATGGGGGGGGCTGGCTATGTTACTTTATAGTCAGCCCTCTCTTTTTATACTATTGTGACTCAAAATTTTTAAAATAGGATATTATGTCTTATCTTTGTGGCAGATGTTACACTGATATTGTATGCATAGAAATGGAGTAAAATATAGGATGTGGCGTGTGGTGCGTGGTGTGCTTACCACGTTGCTATTTGTATGCCTGTTGTTGATTCTTGCCACAAGCATATCACCCATCTACGACTTTGCCCCCCCTGCACCATTCTCGGGTGCCGATATATACAATCCATATGGCACTCTGGATAGTACCATGTCATGGCGTAGGGTCAGCCTCCATACTCACACACGTGTTGAAGGCTTACTTAACGAGTGTGATTACTGGCCCGAGGATGTATTATCTCGCTATGAGGATTTTGGTTACGATGTTGTAGGCATATCTAACCATAATGAGATTACGCCCTACCCAGCCTCTCAACAGTGTCGTGTGCCAATCTACGAACATGGCTTCAATTTGCGCGGTTTTCATAAACATGTCATAGGGGCTCGAGAGGTGATGGCGTTTGATGCTCTTGTGCCACTCTTTACGTCGCAGTTGCAGTGGCAGTTGAACACCCTTGCTACGCAGTGCGAGGTGTTGCAGCTTAACCACCCTACGCGCACGCCTATTCTTACGCCCTCGCGCCTGCAGAAGCTATCCAACTATCGTATTATGGAGCTTACTGGAGCACGTGATTACCTCGAAAATGAGGATTGGGATCATGCTCTCACTGCGGGTCGTTACTGCTTTGGTATTATGGGCGATGACCTGCATTATCCTGATAAATCACACTGTATAGCTACGCGTTGTAGCTATATGGCCATGTCGGAGGTCTCTGACGAGGCACTCCTCGATGTTCTTAAGAGTGGCTGCTACTACTCGGTGAGTGTGCCGGACTATGGCGATGGTGATGCGGAGGTGAAGAGGGAACGCAACATGAGTCTACCTATGGTGCGCAGTGTCGGTATCAAGGGCGACACAATATATATGACCCTCACAGCCCCTGCTGAGACACTCCGTGTTATAGGCGCTGGCCACACGCTGTTAGGGCGAGTTGCGGATAGTGATAGCATTGGTTATAGAATGCGTGAGGATGATGCATATGCTCGTATCGTGGTCTCGTATCCCGATAGCCTTATAATCATGTCTAACGCCTTTGCTCGTTATGATGCGACCAAGCAGTCGTCACCCTTTGATGTGACATTCTATCAGGTAAACACGCTATGTACGGTGCTATATAACCTTGCCTTGCTCTTTGTGGTGGCAGGTGTAGTGATGTTGTATATTAAACTTATAGGCAGATGGAGAAGAGTAGATTAGGTCTTAAGAGATGGTTTGTTTCGCGCTGGCGTAAGCCTCTTGATGGTATGCTGGTGGCGGCAATCATGAGCATATATACGCTTGTGGCCTTCCATGTGCCATTGTTCAGTGCCGTTGTTGCTGCTACGGAGGGTGGCTGGCATATGGCGCTTATCCTATGTAGTTTTATTATACTACTCCTCGTTGCTAACTTTATGATATATGGCATCATGCTTTATGCCATGCGCACGGTAGGCAGGGTGCTCATATCTCTGTTTATGCTTGGCAATGCTATAGCGCTATACTTCATAAATAGCTATGAGGTGCTTCTCACGCGCGAGATGATGGGTAATATCTTCAATACGCAATACTCCGAGGCCTCGAGCTACTTCTCCATAGGTGCTGTTCTCTATACTCTTCTTCTTGGTGTCATGCCCTCGGTGTGGCTGCTATGTCGTAAGGTGAACTACGGTAAGATGCGTCGCTTTGCTGTGAGCATGCTATGCTCTATTCTCGGAATCATCACTCTGGCGTTAGTAAATATGGGTAGTGTGCTGTGGATAGACCGCAACGCCCCTGTCATAGGAAGCCTTATCCTGCCCTGGTCGTATGTGGTAAACTCTGTGCGCTATGCCAACCAGCAATGTGCCGCGGGGCGTGAGGCAGTGTTGTTGCCCGCTGTAGATTCTATCTCTGCGTCGCGCGATGTTGTGGTGCTTGTCATCGGCGAGTCGGCACGCAGTGCCAACTTCTCGCTTTATGGCTACGAACGTATCACGAATCCACTTCTCGAGAGTGATGGTGTGACGATATTTGAGGCGAGTGCCTCGGCGACATATACAACGGCGGGTGTCGAGGCGATATTGAGCCATGCACCAAGCGACGAGTTGTATGAGTCGTTACCAAGCTATCTGTCTCGTGCCGGTGTATATGTGTCGTGGCGTACGACAAACTGGGGTGAGCCAAGCCTCAAGGTTGATAGCTACCTCAAGGCGCAGGATATAAAGGATAGGTATGCTGATGCCGATATGTCGTACGATGGCATCTTACTTGCGGGTCTCGATGAGGAGATAGCGGCGTCGGAGGCCGATAAGCTGCTAATAGTGCTTCATACCTCTACGAGCCATGGCCCTACGTACTATAAGAAGTATCCTTCGGAGTTCGAGGTGTTTAGTCCTGTGTGTACCACTGTCGAGATGTCGAAGGCTGATCATGAGAGTCTTGTCAATGCATATGACAATACGATACTCTATACCGACTATCTGCTACACTCTGTTATCGAGGTGTTACGAGGTGTGGAGGATAGACGTTGCGCTATGATATATGTTTCTGACCATGGAGAGTCATTAGGCGAGGGAGGCCTCTATATGCATGGCATGCCGCTTGCTCTGGCCCCCAGCGAGCAGATAGATATACCATTCATTGTCTGGACATCGGAGGATGTGTCGTATAAATCCTTCGATGCTGTAGGTCACTACCATGTCTTCCACTCGGTGCTCGGTTTTATGGGCGTCAGCACTCCTATATATAACTCCTCGAACAACATATTTATGACCGTTGGCACGGAAAATGACGTTGTTAAGTAGAGTTTTTCTATATTTGCTTGATTAATCTTACTCTTAAGATATATGATGGAATTTGATAAACAAAATGGATTGCCCGAGAAGATGGACTTCAGTGAAGATGACAGAAGGTTCATGCAGATGGCCATAGATCTATCCGTGATAAATATCGAGGAGGGTGGTGGTCCTTTTGGCGCTGTCATTGTTCGTGATGGAAAGCTTATATCAAAGGGTGCAAATCGCGTGGTGCCTAACAATGATCCTACGGCACATGCCGAGGTTGTGGCTATACGTAACGCCTGCCAGGCGCTGGGTACCTTCGACCTCTCTGGATGTACGGTATACACATCGTGCGAGCCGTGCCCCATGTGCTTGAGTGCACTCTATTGGGCGGGCATAGAACGTATATGCTACGCCAATACGAAGCGTGATGCCGCAGCTATAGATTTCGACGATTCGTTTATCTACGACCAGCTGCGCCTCGACTATGACGATAGGTCTATACACTGTGAACACTTCATGCGCAATGAGGCGCTGGGTGCATTCCGTCGCTGGGCCGATAAGGTCGATAAGGTGGAGTATTAGTGGCTACGCTGTTAAAACTAAATTAAGGCTATAACTGCTAACTATGAATTTAAAATATAATGTAAATGACCCTCTGCCTTTAAGGCAGATGATACTATATGCTCTACAATGGTTTATTCTATCTATTGCCGTTGTGAGCACCAGTGTCTTCGTTGCGCAGGGCTCACCTGCCGATAAGCTCTTCTACTCGCAACGTCTATTCGCCGTTATGGGTCTTGCAGGTCTTGTGCAGGTGCTCTTTGGTCACCGTATGCCCATCGTTGTGGGTCCTGCAGCAGTACTCCTTGTGGGTGTGATGTCGTCGTTGGGTGCAAATGCCGATGTCGAGGCTATATATAGCTCTATAGCCATTGGTGGTCTGCTCGTGGCACTCCTCTCTGTGGGTGGTGTGATGCGTAGGGTGCAGCGACTCTTTACTCCGCGCATCGTCGTGGTGATACTCATGCTCATCGCCTTTACTCTAACGCCTGTCATTCGAGGCCTCGTATTTCCTAATGGTGCCAGTGAGGCGCAGAATATCTTTGGCCTTATCTTCGCTGTTGTTGGATGTCCTGTGATGGTTATCCTTAACCGTAGGCTGCGTGGTGTTGCCAAGAGCCTTGTTATACCTATAGCCCTTGTTGTGGGTAGTGTGGCGTACTTCTCACTCTTCGCCTCGCCATCATCTGCTGATACGTCGGCCTCGCTACGTGGTCTCTTTCTCTCGAACTTTAGTATCGACTGGAGTCTTATCGTAGCCTTCTTCATATGCTATGTTGCTCTTGTCATCAACGATATAGGCTCTATCGAGTCGTTGGGTGGTATGCTTGGTGTTGATGGTATGGAGGGTCGCCTGCGTCGTGGTGTGCGTATCACGGGTGTTATGAATGTCGTTGCAGGATGTATGGGTGTTTTAGGCCCTGTGAACTACTCTATGAGCCCTGGAGTTGTAGCCTCTACGGGCTGTGCCTCACGCCATGCCCTTATCCCTGCTACGGTGCTTCTCTTCTTGTGTGCCTTCTGCCCCGATGTGGTGTGGTGGCTGACAAATATCCCCAATCCTGTAATAGGTGTGATACTACTCTTCTTGATGGGTACGCAGTTGGCGGCCTCTTTCGAGATGTTGCATAGCACCAAGTCGGTTAGCAACTTTGCTGATGGTCTCACCATAGGTCTGCCTTTGATGCTTGCTATGCTCTTCCAGCTTATGCCTCGAGGCATCGTGCCTGCGGTCATCGAGCCTCTTGTTGGCAATGGTTTTGCTATGGGTGTCATCGCCGTAATCGTTATGGAGCACGTCATAAATAGGCCGCAGAAGTAGGCGAGGGGTCTGAAAATCGTAATTTTGACAATCTGTTGATAACTTTCCCACGCTTACAGAGGTGTTGTAATAGAAATTTTACTACTTTTGTAGGCGTAAAACTATGCCCCCGCATGAGGGGGATTAAAAAATCGATATATTATGAGTAACACATTGGTTGTTGTCGGAGCTCAATGGGGCGATGAGGGTAAGGGTAAAATTACCGACTTCTATGCTGGAGGTGCTGACGTTGTAGTTCGCCATCAGGGTGGTAACAATGCTGGTCATACCATTGTTTTCGATGGCAAGAAGTTCGCCTTGCAGTCTATACCATCGGGTGTCTTCAACCCACATATCATAAATGTTATGGCCAATGGCATGGTCATCAACCCAGCCTCTTTGGATGAGGAGCTTGGTAGACTTCATGCTGCTGGCATCACCGACTATAAACTCTACATCTCGGATCGTGCTGCGTGCGTAATGCCTTACCACGCTATGCTCGATGGTGCCTATGAGGCACTTAAGGGTGGTCGTCAGATTGGCACGACAAAGAAGGGTATCGGTCCTGCGTATACTGACAAGTATAGTCGTGTTGGCATCCGTATGGGTGACCTTCTCGATAAGGAGTACTTCGCAGAACGTCTTAAGGATGCCTTGGCACAGAAGAATATAGAGCTTCAGGCCCTCGGTATGGAGCCTTGCGACTTCGACACTATCTATAATCAGTATCTTGCCTATGGCGAGAAGTATCGCCATATGATTTGTGATACGTCGGTGCTCCTGAACCGTCTTGTTGAGGAGGGTAAGAAGGTGTTGTTCGAGGGTGCACAGGGTGTAATGCTCTGCATCGACCATGGTACATATCCATTTGTTACATCATCGAGCCCTACGGCAGCAAGTGTTCCTGTAAATACAGGTCTTGCGCCACGCTACGTAGACAATGTTATGGGTGTTGCCAAGGCCTATACAACACGTGTTGGTGAGGGTCCATTCCCTACAGAGTTGTTCGACGAACGTGCAGATTACATCCGCGAACGTGGTCACGAGTATGGCACCGTTACAGGTCGTCCTCGTCGTGTTGGTTGGCTCGACACTGTTGTTTTGAACCATGTGCGTCGCATAAGTGGTATCAACTACCTCGCCTTGATGCTCTTCGATGTGCTCTCTGGCATGGAGAAGATTCGTATATGCACAGGCTATAAGCTCGATGGCGAGGCTATCGACTATGTGCCATCTACTATTGCGCAGTTGGAACGTGTTGAGGCCGAGTATGTGGAGGTTGATGGCTGGCAGGAGGATATCACAGCTGTTAAGAGCTATGATGAGTTGCCCGAGAATGCCAAGGCATATATCCGCAAGGTTGAGGAGCTTACACGCACGGAGGTTGCTGTTGTCTCTGTAGGTCCTGATCGCGAGCAGACAATCATCCGTAAGCAGATTTTCTAATATCGGTGAGTATAAACATCTTCAAACCTAATAAGGGTATCCAATAAATGCTTGTTGGATACCTTTATTTTTTATGGGTGTTTATATTTCTGCGGTGAAAAAATGGGTGTTTGTTGAAATCTGCTTTGATACGAAAAAAAATATATTACCTTTGCCGCGCTTAAATTGTGGCGTAGTATCACTACGTGATTATTATTTAGGAGGAGTTAGATAAGATTTTTAAAAATATATTTATGATGATGAAGATGTTTTATACAGCGCCCTCTGTTGAGGTTATTGAGGTTGTTGTAGAGAAGGGCTTTGCTTTGTCGGGTATCGTCGACAATGGCGACTATGGTGATGGAGGTAATGGCTCCGAGATGGATTAACTTTTGAACAATTCACTTTTAAGACTATGAAGAAGATTTTTATGGCTTTGGCGGCTATGGCTGCCGTTGTGGGTTGTGCCAAGGAGCAGATGCCTGCAAATGTTGAGAATGGTATTAACATTGTAGCCTCTATTAGTGTTGATGAGACACGTGTCACTGTTGAGGGTGAGAAGTTTACAGATGTTAAGTGGGAGGCTGGTGATGCTGTTACGCTTTGCTCTGTAGCTGGTGCGTCAGCAACGCTTAACGCCACAGAGGCTGGTGACACCAATGTTCGTTTCACTGGCGAGGGTGCTCTTGTTGCTGATGTTGATACATACTACGCCGTATACCCCGCTACGACTATCGAGGCTGGTGTGGTGTCGTTCAACCTTGCTACACAGTCGGGTGATGACGCCGCTATCCTTGTTGCAAAGGCAGAGAATGCACAGCGTGGTGCTATAGATATGAACTTTACTCCAGCAAATTCACTCCTTCATGTCGCTGTTAGCGGTGTTGAGGCGCTTGCAAAGGCGGAGTTTAAGGCATACAATGGTGAGGCTGTTCCATCGGTGTTCACATATAACTTTGTTGATGGCGTAACCTCTGCTACGGAGGGCGTTGAGGCTCTTGTTGTTGAGAATCCCGCTGTTGAGGGCTTCTTCTTCTCGTTGCCTGCTGACCTCGATATGACAGATGGTTATGTTGTAAGCCTCACAGATGCCCAGGGTAACGTATGCTCAAAGGCATATAACGGTAAGGTCTTCGCGAAGGGCACTACTACACGTGTAGATATTGAGTGGTCTATGCCTGTTGTGACACTTGGTGTTCCCAAGACATCGTATAGCTACTATGTTGATGGCGATAGCGCTACTGCCAATAGCTGTGCAAACAATGTAATCTACTTTGAGGGTGTATCCTCTACATATGCTAACATCCAGAGTGCTATGGTTGTAGAGGCTGGCTTTATCGTAGATGGCAAGGAGTATGTTGCTACTATTGATAAGGCATCAAAGAGCTTCTCTATGGGCAATGTTACAGTGTCGTCATGGGGTGCCAAGAGTGTTGAGGCCTATATCAAGACCAAGGATGGCGCGATGTACAAGAGTGCTGCGCAGTCAGTCCAGATTACAGGTTTGCCATATAAATTCCAGTTCTATCAGAGTACAAATGACTCTGTGGACGCTGCAGGTTGGAAGCGTAATGGCGGAGCTGGAATTGAAGAGAAGTTGATGAATATTCACGAAGGTGGACTTGCAGGAAGTTCAACTGGTTGGATTGCAAGTCCAGGTTATTATGCTCCAGCAAATATCAATACTACGGCTATAATAAAGGCAAAGTATTATGTTTCAACACTCAGCCCAAGTAAGCAAAAGGCAAAGTTATATGTTGGTGCTACTTCATCTAATACAACATCGTCATCGTCAGCGAAAGAGTTGGAGTTGATTGGAACCAATAGTACGGATTCGAACGCGTCATGGTCAACTGTTACCACTGATTTGAGTCTCTCGACAGGCGTTAGGTATGTGTCAATTAATCATAATAGCGCCACTTATAGAGTGGCCTCACGAATCTATGTTTGTGACTTCGAGTTGAAGTATAAATAATCATATTCCAATATTGTGCACAACTGCTCGATTCCTATGGGGTCGGGCAGTTTTTTTATCTATATTTTGTTGCTTCGACTTTTTTTTCTTACCTTTGGTACGTTGTATATACATATATTAACATACGAGATATGGGACTAAACAAGATAGAGGATAGATTGTCGCGCATAAAGAGTATTGTTGATGACTGGCGTGACACTAATAGTATATCACGCCTGGAACGCGATTTGGTGCTCGAGGAGCTTCGTCGTCTTTACGATGCATTCCTCAATGTCGATGAGGGTGAGAGCTCGAGTGATGACGCTGCGGTTGAGAGTGTTGAGACTTTTCAGCCCGTTGTGCCCATCGTAGATGTTGTGCGCGATGTTGTCGATGACTTCGACGATGCCCTCGATATAGATGCCCTCTTGGGTCTCACGGATGATGATGCCTCTCTCCCCGCGGTAGAGGAGGTTGTCGCAGAGCCGTTGGAGGTAGCAGATAGTGCTACTGATGATATTATCGTTGAGGCGGTGCCTGCGGAGGATGGTGCTGCGGCGTCGGCTGTTGAGACTGCTGTTGACGTAGAGCCACAGGAGAGGGTTAATGAGGAGCAGAGGGCAGAGACGACACCAGGTGGTGGTCTCTTTGATTTAGACGACATCCCCGTAGCCTCAAAGTCGAGTCGTAGGATGATCTCGCTATATAACGATGCTCCAAAGCGTGATGTTGTGAAGGTGCAGGAGCCTGTTAAAGCAACGCCTGTTGAGGTGGCACCAGCCGTTAAGGAAGAGGTTGTGGCAACTGCCCCTGTTGCGCAGGGAGTGGATGCCGCAGAGCCACCACGGCGTATCGGCGATGTGCTTGCTGGCACGGTGGTGACACTTGCTGATAAGATGGCGGGTGACGATGCTCCCACAACCGCCTTTAACCGTATAGCTGACCTTCGTAAGGCTATAGGCCTGAATGATAAGTTCCTTATGATACGTGACCTCTTTGGTGGCGATGCTGCGAGGTATGAAGATACAATAGACACACTCAACGAGTTCGACGACCTCGATGAGTGCATGATATATATAGTGGAGAATTTCCGCTGGAATCCCGACTCGGAGGGTGCAAAGCTCTTGGTGTCACTCCTTGAACGTAAGTTAGCATAGTATGGCAAAGCTATATGTAGTACCTACGCCCATCGGTAATCTTGAGGATATCACATTGAGGGCGATAAACGTGCTTAAGTCTGTAGACTTCATCCTTGCGGAGGATACGCGCACGACGTCACACCTGTTGCGCCACCTCGGCATAGAGAAACCTATGCACTCGCACCATAAGTTTAACGAGCATGCCACGGTTGGTCGTGTGGCCGAGTCTATAGCAGCTGGTCGTGATGTGGCTCTTGTGTCGGATGCTGGTACACCAGGCATCTCGGACCCAGGCTTCCTGCTTGTGCGCAAGTGCGTGGAGGAGGGCATAGAGGTCGTCACGCTTCCAGGTGCTACGGCACTCATCCCCGCAGTTGTGCAGAGTGGCTTCCCCTGTGATAGGTTCTGCTTCGAGGGCTTCTTGCCACAGAAGAAGGGTCGCATGAAGCGCCTTGCGGAGCTCGCTACAGAGCCTCGCACATTGGTGCTGTATGAGTCGCCATATCGTGTTGTTAAGTGCCTCGAGCAGCTCGCCGAGACCTTTGGCGAGGAACGCCGTGTGGCTGTAGTGAGGGAGATAACCAAGAAGTTTGAGGAGACGGTGCGTGGCACTGTTGCCGAGGCTATTGCTCACTTTAAGGCTCATGAGCCAAAGGGCGAGTTTGTTATCGTTGTTGAGGGTTACGACCCCAAGCGTGGTGGCGAGGCCGAGGAGTCGGACAGTGATGAGGAGTAGGCTATGGCAAGACTCGGTGTAGTGATACTTAATTGGAACGGGCGTCATCATCTGGAACGCTACCTCCCAAGTGTCGTGGCACACACGACAGGCGATGCGGAGGTTGTCGTTGCGGACAATGGCTCCACGGACGATTCGTTAGCATGGCTACGTATCAACTACCCCGACGTGCGTGTCATACGCCTCGATAGGAACTATGGCTTTGCTGGTGGCTATAACCGAGCAATTAGCGAGATGACCACGGAGTATGTGCTGCTCCTTAACTCCGATGTGGAGGTTACCGAAGGGTGGTGGCAGCCACTCGTTGAGGTTCTTGATGGTGAGGCGGATGTCGCAGTCGTTGCCCCCAAGCTTCTGGCTGATGGTCAGCGCGATATGTTTGAGTATGCGGGTGCTGCTGGTGGTTTTATCGACTACTTGGGCTATCCCTTTTGTCGTGGTCGCATAATGTCGAAGGTGGAGAGGGATGAGGGACAATACGATAGTAGACGTGATATCTTCTGGGCGAGTGGTGCTGCTATGTGCTGCCGTAGGGAGGTATACGAGGCTCTGGGAGGCCTCGATGAGGATTTCTTTGCACATATGGAGGAGATAGACCTTCAGTGGCGTATGCAGCTTGCGGGCTGGCGTATTGTCGTTGAGCCACGTGCTGTGGTCTACCATCTCGGTGGAGGCACGCTACCTCCGTCGTCGCATAAGATATACCTCAACCATCGCAATAACCTTGCTATGTTGTATAAGTGCTCATCGCCTCTGCAGCGTGCTGTTGTCGCCGTTGTGCGCCCCATGACAGATATGGCCGAAGCATTTGGTTATCTTATGACGATGCACCCACATAAGGCGTGGGCCATAGTGCGTGCATGGGGAAGATTCATAGCATGGCATAAGATGCTTGCTGCAAAGCGTAGGGCTGTGGTGAGACGTAAAAAGGTTAAGGGTATATACCGCTTCTCTATTGTTGTGCGTTATCTTTGTGGCATGCGCCGCTTTAAAACAATGATATAATGAGACGACTAATTATTATACCTACATATAACGAGAAGGAGAATGTCGTAAGTATGATTCAGCGCCTTATGGCTATGCCCCAGGGCTTCGAGTTGCTCATCGTCGATGATGGCTCGCCCGATGGCACTGCAGGACTTGTGCGCGAGCAGCAGGAGTGTTATCCCAATCGTCTGCATATGATTCAGCGTGAGGGCAAGCTCGGTCTCGGCACGGCCTATATAGCGGGTTTTAAGTATGCTCTTGAGCATGGCTACGACCGTATCTTTGAGATGGACTGCGACTTCTCGCATAACCCTGATGATCTGCCACGCCTCGATGCTATGCTCGAGCATAAGGATGTCGCTATAGGCTCCCGCTACTCGAAGGGAGTGAATGTAGTAAACTGGCCTATGGGCAGACTCCTGATGTCGTACTTCGCATCGAAGTATGTGCGCATCATCACGCGTATGCCTGTCTTCGATGCTACGGCAGGCTTCGTCGCCTACCGTCGTGAGGTGCTCGAGGCTATCGACTTCGACCGTATAAAGATGAATGGCTATGGTTTCCAGATAGAGATGAAGTACTCGGCATGGCGCCTCGGCTTCAGCATCGGCGAGGTCTCTATCATATTCATCGACCGCGAGGCTGGAACATCAAAGATGTCGTCAGGCATCTTTGGCGAGGCATTCTTCGGAGTGCTTAAGTTGCCGTTGAGAAAGATTAAACGTAAAAATAGAACTTAAATATATGATTAGAGAGGATGCCGAGAAGGCAACAACCCGACTTTTGGATGTCATGGATAAGCTGCGTGCCGAGTGCCCCTGGGATAGGGAGCAGACCTTCGACACGTTGCGCAATAACACTATAGAGGAGACCTACGAGCTTGCAGATGCTATCACAGATAAGAATATGGAGGGCATCAAGGAGGAACTTGGTGACCTGCTCTTGCATGTTGTCTTCTACTCGAAGCTTGGCGACGAGGCGGGTGCTTTTAACTATACCGATGTTGCTAATGGCGTGTGCGATAAGCTCATCTATCGCCATCCACATGTCTATGGCGACATTCATGCAGACACCCCCGAGGAGGTCAAGCAGAATTGGGAGGCTCTGAAGCTACGCAAGAAGTCGCGTAAGAGTGGCACTCTTGGTGGCGTGCCAGTGTCACTACCTGCTATGGTCAAGGCTTTCCGTATCGGCGAGAAGGCTGCCGCCACAGGCTTCGACTGGGAACATAAGGAGGATGTGTGGGCAAAGGTCAAGGAGGAGCTTATGGAGGTAGATGCGGAGCTCGAGGCGAAGAATAAGGAACGTCTCACGGATGAGATGGGTGATCTCTTCTTTGCTCTTATCAATGCTTGTCGCCTCTATGGCATAGATCCCGAGGGAGCATTGGAACGCACAAATAAGAAGTTTATACGTCGCTTCAACCACCTCGAGCAGCGTGCCGAGGAGCATGGTAAGTCGCTTCGTGAGATGACGCTTGCCGAGATGGACTCATATTGGGATGAGGCGAAGAGAATGGAGAAGTAATATAAAATTTTATAGATATGGCACTTATTAGAGAAGTACGTGGCTATACGCCCGAGATTGGTAATGACACATGGCTTGCGGAGAATGCCGCAATCATCGGTAATGTAAAGATTGGCGAGAACTGCTCTATATGGTATAATGCAGTGCTCCGTGGCGATGTAAATGCTATCACCATCGGTAACCACTCAAATATACAGGATGGTGTTGTTATCCACACCCTATATGATGGCTCGAAGAACCCATCGCAGACACACATAGGCAACTATGTCTCTGTAGGTCATAATGCCGTTATCCATGGTGCTGTCATCGAGGATGACTGCCTTATCGGCATGGGTGCTACAATCCTCGACAATGCTGTTGTTGGCACAGGATGCATCGTGGCAGCAAATGCTCTTGTCCTCTCTAACCAGAAGCTTGAGCCTAACTCTGTCTATGCAGGTGTGCCCGCCAAGAAGGTTAAGGATGTCACCCCCGAGCAGCGTGAGGAGATCATCAAGCGCACGGCACGTGACTATCGTACATATGCCTCTTGGTACGAGTAATTTGAAGTTATAAGGTGGTATCTACTGCCCCTAACGAATTCTCTCATCAATGAGGCTGACTAAAAAGTCTATTTTGTCGTTATACTCGCCCTCAAAATCCTCATTTACGCCAAGTAAACTGCGGTTTTTCGAGCTTCGTAAGCCTAAAAATAAATCTTTTTATTCAACCTCATCGTCTCGACATTCGCCGAGTGAAAGTATCTGCCAACCTTCTAACATCAAAGACGTCAAGAACTATTAAGAAATAACCTATCGTGATGAAGAAAAAGAGCAACATAGTTCTACACGCACTTATTGCTGTGGTATTGAGTCTCGTTGTGAACTTCTCATACCTCCTTGTGCCGATAATAACCGAGCATGGTATGAATCAACGAGGTAATGAGGATGAAGCGGAGTATGAACACAACAGCGGCACTCTTCACCTCTCGCCCGACATGCACGGTTACATAGTGTGCGACTGTGCCGCGCAGGATAGTATATATGTATCTGCATGGCAGGTGCGTTCTATGAAGCTCCTCGATGGCGACCATCTGCACTTCACTACGCGTGATAGCTCTTCGGATCGTCGTGATGCCTCGTATATGCAGGGTGCTCATAAGCGCCTGGATGATGTGCAGATGCGTAATGGCGAGAGTTACGACTTTGATGCCCTCTACGACCGACCAAGTCGCACCGTGGAGTTCGTGTGGCAGATAGTATACTATGCCCTTATCTCCTTTGTGCTATTGATGCTGCTCACTATTTTGCCACGTAGTGGTAACTATACGAATAGGGTGTTTGTACGTCGTCTGCTCATCGTCTTGCTCATCTCTGTTGTGGGCATATACTTTGCTCCCGTCATGTCGTTCCGTGATGGCTTCATGCGCATCGTCTTCTTCTTCCAGGCCGAGCCACATAACAACGTATACCTCATAGTGCTCACCAAGTGTCTCTTCATGCTTGTTGTGACACTCCTCTATGCGCGTATATATATGCTTATGCGTCAGCGTCAGACCATGGAGGTGGAGAACGAGAGGCTCAAGACGGAGAACTTGTCGACACGCTATAATATGCTCGTCGGTCAGATAAACCCACACTTCTTCTTCAACTCGCTTAACTCGTTGGCTATGCTTGTTAGGGAGGGGGATGAGAGACGTGCGTTGGAGTATATAGATCAGCTCTCCTACACCTTCCGCTATATAATACAGAATGGGCAGAGTGGCACTACGACACTACGCGATGAGATAGCCTTTGCCGAGGCATATGCCTACCTCTTCAAGATACGCTATGCAGATAAGCTATTCTTCGACTTCGATATAGATGATAAGTATGCGTTGTGGAGGCTGCCGGCACTCTCGTTGCAACCACTCCTGGGCAATGCTGTTAAGCACAATAGCATCACGTCGAAGAACCCATTACATGTCGCGATACGCACTGTCGATGGCATGCTCGAGATTGAGAATCCGAAGCATCCGAAGCTCGATGTTGAACCATCTACGGGCATTGGCCTTGATAACCTGCGTAACCGTTGGCATATCATTGCGGGGCGCGATATAGAGATTATTGATGAGGCGGAACGCTTTGTTGTGCGTCTTCCTCTTGAAATGCCTGATGTTAAGTGATGAAGAGAGTTGTTATTGTTGAGGACGAGACCGCTGCCGCTGTTAACCTGCGTAGCATGCTGGTGTCGCTTATCCCCGATGTGGAGGTTGTGGCTATCTTGGAGTCCGTAGAGGAGTCTATAGTCTTCTTTGGTCAGGATGTGGATGCCGATATTGTATTTATGGATATCCATCTTGCTGATGGCGACTCGTTTCGTATATTCCAGAGTGTCGATATAGATATACCTATCATCTTTACTACGGCCTACGACCAGTATGCCCTCGAGGCGTTTAAGGTAAATAGCATAGACTACCTATTAAAACCCTTTAAGGAGGTGGATTTGCAGCGTGCTCTGGATAAACTGCAACGTCTCACGGATGCTGAACGTGGCACGCAGAGGCAGAATAGGGCGCGCATGGTTGCCGATGTGCAGAGTGGGGTGCAGACCCTGCTTGTGAGGTATAAGGATAAGATTATCCCTGTGGGCATCGACGATGTGGCATTCTTCTATACCTCTGCCGAGAAGGTCAGCGTGACAACACTTACGGGTGATAGTTATCCTGTGGATAAGACTCTCGAGGCTCTCAGCCAGCAGCTGCCCACGGATCGTTTCTTCAGGGCAAATAGGCAGTTTATAGTCTCGCGTAGGGCTGTGAAGGATATAGCAGTGTGGTTTGGTAGTCGTCTGGCACTAAACTTAAGTATAGATACACCCGAGAGAATAATCATCTCGAAGGCCCGAGTTCCAGAATTCAAGCAGTGGCTTCAGTCTGTTCACCTTGTCTAATTGTCGCTTCACCGTAGCAAATTGTCGTTTGGTGGCGGGTGTAGTATTAGACCGCGTCTTGGGGTTGTAACTTTGTAACAGGAAACAGAGTTACAACCCTAAAATTTTACGACTATGAGAAAGATTATGTTTTTAGCCCTTGTGCTTTCTGTAGTAGCAGTGGGCAGTGCTTCGGCAAATGATGGTCTACGTCGTCCCGTAGGCATATCATTCGGTATTGGTGGCGATAATGGCTTCGTTGTTGTAGATGTTCGTGCGCCACGTGACAATGGCCGAGGTTGTGGTTATTGCGCCTTTGAGTGTCGCCCCCACGGCAAGGGTGACTGCCACCATGGCAGGGATAGAAGGGGCCCGCGCCCACCAAAGCCACGCCCTCATGGTCATCCTCATGGTAAGCACCATGATCGCCATGATGGTCACCACGGAGGTAAGCATCATAGTGGACCACACGGCTCTCATGGAGATGACAGACCACACGGTCCTGGTATGCCTCCTCCACCTCCAGGCCGCCGTTAGAGATTATGAGTTGGGGTGTCAAGCATCCCAACTCAATCTTTTATATTATAGAGGATGTCGGTTGACCCCCCTTTTTTGTCATTTCACCGCCGTTGTGTAGCATATGTCAATTTAAAATATTACTTTCGCGCAGCGAAAAGTGCAATGAAAATAAAAAACTATTATATGATGAAAAGAGTATTAGCAATTATCGTTATGCTTTGCTTGTCGTTGCCTCTCATGGCGCAGTCGGCGAAGATATCGGCAAAGATTGTCGATGCAGAGACCAAGGAGGGTATCATAGGTGCCATCATGGAGGTCGTGAACAAGGCTAATGATAGCCGTCGTCACTCGGTGTCTGGTGCCGAGGGTGCCATCACCGTTACAGGCCTTGCGGCAGGTGAGTATGATGTAAACATCACATTCATCGGCTATGCTACGCAGACACATAGTGTTCGTGTTGGTGCAAACGTAGACCTTGGTACTCTGGAGTTGCAGCCCGAGGCTGTGGCTATTGAGGCTGTTGTTAAGGAGGTGCAGGCTTTGCGTACGTCGCAGAATGGCGATACTGTAGCATACAATGCATCGGCATTTAGGGTGGCTGCAGATGCCGATGTTGAGGGTCTGTTGCGTAAGATGCCCGGTATCACAATCTCTAACGGCTCGGTAGAGGCGCAGGGTGAGCAGGTGAGACGCATCTTTGTTGACGGCAAGGAGTTCTTTGGCGAGGATGTCTCTACGGCTCTTAACTCGCTTCCAGCACAGGCTGTAGATCGTATCGAGGTCTTTAACAAGCTCTCGGATAATGCCGAGTTCTCGGGTATGGATGATGGTGAGGGCTACAAGGCTATCAACATCGTCACACACTCGCATATGCGTCAGGGTGTCTTCGGTAAGGTATATGGCGGCTATGGATATCAGCCAGATATCGACGGCTCACCTACGGAGCTGGGCTTTGATAATACTGAACAATATAATCCCACGCTGTCGGATGTGACATCTCACCATAAGTATAACGTGGGTGGTAATGTAAACATCTTCCATGGCTCAAGCCGTATCTCTGTCATAGGTCTTTTTAACAACGTCAACCAGCAGAACTTCTCGTTCGAGGATATCCTCGGTGTGACAGGTGGTGGCCAAGGTGGCATGGGTCGTGGTCGTGGTGTAGGCCAGTATATGGTGCGCCCACAGAGTGGTGTTGCCCGCGTAGGCTCTATAGGCCTTCAGTATTCTGATACTTGGGGCGAGGGCGAGAAGGTGAAGCTCAATGGCTCATACTTCTTTAACGACACAAATACTCGCAATAAGAGTCTCTTGGAGAAGTGGTACGAGTCACCATCTCCTAACGACTACCTCATCCAGGAGGGTGAGTCGGAGACTCATAACTTCAACCATCGTCTCAACCTACGCCTCGACTGGAAGATTAACGACAATATGTCGCTTATGTCGCGTACGAACTTCAGCTTCCAGGGTAACGACCCCTATAGCCAGCAGTATGGCGAGCAGTATGGCGAGACTGCCGAGAGCAAGGGCTTGGAGTATGATATGCTCTTTAATGGTTCGCAGGGTTCATCGCGTGCGTTGCGCTTTAGCGAGTTCTTGCAGTATCGTGTGAAACTCGGTAAGCCAGGTCGTACTATCACTGTTGATGGTCGTTACTCGATACGTAACACGCCCAAGTCGTGGACAAATAGCTTCTCTACACTCTCTACTATGTACGATGCCGAGGCGGCGTTGTACTATCCCGAGTTGCGCTATGTTGCATCTACAGCGCCACAGTCGGAGACGGATGTAAATGCTAACTTCACATATACCGAGCCTGTGGCGCCTAATGCACAGGTAAGCATCCAGTATCGCTTCGACTACGAGGATCAGGATATCAAGAAGACTGCCTTTATCACAGGTAGTGATTTCTCTACTGCGGGCCTTACTCCCGACCCATCACTCTCGTCGCTTACAAATAGCGTGAGCATGGAGCATAGGGTAGGTCCTGGCTTCCGCTATGCCAAGGATAGAAACACCTTCATCGCCAATGTATACTACCAGCACTCGGTGCTCGATGGCCTAGTTAAGGGCGAGGATATTAAGCGTGGCTATGACCATGTGACATACTTCATGATGGCTAATGTCGCCTTCAATCCACAGAATTCGATACGTCTCTTTGTAAGCTCATACACGCAGAACCCCGATGTTCGCAATCTTCAGGATATCTACGATGTGTCGAATGCACAGTACTTGAGCAAGGGTAACCCACTTCTTAAGTCGGCATACAACCACCGTATCAACTTCCACTATGTGCGTTCGAATATCGAGAAGGGTCGCACCTTCATGTGGATGTTTATGGCGCAGTTTACGCAGGACTACATCGGTCAGTCTATATCTTACAACCCAGATACTATCATCATTGATGGTCAGGAATATAACCCATTGCAGTACTCTACATATGAGAATATGAATGGATATCGCAATCTACGTACTCACATAAGCTATGGCTTCCCTATTAGCCCTATCAAGTGTAATCTTAACCTCTCTGCTGGTGTAGGTTGGTCGCGTACTCCATCTATGATTAACGATGAGCTCAACTTCACAAGCAACATGAGCTACGATGCCAAGGTCTCTTTGGGTAGTAATATCTCGGAGAATATCGACTTCACCCTCGAGTGGAATGGCTCATATAACGATGCTCGTCAGTCGTTGGCTACGCGAGGTACGAAGAACCAGTACTTTAACCATGCAGCATCGGGAACTCTTAAGTGGGTATTCTGGCAGGGCTTTACTCTCACCGCTGCCGTCAACTACAACCAGTATATAGGCTTTACGAACGACTATAACGAGGACTACCTCATCTGTAACATATACCTCGGTAAGAAGCTCTTTAAGAATCAGCAGGGTGAGGTGCTTGTGGGTGTCAACGACCTGTTGAACCAGAATGCAGCCTTTGCTCGCACCGTGGGTAGTGGTTATACACAGAATGCATGGAATAGCGTTGTTGGTCGCTACTTCACCGTTCAGTTCAACTATAACCTCCGCTTCTTCGGTAAGAATGGTTCGCAGAATCCAAGTGACTACGGCATGGATGTCACCTCGGGTGCTGGTAGACGCCCATTTGCTGGTGGCCGTCCACCAATGATGCATTAATAGAGACGGTAGTCGGATGATGAATTATGGGTGTTGCAACGGCTGTTGTGGCACCCATATCTCTTTTTTAGGGGTATATTGATGTTCGATGTGTTGTAAATAGCTAAATTATGCGAGGTGTGTGGGTAAAAAGCATGATCATAATGTTGATGTTAGCGAAAAAAATTGTATCTTTGCGCGTTATGCGTATTGTTGCTATACGTAGAGGAGGCTATGATATGTGGCAACATGGTTGTATGATGAAAAAATAAAACTATAGATATGGATATTTTATCAAAAGTTATTAAGTTGTTCTTCGGCTCGAAGGCCGATAAGGATCGTAAGGAGATTATCCCCTACGTTGAGAAGATAAAGGCTATCTACCCATCAATCTCGGCACTCACCAACGATGAGTTGCGTGCACGTTCTGCGGCGTTGAGCAAGTCTATCGCCGACTATATCGCCGATGATGAGGCCTTGATAGTGAAGAATAAGGAGTTGCTCGAACGTCCCGAGACATCGCTGAAGGATAAGGAACGTATATCGAAGGATATAGACGACACAACAAAGCGCATAGACCAGAAGATTGAGGAGAAGCTCGAGGAGATTCTCCCCGAGGCCTTCGCCATAATGAAGGATACGGCGCGTCGCTTTGCCGAGAATGACGAGGTTGTGGTTACTGCGAACGACTTTGACCGTAACCTTGCGGCAGAACGCCAGGATCTTGTGCGCGTGGAGGATGACAAGGCTATATATAGCAGCCAGTGGACTGCTGGTGGTAATGTCATCAAGTGGGATATGGTACACTACGATGTGCAGCTCTTTGGTGGTGTAGTGCTCCACAAGGGTCGTATCGCCGAGATGGCTACGGGTGAGGGTAAGACACTTGTTGCCACACTCCCTGTATTCCTTAATGCCCTTGCACATAAGGGTGTTCATGTGGTGACTGTAAACGACTACCTCGCACGTCGTGATGCCGAGTGGATGGGTCCTATGTATCAGTTCCATGGTCTCTCTGTGGCATGTATAGATAATACGCGCCCTAACTCCGAGGAACGTAGACGCGCATATAATGCAGATATCACCTTCGGTACGAATAACGAGTTTGGCTTCGACTACCTGCGTGATAACATGGCATCAGCACCCAAGGACCTTGTGCAGCGCAAGCACCACTTTGCAATTGTCGATGAGGTCGACTCTGTGCTTATTGACGATGCACGTACACCACTTATCATCTCTGGTCCTGTGCCAAAGGGTGGTGACCAGCTCTTCGCGGAGTTCCAGCCATCAGCAAAGTATATCTACGACTTGCAGAGCAAGATGTCGTCGTCGGATGTTGCCGAGGCCAAGCGTCTCTTCAATGAGGGTAACCACGAGGAGGCAGGTAAGCTCCTGCTGCGTGCTCACAAGGCGATGCCAAAGTATAAGGCGCTTATCAAGTTCCTCTCGGAGCCAGGTGTTAAGGTGTTGTTGCAGAAGACCGAGAACATCTATATGCAGGATAACGAGAGACGTATGCACGAGATCACTGACGATAACTTCGTTGTTCACGATGAGAAGATGAACTCGTTGATTCTTACGGATAAGGGTCATGAGGTGGCATCACGCCGCTTCAACGAGGAGGGTTTCTTCGTGCTTCCAGATATCGGCGCACGCATTGCCGAGCTTGAGCATGATGCAGCACTATCACACGAGGAACGTGCACAGCGTAAGGATGAGTTGCTCTCGGAATACTCTATCAAGGCGGAACGTGTACACACCATGAACCAGCTCCTCAAGGCATACTTCATGTTCGAGAAGGAGGTCGAGTATGTGCTCATCGACAATAAGGTAAAGATTGTAGACGAGCAGACAGGTCGTATCATGGAGGGTCGTCGTTACTCGGATGGTCTTCATCAGGCTATCGAGGCGAAGGAGAATGTCAAGGTGGAGGATGCTACGCAGACATTTGCAACCATCACCCTGCAGAACTACTTCCGTATGTACCACAAGCTTGCGGGTATGACAGGTACTGCCGAGACCGAGTCGTCGGAGTTCTGGAGCATCTATAAGCTCGATGTCGTTGTCATCCCAACAAACAAGGATGTCATCCGTGATGACCGCCAGGACCTTGTCTATAAGACCGAGAGAGAGAAGTATAACGCTGTTATCGCGGAGATTGAGAAGCTCGTTGCCGAGGGACGTCCTGTGTTGGTGGGTACTACATCGGTTGAAATCTCGGAGTTGTTGAGCCGTATGCTTAAGCTTCGTGGCATCAAGCACAATGTGCTCAATGCGAAGCAGCATCAGCTCGAGGCGCAGATTGTTGCCGAGGCGGGTCGCAGTGGTCAGGTTACCATCGCAACAAACATGGCGGGTCGTGGTACCGATATCAAGCTAACACCCGAGGTTAAGGAACGTGGTGGTCTTGCTATCATCGGCACAGAACGTCATGAGAGCCGCCGTGTAGACCGTCAGCTACGTGGTCGTGCAGGACGTCAGGGTGACCCTGGTTCATCACAGTTCTTCGTATCGTTGGAGGATAAGCTTATGCGCCTCTTTGGCTCTGACCGCATAGCCTCACTCATGGACAAGATGGGTATCCAGGAGGGTGAGGTTATCCAGGCTGGTATGATGACAAAGGCTATTGAACGTGCGCAGAAGAAGGTTGAGGAGAACCACTTTGGTGTTCGTAAGCGCCTGTTGGAGTATGATGATGTTATGAACTCACAGCGTGAGGTTATATACACACGTCGTCGTCACGCCCTATATGGCGAACGTATAGATATCGACTTGAACAACCTACGTTGCGACTATGCTATCAAGTTTGTGGAGGCGCACGAGGGATGCTCATTCGAGGAGTTTAAGTTCGACCTCATGCGCGAGGTTGCTCTCGACACAACACTTCTTGAGGAGCAGTACAATGCTATGAAGCCAAAGGAGATTATCGACTCTATTGTTGCTGACCTTACAGCTCTCTACGACCGTAAGTCGAAGGCCATCGCCGACATTGTGCGTCCTACTATGGCGAAGATTTTCGAGGCTCATGGTGACGATATGGCAAACAAGCGTATCGCCTTCCCATTCACGGATGGTCGTCTTCGTTACTCTATACCTGTTGAGTTGCAGAAGTGTAAGGATACAGATTGTGCAGAGATATATCGTGTATTTGCCAAAGTTGCACTCTTCACTACTATCGATGACGCATGGCGTGAGCACCTACGCGAGATGGATGACCTCCGCCAGAGTGTCCAGAATGCTACATACGAGCAGAAGGATCCACTCCTCATCTACAAGCTAGAGTCGTTCCAGCTCTTCTCGAAGATGCTCGAGGATATCAACCGCGACGTGTTGGCCATCATCAACAAGTCATACCTCCCCGTTCGTGAGAACAACCCCGAGTCTATGCAGAATGCACGTGAGCAGAAGTCGAAGATTGATGTAAACAAGCTCCAGGCATCGCGCATGGCAGCAGCAGCAAATGCTGGCCAGGGTGAGAGGGGTAAGACTGCCCCAATCAAGGTGGATAAGAGTGTGGGTCGTAATGATCCATGTCCTTGTGGCTCGGGTAAGAAGTATAAGCATTGTCACGGTAAGATGTAAAAACTATAATTTCTTGTGATAAGGGGCTATGTGAGTTATCTATATTCACCTCTGCCCCCTTCTTCCAAGAGATCCTATTTTGTGCTATTGTAGCGCATTGAACATTATATATAAGGCGTTATGGGATATAAGGAGTCAAAGCAGCGTCAGTTTGATATTCGTTACTTACAGATGGCGCGCGTGTGGGCCGAGAACTCATACTGCGTACGTCGCAAGGTGGGTGCTCTGTTGGTTAAGGATAAGATGATTATCTCTGATGGCTATAACGGTACACCAGCGGGCTTTGAGAATATATGTGAGGACGATATGGGTAAGACGAAACCCTATGTTCTTCATGCCGAGGCTAATGCTATCACGAAGGTTGCCAAGAGTGCTAATAACTGCGATGGCTCGACTCTCTATGTCACTGCCTCGCCATGCATAGAGTGCGCCAAGTTAATCATTCAGGCGGGTATCAAGCGTGTAGTATACGCCGACCCATATCGTTCCGATGAGGGTATAGAGTTGCTACGCAAGGTGGGTATAGAGTGTGTACAAATAGAAGTTGACTAAAATAAACTCTTGTTGTTCAACTTCTAATAATAGGGGTAATAAGTAAAAAGTGGCTGTCCAAGGGGGACAACCACTTTTTTGTTTTCTTGTTCTCTCTACAACTCCTCGAGCTTAAGTAGTAGGGGAGTGAAGTCGGAGTGTGCGTCAGCAAAGGCGTCGTATGAGTGCTCCGAGTGACCATCCTCGGGTACATCTGACACATACTTAACAGCAACAACGGGAATATTGTCGTACAGCTCTGCAACCTGGCATATCGCAGCAATCTCCATGTCGAAGAGTCCGCAGTCGGTGTTGAAACGACGCTTTATGTCGGCTATGATGTCGGCATTCACGAACGAGTCGCCAGTGAATACTGTCTCTGGATCGGTGCCACGCAAAGCGCGTGGATCGGTAATCTCTGGGCAGAAGCCATCAGGGATGATTGCGTCGTGGTGTATTGCACGGTTAGGCATTACTATCTCTCCCTGCTTACGACCATGTGCTGCGGCAGCAAAGCCTACAACGGCGAGCATGTCGTAGGGCTCTGTGGCGAGTGTCAAGGCGCGTGCTACGCCTGCTGATGATAGTGCCTTGCCTATGCCCACCTCTACCAGCTCGTAGTTGTGGTTTAGGGATGTTGCGTGGTCAAGAGCATAGCGCATGGCGCGGTATTCGCGCGATGTAGGGGCGCAGATAAGTACTCTCATACTACCACCACTTTTCGTAGACGTTACCTATGCCAAGTGCTGCAGCCTCATCTGCGGTGAAGAGTGTGCGCATATACTCTGCCATGGCGGCATTTGTTGAGTCTATGGCGTAGAGGCCTGGGTTACCGCACTGTATCTCGTTGAGACCGACGATGTCGCTTGATGAGGTGAGAGGGAATACCTCTTTGTAGACCTTTGCCAGAGCATTGCGTATGTCATCAGCCTCTACATTCTGCATTGTCGAGAGGTAGAAGCCTGTCTTGCAACCCATGGGACAGAATGAGACGATGCTTGCGCCAATCTTCTCGTCAAGGCGTAGGTAGTATGCCATGAGGTGCTCGATGGTGTGTACCTCGCCCGAGCCGAGTGGTGCATGCGCCATTGGAGCACGGAAGCGGAGGTCCCACGAACGCACCTGGTAATCATCAGTGATAGTATATACTGAACGCAGATATAGTCCTGCATCAAGTGTGCGATGGTCAACATCGAACGATGAAACGATATTTTTCTTCATAATCTAAATTAATTTATAGCGCAAAGATACTTATTTTTTCTATTCATTAGTTATCTTTGCAAAAAAAGAGTATGAAGTTTCGCACAGAGATAGATATCAAGTCGTGGCAGCAGCCTATGGGGTATGACGATAGCATCATGTCGTTGGGCTCGTGCTTCGCAACAAACATAGCATCAAAGCTTTCAGAACGCCACTTCAAGGTAACAACTGCTCCTACGGGCATACTCTTTAATCCCGCCTCCATTGCTCGTTCCATGGACCTCATGGTGTCGGGTTGTGAGGTTGCTCCCGAGTCACTTATAATGGTCAACGACAGGTATGTGCACTTCGATTTTCACTCTTCAGTGTCGGGTGCTACTGTTGATGAGGCTGTAGAGGTGATGAATGAGGCGCTACGTAGAGGTGCTCGGGCACTGCAACATGCCGATATGCTTATCGTTACGTTGGGTACAGCATGGGTATATAGACATGTGGATAGTGGTGCTGTTGTGGCTAACTGCCATAAGGTCCCAGCACGAATGTTTAGACGCGAGTTGTTGGGCCTCGAGGAGTGCGTTGCGCTGTTGGAGCATATCGTGGCGCTTGCGCCATGCCGCGTGCTCTTCACTGTTAGTCCTGTGCGACATGTGGGTGAGGGTTTGGAGGATAACGCCTTGAGCAAGTCGTTGCTGCGTGTCGCTGTGGAGATGGTGTGCAGACATCATGCTGCAAGGGTGTCATACTTCCCTGCGTATGAGATTCTTATCGACGACCTACGTGACTATAGATTCTATTGCGAGGATATGGTGCACCCCACGCCCCAGGCTATAGAGTATGTAGCCCAGAAATTCTTTGACGCAGCACTCTCTGGTGAGGCGCGTGGGGTGATGCATAGGGTGGAGCAGATTGTTGCTGCATCGAGACATAGACCCACAAATCCAGCAAGTGAGCAGCATCGCACATTCTGTCGTCGTCAGCTGGAGGCCATAAATAGCATTTCGGGTGTCGATTTAAGTGAAGAAAGAGCCATATTCGAGCAGATGTTACAAATAAATTTGTAACTTTGCGTCGTTTTATGAGTATGAGAAAGATTTTTACCCATGGAGTTCTACTCCTTGTTGCTATAGTCCTATCGTTGTGTGATGTCTCGGCAGGAGCACCACGCCTTGTTGTGAACATTGTTGTTGGCAGTATGCGTGCCGAGGATATGGTGCGCTATGCCGATAACTTCCAGCCAGGAGGCTTTAGACGACTATTGGATGGAGGTGTTGTTTGTGACGATGCCTACTATGACTATGCCAATACCTCTACGCCTGCGGGTCTTGCTACCTTCGCCACAGGAGCACATCCCACTGTCCATGGTGTGATTGGTGCAAGATGGTGGAGCCACGTAGACTCCTCGATAGTAAGCCTCATTGCCGATAGTAAGTCGCATCCTGTGCCATTCAGCACGGGTGCCATCTGTTGCTCGCCACATCGCTTGACAGCGCCTACGCTTGGCGACATGATGCTATATGCCGATGGTCGTAGTAAGCAGATTACCGTTGCCGTTGATCCCCTTTCGGCAATAACACTTAATGGTAAGTCGGGTGTGGCATATTGGGTGGAGAAGAATAAGACATATTGGACGACGTCAGCAGCATATCTAAATTCGCTACCTGCATGGGTAGAGAGATATAATAGTGAGGGCGGCAATGCTCTATATAGCCTTGGTCGCTGGGAGCCTATTGGCGATGTCATGCGCTATCATAATAGTGAGGTTGCTGTGGTTGAGGGTATCAAAGGTCGTACTACAAAGCTCATTACAGATGTTGAGCTGAAGCATGGCGAGACGCTATATGAGCAGATGTGTTATACGCCATCTGGAAATACCATGCTCCTGAAGTTTGCTGCACAGGCCATTGCACAGGAGGGCCTTGGTAGTGATGAGGTGCCCGATGTACTCAACATATCTCTCGACCCAGCACGCTATATTGTCGAGAACTATGGCCCCGAGTCTATTGAGTATGAGGATATGCTCTATAGGCTTGACGCAGATATTGCCGACTTCCTCGTATACCTATATGCGCAGGTTGATAACCACGATGATGTTGTTGTGGTGCTAACCTCGGCACATGGCACAGCACCATCATATAATCCTGTTGGGGGTGGGGAACGAGAGAGGTTTAATCATCGCCAGATGGAGGTTATAGTGAATGCCTTTTTGGGTGCTCGCTATGGCTCGGATACCTATGTGTTGGGCTTTGCAAACAATGCCATATACCTCAATCATGCGGTGTTGCACGCCAAGCATCTCGACATAGCTACCATACGCGAGGAGGTTGCTGTATTCCTTTTGCAGTTGCGAGGTGTTGCTACTGCCATCTCTGCTACGTCGTTGCGTAATATAGGCTATGGTGAGGGACGTCAGTATCTTATGCAGCAGTCGTTCCATGCGACACGTTCTGGAGATGTGGTCATAGATTTCATGCCTGGCTGGATGGTTGAGAGTCGTGACTACCGTTCAACGTCGCACGCAGGATATAACTACGATAGGCGTGTGCCTCTTATAATCTATGGCGCGGCTCTTGCTCCACAGCATGTTGGCCGTGGTGTAAGCATTGTTGAGGTTGCCCCCACAATATCCTATATCATGGGCATCACGCAGCCCTGGGCCTCCGAGGCACGTCCTATGATAGAGGTTGTTGAGAGCGCAAGATAGATAATGTAATAATAAAGATATATGAAAAACGATAATATACAGGATGCTATAATCGAGGAGTTCTCGATGTTCGATGATTGGCTCGATAAGTATGATTACCTTATCAGCTTGAGTGATTCGTTGCCCGCTATTGATGAGAGCAAGCGCACGGAGAAGTACCTCATTGAGGGTTGCCAGTCGCGTGTGTGGGTAGCCTCGGAGCTACGTGATGGTAGGATGTCGTATACGGCAGATAGCGATGCTATAATCACCAAGGGCATCATATCACTCCTTGTGAGGGTTATGAATGGTCGCACACCACAGGAGGCCGCAGACATGGACCTCTACTTCATCGATGCTATAGGTCTCGGCGAGAACCTATCACCCACACGTAGCAATGGTCTGCGTGCCATGGTAGCACAGATGAAACTCGATGCATTAGTTTTCACACAAACGGTAAACCAATAATGGTAATGATGACACCCGAAGAGATTCTTGCTGTAGAGAAGAACATTGTTCTTACGCTTAAGAATATATACGACCCCGAGATCCCTGTTAACATCTACGACCTCGGTCTTATATATGAGATTAACTATGACCCTACAGGTACTGCTGATATCATTATGACCCTTACAGCCCCTAATTGTCCTATGGCGGATATGCTCCTTGAGGATATACATCGCGAGGTGAGCAAGGTGCCGGGTGTGGAGAAGGTAAACATAACACTCACCTTCGAGCCACAGTGGGATAAGTCGATGATGTCGGAGGAGGCACTCCTTGAACTGAACCTTTTATAACACGTTATGTTATGCGCGATAATGTTGGTAGTGATGTCTTCTACAATCCTAATGTAGACCTCATTTGTCCCCATCTTATGAAGTTGCTATCGCCAGCCTCTCGCGAATCGGTGCTCATAGATCTCGTCGTAGAACGCTTGCAGCGTAAGAGTGCAGCCATATGGCGTATCTGTGACCATTACTACGGCGACTGACTGCAGACGCTACACGTTCTGCTACTACGTTTTCTCTGCGATGCCAACAATGGTGACGCAGCAGAACGCTATGCCTCTATCGTCAATGTGCATATGCTGTTGCGCGAGAAGAGGTCTGTGACAAATCTTGAGGCTATAATGCTCGGTAGCGCAGGCCTTCTTGATCTGTTGCCCGAGGATGATGACTATATAGAGATGTTGAGGCGCGAGTTTAGACGTCTGTCGTGCAAATATAACATCGTGCCTATGTCGGCACACGAGTGGTCGTTTAGCGCAAACTATGGATATTGTGAACATACGCTGCGTCTTGTGCAGCTCGCCGCATGCTACCATCGCAACTGTATAAGTAACGACTCGCTGCTCAATAACAGTGGTAAGTTCGCATATTTCATGTTCTCTGCACCCACCTCCGACTATTGGGTTGAACTACTATCAGGCCTTGCCAACAAGAGATACTTCATCTTTTTAAGCCAGGTGCTGGCAACAAAGATGGCGGTAAACGTCTTGATACCTTTCATCTACACCCACGACTATATCGAGCAGACGGACGACTATAATATGCGCGCTATGGAGCTTCTTTATGATCTACCTGGCGAGGAGAATAGATACACTAAACTCTGGGGCTTCGACATCTTCGCCATCCATTCAGCCTTCGAGAGCCAGGGTGTTATTCAGCTCTCTGTGGAGTACTGTAGGCGTGGTCGGTGTGATGAGTGCCCGTTGCGTAAGATGATTATTCGTGGTGGTAAGTATCCGTGGTAGGGTACCACAAAAAGCATATTATCATTCAAGTGCCAGACAAAAAAATGGGGATGACTAAAACAAATTAGTCATCCCCTCTGCTATTAAAACATATCTTTATTATCGCATCTGCATGTATAGCTCGTGGTACTTGTTGTACTTATCCATCATGCCATCCATGTCACGTAGACGGAAGCATAGTGAGTTGAGGTACTCGATAGTAGCGCCATCAGTAGGGTTGATCGTGTGAGCCTTCTCTAACCATGGAATAGCCTCTGCGTAGATGAGGTTAATCTTTGCGTTTTCAGCCTCATACTCGTCGTATGTCAAGCCGGCATTGCTGTTCAACGCCTCAACCTGTGCATTAGCCTTCTCGATGATGAAGTAGCCAGTGTAGAAGTTAGACTCGAACTCATCAGGACGCAACTCAACACACTTCTCGAATGACTTGATACACTCGTCGTAGTTCTTCAACGCGTTGTATACACGGCCACGGCCAAACCACAAGTCGTAGTTTGTAGGATCATCAGCAAGCGATGTCTCAATCATTGCTGTGAGCTCTGCTGGATCACCTACACCCTCCTCTGCAGTGTAGAGCTGCATGAGACCATCGAGGATAGTGTTGTTCTTGGGGTATAGTTTGATACCTGTGAGCAATGTCTCCTTCGCCTTTGCGAGGTACTCGTCGCGGTTTACATCCTTCTGGCCATAGTAGCAGTGGAAGAGGAAGTAGTAGATGTTGCCAGCGCCATCATCGTAGCCAGCCTCGAGAGCACGTGTGAAAATCTCCTCACCCTTCTTGAATGCTGCGATAGCCTCCTCGCCCTGGAGTGTTGATGCGTGCATTGTCATGAGCAAACCGGCGTTAAAGAGGTTGCCACCATCCTCCTCGAACTCTGGAACTATGCACTGTGCGTTGTATGCGAGCTCGAAAGCGCGTGATGCCTCGCTTACCTTGCCCAAGTTGTTGAGGGCCTCACCCTGCTGCACCAAGGCGTTAGCGAGGTTAGCACAACCAGCCGAGATCTTTGATGCCTGCTTTGGGTCAAGCTCGTAAGCCTTTGCGAATGACTCGATAGCAATCTCTGCTACGTTATCCTTAATAGCCTTCTTCTGATTCCAACCCTCGATCATACCGTTAACTACGTATACGTCTACGTACTCATACTGGTAAACGATGGCTGGCGCACCCATAAACTCTGCCTGGATGGCGCCCTCTGGACGACCAACATTCATCATGAGCATCTGCTCGGGTACACCACGACCAAGCTCCTTTGTAGGCGCTATAAAGGCGTTAGTGTAGGCATTACCACGTGCAATCCATGTGGCAGCCTTGAGACCCTTCTTTGCATCCAATACGGCAGCATCAGCCTTCTCGAGCTTTGCAACCTCCGAGCTGGTGTTAACCTTCTGTGCATTTGCGGCGGGCAATGCGAACATCAGCATTGCAACAGCCAAAAATAAAACCTTCTTCATAGTGAAAAATTGTTATAGTTAAATTATTCGTTACTCTGTGTTGTTGCCTCCGTAGTCTCGGCTACCTCTGCGCCCCCTTCAGTACCCTCACCATTAGCGATGATTGTTGCATCTGCCTCATCCTCCTCGGTCTTTGGCACGGCGGTCACAGAGGCGATAGAGTCACCCTCGCGGAGGTCTATAACCTTAACACCCTGTGTTGCGCGGCCAGCAACGCGAATCTGGTCTGCGGAGGTGCGTATTGTGAGACCCGAACGGTTGATGATCATAAGGTCGTTATCGTCGGTAACGGCCTGGATAGATATCAACTGACCAGTCTTCTCGGTGATGTTAATAGTCTTGACACCCTTACCACCACGGTTTGTTACGCGGTACTCGTCGAGGTCAGTACGCTTACCGTAACCATTCTCCGAGAGTACGAGTACATCCTCCTTCGACTCTGGCTCGATGGCTATCATGCCGATAACCTCGTTGTTATCCTCAATAGAGATGGCTCTCACGCCCGAGCTTACACGGCCCATAGGGCGTACTGTAGACTCATTGAAGCGGATGGCACGACCCTCGCGTGTGGCAATCATAACCTCGGCATTGCCGCTGGTGAGCTTAACCTCCAAGAGCTGGTCTCCCTCTCTAATAACGATTGCATTGACACCGTTAGTACGTGGACGTGAATATGCCTCGAGGGTTGTCTTCTTGACAATACCACGCTTTGTACACATCACAAGGTAGTTGTTCTCTACAAAGTCCTTGTCGTTGAGGTTCTTGACGTTGATGTATGCACGTACCTTATCGCCTGGATCAATCTGTATGACGTTCTGTATTGCGCGGCCCTTCGATGAACGTGTGCCCTCGGGTATCTGGTATACCTTGAGCCAATAGCAGCGACCCATCTCCGTGAAGAACATCATCGTGTTGTGCATTGATGCCACGTAGATGTGCTCAATGAAGTCCTCGTCGCGTGTTGCGCTACCCTTGGCACCCTTACCACCACGGTTCTGTGTGCGGTACTCGGCAAGTGGCGTACGCTTGATGTAGCCCATATGCGAGATTGTGATTACCATGTCGTCATCAGCATAGAAGTCCTCGGGGTTAAACTCCTCGGATGAGTAGATTATCTCTGAACGACGTTCGTCGCCATACTTCTCCTTCATCTCGAGTAGCTCATCCTTGATTATCTGCATCTGCATATCGACATTCGCAAGCACAGCGTTGAGGTAGTCGATGGTCTTAACAAGCTCGGCATGCTCATTCTCGAGCTGCTCACGCTGTAGTCCTGTGAGCTGACGTAGGCGCATCTCGAGGATTGCAGATGTCTGTAGCTCGCTTAATCCGAAGCGTTCCTGAAGACGTGTGCGTGCCTCGTCGCCGGTCTTCGATGAACGGATGATGTGCACCACCTCGTCGATGTTGTCCTGCGCGATGAGCAGACCCTTGACTATGTGAAGACGTTCCTCGGCCTTCTGCAGGTCGTAGCGCGAACGACGAATAATCACGTCGTGACGGTGGTCTACGAAGTGGCGTATGAGGTCACGAAGGTTGAGCAGCTGTGGGCGGCCATTGACAAGTGCGATGTTGTTAACCGCAAATGATGACTGCAGTGGCGTATTCTTGTATAGTGTGTTGAGCACCACGTTGGCCACGGCATCCTGCTTGAGGATTATCACTATGCGCAATCCCTGACGGTCCGACTCATCGTTGATGTATGATATGCCGTCGATCTTCTTCTCGTTGATGAGGTCGGCGATGCGCTTAATCATCTCGGCCTTGTTGACCATGTATGGTATCTCGGTGATGACGATGCACTCGCGACCAGAGGCTGTGTGCTCAATCTCTGTCTTGGCACGCATGACCACTCTACCACGACCTGTGAGCAGCGCCTCCTTGACACCCTCGTAGCCATATATGATACCTCCAGTAGGGAAGTCGGGGCCCTTGACGTAGTCGAGGAGTTCCTCGCACTCGCACTCTGGGTTGTCGATATATGCGCAGCAGGCATCCACCACCTCGCCGAGGTTGTGTGGTGCCATGTTTGTTGCCATACCAACGGCGATACCGCTTGCACCGTTGACAAGAAGCAATGGAATCTTTGTGGGAAGCACTGTGGGTTCCTTCAACGTGTCGTCAAAGTTCATGCCCCAGTCGATTGTCTCCTTGTCGATGTCGGCCATCACCTCGTCAGTAATCTTCTGCATGCGTGCCTCGGTGTAACGCATTGCCGCTGCCGAGTCGCCGTCCATAGAACCGAAGTTACCCTGACCCTCAACCAAAGGGTAGCGCATAGCCCAGTCCTGTGCCATACGCACCATAGCCTCGTATACCGAGCTATCGCCGTGTGGGTGGAACTTACCGAGCACATCACCGACGATACGTGCACTCTTACGTGTTGGCTTGTCAGAGTATAGGTTGAGCTCTGCCGACATATCGTAGAGGATACGACGGTGTACGGGCTTTAGACCGTCACGCACATCGGGCAGTGCACGCGACACAATCACCGACATTGAGTAGTCGATGTATGCCGACTTCATCTGCTCTTCAAGGTTTACCTGCACTATACGGCCGGTAGTACCTACGTTGTTTAACTCTTCACTCATATCTCAAAATGTTATATTTCGTTCCTTCGTTGGGTGGACCCATGTCCGTAGCCTATATATATTCATATATAGACTCGCAAATTTACGTTAAAATTTTCGTTCTGCCAACATTTATGCCTGAAAAGTGGGGTGGTGTGCGGTCTCTTTTCTCAAAATTTCGCCGTAATGCTCATTTTTAGACGTTCTGGCGGTATTTAACCCTTGTGTCGGGGGAGGGGCGAAGAAAAAATATGGGGTCGCCCAACCTGTGGACAACCCCATGCTTTAGTGTAGGTCACAAATCAACCCGCCTCTGGGCCATACAATACAGCCTCATACTCGGCAAGCTCACTCATTATTTCATCCTGCTCCGCTTGGGGAAGCTCGTAGAATTGAACCATGAGTAAACCAAGCTGCTCATCGTCACCATTAGCTCTTGCCTCAATAATCTGCTCCGCAAGTGACTTCTCTGCCTCATCAGCTGCCTGCTTCTTACCCTCACCGCCGCAAGCTGCCATAACGCCTGCAAACGCCATTATTATGAATAACTTTTTCATAGTATAAAGTTTATATAAGGTTAGTCTGTTCTTTCCTATTTGGGTGCTTCACTACCATGCAAAGAGAGGATACTCCGACATCATAGCGTTCACATCCTTGCGTACAGCTGCGATGTTCTCCTCGTTCTCTGGGTCAGAGAGTACACGGTCGATGAGCTCGGCGATGTAGTCCATCTTATCCTCCTTAACGCCACGTGATGTGATGGCTGGAGTACCGAAGCGCAAGCCCGATGTTGTGAATGGGGTGCGTGAGTCGAAAGGCACCATGTTCTTGTTTGTTGTGATGTCGGCAGCTACGAGGCACTTCTCCGCAAGCTTACCTGTGAGCTCTGGGAACTTTGTGCGTAGGTCAACAAGCATGAGGTGGTTATCGGTACCGCCAGAGACGATCTTGTAGCCACGCTTTGTGAGTGCCTCGGCCAATGCCTGTGAGTTCTTGAGCACCTGCTTCTGGTAGTCGCGATACTCCTCTGTGAGTGCCTCGCCAAATGCTACGGCCTTTGCTGCTATGACGTGCTCGAGTGGACCACCCTGGATGCCTGGGAAGACTGCAGAGTTCAATATCTGCGACATCTTCTTAACCACACCCTTTGGTGTTGTATAGCCCCATGGGTTGTCGAAGTCCTTGCCCATAAGGATGATACCGCCACGTGGACCACGGAGGGTCTTGTGTGTTGTAGATGTCACGATGTGAGCATACTTCACTGGGTTGTCGAGAAGGCCAGCTGCGATGAGACCTGCTGTGTGGGCCATGTCGACAAGAAGTATTGCACCTACCTTATCTGCTATCTCGCGCATGCGCTTGTAGTCCCACTCGCGTGAGAATGCTGATGCACCACCCACGATGAGCTTTGGCTTGTGCTCGAGAGCCAATGCCTCCATCTCGTCGTAGTCGATGTTACCAGTCTCCTCCTTAAGTCTGTAGGCTACGGCGTTGAAGTACATACCCGACATATTTACTGGTGAGCCGTGTGATAGGTGGCCGCCGTGCGAGAGGTCGAGACCCATGAATGTGTCACCTGGTTTGAGGCAGGCGAAGAACACTGCCATGTTAGCCTGTGCGCCAGAGTGTGGCTGCACGTTTGCATACTCCGCGCCGTAGAGCTTGCAGATGCGTTCTATAGCGAGGTTCTCAATCTTATCTACCACCTCGCAACCGCCATAGTAGCGTGCTGCAGGATAACCTTCAGCATATTTGTTTGTGCATACAGAGCCCATGGCTGCCATCACCTGGTCGCTTACGAAGTTCTCCGAAGCGATAAGCTCTATGCCCTTCATCTGACGTGCGCGCTCCTCGGCGATCAAGTCAAAAATCTGTAAATCCTTGTTCATTGTAGTTATGTGGTTTTTAGGTTTTAATCATTAATCCATCGAACAAAGATATAAAAATAAAATTTAAAAATCAAAATATAATTCTGTAAAATAGTCTCTCTATCTCATCTATGCACATCAGGTTGGTATGTATATTGTTCGGTGGAGGCTAAAAACGCTACGTCTATGAAGATTGAAACTGGTAAGGGTATGATGCCCCTTGTGGCTGTGGTGGCCATATGGTCTATATCGGCAGTGGTGTCGCTGCCAGGACTCGCGATATCGCCTATACTCGACAAGTTAGACACCATATTCCCGCATGCGAGTGAGCTGGAGGTGGAGATGCTCGAGTCGCTGCCCTCGATGCTCATAATACCATTCATGCTGCTGTCGGGTCGCTGGTCGGTGCGTGGTAACAAGATAAGGCTACTTGTGCTCGGCACCGCCATCTTCCTGTTGAGTGGTGTGGGCATGCTCCTCTCGCGTAGTCTCATGGAACTCATCATCCTCGGTGGTGTCATGGGCATAGGTGCTGGTATAATAATACCGCTATCCACGGGCTTTATCGTCGACTACTTCACCGGAGATAGCCGTGTTAAGCAGCTCGGTATAAGCTCTGCTGTGAACAACCTCACGCTGGTGCTCGCCACATCCCTTGTGGGCATCCTTGCCGACATGGAGTGGCACTTCGCCTTTGCCGTATACCTACTGCCTGCTGTGACCCTCATCCTTGTGCCGGCACTTACGCACACCAAGCCCTCGCCCGAGCCTCCCTCGGGGGCGCAGAACCGCCAGTCACGACTCAATGGTGGTGTCATCGTGGGCCTTATGCTCTTTTACTTTGCCATAACATACTGCTCGTTGGTTGTTACCTTCAACACCTCGTACCTGGCTGCCGAGGTGGGCATGGGAAGCACCAAGTCGGGACTCATCATATCCCTCTTCTTCCTTGCCATCATGCTCCCAGGATTCATCCTCAACCGCATCATAGCGCTGCTGGGTAGTGCCACCAACCTGTGGTCTCTTGTTGTCATGGCTGTGGGACTACTAATCATGTCGCTGTCGCACCCCTCACTCCTAACACTCTCTGTGGGTGCCATGCTCACGGGCCTTGGCTATGGCGTAATGCAACCTATTATATATGATAAGGCTGCTACAAACGCACCTCCACGCCTCTCTACGCTTGCCCTATCCATTGTCATGGCCGTTAACTACCTCGCCATACTCCTTGCGCCTCTGATCCTAGACCTCACGAACATGCTCTTCAAGCACTCGTCGCCCACACACGCCTTCCTTGTAAATGGCATCGTCACGCTGCTCATAGCCCTCTACACCCTCTTCGTATATAAGAGGAGTAGGGTGCTTGGCTCCGACGACTGATGGGCTGGTGTAGGTGTTCTGGGTGTGTGAAGCAAAAAAATAACCCTCTTTGTTAGTTCTTATCCTACAATTTTCGTATCTTTGCATTCACCAGCTTATTGTAGTGAAACTAACAAATAATAGTAATATGAAGAGATTGGTAACATTGGCCATAGCACTCATGGCCGTAGGTGTGCTTCATGCACAGCAGGATAAGGGTGGCATCACCCCAGAGATGATGACTCAGATACGCACAGGACAGACAAACAGCGCAGCGGAGAGAGCAGCACGCAATGCCTTGGCACAGAACCCTATCGCCGAGCTTGCGGTGAATGCCGATAACCTCGCGATGATAGATACCCACTTCTCGCATAGAGTAAAGACACGTGGCATCACAGACCAGCACCAGTCGGGTCGCTGCTGGCTCTTTACAGGCCTCAACGTGCTACGCGCAAAGATGATTGACGACCTCGACCTCCCATCGTTGGAGTTCTCGCAGAACTACCTCTTCTTCTATGACCAGCTCGAGAAGTGTAATCTCTTCTTGCAGGCTGTCATCGACACCAAGCACCTACCAATGGAGGATCGTCAGGTTGAGTGGCTCTTCAAGAACCCGTTGAGTGATGGTGGTCAGTTCACTGGCGTCTCAAACCTCGTGATGAAGTATGGCGTGGTGCCAGCGGAGGTGATGCCCGAGAACTATCAGTCGAACAACACAGCGCAGGTGGGTAACCTTATCAAGCTCAAGCTCCGTGAGTTCGGTCTCGAGTTGCGTAATATGCGTGACCGCCGTGCTCCTGTGGCACGTAAGACAGAGATGCTCACAGAGATATACTCTATGCTCGTTCGTGCCTATGGCGTGCCTCCAACATCATTCACATGGACACGTCACGATGTGCAGGGTAACCCTATCGAGACACGTGAGTACACTCCGCAGTCATTCTATGCCGAGTACTTTGGTGATATAGACCTCGAGAACGACTTTGTGATGGTGATGAATGACCCATCGCGCGAGTACTATAAGGTGTATGAGATCGAGTACGACCGTCACGTCTACGATGGCGACAACTGGGTATACCTCAACCTCCCAATTGACGAGGTTAAGGCGTTGGCTATAGCATCTATCAAGGATAACACCGCTATGTACTTCTCGTGCGACGTTGGCAAGTACCTCATCTCGAGCAAGGGTACTCTCGACATCGACAACTTCGACTACGAGTCACTCATGGGTGTCGACTTCCCTATGGACAAGGAGCAGCGTGTGCGCACATTCGCAAGTGGCTCATCACACGCCATGACACTCATCGCCGTGGACCTCGACGAGGAGGGTAACCCCACGAAGTGGATGGTGGAGAATAGCTGGGGTCCAAAGTCGGGCTGGCAGGGTAACCTCATCATGACCGATGAGTGGTTCGAGGAGTATATGTTCCGTGTCGTTGTCGACAAGAAGTATATCCCCGAGGCTACTCTTAAGTTGCTTGAGCAGGAGCCTATAATGCTACCATCGTGGGATCCTATGTTTGCCTACGAGCAGTAGTGTATGGCACAGGAGATAGAACGTAAGTTTTTGGTGGTGGGCGAGTATAAAAACCTCGCCCACACCTCTATGCACCTCGTGCAGGGATATATAGCCTCGGGCAGCCGTACTGTGCGTGTGCGCATGAGTGACGATAGGGCGTGGCTGACGATAAAGGGCCCCTCAAAGGATGGTGGCCTCTCGCGCTTTGAGTGGGAGCATGAGATTTCTGCCAAGGAGGCACTTGCGCTGCTGCCGCTATGTGAGGGTGCTCTCATAGATAAGTGTCGCTACCTCATAGACTTCGAGGGTCACACCTTCGAGGTGGATGAGTTCTTGGGCGACAATGAGGGTCTTGTTGTGGCAGAGGTGGAGCTTGGTAGTGTAGATGAGGCTGTCCTCCTCCCAGAGTGGATAGGCAAGGAGGTGACAGGTATAAAGCGTTATTACAACTCTCATCTACGAAGTAATCCCTACAGTGTATGGAGTGATGAGGAGAAAAGTTGAGATTGAATAAGGGGATAGCTAAAATAGTTATCCCCTTGTTGTTTAATACTCTGCGTGGCGGCGCTTTTGGCGCATGCGTAGCAGTGCTATAGTCTGTTTAGAACGACGGCGTATGTAGCGTAGGCGTAGTAGACAACCTACGAATATCAGCCATGCGACACCCGCAATGATGTTGATGTTTATAGCCTCGGCCATGCTAAACTCATCTATGTGGTAGAGTATCCATGGCGATACAGTGAGCACAAGGGCGAAGACTCCCGTTGCCCATGAGGCGTTTGTCCAGCGGCGGCGTGGTGCCTTACGACGTACTATGGCGAAGCCACCAACAAGGGTAAAGAGGGCAAGCATGATGATACGAAGCTCCTCATGGTAGGGTATGCTTGCGGGGATTATGTCGAAGTTGAAGAGCAGCACACCGGCCACTATTATCCACTCCCCGAGACCCATGTTAAACTCGTTAGGGTCCTTACCGAGACGACGCATCGCCTTACTACGAAATGTAGGAAAGCGTAGGTGCCATCCATATCTATTCTTTATCTTCATTGCTTATATCCTCCATTTTACGTTTGCGTGGCTTGCGCCCACTGCGGCGTAGTGCCTCGGCTATAATCCATTGTAGCTGACCGTTCACCGAACGAAACTCGTCGGCTGCCCACCTCTCGAGGGCATCCATAGTGTCGCCATCAACACGCAACACGAAGCTTCGGGTGTTGGTCTCCTTCGTAGCCATAGTTTAGTTGTGTAGTGTGCCTGTATTCACCACGGGCTGTGCTGCCTCATCGGCACATAGCACAACGAGTAGGTTGCTCACCATGGCTGCCTTACGTTCCTCGTCGAGCTCCACTACATTCTCGTCGTTGAGGCGTTCGAGGGCTATCTTAACCATAGATACGGCACCCTCCACAATCTTCTCGCGTGCCGAGATTATGGCGTCAGCCTGCTGGCGGCGCAGCATAGCGGCAGCAATCTCTGGTGCATATGCCAAGTAGTTGAGGCGAGCCTCCACAATCTCGATGCCCGCCATTGCGAGACGTTCGCTTAACTCCTCTGTTAGGCGGTCGTTAATCTCATCGCCACCCGAACGAAGTGTCACCTCCGCAGTGTTGTCGTTAGAGTTCTCGTCATAGGCATACATGCCCGCCACCTGGCGTAGTGCCGAGTCACTCTGCACGGCCACGAAGTTCTCGAGTACGTTCATGCGTGTTGATGAGCCACCTGTGCCAAGCTCTGTTGGGGCATCAATCTCGAATACAGCCTTGTATGCACCATCACGGTTTATGCGCCATACCACAACAAGGCCTATGAGTATTGGGTTACCCGCCTTGTCATTAACCTTTATGGGGTCTACGTTGAGGTTGCGGGCACGTAGCGATAGGCTCTTGGCTGTGAGGAGTGGGTTTACCCACCAGAAGCCTGTGTCGTAGAGTGTGCCGCGGTAGTTACCAAAGAATAGCAATACGCGCGACTCGTTAGGCTCGAGCATCTTGTAACCCTTTGTCATGATGCCTGCGCCGAGTGCGCATACAATGAGTGTTATGATGGCAAGCGTGTTCGTCTGCTCGCTATCTTCAAGCACTACTATTGAGTAGATGAGGCCCGCAATAAGGGCAACATGAATGAGGAGTGCAACAAAACCATTAAGTCTTAATCCTCTGAATGTGTAATTCTCCATAAAGCACTGATATTTTAAGGTTATATACTTTCTCTTCTGGCGCGTGCGACTATCGCAATGATATCATTTTGATATCACAAAGGTAGCATAAAATTTTTACAATACAAGGGCTCGAGCAAAAAAAAATAGGTGCTGCACTATTTTTTGTGCAACACCTATCTCTATTATGGGTGTTTGTGGCGGCTATCCACGGCCTGTTGAGCCGAAGCCTCCAGCGCCACGTGCCGTGTCGTCGAGTACCTCTACCGCCTCGAACTCCACACTCTCATAGCGTGCAACGACCATCTGTGCTATACGTTCACCAGGGTTGATTACAAAGTCGTCGTTTGAGAGGTTGACAAGAATAACGCCTATCTCACCTCTGTAGTCTGCATCTATCGTTCCTGGGGCATTGAGCACCGTGATGCCATGCTTCGCCGCAAGACCACTGCGTGGGCGTATCTGCGCCTCCAGACCCTCGGGGAGGGCTATATAGAGGCCTGTGGGGATTATTGCGCGCTGCAATGGGCGCAGTGTTATCGCCTCCTCTATGTTGGCGCGTATATCCATGCCCGCAGCCTGTGCTGTGGCGTAGCTGGGCGTCTCGAAGCGTGACCTATTTATAATCTGTACCTTCATACCACCTCTTTTACTTGTTGATGACACTCTCGAAGAGGCGGTCTACACCATATATATCTATATATGCTGCACCTGTAGTGTCAAGGTGTAGGTGTGATGTTGTGATGTTGCCCTCGCCAACAATGTTACCCTCCTCTGTGAGGAGTGTGTAGCGGGCATCAGCATCCAGCAGGCCGAGTAGGAGTGTACATGATGTTGTGGTCTCGGGGAGTGTTATGCGTGTGCTACCCTCGATGGCAAGTGCCGTGTATGGGTTGTTGTCGGCACCATACTCCTCGGGTGTCACAGGGTTAATCTCGAAGGCGCGGATGGCAAGCCAGTTGCGCTTCTCGGACTCGAGCTTGCGGATACCCACGTAGCGTGCCTCGAAGGGCTCACCTGTCCACACAACGTCGTATACACCCTTAAGAGGCTCTGTGAGTGCCTCCCATGTCTCGCCATCTACGGAGTACTCCACGATGGTGTGGTCGAAGTAGTCTACATCGTCTACCGAGTTACGGCCCTGGATTATGCGTACCTCGCGCACCTCGCGCACGATGCCGAGGTCCACGCCCACGAAGTCGTCGGTGCGCTGTCCCTGACCAGAGTGGTAGTATGTTGTGGGGTCGTTGTCGAACATATACTTTGCCTGTGGTGCGCCGAGTGATATGTATGTGCCTATGGGCGAGAGTGTAGATGACTTGGTGCCTGTGAGGCTCTCGAAGTATGCCGCCGCCATGTCGTCCATGAGTCGTTCGTAGAAGGGGTGTAGCTTCATCGTACCCACACGGTGTGCGTCGAAGGCTGCGATGTCGGCCTCACTCATGATGTTGGCAACATATAGGTTCCAGAATGCCTCATACTCGCCTGCACGGTATAGCTCGAGGCAGTCGAGGGCATTAAGGCAGCGTGTTGCGAGCTTCGTTAGCTCCACAAGCCATGGCTGTAGCTCGGCGAGGAGTGCCTTGTTCTTCATGCTCGCCATCTGCTCCTCTACCTCCGCTATGCGCACGAGCTCCTCACGTAGTGTTGCCGCCTTCTCGGCATCATACTCCGCCATGGTGAATGTCTCTGTCTCCCACGACTCGTGACGGCGGTAGCCCGTCTCGGTGTCGCATGAGTGTATGGCGAAGAGTCGGTATGCCTCCTTAACCTCGGGTGCGAGGCTCTCGAGACCACGTTCCCAGCTATCGATGGGGTTGTATGCCTCGGTGTTCCATGTGTAGTCCGCCACGCTATATAGTGCGAGCTTCGATGCCTCGCCATGCTCCATAGGGTTGCTCACAAGACCACGTGTCTCCTCTGAAGTGAGTATTGGTGAGAGACCATATACGGGGCCCTGCATCATTATGTGGCGTGCATAGTCTGTTACGGGGTAGTTCCACCAGAAGAGTGCTGGGCGCTTGATGCGTGTGGCAATCCACTCCATTGTCGATGGTGTCATGTCGCTACATACCGCATCACCAGTCCAGAATACATCTACCGATGGGTCGAGCTCGTTGCCGTAGATGACAAGGCTACCACGTTCTGATGGGTTTGCCCATAGGCGTGTGTAGTCTGTGGGGCATACGATGAGTGGTGCCACGTCGCCCTTGACCTTCACGAAGTCCTCGTTGAGGATGTTCATAAGCTCGGTCTGATAGTATGGGTTAGTGCCCGCACCCTCGATGTCGTCGAAGTGTACGGCAAAGGCGCGTACGCCCAACTGATACATAGCCTCGAACTTGCGAAGTAGGTTCTGAATATCCGACTCCTCCCACTTGATATCCTTGCCTGGGTGTACTGCCCACACGAAGTTTACACGGTTGCGGTTACAAGCCTCCACAAGCTCCTTTATCTCGGCAGCCTCCTCTGCGGGGTACTCCTCGCGCCAGTATGGTGAGCTGTGGTATGGGTCATCCTTTGGACCATATACATAGTAGTTCATCTTGTAGCGACCGTAGGTGTCGATGAGTGATAGGCGTGTCTCATGTGACCATGGTGTGCCATAGAAGCCCTCCACTACGCCACGATACTGTAGGTCTGGCCAGTCGCATATGCGTAGGCTGGGGAGTCTGCCCTCTGTAGATATCGGGCTCTCGACAACCTGTCGCAATGTCTGTATTGCGTAGAAGGCGCCAAGAGAGTCATATGCCTCGATGGCGATGCCCTTGTTGTCTATCGCCAGGGTATATGCTCCCGACTTATTCTCTACGCCCGAGTCTGCTGCGAAGCCCTTATGTGCGTATGAGATAGTGAGGGTCTTACCCTTTTTGTTCTGCTTAAGGAATGAGAGCTCGGCGCTGAACTCCTTGGCCTTGCCCTTGAGTGCTACGCCATGAGTGATGTCGAGACTCTCTGTGGCATAGGTTGTTATGCTCTGGGGTGTTGGGTTGATGACGAGACCACCGTGGTCTATCTTATGGCCGAATAGGCCGCCGAGGTCCTGTGACTCGCCGCGCTGCGACTGTAGGTCCTGTGCGTTTGTTGTCACCGTGCAGAGTGCTGCGGCAACAGTGAGTAGGATAGTTTTAAACGTTCTTTTCATAATTCTAATGGTTACACGCACAAAGATACTAAAATTCTGTTAATAACCTACGTGCGTGTAGCCATCTATGAAAAAAAAGTTTGTATGTAGTGTCGCAAGATGTCTCATGTGTCACATGCCTATACCCCCTGTGACATTGTGACATTGTGACATTGTGACATTTCTTTGTTGTGATAATGGCGTATCTACTGCTGCTAACTCGGCAGAAGCGTCTAACAAGGCTACTTCTGCGTTACGCTTGCTCTCAAAATGCTCATTTACATTTGAGTAAACTCCGCTTTTTCGAGCTGCGCAAGCCTTGAATTAGCTCTTGTTATACACTTCTTATGTTAGGAGGGTATGGCGAGCAGCGAACTTAAGGAGATTAGGGAGAGCATAGACATTATCTATAGATGTCGTTATGCCTCCTCACTAAATTCTCTACACTCCTTAAACTCCCTAACCACTGCCCTCTACCGCAGCGCCACATGGTGCTGTCATAGTTACTATAGATAGATAATATAGAATCTATAAGATTCACTTATAATTAGAAGATATTTATATATATAACAATATATATAGTATCTGCTGTATATCTCATCGACGACCTGTATGGCTGTGGTACTATACAGAGAAAAGGTCAGTAAGGTCATAAGGGGCAAAAAGGGTAATAACCAAAGTCCGCGTCAATGCCCTACCTTTTATGCCCTTTTATGACACTTTATGCCCCTTGGCGCTAAACACAGAAAGGTCACAAAGGTCAGCGTCAACGCCTTACCTTTTATGACCTTTTATGACCCTTCTGCCCTTGGTACTCGACAATGAAATGTCACAATGTCACAATGTCACAATGTCACATGGGGTGTAGGCGTGTGATACCTGTGACAAACAAAAAGGGTTATCCCGCGAAGGACAACCCCATAGTCTATGCCTGTAGAGATGATTAGATAATCTCGAAGGCTATCTTCATCATGTTGGTGAACGACGTCTGGCGTTCCTCGGCCGAGCATGCTGTGCCGTGTACCAACGAATCAGAGATGGTGCATATGCAGAGGGCACTCTTGCCGGCACGTGCAGCATTCATGTAGAGGGCTGTAGCCTCCATCTCTACTGCCAACACGCCCATCTTCTGCCACTGCTTCCAGCTCTCGGCATCGTCGCCATAGAATACGTCGCTGGCGAGGATGTTACCCGCACGGTAGCCTATGCCTAACTCCTCGGCCTTTGCTGCCGCAGCACGTAGCAACTCGAAGTCGGCAATTGGTGAGAATGTGCCTGGAAGGTTGAACTGTGCGCCGTAGTTGGAGTCTGTGCATGAGCCCATGCCGAGTACTACGTCACCGAGGTTTAGCGATGGGTCGAAGGCGCCTGCCGAGCCACAACGTATGATGCGCTTCACGTCGTAGAAGTTGAAGAGCTCGTAGGAGTATATGCCGATAGATGGGATGCCCATGCCGTGGCCCTGCACCGACACGCGCTTACCCTTATAAGTACCTGTATAACCGAGCATGCCGCGCACGTTGTTGTACTGCACGGGGTTCTCGAGGAAGTTCTCGGCCATGAACTTGGCACGCAAGGGGTCACCTGCCATGATTACCTTATCGGCGATTTCGCCATACTCTGCTCCGATGTGTGGAGTTGGAACTTTTCCTGCCATAATATCTAAATTTTTAAGTTATTACCTTCTATCTCTTTGTCGTCTATCCACCCCTCGTGGGGGTAAATCATCTTCAAAGATAGGCAAAATCTGTGTCATAACAAAATGCGAGGTGCAAAAATACCGAATAATAGCTGTTAGACTCCGTGTGCCCCGAAAAAATGAGTTGTCGATTTTGTAGTTTGCACAAAAATTCATACCTTCGTATGATTTAACAACCGAAACAATAAATTATAACTATGAATAATACCTTTACTCCCGAGGCGCGTAGAGATATCATCGCCCTTATGAACCGCGAAATAGTCCCAGCAATAGGTTGTACAGAGCCTATCGCCGTGGCATTGTGCGTAGCCAAGGCTACCGAGACTCTTGGCTGCCGTCCTGAACGTATCGAGGCACGCTTGAGTGCCAATGTGCTTAAGAATGCTATGGGTGTTGGTATCCCCGGCACAGGCATGACAGGCCTCCCTATTGCCATGGCATTGGGTGCCATCGTCGGTAAGTCGGAGTATGAGCTCGAGGTGCTCAAGGATGCTACCGAGGCATCTGTAGAGGAGGGTAAGAGGATGATAGAGCAGAAGGCTATATCTGTAGACCTCAAGTACAACATCACCGAGAAGCTATACATAGAGGTTGAGGTCTTCGCTGGTGGTGCAAGTGCCATCGCCATCATCTCGGGTGGCCACACTCGCTTTGTGCATATCTCGCGTTGTGGCGAGACACTCTTCAGTGTCGAGGCTGCCACAGAGGGTGCTACAGATGCTGCTCCCGAGAGCCGTGACCCCGAGCTTACACTGCGCCAGGTGTGGGACTTCGCCATGACAGCACCCCTCGAGGAGCTTGAGTTCATCACCGAGGCGAAGCGACTAAACATGAATGCAGCATACGAGTCGTTGAAGGGCAACTATGGCCATGCCATAGGTAAGCTCATGCGTTCAGAGTCGGAGCGCAACATCATGGGTGACACCCTCCACTGCCAGATTGTGGGTATGACAACGGCGGCGTGTGACGCACGTATGGCGGGTGCCATGATTCCCGTTATGAGTAACTCGGGTAGTGGTAACCAGGGTCTTACATCCACAGTCCCCGTTGTGGTATATGCCGAGCAGACAGGCGCCTCACACGAGCAGACTGTGCGTGCTCTCATCTTGAGCCACCTCACCGTGATATACATCAAGCAGAGCCTCGGCCGTCTATCAGCCCTCTGCGGCTGCGTCGTTGCTGCCACAGGCTCATCATGCGGCATCACCTACCTCATGGGTGGTGACTACCAGGAGGTAACTCATGCGGTTAAGAATATGATTGCCAACCTTGCTGGTATGATATGCGACGGTGCGAAGCCATCATGTGCCATGAAGTGTGCCTCTGGCGTCTCTATGGCCGTTGTATCAGCCCTCATGGCCATGAACAACCGCTGTGTTAAGTCCGTTGAGGGTATCATTGATGATGATGTAGATAAGTCTATACGTAACCTCACCGACATAGGTCGTGATGCGATGACACAGACTGATGCGATGATACTTCGCATTATGACCTCCAAAAACTAATTTAATGTGATAAGTGGCAATCTGCGGCATTGGGCTTGTCTCCCAAATGCTCACATACGTTTAGTATGCTGCGCTTTGTTAGACTGCGACCCACTACCACATCTCACCACTTCTGACAATAAATTTAATACTACACACTATAATAAATACTATGAAGTCGCTTGTCGGCTTCATAGTTGTATATAGCCATATAAGAGAATACAGCGATGGTAGAGAATAGACCCATAGCAGATATCAAGGCGATAGTAGAGGCGCAGCGACGACACTTCCGTAGCCACGCAACACTCGACGTGGAGTATCGTCTCGAAGCACTCCGCACACTTCGTCGTGCACTCAAGAGCCATGAGGGCGAGATTATGGAGGCGTTATACGTCGACCTGCATAAGTCATACGAAGAGGCGTACCTAACGGAGATGAGCATCCTATATGGTGAGATAGATAGCTTCCTTCGTAACCTTAAGCGTTGGGTGGCGCCGCAGCGACGACGCACGCCAATGAAGCTTATGCCATCGCGTAGCAAGGTTGTGGTGGAGCCTCTCGGCACAGCCCTTATCATCGCACCATGGAACTACCCTGTGCAGTTGCTTCTCAACCCTCTTATTGGTGCCATAGCTGCTGGCTGCACAGCCGTGCTTAAGCCCTCGCCCTACACACCTCATGTCTCGGCAGTGCTTGCCAAGCTCATAGCAGAGGTATTCCCCGAGGAGTATGTGGCCGTGGTGCAGGGTAACAGGGAGGTCAACAGCGCACTCCTCGAGCAGCGCTTCGATATTATATTCTTCACTGGCTCGCCCGAGTTGGGACGTGTGGTCATGCGTAGTGCTGCGGAGCACCTGACGCCCGTTATCCTGGAGCTCGGAGGTAAGAGTCCTGTGATTGTCGATAGGGATGCCGACATAGAAGTTGCGGCACGACGTCTTGCGTGGGCAAAGACACTCAATGCTGGTCAGACATGCGTAGCTCCCGACTACCTACTCATACACCGCGATGTGAAGCAGAGGTTTATAGAGGCATGGCGAGAGTCGGTACGTGCGATGCATGGCGAGGATGTGGCACAGAGCAGTCACTATGTGCGCATGGTCTCGGATAGAGCCTATAGGCGTGTTGCGGGATACTTGAGTGATGGAAGGGTAGTGTCGGGAGGTGGCACAGATGCCTCACAGCGATATATAGAACCCACGTTGCTCGATGATGTCTCGCCCGATAGTGCCGTCATGCAGAGTGAGATATTCGGGCCTGTGTTGCCGATGATAACCATAGATAGTGTTGATGAGGCTGTCGACTTCATCCTCGATAGGGAGAAGCCACTGGCACTATATATCTTTGCTAAACGTGCTGTTGCACGGCGCCTGCTGCGCCTCACCTCATCGGGTGGTGCCTGCATCAACGATGCCATCATGCATGTGGCAAACGAACACCTACCCTTTGGTGGTGTGGGTAACTCGGGCATGGGACGCTATCACGGCCGTGAGTCGCTATACGCCTTCTCGCACTGCCGTGGTGTGGTCACCACGCCAACGACCATCGACGTGCCATTCAGGTATATGCCCTATATACTATTTAGGTGGATTAAAGCTCTGTTGTAGTAGCCTCCTCGGCAATCTGTAGCTCGTAGCTCAATATGTTGCGCAGCGCACTGCAGCGCGCGGCTATCTCCTCTGTGGCCGTGTCGAGCTCTATGCTGCTTACCTCAATGCCCTCTGTGGCAAAGGCTGTGCGTAGGTCGGTGGCTATATCCTCCCTTGTTGTGCTGTTGTGCTGGGCTATGAAGGTGGCTATGATGCTCTCATAGTCATCACTACTATTGTATGCACGTATGGCGTTGCACTCCTCGGTGGTTATAGCAACCCACTGCTCCTCGATTGACGATACCACCGCCACGATGTGGTGCTGTCTACGTTCTATAGTCTCGTTGCTGCTGCGCAGTAGCAGTATAGCTGCGGTTATCACCACGATGATGGCTATGCAGGTTAGTATCACCACACCCCAAGGGCGTGTGACGGGTATTATGTCGGTGTCGTCAGCGGGTAGGACATTGCGCGATGCACAGAAGTCACTCCAGCTGCCCATGCCTATATATCGTGCCAGGGCGGAGAGTATCACGGGGCGTGGTGCCATGCCTCGGCTTGATGATAGGAAGAGTGGGGCGTATGCTCTGCCATCGAACTTCACGCCTGTAGCCTCCGTCACCGCTGCAGCAAGAGCATCACACTCCTCCTGTGTCGTTATGCTACTGCCGTAACGTGCCTCGACTAACTCCTTAAGTCGTGCTATGTACTGCTCCTGTGTTGTCATCCTATATTCCTGCTATGCGCTTGATGTCGTTAAGTTTGTTGAGTGCCTCGAGGGGTGTGAGTGAGTCTATGTCGAGGTCTTTTATCTTGTCGCGTATGGCAATGAGAACAGGGTCATCGAGTTGGAACATAGATAGTTGTATATTGTCTTTTGTCTCCAATGCCGACTCCGCTACACGTCGTTTACCACGGCTCTTGATGGCTCCTGATGGCACAATCTCGCCTGCGCCATATACCTTCTCAAGGTTTGTGAGTATAGCCTCGGCACGTGTGACCACCGAACGTGGCATGCCGGCCATGCGGGCAACGTGTATACCGAACGAGTGCTCCGTACCACCGCGCACGAGCTTACGTAGGAAGACGATGGTCTTCTCTACCTCCTTGACTGTAACATGGTAGTTCTTGACACGTGGAAGCATATTCTCCAACTCGTTGAGCTCGTGGTAGTGTGTCGCGAAGAGTGTCTTGGCGGCACCCTGTGCATTGTTGTGTAGGTACTCTACCATGGCCCATGCTATAGATATGCCATCGTAGGTGCTTGTGCCACGACCAATCTCATCCAGCAGCACAAGGCTGCGTTCCGAGATGTTATTAAGGATGCTTGCCGACTCCAGCATCTCAACCATGAATGTTGACTCGCCCTCGGCAATGTTGTCGGAGGCGCCAACGCGTGTAAATATCTTATCCACAAGGCCTATGCGGGCCTCGCGTGCTGGCACGAATGAGCCTATCTGCGCCATGAGCACTATGAGTGCTGTCTGGCGTAATATCGCCGACTTACCCGACATGTTAGGGCCGGTGATAACTATTATCTGCTGGTCGTCATTGTCGAGGCGCACATCGTTGGGTATATACTCCTCACCCACGGGCATGAGTGTCTCGATGACAGGGTGTCGGCCCTGGCGTATGTCGATGATTGTTGAGTCGTCGACGGTGGGTCTTACGTACTTGCGCTCATGTGCTATGCGTGCCATGGACTGCAGGCAGTCGAGCTCGGCAATGGCACGTGCATCGCGTTGCAGTGCTGCAAGGTGACGCGCTACGAAGGCCACAATCTCGGCATATATATGTGCCTCAATCTCAAGGATGCGTGCCTCGGCACCCATAATCTTCTGCTCATACTCCTTGAGTTCGGCGGTGATATATCGTTCAGCACCTGTGAGTGTCTGCTTGCGTATCCACGACTCTGGAACCTTATCCTTGTGCGTGTTGCGCACCTCTATGTAGTAGCCGAAGACGTTGTTGAAGGCCACCTTGAGTGAAGGTATGCCTGTTGCTATGCTCTCACGTTCCTGTAGCTGCTGCAAGAAGTCTTTGCCATGAAGGGCTATGCGGCGTAGGTCGTCAAGCTCGGCATTTACGCCCGAGGCTATGATGCCACCCCTCTGTATCTGGTTACTCTCCGGGTCGGGGTATATATCCGTCTCAAGTCTCTTACGTACCTCTACCAGTGGGTCTATGGCTGCGGCTACGGCGTGCAAGGCGTCGCTATCTGTTGACTCGAGGAGTGCGCCTATAATCTCAATGGCGCCGAGTGATAGCTTCAACTGCACAAGCTCACGTGGTGTTACACGTTCTGTGGCTATGCGCGAGGCTATGCGTTCCAGGTCGCCAATCTGCGATATCTGCTCGCGTAGCGTCTCGGCAAAGTCGTGCTCCGTGACAATCTTCTCCACCACATCCTGCCTACGCGATATCTTATCTATATCGAGTAGCGGCATTGCCACCCAGCGGCGTAGCTGTCTGCCACCCATGGGTGTAAGCGTGCGGTCTATGGTATCGGTGAAGCTGCAACGTGCTGTCGTGCTGTTCGAGGCGAAGAGCTCGAGGTTGCGTATTGTGAAACGGTCAATCCAGACTGCGTCGTTGCGGTCTATGCGCTGTATGGATGATATGTGTGCTGTGTTGTGATGCTCGGTGAACTCGAGGTAGTAGAGTATTGCTCCTGCTGCCGAGATACCCGCAGTCATGGTCTCTATGCCAAAGCCCTTGAGTGACTGCACGCCGAGCTGTCTGCATAGCTTATCACGGTTAACACTCTCGCTGAACACCCACTCATCCAGACGGTATGTATAGTGTTTGCTGCCAAAGGAGTCGTTGAAGCGTTCCTCATAGCCACGCTGAAAAACAATCTCCTTGGGTTGTAGATTCGATATGAGCTTATCTACATATATGTCGTCACCCTCGGCGACATAGAACTCGCCTGTTGATAGGTCGAGGAAGGCGATGCCTGTGGTGCTCTTGCCAAAGAATATTGAAGAGAGGAATGTGTTTTCCTTGCCCGCAACGAGATTCTCGCCCATGACGATGCCTGGTGTCACCATCTCCACTACGCCACGCTTAACAAGACCCTTCACCATCTTTGGGTCTTCGAGTTGCTCGCATATGGCCACACGTTCGCCCGCGCGTACCAACTTGGGCATATATGTGTCGAGGGCATGATAGGGGAATCCCGCAAGCTCGACATACGACGCTGCGCCATTAGCACGGCGTGTGAGTGTTATGCCGAGTATGCTGCTGGCCTTTATAGCATCCTCACCGAATGTCTCGTAGAAGTCACCAACACGGAATAGGAGTATGGCATCGGGGTGTATCGCCTTGATGTTGTAATACTGCTTCATCAGTGGCGTCTCCACATACTTTTTCTCCTTTGTAGTCTTCTCGCTGTCGGCGCTATTATCCTTTTTTACTCTTGGGCTCATTATACATATATCTATATCCTTGCAAAGGTACGCATTGCAAATGAGAATTCAAAATTTATTCGAAGAATCTATCGTCGAAGTTGACCAGATATAGGCGGTCTGTGGCACGTGTTATGGCGGTGTATAGCCAGCGTAACATATCCTTCGACATCTCCTCATCGCCAAAGAGACAACGGTCTATAAATACCGCCTTCCACTGTCCGCCCTGTGCCTTGTGGCATGTCACGGCATAGGCAAACTTCACCTGCATGGCGTTGAAATGGGGGTTCTCGCGTATGGCACGGTAACGCTTTGCCTTCGACTTAATATCTTCGTAGTCCTTCTCCACCTCGTAGAAGAGTGCGCGGCTCTGGTCGCGTGTGAGTGATGGCGACTCCGAGGCGAGGGTGTCGAGCATCACCTTTACATCCATGGTGTAGTCGTCGTAGTCGGGGAACTCAAGCACAGCATCTATGAATCTAAAGCCGTAAAACTCCTCAAAGCGGCGTATGCGCTTCAGGCGTACCACGTCGCCGTTAGCCACGAATGACATGGGGGAGTGTTCGTCACGTTCTGCGTAGTGGTAGTTGTTCTTAACGACCATCAGCATGTCGCCACTCTCAATCTCCTCCTCGGCAGATAGGTTGTAGCGGCGTATGCCATCGTTGAATCTGTTGGCTCTCTTGTTTGAACGTGTTATGACAATCGTCTCATCTCTGCCATATCTGTCGTAGCACTCTTGTAGTGCCTCTATCAGCTCGCCACCCTGTAGACTCTGGAAGTCCTTGAATGATGTGTCGAAGTGCGGAATCTCGAATATCCTATTCTCGAGCATGCAGCGTATCATCGTGGCATTGAAGAGTATTCCCGAGTCCTGTGTCTGTCTTACCACCTCATCCATTGTGGCATACTCCACATCTGCATATTGTGTCAGTGTCGCGGTGTCGAGAGCTGGGCTGTAGTCGTCACCTACGGGTGGCAGCTGTGCATCATCGCCCACCAACATCAGCCTGCACTCCTTGCCGCTACGTACATACTGCACAAGGTCATCAAGAAGGTTTCCCGAGCCGAATATGTCGCCCTCTGCTGCTGATGCCGAGAGCATAGATGCCTCGTCTACGATGAACACAGCACCCTTCTCCTTGTTGAAGTCGAGAGAGAATTTAGACTCAAATTCGCCCGATGTACGTTCACGATATATGCGCTTATGTATTGTATATGCATCCTTATGCGCGTAGTGCGATAGCACCTTTGCGGCACGTCCTGTGGGTGCAAGGAGTATAGTTTTGATACCCAAATCGTTGAGTGCTGCTACGAATGCTGCTATTATTGTTGTTTTACCCGTTCCGGCATAGCCATTGAGTAGGAATATGCGCCTGTAATCGTCGTCAGCAAGCCATTCTGATAACTTTTCTATGATTTTTTTTTGGTTAAAAGTTGCGTCGAATGATAATTTTGCGTAAATTTGATGCGAAATATGTGTGCTATGCATGGCGCCTCGTGATTTTATATTTGTTAAATAACGATACAAACTTAATAATAAAATAATTAAAATGAAAAAAACAGCGATTACTTTAGTACTGTTGGCTGCTGTTGTGGGCCTAATCTACTGGATTGCCTCAATGCTTGCAACACCCATTCAGTTTGAGCAGCACTTCAACGACCGTCGTCAGGCTGTCATCGAGAAGGAGGAGTACATCATCAAGTTGGTACAGGCGTATCGTGATGCTAACCCCGACAAGAAGTTCACTACTAACTGGGACGACCTTATCGACTTCGCACTTAACGGCACAATGGAGTACCGTAGCCAGATTTACGATGAGAACAACTTGAAGAATGCAGAGATTCTTGCAGAGTTGCGTAAGGATAAGAATTGGAAGAACGAACGTGTAGTTACTGTTGCTGCCCGCGATACTATCTTCGATGACCACCTCGGCGTATGCCGTCTTAACGAGGAGGAGATTCGCAACCTCCGTTACATACCATTCACTGGTAATACCGAGGAGTTCCAGCTCGACACTGCAACATACGAGGCTGGTAGCTACCACACTCACCTCATCCGTTGCCATGCTCCATTCATCAAGTTTATCGATACTGATACCTACAACCAGGAGTTCTGGAATGAGATTAACGACCGCTTCCAGTACTTCATCAACCACTCGGAGGCTAACGAGGATATGAAGAAGATGAAGGCTGATGGTCTTAAGGCGACTGTTACAAAGGAGCCAAAGTATATGATTGGCGAGTCTCATCCTATCCCTATGGATCTTGAGTTCTTCGGTGTAACATTTGGTAGCCTTGAGGAGCCTACTAACGAGGCAGGCAACTGGGGTGGTAATGAGTAGTTATGACTCAACACACTAAAAATATGGTGTCCATCCGTCTGCTGTCGGGTGGACACTCTTTTTCAAGTCGCGATACCTGTGGCGTGACATCTCGCGAGGGTGTCACTATCGAGCTGTGTACACATAAGACCACTCTTGTGCCAGCTGCCATGCTTAATGCTTCAGATGCATCATGCCATCTTCGTGCTGTGGGTCTTGCTCCAGCTATAGATGAGACCGTGGTATGTAGCACAGAGGTGAATGGCGTAGTTGCTGTCATGGCCATCTCTTCGGAGTGTCATGACCATGTGGCGCGACAGTTTGTGTGTGGCCTCTCTTACTCCTCACCCTTGCTTGTTGCAGAGCCCCCCGTCGAGGGTAGCGTGCTGTCGTTGTATGGCGATACTCTCTATGTTGCGGTGTATAGGTCGGGCTTGCGTTTTGCCGAGGCCATGGAGGTGAAGGGTGATGCAGATATCCTCTACTATTTAGAGTCGGTGAATAGGGTGTATGATATATATAATATGTACGCGCGCGCGAGGGGTGATGTGTCGCGTCTCAAGGGCGTGTGTAGATCAATGTTCAGGAGTATAGTATGCGAATAATAAGTGGAAAATATAAGGGTCGCACTATTGTGCCACCTCGTAACCTCCGTGCACGTCCAACTACGGACTTCGCCAAGGAGAATCTATTTAATGTCCTTGTTAACCTTGTTGACTTCGAGGAGCTCGACGTTCTCGACCTATTCTCTGGTACGGGGTCTATAAGTTATGAGTTTGCATCGCGTGGAGCACGTAGCGTTACATCTGTCGAGGTAAATGTTGTGCATAATAACTTCATCAAGAGTACTGCCCGCGAGCTCAAGTTTGAGAATTTCTATGCTGTTCGAGCAAATGTATTCCTCTATTTGAAGAGCTGCACCAAGCAGTTTGATCTTATCTTCTCGGATGCGCCCTACGATTTGGATGGTAGCGAGGAGGTCGTGAATCTCGTGTTTGAGAAAAATATGCTTGCCGAGGATGGAATTTTGATATTTGAGCACTCTAAAGACAAGAATTTTGAGGGTCATCCAAACCTTTGGCAAACAAGAAGTTATGGTAGTGTGCAATTTTCCTTCTTTAAAAAAGTGTAATTTTTTTTGAAAAAAAGTTGTGAAAAAATTTGCAGATTAAAAAAAATGCAGTACCTTTGCATCGCAATCAAGAGATAACAACTCGGTTGCAAGGTTCTAAAAAATCTTGGTGCGTTAGTTCAGCTGGTTAGAATACGTGCCTGTCACGCACGGGGTCAGGGGTTCGAGTCCCCTACGCACCGCAGAAAGGATAATCGAAAGGTTATCCTTTTTTGTTTTCCATCTGTTGTGTCGGTGGCTGACTGCTCTGCAGTCTGTCTGTCCCCTCGTCCGCGTGTTCTCGCTGTCTCTACCTTTTCTGACCTTTCTGCCCTTTTTCATTCTCGGGTACCAAGGGGCATAAAGCGTCATAAAAGGGCATAAAAGGTAATGCGTTGTCTTTGTCTCCTTGCCCGCATGTTCTCTGTCTTCCTCCTCGCCCGCGTGTTCTCTCTCTTCCTCCTTGTCCGCGTGTTCTCGCTGTCTCTACCTTTTCTGACCTTTCTGACCTTTCTGCCCTTTTTCATTCTTGGGTACCAAAGGGCATAAAACGTCATAAAAGGGCATAAATGGTAATGCGTTGTCTTTGTCTCCTT
>JAGCMF010000034.1 GCA_017646625.1 Alistipes sp. | reverse complement strand
GTCGGTATACCTTGTTGAGGAGTTCTACCGCGCACTATCGCAGCCAGGTGTTACGAAGCGCGATGCCTTCAGGGAGGCACGACGCAAGGCACGCGAGAACTACCCAACACTCGACTGGGCAGCATACATAATGTTGGATTAGCGATGTCGGCGCTGCTGCAATGGCTATTGGGAGTAAAATTACGTAGTAGGTGTTGCGTGATTTGAATTTTTATTACTACCTTTGGTAAACAAATTACCCAATATGTCAAGCAAGAGAGTCTCTGTGATGCTTCAAGGTGGTGATGTTGTCGAGGCGCAAGCTCCCGTTATTGTCTCGGCGAGTAGATACACCGATATCCCTGCGTGGTATTCCGACTGGTTTCTCCAGCGCCTGAAGGCGGGATATATGTTGTGGCGTAATCCCTATAATGCCAAGCGTAGCTATGTAGCATTCCAGGATATGCGCCTTGTTGTCTTCTGGTCGAAGAATCCGGAGTCGTTGCTCGCCTCTGGGGGATGCCTCGACTACCTTGCGGAGCACGACATAAATAGCTATATACACTTCACTCTTAACGATTATGAGGGCTTGGGTCTTGAGCCTAACATTCCGCCATTGCAGCAGCGCATAGATACCTTCAAGCGCCTTGTCGATAGACTCGGCTATGGTAGGGTTATATGGCGCTTTGACCCTATGATACTGACCAAGGAGATGGGTGTTAATGAGCTTCTTGATAGGGTAGATGGTGTAGCATGCCAGCTTAAGGGCTACTCCGAGAAACTCGTCTTTAGCTTTGCTAATATCAAGAGGGCGCGTCATGTGTCGGCAAATATGAAGAGGGCAAACATCAAGGTGCACGAGATTAAGGAGAGGGATATGCATGATATAGCCTTGGGTCTTCAGCAACTAAATATGAGTTACGGCTTTAGACTCGCCTCGTGCTGCGAGACTATCGACCTGGGACAGTATGGTATCGAACATAATAGGTGTATCGACGATGAGCTTATAGTTAAGTATTTTTCTCACGATAGACTCCTTATGAAGCACCTCGGTGTTGAGGTTGCCACAGGAGATCTTTTTGATTCAGGGTCGCTGTGTATCAGACATAAGAATAATCGCGACAGACAGCGTCGCGGTGGCTGTGGATGTGTTGTTAGCAAGGATATAGGGCAGTCGGACACGTGTATGCATATGTGCACCTATTGCTCCTCTAATACCAGCAAGCAGCAGATAACCTTTAACTATAAGATGCATCTGAAGAATCCACAGGCGGCAACAATCAACGGCAAGTAGTTGTGAGCTTATACCATATTATGAGGTCGTCAGTTCAGATAACAAAAAAGGAAGTCGAATGACTTCCTTTTTTGAGCTGTTGATCAGGCTTGAACTGACGACCTCTTCCTTACCAAGGAAGTGCTCTACCACTGAGCTACAACAGCAATAATAAACCCTACTCCTATGAAAGAGTGCGCAAAAGTACATATTATTTTTTAATCTGCAAACTTTTTGCATGAAAACTATCATGCAAAAAGTCTACAAACTAACATCATATTAAGCCTCGGGTTTCTTTTCGTCGTTACCCTTGTTGCGCTTATCGTAGTTGAAGCGACGAATCTTCTTTGTAGGGGTCTTCTCGAACTCCTCGCCGTTGTCCACGACCTTTGATATTTTCGAGAATCTGTTGACCTTTGAGTTTACATACTCCACAAGCTCTCTCTTTATCTCCTCCATCTTGAGTGCCGTCTGCTCCTTGCTCACGGCCATCTTATGCTTAAACTCGTCATAAGCCTCGGAGAGTGCTGTGGTGTCAAAGTGTACGAGGGCGATGAGCTTGCCATCCTCCTCTGTCACTACCGACTCGGCCACGAAGCGGTTGCTGTTTAGTACCTCTTCGATGTCCTCGGGGTATATATTCTCGCCCGAAGGTCCTACAATCATATTCTTGAGGCGTCCCTTTATGAATATCCAACCGTCCTCGGCTATAGCGCCCAGGTCGCCTGTTCGGAACCAGCCATCCTCTGTGAATGCCTCCTTTGTCACCTGCTCATTCTTGTAGTATCCCTGCATGCAGCAAGGTGTCTTTACTACGATTTCGCCCTGTCCAGTCTCGGGGTTTATGTTGTCGAGGCGTATCTGCACGTCGGGCAGTGATGGGCCTGTAGAGCCTATTCGTACCATCTTGCCCACAGCGCCAGCGATGAGAGGTGCTGTCTCTGTCAGGCCATATCCTATGCCGTATGGGAATCCGGCCTCGAGGAGGAATCGTTCGGCGTCGGTGTCGAACTTGGCGCCACCTATTGCGAAGAGGCGTATGCGGCCACCGAATAGCTTCTTTAGCTGCTTGCCCGCCACTTTGTGTAGTATCTTACGCGACCAGTTCCAACCGTAGAGTGTTCGCATAAGCTTATTCTTCTGGAATGTAGGTAGCACCTTACCACGATATACCTTCTCCATTATTAGTGGCACGGAGGCTATCACCGTAGGTCGCACCTTTGCTAATGCGGGCATTAGGGCAGATGCTGTAGGTGGGCGATCCATGTAGTGTATCCTTGCACCGCGCGAGAATGGGTATATCATGCCGAGGGTACACTCGTATGTATGCGCAAGTGGGAGTATAGATAGCAGCACGTCATTCTCGTTGTAGTCGAACAGCGGTGGGATGATTGTTGTTTGCGCTGCAATGTTGTAGTGTGTAAGCATCACACCCTTTGGCTTTGATGTTGTTCCCGACGTGTATATTATCACGGCGAGGTCCTCGGGCTTTGGTATGCACATTGAGCCTTGAGCCTTTACGTTCTGCATGATTACGTTTAGGCCCTTTGTTCGTATCACGATGTTCATTTTGTCGAGTGTAGGTTTCGACAGTTTCGTGTATAGCTTGTCGGATACAAGTATTGCCTTTGCCTCGGAGTGTTCGATGATAAGGTCGAGTTCTGCGCCTGTGAAGTCGGGGAGAATAGGCACGGCTACCATGCCAGCTGTTGTCACAGCGAAGTAGCTTACGCCCCAGTTGGGCATGCTGCTACTCAAGATTGCCACCTTGTCGCCGGCGTTTAGGCCTGCGCTGATGAGCATCTCCTGCACCTTCTCTACGCGTTCGCCTACCTCTTTGTACGACACATCCTCGCCGTCAATCATGGTGAAGGCAATGCGTTCAGAGAATTTCTCTACGCTGTGCTTAACTATCTCATATAGAGTGTTAAAAATCATAATTAAATTGTTTAGGTTATTGATTTGCTACACAAATCGGGTGCAAGATACCAATAATTTATTAAAATTTGCTAATTTTGCCATAAAATAATTATCAATGATATCCCGAAATGTTATAATAAATGCTGCGCGAGAGGTAGGTTTCGACCTTGTTGGTGTTACCATGGCAACACCTCTTGTTGAGGAACGTAAGTTGTTCAATGAGTGGTTGTTATCGGGTAACCACTCTACTCTTGAATACCTCGAGAGAAATGGCGATAAGCGCTTCGATGCGGGTGCTCTTGTTGAGGGTTGTCGTAGTGTTATTGTTTGTGCTGTTTCGTACCTCTCGGAGTATAGCAGGGGCTATGCAGAGGGTTGTGATACGAAGATAGCATCGTATGCTCTTGCTCGTGATTATCACCACACTATCAAGCAGATGCTCTTTGAGCTTGCTGCGCGCCTTAAGGCCCACTCTCCCGATATGCAGTACCGCGCATTTACCGACTCGGCCCCTATCTCCGAGAAGAGCTATGCTATACGTGCGGGCCTCGGCTGGCGCGGTAGGAACTCACTCCTTGTGACACCCGACTATGGCTCTATGGTGTTGCTTGGCGAGCTTCTCATCTCGGAGGATGTAGATGTCTATGATACACCTATGGAGGGTGTTGGGTGTGGCGAGTGCCGACGATGTGTCGAGGCGTGCCCTAATGGCGCTATTTCGGAGTTTAGATATGTCGACACTCGACGATGTATATCGTGTAGGACTATCGAGAGGGAGGGCTGTGAGTGCGCTGTTGAGCTCGATGGTTGGATATTTGGCTGCGATGCCTGCCAGACGGTGTGTCCCTATAATATGCGTGCGCCACTGCATAGGAATAGAGCTTTTGACCCACTCTTCGACCCTACGGCTCTCGATGCCGATGCGTGGCTTGCTATGAGTGATGAGGCGTTTGCTACTCTTGCAAGCTCAACGCCTATTCCCCGTGCGGGCCTTGAGAGAATTAAGCGCAATATCACTCGGCGTAAGTAGTTTTACATTTGTAGTAATATATAAAAAGATAGGAGCACCCAACTGCAGATGGGTGCTCCTTGCGCAACACAAATTAACAAATCTGAAAGCAATAAAGAACGATGTGTTGCGTAGTTTAGTGTCTATCGCTTACTCGAAGATTACACAATCCTCAAGTGCCCGACTTAAAGTCGATCGCAAATTATTAAAGTGATTCTCTAATACCTTGAAATATTAGAAGCAGAAGCCGAATACTACACCACAAGCATACTCTGCACTGCCATTAGCCATATAACCGCTACTATTGATTTGAGTAAAACCAATAGCGTTGTTTTTACCAGGACCACGGAGCCAGTAAGATGCATTCATAATTTGAGAGTCGAGACCGGTATAGAAAGCATAACGTGAGCCCTCTGCAAAATTATTAGAGAAATATACTGAGCCATTAACCTCTACCTCTGACAACAAGAACAACTTGTCAGAAGTAGTCTCCAAACCATCTCTTGTACCATTTAGAGTCTCTTTGTTAACTGCCTTAATTGCATCCTTAACTGGCATAGCTGCGAGAATCTCTGGCATAGTAACGGTTCTCATCTGAGAGCCAGACCAACCAGTAGTGTTGGTTTGAGTCGCATTCATCGCTGCAGAACCACAGACCTCTGCTATTTGGAATGTAAGAGGAGCCCTACCACCTGCAGTGTAGGTATCGTGGTTTTTGCCAATAATGCGAATTGCGTACTCCTTATCACCGATAGTCATTGTCTTGTTGTTACCTACTTCCCAAGTCTCTGGAACGATATCATTTTGACAAGCTTTGATAATATTCTCCCAAGTGTTCTCTGCGAAGTTATCGTTGAAGTTAGGAACAACTGTCCAAACACCATTCTTCTCAACCACCTTATAGTCAGCAGGAACATTGCTGGTTACAACTGTGTAACCCTCAGCGAATGCAGCATCAGCTATTTTAACGCTTACAGGCCACTCTGTAGAGCCAGCAGTTACTGAAAGATATGCATCACCCTTAAGAGTTGCGCCCTGGTTTACAACCAATGTACCAGTGTTGGCATTTGCGCTTGGATCCTGCATCCAGATAGACCTGTTGCCACCTGTGCTCTCGATAACAGCACCATCATTTACAGTAAGGCTGTTATTTGCCTCAACACCATTGAGGAACATACGAACTGCACGATAAGTAGACTTAACAACTGCACCCTCGTTGATAGTCGCAACAGCAGATGTGCCCTTGCCATTTGTGAGGTTATCGATACCGTAAGCCATATCCGTACCTCCGAGGTGCTCAAGGGTTACACCCTTAACTGTGAGGTTACCACCAGGATTGTTAGCGATAACTGCTGAGTAGCGACTCCAGCCGCTATTGATAGTAGCCTCAACAGTCATCTTACCAGCACCCTCAACTGTGAGTGTACCACGGTTGTCGATAAGCTGGAAGTTCTTAGATGTAGTATCAACGATGCTCAATACTGCGCCCTCAGCGATTGTGAGTTTCAAAGTCTTGCCATTAGCAAGTGTAAGAGGCTGCTCAAGCTTGAGGCTTGCACCCAACGTGAACTCGCCACCCTCAGCAAATGCCTTGATAATGCCTGCATAGTAGTCAGTTACCTCGCCGTTAACAACATTCTTGTCGATGTTGTCACCTACGATGTTAGCAGTACCGCTGTTGTTCTGGACTGCACCTGTTGCAAGGTCACCACCCTCGATGTTTACAGTACCACCATTGTTGTCGATAGAGCTCTCGCCAACGATACCGCTCTCAATCTTTATAGTACCCTTGTTGTCGAAACCTGCATTATTGCCTGCCTCGATAGCACCGGTGTTGTTCTCCGTCTCATCGTTGATAATAAGAGTCTTGCCTACAGGCACCTCGATAGTAGCGCCCTCCTCGAAGATGATCTTATAGCCGTTGAGGTTTAGGATGGTAGTAGTCTGGCTAGCTGCAGCACGAGTAGCAAGCGCAGCACGTGTATCAGCAACGTAGATATTGTTACCTACCTTGTAGCTACCACCGTTAGCTATAGCTGCAACAAGCTCGTCGCCCGATGTGAGAACGTTGTAGTTATAATCAGGATCGTCAGTGCCGCCCAATCCTGGCTTAACCTCGATGTTAACCTTGTTGCCATCGGTAAGAACATTACCCTTCAAAGTAGTCAAGTAGTTGCGCTTAACGTTAATGTCGGTGTTGAAGGCAATCTGCTTGATAAGCTTAGTCCTAGCCTCATCCTCATATACATAGAGATTAAAGCTTACAACGTCGTTCTCGGCAAAGAAGTAGTCAGAGAAGATTGTGCGCGATGCGTTAGTCTCGGTAGAGTAGTTTGCAATCTCGTAGCGGTGAGTCTTGGTCTCAGAAGCAGCTGCTGCCGCGCCAGTATACGCGTTGAAGCCCGCGCGGTGCTTGGTGGTATACTCAACAGTGGCATACTTGGCCGAAACACCGTAGCTCTCGAGCACGTCGAAATCGGTAGTCAAGACGCGAAGCTTGGCAAATGGACGATAGAGGTCGATGTTGATAGCCTGCTGGCCGTTGTACTGTACAACATCCTTGTAAGCCGTGAAAGCATCACGAGTCTCGTCCATAGCATTCCAATCGCCCTCGAGAGTAATGTTTGTAAGGTCGTCAGTGTTGTAGTGAAGGTCGGTGTCGTTCTTGCCATCGGCAACAACATCTGCCCAAACAACAAACCTATAGTCGCGACCAGGGATAAGACGTACTGGGAACGATACAGAAGTACCATCGCTGTATGCAACCTGGCGATGGTGCTTGTCGTCCGATGTCTCGCCATTGTAGTAGACCTGGAAGATGTAGCGCATAGTGGTGTTGTCGCTCTCTGTGCCGAGTACACCATTAGTAAATGCGCCCTCTGCGCTGTTTGTGCCTGCGTTTGCACGAGTCTCCGATTCGGGAATGTTTACGGTGATAACAGTGTCAACCTCGCCATCGACGATAACGTCGAGACCCTCGGGCTCTGTCTGACATGATACCACGCCGAGTACCAATGCCGCTAAAGCTAAAAATCTTTTCATAGTGAAAATGTTAAAAATTAATTAATTGAAAAATTGTGTATTCTTTGTGTTTTGATAAAATATTGCGCGAGATACTCTCTATGGCGTTGTGGCTGCAAGTAGATGCCACAGATACAACGCATTACGCCCCGCCAACCGAAGGAGGCGAGGATACCTTTTGTATATTATAGGGATTATAGGAAGATTTATTTATGTAATTCGTTGATACACAGCAAAAATCCCCCCCCCGATGCAACTTGGGAGGAGGATTGTATTGCGATATGTAATCTTCGAATACATCATCTTATTGGATAGTCTATCACAAAGGTAAGATAATTTCTTAATTATGCAAAACAAACGCCAAAAAAATTTAAATTAAATTGTGGTGCTCGGGGATTGTATATTATTTCCAAATAGTGGAAAATTGTGCTATATAGGAATTGTTGATGACCCTCTTATGTTGGCTCTTTTCGGTATCGCATGTGGTGGTTGCGGGGTAGTGGAAGAGTGATATTTAGTGTGGCGAAAAAAATAATTGGAATAAATGTTCGTTTATCAATCAAATATTATTATATTTGCAGATTAATTGGAGAAAAGAGAATTATGCAGAATATGAATAGATTCAAACTTTGGAACAACATTGCAGGCTGGGCGGTATTCGTCATCGCTACCATCTCCTACCTGCTTACCATGGAGCCTACGGCGAGTCTGTGGGACTGTAGCGAGTTTATTGCTACATCCTATAAGTTGGAGGTGGGACACCCTCCCGGGGCGCCACTCTTCATGATGCTGGCACGTCTGGCATCTATATTCGCACCCTCGGCGGAGAGTGTGCCCGTGATGATAAATGCCATGAACTGCGTGGCATCGGGCCTCTGTATACTCTTCCTCTTCTGGACAATAACACACCTCGCACGCCGCATGACATCGCGTGGCGAGGATGAGAAGGGTGAGATGTCGTTGCACCGCATGGTGCTCATACTCGGCGCTGGTGTCATAGGCGCGCTGTCGTATGCCTACACCGACACCTTCTGGTTCTCGGCTGTCGAGGGCGAGGTGTATGCCATGTCGTCGATGTTCACGGCACTCGTGGTATGGCTCATGTTCAAGTGGGAGGAGAATGCCCACCGACACACATCCATGCGCTGGATAATACTCATCGCCTACCTCATGGGTCTATCTATAGGCGTGCATATCCTTAACCTGCTCACAATACCTGCGCTGGTGATGATATGGTTCTTCCGCCGCAACGAGCTAAAGACCCCAAAGAGCTATGTCATAAGGATGATGCTTGCCCTTGTCGTCTCGCTACTAATCCTCGGCGCGATAAATGGAATAATCATCCCATATACTGTGGCTCTCGGCGCAGCATTCGACACCTTCGCGGTAAATAGCCTCGGCATGCCTGTGAACATGGGTATGCTGATATTCTTGCTGCTCATCTTCACCGCCCTTGGCATAATCATCCTTTACACCCATCGTAAGGGCTACCGTGTGCTCAACGGCGTGGCACTTGCTGTGGCGGTGATACTCATAGGTTTCTCGTCGTACGCCTCGGTGACAATACGTGCGATGGCGAACCCTCCGATGAACTCAAATAACCCCTCAACACCCCATATGTTGTTGAGCCTGCTTAACCGTGACCAGTATGGTAACCGCCCACTGCTCTACGGCCCCTACTACTCGGCATTACCTATGCCTGTGGTCGCTAATAACCCCGACTACAACTCTGATGACGAGTTTATACCTACGGGTGATTGTGTGTCGAAGAGCATGATGTGGCTCAACCCCGAGACTGGCGAGTATGAGGAGAGGGTAGTGTTCGATGGCTACTCGTATCCCAGCGAGGCTAACAGACTATTCCCCCGTATGTGGCACTACTCGAAGCAGGCAAGCTACGAGGAGGGATGGGTGGCACTAAATGGTGGCCGACCTACGGTGTGTCGCACGAGTGATGACGGCAGCGTATGGTTTGAGCCTACAGCGATGGAGGATATTGGTTACTTCTTGGGCTACCAGATGGGTGATATGTTCTGGCGCTACTTCATGTGGAACTTCGTGGGTCGCCAGGATGATAGACAGCTGCAGTCAGACCCCGAAAACCGCATATACCTACATGGCGGCTGGCTCTCGGGCATAGACTTCATCGATGAGCTATATGCTGGCGCCCGCACATCGTTGCCCACAGATATGCAGAGCAACGCTGCGCACAACACCTACTTCTTCTTGCCACTGCTCCTCGGCCTCCTCGGCCTTGTTTATCAGCTAAACACCGACTGGCGTAACTTCATCGTCGTGATGCTCCTCTTCGTGATGATGGGTATAGCCCTCGTGGTATACTTCAACACCGCCCCCGATGAGCCACGTGAACGTGACTACGTATATGCCGGCGCCTTCTATGCCTTCAGCATATGGCTCGGCCTCGGCGTCATGGCCATTGGCGACATATTCGCAACATTAGCGCGTAAGCTCAAAAAGCATAGCTCACGCACCATGGTTACGGCGGCTGTAATGTCGGTGCTCCTTGCCTCGAGTGTCCCCGCGGTGCTCGCTGTCGAGAACTGGGACGACCACGACCGTTCTGGCCGTTATATGGCTCGCGATATAGGCCGTAACTACCTCAATAGCGTGCCACAGAATGCCATCATCATAAACTTTGGCGATAACGACACCTTCCCATTGTGGTACTGCCAGGAGGTTGAGGGTGTGCGCCCCGATGTCAGGGTTATGAACTCGTCATACCTCGGCGGCGAGTGGTATATCGACGAGATGAAGCTCGCAGCAAACGATGCTGCGGGTGTGCCCTTCACCATCCCATCTACGAAGTATAGCTTCGTGAACGACTGGGTTATTGTCGCACCTCTCGTTGAGGTCCTCGATGTGGAGGCGGCGCGTAACCTGCGTGCTGAACGTCGCCGTATCGAAAATCTCGAGAGGTATAACATCACTTACACAGATTTGTTTGGCGAGCAGAAGAGTATCACGGGCTCATACTACGACATCACGGCGAATATAAATGATGCACAGGATATAATCGAGGAGTATCAGCCAATAATTGAGGAGTTTAGCGCTAATGGCGATATGCAGTCGGAGGCATTCTACGATGCCTACGTAATATATGCCCAGGCATACGACATCTTCGAGGCTATAATCGGCAATGATGACTTCATGACCGACTACGAGATTATGGATAGATACTGGGCCTTTAGCGACATTCTTGCCGATAAGCCTATGGCTCTTAAGGATGTAATACGCCTCTTCTCATCGGATGAATCTATGACCATTGCCATCAATGATGGTATGTCGCACATCCTTGGCGAGGGTGAGATTATCCCGGCAGATATGCGCAAGGAGGATTATGCCATCCTTGGCCGCCTCAAGGCAAAGGTTGATAGCTCTGTAGATGGTCAGGAGTCTGACTATATCCTCTCGGTGCCTACGTATGTCATCCCAGTAGATAGGGAGGCTGCCATCGCCTCGGGTATACTCACAGAGGCCGACCAGCGCGATATTGTCGATGAGGTGCGCTTAAGCCTCGGCGATAAGCGTTTCATCACGAAGGATCACCTCATGATGCTCGACCTCCTTGCTCACTTCGGCTGGAACCGCCCATTGTCATTCACCCAGGCTCACCTTATGCAGGACTATGGTATTGTTGACTATGCACGCTTCGATGGCTATGCCTTCACCTTTGTGCCCGTCTATACACGCTACCGTTCGGGTGCAGAGTTGGGCTACTTGAATGCCGATGCGTTGTATCCCTTCTTCATGGGTGATGCATCTGTGCGTGAGCCGCTGCACTTCGGTAACCTCGCCGATGACGATGTCCTTGTCGACTACTTCTACCGCTACAACATCAGCGCCTCGCGCCTCCGTGAGAACTTCGCACGTGTGGCTACAGAGTTCTTGCGTCGTGGCACAGCCGAGGATGTGGCCTCTGCTGAGAACCTCCTGGATAGAGGCCTTGAGGTGTTACCATCGCATAAGATAGAGTTCTCGCATAGCAATACGCAGCCCTTCTTGCGTGGCTACTACACCATTGCAAACTACTACTTGGGACTTGCTACCGAGGAGCTCGAGGCTGCCATCGCCGTGTTCGACGATATGCTTGGCATGAACACAACTATAGAGCATGTGGGCGACAACTTCCTATACTTCTACGAGCTATCGGATGCCACAGCACAGCTTCAGGCTACGGTGATGCATAGAGGTATGGATGCCTCGGTGGTAGATGAGTATCTGCTGCGTAGCGATGACTACTTTAACCATGCCGAGGCGTGCTACCGTAAGGGCGATGTCCTTGCTGCGGAGTATATCAAGTCGCGTGGCGAGTGGGTGCGCTACTACCTGCAGTATGCCTCATATGACAGCTTCTCGATGCGTATCAGTGATGAGCTATACAACGCTATGCTCGACATCATCGAGACGCTTGATACAAGCCATCTGCTAGCTGGTAGCTTCGACTGGGTTGCTAATGGAGATGCTGCAGAACCTCTTGTTGAGGAGGCTCTTAACTTCGATGCCTTGGCCCAGGACTACGTCGCAGCAATTAGCCGCATCACGCCTTCGACTTATGATGAGAATGATCCACAGATGATTGTCATCGAACGTCACATATGCAACATCTTCGAGATATACAACTCGCTACCAGCGGTACGTGCTACGGCAGAGGGCGAGAATTATGCTTCGTATATAAATGCTGCCGAGCAGTTGTTGACATCGGATGCTGGATATAGAGTACTTGAGATGTACGGTATGATTTAGACTAACAATGAATTATAACAGATAAAAGATAACGAAAATGGGAAAATTAGTTTTGTATAATACGCTTACACGTCGTAAGGAGACGTTTGAGCCTATAAACCCCGAGCATGTGGGTATGTATGTGTGCGGTCCCACAGTATATGGCGACCCACACCTCGGTCATGCTCGCCCCGCTGTGACCTTCGACCTCTTGTTCCGCTACCTCGAGTCGTTGGGCTACAAGGTGCGCTATGTGCGTAACATTACGGATGTGGGTCACTTGGAGCAGGATGCTGATGATGGTGAGGATAAGATTGCAAAGAAGGCACGCCTCGAGCAGCTCGAGCCTATGGAGATTGCGCACTACTACACAGAACGCTATCACGATGCTATGCGTGAGCTCGGTGTTAAGTCACCATCTATCGAACCTCATGCCTCGGGCCATATCATCGAGCAGATAGAGATGGTTAAGCGTATTCTCAATGCTGGTTATGCCTATGAGTCAAATGGCTCTATATATTTCGATGTTGAGAGATATAACCGCGATTTCCGCTATGGCCGTCTCTCGGGTCGTAATCTCGACGATATCGTCACTAACACACGTGAGCTCGATGGACAGAGTGATAAGCGTCACTCTTACGACTTCGCCCTTTGGAAGAAGGCCTCTCCCGAGCATATCATGCGTTGGCCCTCGCCATGGAGTGATGGTTTCCCTGGTTGGCATATGGAGTGCTCGGCGATGAGTACAAAGTATCTCGGTGAGCAGTTTGACATACACGGTGGTGGTATGGACCTTATGTTTCCACACCACGAGTGCGAGATTGCACAGTCTACAGCCGCCCTGGGCAAGGACTCTGCACGCTACTGGGTGCATAACAATATGATTACCATCAACGGTCAGAAGATGGGTAAGTCGCTTGGTAATTTCATTACCCTCGAGCAACTCTTCACAGGCTCACATGCCATCCTCGAGCAGGCATATACCCCTATGACCATCCGTTTCTTCGTTCTTCAGGCACACTACCGTTCTACTCTCGACTTCTCGAATGAGGCGTTGCAGGCGGCAGAGAAGGGTCTTGATAGACTTATGAAGGCTGTGGAGACACTTGGCAAGCTTAAGGCAGCGGATAAGTCTACTGCCGATGTGTCGGAGCTCTCACGTCGTTGTGCTGATGCTATGGCCGATGACCTCAACTCGCCAATGGTTATCTCTGCACTATTCGACTGGGTGCGCATCATCAACCAGGCTGCCGAGGGTCAGCAGTCGTTCACTGCCGAGGATCTCGAGGCTTTGAAGAGCACTGTAAATAGCTATGTCTTCGATATCCTGGGTCTTCGTAACGAGAAGGCTGCCGAGGTGGGCGGTAAGGATATGGTGTCACCACTTGTTGATATGCTTCTGAATATGCGTATGGAGGCAAAGGCAAATAAAGATTGGGCGACATCAGATAAGATTCGTGATAACCTCACAGCCATCGGCATCCGCGTTAAGGATCGTAAGGATGGCTTTGACTGGGAGATAGAGTAGTCTCTTGGTGTGGGGAGTGATGATGTAAAACTTGGATTTAGGAAGAAACTATATTCAGTGTAGTTGGTTAATGGTTAATGTAGACCAAATAAACGATTTGAAGTCTCGTGTGGATAAGCTCTCGGCATCTATTGATGTCGAGCAGCGCCGCATAGACCTGCAGAATGAGCAGGAACGTACCGAGGAGCCAAACTTCTGGGATAACCCTGATGAGGCGCGTAAGCAACTAAAGAGGGTTGCTGATATAAGGGCTGTCATTGAGGATTGTGAGGGTGCAGTACGTGTTGTCAATGACCTTGAGCTGTTAGCCGACTTCGTCTCGGAGGGTGTCCTCACGGAGGCAGAGGCAGAGGCGCAGTATGCCGATGCTGTGACCTTCATCGAGAAACTCGAGCTTAAGCAGATGCTCTCGGGTAAGGAGGATAGGCTTGGTGCTATCATGGATATAAATGCTGGTGCAGGAGGTACGGAGGCCTTGGACTGGGCGCAGATGCTCATGCGTATGTATACGCGCTGGGGCGAGGCTCATGGCTACACGGTTAAGGTTGCTAACTACCAGGCTGGCGACGAGGTGGGTGTCAAATCTTGTACCCTCGAGTTCGAGGGCGAATATGCCTATGGCTACCTACGTAGCGAGAGTGGTGTGCACCGCATGGTGCGCCTGTCACCCTTTAATGCTAATAACAAGCGACAGACGACCTTCGCCTCGGTATTTATCTCTCCAGCTGTTGACGACACCATAGAGATTAATATCTCGCCTGCCGACTATGAGTGGGATACGTTCCGTTCGAGTGGTGCTGGTGGCCAAAATGTAAATAAGGTGGAGACGGCAGTGCGCCTTCGCTACCACGGTAAGGATGCAGATACGGGCGAACCTGTTGAGTTCCTCATCGAGAATATGGAGACACGATCGCAGCTTATGAATAGGGAGAATGCTATGCGTATTCTGCGATCGAAACTCTACCAGCGCGAGCTTGATAAGCGTATGGCTACGCAACAGGCTCTCGAGGCCACAAAGAAGCGTATAGAGTGGGGCTCACAGATTCGTAGTTATGTCTTTGACGATAGACGCGTGAAGGATCACCGCACGGGATACCAGACATCTAACGTAGATGCTGTTATGGATGGTGACATCGATAACTTTATTAAGGAGTACTTGTTGCAATATTGATGCTTAAGAGAGTGTATATACTGTGTGTCATGCTTGTCATGGCGGCGTGTAGCTCTTCTGCCGAGGGCCATGGCGATGGTGTGAATGACGTTGCCGAGGTGCTCGTGGGTGCTACGGATACTACTACATATATGCCCATGTTGCGCGACAGACGTGTTGCCATACTCGCCAACCATACGGCTATGTACAGTGCCGAGGAGCATGTTGTAGATATGTTACACCGCGAGGGTATCAACATCGTTGGTATCTTTGCTCCAGAGCATGGCTTTCGCGGTAGTGTAGAGGCGGGTTTGAAGGTCGATAATGGTGTCGACGAGAAGACCGGAATAGCTATATTATCGCTATATAATGGCAAGACACAGCGACCCTCGGATGGTGTGATGTCGTCGTTTGATGTCTTGGTTGTAGATATGCAGGATGTGGGACTACGCTTCTACACATACTATATATCTATGTTACGCATGATAGATGCTTGTGCCGACTTTGGTCGGGAGGTTATTATTTTGGATAGACCAAACCCCAATGGTCACTATGTAGATGGCCCGATACTCGACATGAAGTATAAGTCGGGTGTTGGCTGGCTGCCTATCCCTGTTGTCCACGGTCTTACTATGGGCGAGATTGCTGTGATGGCTGTGGGTGAGGGCTGGGCGAAGAGTGCGAAGTTGAGTGTTGTAAAGTGTCGTAACTATGACCATACAACACACTACGTGCTGCCTATAGCACCATCGCCAAACCTCACCACACAACACTCCATCTACCTCTACCCCTCAACATGCCTCTTCGAGGGTACTGTGGTGAGCATGGGGCGCGGTACGGAGTCACCCTTCGAGGTCTATGGACACCCCGATATGCGAGGCTATGACTTTTCGTTCACGCCACAGCCTAATGCTGGGTCGAAGACACCACCACACAACGGTAAGGTATGCTATGGTGTCGATTTGCGCGATGTTGCCGACGAGCAGATATGGGCCGAGGGTGTTAACCTGGACTATGTTGTAGATGCCTACCGCAACCTAAACATGGGTGAGGCGTTCTTCAGCTCGATGTTCGAGAAGCTTATCGGTGTTGCGTGGGTGCGTGAGATGATTGTCGCTGGAGAGGATGCTGATGCTATCGAGGCGCGCTGGAGAGAGGATGTTGAGGTATTTAAGTTGTTGAGAAGAAATTATTTACTTTACAAAGAATAGAGATGGGATTTTTTGACTTATTTAAGAAAAAGAAGGATGTAGAGCCTGCTCATGTTGCAGCTGACCAGGGTGGCGCGGAGGCGCAAGCCGAGGCACAGCGCGAGGCAGAGAGAGAGGTGGAGGCGGAACGTAAGGAGCTTGAGGCGGGCTTGGAGAAGACTAAAGAGGGCTTCTTCGGTAAGCTTAAGCGTGCTATTGCTGGCCGTACCACTGTCGATGCTGATGTCCTCGACGACCTCGAGGAGGTGCTCATCACCTCGGATGTGGGTGTCGACACTACGGTGAAGATTATCCAGCGCATCGAGGAACGTGTGGCACGCGATAAGTATATGAATACCGAAGAGTTACATGGCATCCTACGCGATGAGATTGCCTCACTTATGGAGGAGTCTCACCGTTCTACACGCGACTTCGGCATCGAGGTCAAGGAGGGTATGCCATATGTACTTATGGTTGTTGGTGTCAATGGTGCTGGTAAGACTACCACTATCGGTAAGCTCGCTGCGCAGCTTACAAAGGCGGGTCGTAAGGTATATATCGGTGCTGCTGATACGTTCCGTGCTGCGGCTATCGACCAGCTTGGTGTGTGGGCAGAACGTGCTGGTGCAACTATGGTGCGTCAGGATATGGGCTCTGACCCAGCATCTGTGGCATACGACACGTTACGTTCGGCAGTTGCTAATGGTGCCGATGTTGTACTTATAGATACTGCGGGACGTCTGCATAATAAGGTGGGTCTTATGAAGGAGCTTACGAAGATTCGTAATGTTATGTCAAAGGTTATCCCTGATGCGCCACACGAGGTTATGCTCGTTTTGGATGGCTCGACAGGCCAGAACGCCTTTGAGCAGGCCAAGCAGTTTACCGAGGCTACGCAGGTCACCTCACTCACTATCACGAAGCTCGATGGCACGGCCAAGGGTGGTGTGGTTATCGGTATTAGCGATAAGTTCCATATCCCCGTGCGATATATCGGCATCGGTGAGGGTATCGACCAGCTCAAGATGTTCGACCGCAGAGAGTTTGTACGCGCATTGTTTGGTGACTCAAAATAGTTGTTACTATGTCTAAAAAGATAAATATCATCACTCTCGGTTGCTCGAAGAATACTGTTGACTCGGAGCACCTCGCCGCGCAGCTTGCGGCCATGGACTATAAGATAGTCTTCGATAGCGACCGTCTTGATGCCGATGTTGTTGTAATCAACACTTGTGGCTTTATTGGCGATGCTAAGCAGGAGTCTATCGACACTATCCTTCGTGCTGCACAGCTTAAGGAGGAGGGTGCCATCAGCGAGCTCTTCGTTGTGGGATGCCTCTCGCAGCGTTATGCTGATGAGCTGCGCCCCGAGCTACCAGAGGTCGATGACTTCTTTGGTGTTAATGACTGGGCAGGTGTCGTAGAACGTCTCGGTGCAAAGTACAGAACGGAGAATGAGACCGAGAGAGAGATATCTACACCATCGCACTATGCATACCTTAAGATATCGGAGGGTTGCAACTGGATGTGTGGTTATTGTGCCATACCCCTCATCCGTGGTCGTCATAAGTCGGTGCCTATGGAGAATCTTGTTGCCGAGGCCGAGAAGCTTGCCGAGAAGGGTGTTAGGGAGCTTATGGTCATAGCACAGGATACTACGTACTATGGTGTCGACATATATGGTGAACGTAAGCTTGCTGAACTCCTTGAACGCCTCTGTCGCATCGAGAAGATAGAGTGGATACGTCTACACTATGCCTATCCTACGGACTTCCCTGATGAGGTTATTGAGGTTATGGCCCGTGAGAAGAAGATATGCAAGTATCTCGATATTCCATTCCAGCATATCTCTGATAATCAGCTTAATCTGATGAAACGTCGCCATACGAAGGCCGAGGCATTGACTCTCATCAATAAGCTCCGTGCTGCCATCCCAGATATTGCTCTTCGCACCACACTCCTTGTGGGTTATCCTGGTGAGACGGAGGAGGATTTCATGGAGCTTATGGAGTTTGTCAAGACTACGAAGTTTGATCGCCTTGGTGTCTTTGCATACTCCGAGGAGGAGGGTACATACTCCGCTACACGTCTTAAGGATGATGTTGAGGATGCTGTTAAGCAGGAACGTGTTGAACGCATTATGCGTCTTCAGGAACGAGTGTCGCTGGCTAATAATGCACGTCGCATAGGTCAGAAGATGCGTGCTATCATCGACAGGAGGGAGGGCGATTTCTATATTGGTCGTTCGGAGTACGACTCTCCGGAGGTAGACCAGGAGATTATTATCGACAGTGCTGGTAAGCGACTCTGTAGAGGCCGTTTCTACGATGTTGAGGTTACCGACTGTGAGGATTATGATCTCTATGCTCGAGTTTTAAGATAGTAGTTTTTTGGTTGAAAATTTTGAAGTAAGACAAAAAATTTATATCTTTGTCAATAATAGCAACTGCGTATAGCAAACATTGCCAAGCGTATGGCCGATAAGGATATCATAAGACGTCTGCATGATGAGGTTGAGAGGCTTATTGCCGACCATCAGCGTGTATCCCGCGAGTGTCGTGAGTTAACCAAGGAACGCGACATGTTGCTGGGAGATAAGCGACGTCTTGAGGAGAAGGTACGCGAGATGGATGCACGACTTAAGAGTGTTGAGCTCTCGAATGTCATGCGTAGCTCGTCGGGCAATGTTGAACGTGCGCGACAGCGTGTCAACAATTTATTGCGGGAGGTTGACCGCTGCATAGCCGCCATAAAACACGAAGAAGAGAATAACTGACGACGATGGCTGAAGGAAAGATAAAGATAAATATATCGATAGCTGGCAAGAGCTATCCTATGACCATCGACGCCGCAAATGAAGAGCTATATCGCGTCGCTGCGAAGCGTCTGAATGAGAAGATTACGGAGTATTCGAAGATTCCGAAGTTCGACATTCAGGATCGCATCGCCATGGCGGCACTACGATACTCAATACTTGCGTTGACCACGGAGCAGAGTTCGTCACTTGGTGATGAGGATGTTGAGGGGTTGTATGCCCTGGAGGAACGTATACGCAAATATATAAAGGCGTAGTAGGTTACGGCTCGATATTTGAGATAGTGAGGTTGGCACACGCCTTATGTGTGTCGCGTTCTTTAGATAAAATCTATCCCGCATAGATTCCTTAAAAGCTTTGCGAACTGTACATTTTATATAACATTGGGACAACTCTCGAGAAGTGTTTTCAAAACAAGGCCTCAACCTTCGGGTGTGGTGCGTAAGTGCCACCAGTGGACTGTTGCGAGCCTCGGAGCCCCACCTATGACTTATCTGCGGATTCGTCAAACAAGTTAAGGAGTCTTTGCGGTTTTTTTTGTATGTAAACTAAACTTTAAAACTATATAATACTAATTACAACTATGGAACCAGTAATTTTGACAGTCGTCGGTTTGGTGGTTGGTGCTATCGTAGGAGGCGTTCTTGCCTACTTCATGGCTAAATCACGCGCCAAGGCCATCGTAGCGAAGGCCGAGGCAGATGGCGAAATGATAAAGAAGGAGAAGATGTTGCAGGCCAAGGAGAAGTTCATCCAGCTTAAAAGCGATCACGATCGCCAGGTGAATGAGCGCAACCATAAGCTTCAGCAGAGTGAGCAGCGTGCCAAGCAGATAGAGACAAACCTCCAGCATAAGGAGCGCGAGCTTGATAAGAAGTCGGCAGACTATGATAAGCGTAAGGAGCAGCTCGAGGCGCAGTTCCAGACTGTGGAGAGCCGTAAGGAGGAGCTTGCAGCTGTCATCAAGGAGCAGAATACACGCCTTGAGCAGATCTCGGGCATGAGCTCGGAGGAGGCAAAGAATGTCCTAATCGAGAATATGAAGAATGAGGCGAAGGCGGAGGCTGCAGCATATGTTGCCGAGACCATAGAGGAGGCGAAGCTCTCTGCTACGAAGGAGGCCAAGCGCATCGTTGTTGCCTCTATCCAGCGTGTAGCTACAGAGACTGCTATCGAGAATGCTGTTACTGTCTTTAATATTGAGTCGGATGAGGTTAAGGGTCGTATCATTGGTCGTGAGGGTCGTAATATTCGTGCCTTGGAGGCCGCTACGGGCATTGAGATTATCGTTGATGATACTCCAGAGGCTATCATCCTCTCGGGCTTCGATCCTGTACGTCGTGAGATAGCACGTCTTGCTCTTCACCAGCTTGTTACCGATGGCCGTATCCACCCCGCACGTATCGAGGAGGTTGTAGCAAAGGTCAAGAAGCAGATCGAGGAGGAGATTGTTGAGGTTGGTAAGCGTACTACCATCGACCTCGGTATCCACGGTCTACATCCCGAGCTTATACGTCTTATTGGTAAGATGAAGTATCGTTCGTCATATGGTCAGAACCTCTTGCAGCATGCTCGTGAGACTGCTAACCTTGCAGGCATCATGGCTGCGGAGCTCGGTCTTAACCCCAAGGCGGCACGCCGCGCAGGTCTTTTGCACGATATAGGCAAGGTGCCCGATGATGAGCCAGAGTTGCCACACGCAATCATCGGTATGAAGCTTGCCGAGAAGTATAAGGAGAAGCCAGATGTATGCAATGCTATCGGTGCTCACCATGATGAGGTTGAGATGACATCACTCATAGCTCCTATCATCCAGGTGTGCGATGCTATCTCTGGTGCTCGTCCTGGTGCTCGCCGCGAGGTTGTTGAGTCATACATCAAGCGACTCAAGGAGATGGAGGGTATAGCGCTATCATATCCAGGTGTCATCAAGACATATGCTATTCAGGCAGGTCGTGAGTTGCGCGTCATCGTAGGTGCTGATAAGCTCTCGGATCAGGAGTCGGAGGCATTGTCACATGATATAGCAAAGAAGATTCAGGATGAGATGACATATCCTGGTCAGGTTAAGATCACTGTAATTCGTGAGACACGTTCGGTGTCGTATGCGAAGTAGAGTTATCATAAACAATGTAAAAGCCACCAAGCAATTGGTGGCTTTTATTTTTTAAATAAAAAAATGTGCGGAATTCTCCGCACATTTTTCTTGGTATAGCGTGTGCTGCTATTAGTATGACTTTGCGAACAATACGCGGAACTTTGATGGCTTGCCAGAGAATACGCATGTACCCTCCTCCTCTACAACATCCATAGGGATGCATCGTATTGTCGCCTTTGTAGCCTCCTTGATTGCCTGCTCTGTCTCGGGAGTACCATCCCAGTGTGCCGAGATGAAGCCGCCCTTCTCGTTGAGTACCTGCTGGAACTCCTCCCATGTATCCACCTTTGTGATCATAGAGTTGCGGTAGTCGAGAGCCTTCTGGAAGATGTTTGCCTGGATCTCATCGAGGAGTGCTACTATGCGGTCTGTGAGACCCTCCTGTGATACAACCTCCTTTGATAGTGTGTCACGGCGTGCGAGCTCGATAGTGCCATTCTGAATGTCGCGTGGACCCAACGCAAGGCGTACAGGCACACCCTTAAGCTCGTACTCTGCGAACTTAAAGCCTGAACGTACGTTGTCGCGGCTGTCAATCTTCACTGACACGCCCTTTGCACGAAGCTCCTTTGCCATCTCCTCGAAGCGGGCAACCACCTCAAGACGCTGCTCCTCGCCCTTGTATATAGGCACCATAACAACCTGTATAGGTGCGAGCTTTGGAGGAAGCACAAGACCGTTGTTGTCGGAGTGAGCCATGATGAGAGCACCCATGAGACGTGTTGACACACCCCATGATGTTGCCCATACATACTCCTGCTTACCCTCCTTGCTTGTGTACTGCACGTCGAATGCCTTTGCGAAGTTCTGACCGAGGAAGTGTGATGTACCACTCTGTAGTGCCTTACCATCCTGCATGAGGGCCTCGATTGTGAGTGTGTCTACGGCACCTGCAAATCTCTCGTTAGGCGACTTGTGACCTACGATTACAGGAACACCCATCCACTCCTCCGCGAAGGTTCTGTATACGTTAATCATGCGTTCTGTCTCCTCGATAGCCTCCTCGGCTGTTGCGTGTGCTGTATGACCCTCCTGCCACAAGAATTCGGCAGTACGGAGGAAGAGGCGTGTACGCATCTCCCAGCGCACGACATTAGCCCACTGGTTGCAGAGGATTGGCAGATCGCGGTATGATGTAATCCAGTTCTTGTATGTATTCCAGATGATTGTCTCTGATGTGGGGCGCACGATAAGCTCCTCCTCGAGACGTGCTGCAGGGTCTACAACAACACCCTTGCCCTCCTCATCATTCTTTAGGCGGTAGTGCGTAACTACGGCGCACTCCTTTGCAAAGCCCTCTACGTGGCTTGCCTCACGTGAGAAGAATGACTTTGGGATGAATAGTGGGAAGTAGGCATTCTCGTGTCCTGTCTCCTTAAACATTCTGTCGAGCACCTCGTGCATCTTCTCCCAAATAGCATAGCCGTAAGGCTTGATAACCATACAACCACGCACGGCAGAGTTCTCTGCCAAGCCTGCCTTAATAACCAAGTCGTTGTACCACTGTGAGTAGTTCTCGTCACTCTTGGTCAAATCTTTTAGTTCAACTGCCATATGATGTAAACGTTTTAAATTTTCAGTTGCATATATACACATAGTGTATAATCAGACGACAAAGATAGTAAAAAAATGACAATTTTGTAACTATGCGACTATTACTAGTGCTGTCGATGATAAAAAATACCCTGCTTGTGATGCAAGCAGGGTAGTGGTAAGGGAGATATTATGTCTAAATATCGTTGTTTAGCTGCGGAATATCTGTTGTAGTCTCTCTCTGGCCAAGGAGGTGCTCTGCGAAGTAGTCTGCCATGCGCCAGAAGAAGTACTCATTCATGTCGCCAAAGCCGTGACGCTGGCCAGGAAGAAGAAGCATGTCGAAGCGCTTGTTGGCACGTATCAGTGCATTTACAACACGCAGTGTACAGCCGGGATGTACGTTCTCGTCAATGTCGCCATGTACAAGAAGAAGGTTGCCCTTGAGGCGTGATGCGAGCTCATGGTTTGCCGATATGTGGTAGTTGAAGATAATCTCGCCATCACTCTCCACCTCGCTGATGCCATGGTGCTTCTCACTCCACCAACGGTTGTAGATGTTGTTGTCGTGGTTACCTGCGCATGATACTGCTACGTCGAAGAAGTCTGGATACATGAGTATCGCTGCTGTCGACATGAAACCGCCACCCGAGTGACCGTGAATACCCACACGTGTGATGTCGATGAAGCTGTGGCGTGCTGCGAGCTGCTGTGCTGCCACAACCTTATCCTTAAGACCATAGTCGCGGAGGTTGCCATAGCCATAGTTGTGGTACCACTTCGAACGATCTGGGTGACCACCACGGTTACCTACGGTGATCACTATGAAGCCCATCTGTGCGAGACGATCTGTGCGGATGAGTGGCTGGAACCATGTCTGCTCTACAGCCTCTGTCTGCGGACCAGGATATACATACTCGATGATAGGGTATTTCTTGTTAGGGTCGAAGTCGTAAGGCTTGTACATCACGCCATGGAGGTCTGTGATGCCGTCAGCAGCCTTCACTACGAATGTCTCGGGGAACTGGTAGCCTGTAGCGAAGAGTGGTGCAAGGTCTACTGTCTCGAGTGTCATCACCTTGCGACCATCTGTTGTGTATAGCTCCGAAACGGGTGCTGTGTCTACACGTGAGTATGTCGTTGTGAAGTAACGGCGGTCGTCAGAAAGCGAGAAGTCGCCATGGAAACCTGATGGGTCGAGCTGCTTGAGGCCTGTGCCATCATAGTTTACGCGGAAGAGGTGTAGGTAGTATGGGTTTTCCTCCTTGTTGTAGCCTGTGGCAGTGAAGTATATTACACGCTTTGCGTCGTCTACGCCGAGTACGTTAGATACGTGCCACTCGCCAGATGTAATCTGGTTGATGAGTCTGCCGTCTGTGCTGTAGCGGTATAGGTGTGCCCAGCCAGTACGTTCTGACCACTGTATAACCTCCTTATCGCCATTTATGAGAGTAGGCATCTGCCACTCGATAGATGTGTTCATCTCCTCGCATACCACGTCGGTGGCGGTAGCTGTTGCCACATCTACTATGCAGAGGTCAGCACGCTGTATGTCGCGGCTCTGGCGGATGACGTAGAACTTGTCATTGTCACCCTGCCATACGTCACGCATAGGGCGCTGGTATACGTCGGCATGAGAGTGTGGCTTGTTGCATATGAAGAGCATCTGCTCCTTGTATTTTCCCATCTCCACCTCACGACGTTCGAAGTTCTCGGTGTCGAAGATCTCGAGAGTGAAGTCGGGGCTCTGCTCACCAGGCATCTGATACTTGTATGTGAACAACTCGGGGCGATCCTTGAGGACGTTAATCACCCATAAGTCCTTGAGCATCTCGGTGTTGCTGCGCACTGTGGCGAAGTGCTTCGAGTCGGGTGACCACTGCAAGAATACGCGGTAGCGTTCGTCGGGCTTAATCTGCTCTATGCAGTCCTCAAACCAGTGGTATGCAGTCGCCTCTGTGGCATCTGTTGTTATTCTATGCTCCACGATAGTGCTATCCTGTGGGTCTATGGCGAGCTTCTCTACATCCTCCATCGACATATACCATAGGTCATAGTTCTTCTCGTATACAGCGATGCTGCCATCGGGTGATACGTTAGCCCAGCTTGGGATAGGTTTCTGGCGGTCGTCAAGCATGGTTAGTGTCTGCTTTGCTATGTCCCACTTGAAGTGGAATACAAGAGGGTTACCCTCGGCATCCTTTGGGCTGTAGTCGTTATTCTCAACCATAACCTTACCTGGCTCAATGTCGAAGAGTACGAAGTTGTCATCTTCGAGCTTAATGTTGCTTACGGGGAGGTGCTGTGCATCGAAAGGGTAGTTTGTTGCCATGGTAACCTTCTCTGCTAGGTCAGCCATTGACCACATCTCACTCTTACGGCCCGTTGTGGCGTCTACGATGTAGTAGTTGATGGCATCTACTGTCTGCCACTTATACCAGAACTTCGTGTGCGACTCAAACCAGTTGGCATGTACGTTTGTCTGTGGCACAAGACGGCGCACCTTTGTGGGTGAGAACCTCTCGGCGAGTTCATAGTTGGGTGTTACGGCTTCAGGCTCTGCGCCTGTAGCAACATGTGCCGAGGTGATAATGCCCACGGCAGCAAGCAAAATGGTTAGTTTTAGTCTCATATTCATAAAGGTTTTATTCTCAATATTACTACCAAGGCAAAGATACTAAAAAATGTCGAAACGCGAAGAGTCTTTGACTCATTATTTATATATAAAGTAATGGGATCACTCGACCATGTGTCGAATAATCCCATATACTCTCAAGCACTACAATATCTATGATGCGAGTGAGCAGTATTGTCTATACTTGCCCATCACCTCGCCCACGTAGTGTATTGTCTGTCCGCTACCTGTGAATTTGCCACTCTGTACCACATCGCGTTCGTAGTACTCGGGTTCTGCCTTAAGCTTAAGGTAGCGACTCACATCAGCCCATGAGTTGGGGTTTGCACCCTCGGCGCGCGCCAGGCGTCGCGCATCTAACACATGTCCTATGCCAGCGTTATAGCTCGCAAGGATAATGCTCAAGCGATCCTCTATGGGAGTAGATGCTGGTATGCGGAGCATTGTTCCGAGCTCTGTCAGTAACATGCCCGCAAGGCGAATGTTTGTCTCCGTGTCGTTAATGCTCTCGACAGGATAGTTAAAGTGTCGAGCAACCACGGGGCGTATCTGCATGATACCCTTTGCTCCCTGACTCGACTTTAGGTCTTCGATGAATCGGGACTCGCTATATGCTATAGCACTCATTAGTCGCCAATCCTGACCCTCCTCCATTCCCACACGACGCATTATGTTGTCGAAGCGTGAGATAATACACGGCAGCTCAACCCTCTCGGTTATCTGCTCGTTGCTGTTGCGGTCAGCCTCTATTGCCTGTGCCACAGTAGGTGTGGTTATAGGCGCACTCTGACCTAATGATGATTCATACACCGCAATAAGTACGGTTGCAAGAACCACAAACGATACTCTTTTTAACATTTTATAGTAGTTTGTGGGCTGCTTATACGGGCACAAAACACTCCGTTAGTCGTAGAACGACCAGGAGATACCGAACTTGAACATACGTGGGTTTAGCGGGTAGCGAGCTACCTGGAAGTATTCGCCATTGCCAAACAGGTTCTGATTCAAGTGCTGTAACTTAAGTAAGATACGCATGCGCTTCCACTTGGCCGATATAAACGCATCGAGGTATGGGTAGCTGCCCACCTTTGCCTCGCGCTGATTAAAGAAGGTCGAGAGTGCAGGGTTGTAACTTGGAGCATAGTATGCCGTGTTGAAGCGGCCGTCTATGCCAATCTGCACACGTAGCACGTCGCGCTTAACCCAGAACTCGTAGTAGTACGATAGGAAGGCGCTGAACGTAGGTACGGGAAGCACAGTCTCATCGGATGTGATTTGCACCAATGCCCTGTGATCGAGATGGAATCCCGCGAAGCGGAAGTCCTTGCGAGCATACAAACTCGTCAGGCTAATGGTTCCATTGTTTTGTGCCACACGGCTATCGTTGCCATAGTAGAGTGTGTTGTTCATCACACCCTGCCAAGCGCCAATCTCCAGCGCAATGTCGGGAACCGAGAAGTTAACCTCAAATCGAGTTTCAGACTCCTTATTGAAGGAGTTAAACCACGTGTAGTGGTTTGAGAATAGATTCTCTTGCCAGTATCCTGGCGAACGGAGCTCCTGGCGGAAGCGTCCGGTGAGAATCAGGGGATGTTCACGGATGAAGGCTCGGAGGGTGATGTCGGCACCCACAGAGAGATCACCACCACGATATCCTGATGGGTAGTATTTTGCATCTACACCCCAGTCGGCATATCGTTTAATTTTGCCACCCGTAGCACCATATACGTACCACGAGGTGCGCTTATCTTTGGTCATGCCACCATGGACATAATCCTCAAGTCGTAGGTATGAGTATGTGTGCAGGTCGATGCTTACGCCTGCGTCTATTGTCGATATTACGCCATTACGATCCCATGGCTGAATCTGCACAAACAACTTATTCGATATGAGTCTTTCGGATATAGAGTCGCGTGTTGTCTCGGGGTCGATGAACCAGTCGCTGTAGTACTCTATGTCGCGCACAGGTTCCCACTTACCTGTCTCTTCGTTGTAGTGGCCACGTTCGTTTGTGTATGAAGACTTTTTGTCGGTGTATACCTTCGACCATGTGTTGTATTCAAACTGATGACCTATATATACTGCCGATAGGTCGGCAATCGAGAAGTCATACTCTGTTACTCGCTGCAGAGGTATGGCATATGCCTGCTTGACGAAGAATGAGTGGTTGCGATAGTGGTTATGTGCCTCGGATGATGCAAGACGCATAGGCACGCCAGATGGCATCTCAAATGTAGTATCTGCAATTGCCCATTCGCCCACAACACCACCATTCTCGCGTGTGTCGATGTTGTTGTGCATGTAGGCAGCATGTATCGAGTAGCGCTTGCCGGTGTGGGCAAAGCCTACAGATAGAGCATGGTTCTTTGTGCGCTGCCAGTCGTAGAGGCCCATCGTGCTGCGTGCCTTGTAGCTCACGTTTGCAGATGTAGATGGTGAGATGTTCTGTGCATGCACAATCTCGAAGTGCTCCTCGCGGTAGCGCTTCTGTCCCGACTCGAGGTACATGAGGTTTGTCAGTGGTGTCTTGCCATTGTAGAATGGCACGTTGTCTATGCGTGCTGTGTAGGCGTCGTAGCTACGTGCGAATGTGAAGTCGGGGTCTTGGCGGCGGTCAAACCAGTTTGTTGGCTGCGATGACTGTCCGAGACCACCGAGGGCCATGTCGCCAACACCCTCGCGGTAGAATACGTAGTCTATGCGCCAGTCAGCAAGCGTGGTGTCAAGAGGCATGATGTTTACGCGGTTATAATCGCGATCAACTGTCCACTTCCAGTTGCGAAGTGCTCGTACCGTATCCTCAAAGTAGTAGGACTCGAGAGCTCTCTTCTGTCGCTTTTTCTTTGTCTCTGTTGTGTCGGCCTCTTCACCCTCCATGCCCTCTTCACCCTCCATGCCTGTGCCATCCATGCCGGGGATGTTGTTGCCGTAGATGCTCGATGTGTCGCCGTTGCGCTGTGCTCGTGCAAGAGTTGCTGCGTCAAGCTGTGCGTATGCCGCTGCGGGCAGCATAAATGCCACCGCAACACACACCATTTTTACTATCCACTGCAATCTCTTCATTCTTCTTGACTATTTATTACGGCATGCTACCCATCGCACCGTTGATACCACAATGTAGAGAACGATTATGGCGAGGATAGAGTATGTGGGAACGAAAATAATGAGAGCTAATGCTGCGAGTAGGAAGCCGTAGCGTAGCTCATTGCCACGTATGCCAAAGCCCTTGAACTTTAGGGCAAACATGCGTATAGGGCTTATTAGTAGCAGTGATGCTGCCACTGCTATTACGAGTATCTGCTCGCGATACAACACCACATTACCCTGCTCTACGAGGAGTGCGAGAGATAGAAGTAAGAGTGCATTTGCGGGTGTTGGTAGTCCCGAGAACTCGGTACTCTGTGTTGTGTCTATGTTGAATTTTGCAAGTCGTAGTACGGAGAATGCTGCGATGATGAGCACGACGTACTTCAACGGCTCCATTATGTTGTCGCTTATTGCGTAGTATGATGTGGCGTTGTTGTAGATATCGAACATCACCATTGCTGGGGCAAGTCCGAATGTAACATCGTCGGCGAGAGAGTCGAGCTGAACGCCTAATGGAGATGTCTGCTTAAGTAGGCGTGCTGCGAAGCCATCGAGGAAGTCGAATACGGCAGCGGCGATGATTAGCCAGAAGGCGGTCTCGTATGCGTGATGCTGTAGAGTAAATATGATGGCCGCTGCGCCAGCCAAAAGATTGGCTAACGTAAGCATGTTAGGTATTGTGAATAATCTTATTTTCAACTCTTTATCCATAAATAATCCTCTATTTGTGGCATAATATTAGCACTTAAAAAGTGCAAAACATTTTGCAAAGATACAAAAAAATTTTATCTTTGTGTAAATTTGTAAAATTTAAACACTCAAAAAGTAGTATGAACAGCAATCGATACTGTGTGATTATGGCTGGCGGCATAGGTTCGCGCTTCTGGCCTATGAGTCGTCAGAGTTGTCCGAAGCAGTTTCTTGATATACTTGGCACGGGTAAATCGTTCATACGCCATACATACGAACGATTTGCCAATATTGTTCCAAAGGAGAATTTCATTGTAGTGACAAATCGTCGCTATAAAAGTCTCGTTTTGGAGCATATCCCAGAGCTTGAGTCGTCGCAGGTGTTGTGTGAGCCTGTGGGCAGAAATACCGCCCCTTGCATCGCCTATGCAGCTTATACGTTGCGACGCGTGAATCCAGATGCAGAGATGATAGTCACTCCCGCTGACCACTTGATACTCAATGAGAATGAGTTTTTGCGTGTGGCGTGTAGTGCTTTAGATTTTATAAAGAATCGCAATGTGTTGATGACTATTGGTATCACTCCAACGCGCCCCGAAACGGGCTATGGATATATCCAGAGATCGAGTGGCGAGGAGATATGTAAGGTTAAGTGTTTTACCGAGAAGCCAAGTCGTGAGATTGCCGAGGCATTTTTGGAGTGTGGCGAATTTTTGTGGAACTCTGGAATCTTCCTTTGGAGGGTTGAGGATATCATTACGGCGCTGGAACGTTACCTCCCGGAGCATGCTGCACACTTCAAGGCTGTTGAGGATATACTTGGCACCGAGGGTGAGGCTGCAGCTATAGAGAGGGTATTCTCGGAGTCGAAGGCTATCTCTATCGACTATGGTGTTATGGAGAAGGCGGAGAATGTATATGTTCATAGTGGTGACTTTGGCTGGAGTGATGTCGGAACCTGGGGCGCGGTATACCAGCACATACGTAAGGATAGGTATGCCAATGCAGTTGCCAGCGACGATGTCTATATCTACGATACTCGCAATTCGCTTATTGTCATGCCGAAGGGTAAAACGGCGGTGATTAGTGGCCTGAAGGATTATATCGTGGTGGATACCTCTGATGTGCTTATGGTGTGTCCACGAGGCGATGAGCAGAATATTAAGAGCTTTATTGAGGATGTTAAGTATAAATCTGGCGATAAGAGCATATAGATAGGATTGTCGGAGTCTATATTCTTAACGAGGGGTGCGGAGTGTGCTCCTCATTTTTTTTTGTGGTGTGTGGCGATGCCTTTGTCAATAAAATGTTATAAATATTTTGTTGAATAGTCATTATTTCTATGAAATAATATCTAACTTTGTTGCGTTTTATTGCCGATGTCTCTTTGGCCAGAGGTTTGCTTGATGTGTTTAATACTCTGTGGCAAGAGACGATAACAAAATAGTGTTGACTATGAGTAAGAAAAATAACGATAAAGAGTTTGATGAGATTGGCTTGGTGCCCGAGCTGTTTGATGGCAAGCACCAGGTGATACCTATTATTTCGGGTGGTGACGATGTCATTGAGGAGGTTAACCTCCCCGAGGTGTTGCCTATCCTTACGTTGCGTAGCTCGGTGATATTTCCAGGCTCGGTTACGCCTATTACGGTTGGTCGTGCGAAGTCTATAGCGCTGGTACGTGCTGTGGAGGCTGGTGATGGTCTTCTTGGTGCTGTGCTCCAGGTTGATGGCTCTGTGGAGGATCCAAAGCCAGATGATATGCATAAGATAGGTACCTCTGCTCGTATCCTTAAGATTCTGGAGATGCCTAATGGAAACCTTACGGTAATCCTTACGGGTCTGGAGAAGATTGAGGTGCAGGAGTATATCACTACGCAGCCATACTTCAAGGCTACGGTGACACCTATCCAGGATACTACGCCCGATCCGAAGAATGTGGAGTTCACCGCTATTGTGGAGTCAATAAAGGAGGTGGCGCTGAATATCATTAATATCTCGCCCACGATGCCCAAGGAGGCGGCCTTTGCTATCAAGAACCTCGACTCGAGTCGTGCTATCGTGAACTTCATATGTTCGAATATGGATCTTACGGATGACGACCGTCAGTATCTGCTTGAGGCTCCAGGTCTCTTGGCTCGTTCGCGTCGTCTTCTTGAGATTCTTGTGCGCGAGCAGCAGCTTGCCGAGCTTAAGAATGATATTCAGAATAAGGTTAAGCAGGATATAGATAAGCAGCAGAAGGACTACTACCTACAGCAGCAGATGCGTGTCATTCAGGATGAGCTTGGTGACGGCATGGATGCCGATGTGGAGAAGCTTCGTGAACGTGCCAAGACCAAGAATTGGTCGGAGGCTACGGCAGAGCTATTCGATAAGGAGGTGCAGCGTCTCGAACGTCTTAACCCCGCTGTTGCGGAGTACTCTGTGCAGATGAACTATCTGCAACTTATGCTCGACTTGCCATGGAACGATGTTACTGAAGATAGATTGGATCTTGCTGCTGTTCGCGAGCAGCTCGATAAGGATCACTTTGGCCTCGACGAGGTTAAGGAGAGACTCCTCGAGCACCTTGCTGTTATCAAGCTCAAGGGCGATCTTAAGTCTCCTATCCTCTGTCTATATGGCCCTCCAGGTGTCGGTAAGACGTCGTTGGGTAAGTCTGTTGCCGAGGCTATGGGTCGTAAGTTCGGTCGTATATCGTTAGGCGGTTTGCACGATGAGTCGGAGATTCGTGGTCACCGTAGAACATATATCGGTGCTATGCCTGGTCGTATCATCGAGACTATTAAGCGCTGTGGCGCCTCTAACCCTGTCATCATCCTCGATGAGATAGACAAGGTGTCACGTTCAAATCATGGCGATCCATCGAGTGCTCTGTTGGAGGTTCTCGACCCCGAGCAGAATACTACATTCCATGATAACTATCTCGATATGGAGTATGATCTGTCGAAGGTGTTGTTCATCGCTACGGCAAACAATGTGGAGAATATCTCTGCGGCGTTGCGTGATCGTATGGAGATGATAAATATTCCAGGTTATGTCCTCGAGGATAAGGTGCATATCGCACAGAAGCACCTCGTTGCCAAGCAGCGTGAGGCGCATGGCATACCCGAGGATAAGCTCTCGCTGTCGGGTGATGCTGTTGTGCGTATCATTGAGGACTACACACGTGAGTCGGGCGTTCGTGGCTTGGATAAGAGTATCGCCAAGATTGCGCGTAACAGGGCCAAGGCGTTAGCCTTCGATGAGGAGGTTATAGCGGAGGTTGGTGTAGATGCTCTTGAGACTATCCTGGGTAAGCCTACATATCGCAACGACCGATATAATATTGCAGGTATGCGTGGTGTCGTAACGGGCTTGGCATGGACACAGGTTGGTGGTGACATCCTCTATATAGAGTCTATCTTGACACCAGGTAAGGGTAAGTTGTCGCTTACGGGTAACCTTGGTGATGTGATGAAGGAGTCTGCAACCATCGCCTACGAGTGGGTAAAGGCGCACCACGAGAAGCTCGGCATTGACCGCAAGATGTTTGAGGAGTATGATCTCAACATCCATGTCCCCGAGGGCGCAGTTCCCAAGGATGGTCCTTCGGCAGGTATCACGCTTGTGACATCTATCGCCTCGACATATACAGGCCGTGAGGTCAAGGAACGCATCGCCATGACGGGTGAGACTACACTTCGTGGTAGGGTTACTGCTGTTGGTGGCATCCGTGAGAAGATTCTTGCTGCGAAGCGTGCCGGCATCCAGGAGTTGATACTCTCGGAGGAGAACCGCAAGGATATAGAGGAGATTAAGCCGGAGTATGTTGCAGGTTTGAGTTTCCACTATGTAAATACCAACGACGAGGTGTTGAGCATCGCGCTGTTGTAGAGTATACTGATATGAGAGTCATAGCCATCATCCCCGCGCGCTACGCCTCGACACGATTTCCGGCCAAGCCCCTTGCGGTGCTTGGCCGTAAGTGCATCATCGAGTGGGTATACCGAGCCGTAAGTGCAGTTATCGATGATGTTGTCGTAGCAACGGATGATAGTCGTATAGCCGATGCTGTTGAGGCCTTCGGTGGCCGTGTCGTCATGACATCGTCGGAGCATAGATGTGGTACAGAACGTTGCGCCGAGGCACTACGCAAAGTGGGCGATGGATATGATGTTGTTATAAATGTGCAGGGTGATGAGCCCTTTGTTGCTGCCGAGCAGCTACGCGCGCTTGTGGCAATGTTTGAGGATGAGAGTGTCGATATAGCCACCCTCGCCACTCCCATTACGGGGGAGGATGGTCTCTCTACGCTTAATGATAGTAATGTCGTTAAGGTTGTCATGACGCGTGGTGGTCGTGCCCTCTACTTCTCACGTTCACCGATACCCTTTGTTCGCGATGTTGCCGTGGATGATGCCTTGAGGTGTGGTGTATACCATCGTCATGTTGGCATATATGGCTTTCGTGCCTCTACGCTGTGTGATGTCGTAGCCCTCGACGCCTCACCTCTCGAGAGACTTGAGAGTCTCGAGCAGTTGCGATGGCTGGAGGCGGGGTATACCATAGGTGTGGGTGTCACGCACCATCGTGGCATAGGCATAGACACGCCCGATGACCTACGTCGTGCCGAGGAGTATATCGCCGAAGGTAGTGTTTAGGGTCAATGAGTAAAATAAACTATAGATATGTGTAGTCCAAAGATTATTGCAGGCCCCTGTGCTATTGAGAGTGCCGAGCTTCTCGATAGTGTGGCACGTACGCTTGTCTCTATAAACGAACGCTTGGGCGTAGATGCCATCTTCAAGGCGTCGTTCGATAAGGCCAACCGCACGTCGTTAGACTCATTTAGGGGTGTAGGCATGGAGGCGGGTCTGTGTATGCTTGCCGACATTAAGAGTCGCTATGGACTGCGCATACTCACCGATATTCATGAGGCGTGGCAGGCTGCGGAGGTTGCCGAGGTGGCGGATGTCATACAGATTCCCGCCTTCTTGTGCCGTCAGACAGACCTTATCGTTGCTGCGTCGCGTACGGGAAGGATTGTGAATATTAAGAAGGCACAGTTTCTATCTGGCAGAGATATGTACTACCCCTATCGCAAGGCTATTGATAGTGGTGCTTGTGAGGTGTGGTTGACGGAGAGAGGTAACATGTATGGATATAATAATCTTGTCGTCGACTTCCGTAATATTAGCGATATGCGCACATTTGCCGATACGGTAATTATGGATTGCACGCACTCTGTGCAGCGCCCAGGTGCTGTGGGAGGAAGTAGTGGCGGTGATGCGGCATTAGCTCCCGCTATGGCACATGCTGCCAAGGCCTTTGGCGCTTGTGGTTACTTCTTCGAGACGCACCCATGCCCTAAAGAGGCTATGTGCGATGGTGATAATATGTTGCCTTTGGGTGAGTTAGAGGGTGTTATTAAAGGACTAATAAAAGAATAATATATATGACACGCAATGATGAGGCATTACTCGATGTAGGTCGTAAGATGATATTTACAGAGGCGCAGGCGCTTCTTACTATAGCGTCGTCGCTTGGCGAAGACTTTATGTCGGCAGTGACCATGCTTATGGAGTGTAGGGGTAAGATTATACTCACGGGTATGGGTAAGTCGGGATATGTGGCGCGTAAGATAGCTGCTACGCTTACTAGTACAGGCATGCCCTCGGTGTTCTTGCATCCTGCCGAGGCGGCACATGGCGACCTTGGTATCATTGCTGATGGTGATGTTATCGTGGCGCTATCGTACTCGGGTGAGACGAATGAGATTGTGGATGTTGCACGCTTTGTCAGGAGGTGTGGTAATGGTCTTGTTGCCATGACAGGAGATGCTACGTCGTCACTTGCTACGCTTGCCGATGTGCACCTCGACATAATGGTTAAGGAGGAGGATAGCGTGCTGAATATCGTGCCTACAGCATCTACTACGGCGCAGTTGGCCATGGGCGATGCCATTGCTACAGCCATGATGTATGCACGTAACTTCCAGGCGCATGACTTCGGCTATTTTCACCCAGGAGGATATATAGAACGTCGTATAAAGATGACAACGGATAGAGAGGTAGAGTAGTATTTGGGGTATGAGACTTAAGGAGTTTATCGATAAGCTTGATGCTGCTGGCGAGCTTGTGAGGGTTAAGACGGAGGTGTCACCGCGTTTCGAGATTGCGGAGATTACGGATCGTATGTCGAAGGCGGAGGGTGGCGGTAAGGCTATCCTTTTTGAGAATACGGGGACATCATTTCCTGTGCTGATGAATATGATGGGCTCGGACAGACGTATGGCTATGGCTCTTGGTGTCGAGAACCTTGATGATATCTCGAGACGTATAGATGCTATGCTCAAGGGTGTAATGTCGCCCAAGGAGTCGTTGTGGGATAAGCTTAAGATGTTGCCACTGCTTAAGGATGTGTCGCGCTGGTTTCCGCGTAAGTCATCGGGGCGTGGTGAGTGCCAGCAGGTTGTGTGGAGGGGCGATGATGCCGACTTGAGTAGACTTCCTATCCTTACGTCGTGGCCATGTGATGGAGGTCCCTTTGTCACACTCCCCATGGTGTGTACTGTTGACCCCGAGTCGGGTATTCCTAATATGGGTATGTATAGGATGCAGATCTTTGATGGTAAGACCACGGGTATGCATTGGCATAGACATAAGACAGGTGCCCGCCATTATGATGCATATAAGCGCCTTGGTCGACGTATGCCTGTGAGCATTGCTCTTGGTGGCGACCCTGCGTATATATACTCTGCCACTGCTCCTATGCCCGATAATATGGATGAGATGTTGCTTGCGGGCATGCTGCGTGAGAGGCCTGTTAAGCTCGTTAAGTGCCTCACTAACGATTTGTGGGTTCCTGCCGACTGCGACTTTATCATCGAGGGATATGTAGATCCGAGTGAGGAGCTCACCATTGAGGGCCCCTTTGGTGATCATACGGGTTTCTACTCGCTTACCGATATGTATCCCAAGTTCCATGTCGAGGCCATTACTATGCGCCGCGATGCTGTCTATGGTGCCACTATTGTTGGCGTGCCACCTATGGAGGATGCATATATCGCAAAGGCTACGGAACGTATCTTCCTTGCGCCTATACGTCTTGCTATACAGCCCGAGGTGCGTGACTTGTATATGCCTGTCGAGGGTACTGCCCATAATATAGCCTTTGTATCTATTGCGAAGCGCTATCTCGGCCAGCCTAATAAGGTTGCACAGGGTCTGTGGGGCGCAGGTCAGATGATGTTCAATAAGTACCTTGTCATAGCTGATGAGGGCGTAGATATAAGGTCCAAGGAGCATATGTGTAGACTCTTCAGGGGTCTCGATGTGCGTAGGAGTATAATATGGTCGGAGGGCATCCTCGATGTCTTGGACCATGCGACGCCAACCTTGGGTTATGGCTCGAAGATGGCTATCGACCTTACGGATGTAGCTGCTGATGGTGTGCTCCCCGATGTCGTTATTCCCGATAGTGTGGTGCCCTGTGGTGGCGTAGCATGCTTCAGTGGCGATTTTGTGCAGAGCCTCGGTCTCGTTGTCCTCTTTGCCGATAAGGAGTGGCGGGAGAGTGTAGATGTAGATATGTACCTCAAGAGTAACGGCATGGAGGGTGTCAAGTATGTCGCACTCTTCGACTATGGTGCCTCGGAGGGTATGACCGCTTCGGATCTATTGTGGCTTGCAGCAGCTAATACAGACCCTCGCCGCGATATACGCCTTGTGGGTGATACTCTTATTGTCGATGCACGTTCCAAGCGCCCGGGCTACGGCGACAACCCCTCTCGTTTTCCGAATGTTGTCACCTCGCACCCCGATACTATAAAGTATGTCGATGATAGATGGGCGCAGTATGGCATTGGTGAGTTTATGGAGTCGCCCTCGCGTAGGTATCGCAGGTTGTGGCTCTCGGATGAGGCACAGTGGTAGTTTACTATGGGCGAGGCGTCGAAGCAACATATCAGGGGCTTGATATATCTTATCCCACTTCTTGTGGTGATACTCCTCCTTGCATACCTTGCCGAGCCGTCACCGCGCTATAGACGTGCTGATGTATATGCGCCGTTGCGTGATACTACTCATGTTGGCGATAGTGCCGTTATTCGCGTGTTGCAACCCTTTGACCCTAATGAGGCTGACCTACGCACGCTTCTTGATGCGGGTGTGGATAGGGGTGTTGCAGTGAGCATCATTCGTTGGCGCGAGGCAGGTAAGGTATATCGCATCAAGGAGGATGTAGCGCTGTGTCATGGCATTACGGACTCCCTCTATTTTGCTCTCGAGCCATATATAAATATAGGTGAAAAGTATCGCTACCATAGGGTCGCATATGATGATTATTCGCATCATGATAGTATTGCTGTGCGCGATAGTGTTGTTGTGGAGTATAGGGCATTTATGCTCGATACTGTTACCTCTTCTTTCCTTCGCACGTTGGGCTTCACTCTTCGCCAGGCGGAGCTTGTCGTGCGCTACAGAGATATGATTGGTGGCTATAGGAGTATTGAGGAGTTTGCGGAGTGTTATGCTGTCGATAGTGCTATGGCTGCGCGCCTCGAGCCCTATATCATCTTTCCTGCTGTTGAGCCGATGGTTATGTATGATGCAGAGGAGTCCATCTTTCCTGTTGAGATTAATAGTGCCGACTCGGCAACGCTGATACGTGTTCGGGGCATTGGTGAGAAGAGTGTTGTTCACATCCTCCGTTATAGGGAATTACTCGGTGGTTACTACTCGTGTGAGCAGATTTCGGAGCTTGCATGGGTTACGGAGGAGAATTTTGCGATAATTTTACCACAAATTTGTTGTGATAGTGCTAAAATTAAAAAAATAAATATTAACTTTGCGACCTCGAATGAGTTAAAGGTTCATCCGTATGTTACGAACCGCATGCTCAAGCGTATTATTAACAACAGAGAATTGAAAGGAGGTTGGAGTACCATCGAAGAGATGATTGAAGATGACATATTTTCGGAAGATGAGGCAGCACGTATTGCTCCCTATCTTGATTTTGGTACACGCCCCGAGTAGATTGTAATGTACCGCGCGGAGGTCGCCAGGCGGCTGAAGGCACTTTAGATGTGGCACGACCAGCCCTAAAAGGTCACCCAGTAAAGAGTTTTAAATTATAAAAAAAGAATAGAATTATGATTATCATGCCCGTAAAGGAGGGAGAGAACATCGAGCGCGCCCTCAAGAAGTTTAAGAGAAAGTACGAGAGAACTGGCGTTTTGAAGGAGCTTCGTCGCCGTCAGTACTTCACAAAGCCATCAGTAGTAAAGCGTGAGGCTATGCAGCGCGCAGTCTACGTTGAGCACACTTACCGTCAGGAGGAGTAATACGAGCTCGATAATAGTTTACGGCCCGTCTAACATGAAAAAATGTTAGGCGGGCTTTCTCATTCTTGTTTTTGTCAAAAGTTTTGTATATTTGTGGTAAGTGAGTATAAAACTTTTATGACTATGAGAAGAGTTGTTGTCACTATTGTCGCCATGCTTGCCGTGTGTAGTCTCTATGCGCAGCGCCCAGGCAAGAGTTTGGCCGAGGCACAGATAGAGTACGATAGGGCTGTTGCTGCGCAGCGTGATGCTGTCGATGAGGCGCGTAATGAGGAGAGACGTATCACAGATGCTGCCTATAGCCGTAGGGAGCAGGCGCGTAGCCAGTATGATGCTGTTAGGGATGAGTATCGACGTGTTGTCGAGGAGCAACGCCGTGTGTTGCGTGATGCGAAGCAGAGACTCGATAATGCAGAGGTATACTATCGCCAGGAGAAGGCACGTACGAAGCAGGAGGTTACCTCTGCTCGATCTCGCAGAAAGGCTGTTCAGGCGGAGCATAAGAGTGCTGTGTCGCGTGCCAAGGCGGAGATAGCACGTGTTAGGGCTGCGGAGCATGAGTCGCGCAGTGTGACCAATTAGAGGTGATATATCGTATTAATGGTGGTGTTGTCAGACAGCTTCTGTTTGGCAACCTCACCTATGTATAGTGGTCGGTATGTTGTTGGTGTGTCGGTGCTAAAAAAAAAGAGTGCCGAGCCATCACGGCGGGGCACTCTCACACAACTAATTCACATTTTACAATAGCAAAATGTCTTGTTGTAACCCTGCATTCGGGTTACATATCTTTGGGCCGCAGCCCCTTGTTAAAGGGATGCCGGCAGCATATCGCCACTTTTTGCATCTTTACCTTAATATTAGGGCTGCCATACGGCAACCCTAATATTTTTAGAATCATTCGCAATCTAATTAGTTTGCAAATGTGTTGTTAGCTGCATCTACAGATACACCATAGTTGCTGTGATCCTGAAGATATACAGCCTCGTTAAGTGTTGTAACATTATTGAATTCGTTACCCTTAACTACAACAGGTGTGCTTGATGCATATCTACCCAAGTAAATTGGGTTGCCTCCTGATAGATACTCTGTATTGAATTCATTGCCCTCAATAGCAAAGTTTCCGAAGCCATTTCTGCCATTACCAGTATAGTAGCCATATATATCACAGTAACCTCCACGTGTGTTGAATGTACAGTCCTTGATTGTGATGTTACCAGAAGCGCCACCTCCGCGGTTCTGATCAGTGAAGGCGATTGCAACGCCACCATCAGCGAATGTGCCTGTGAAAGTACAGCCCTCAATTACTAGATTATGTGCACCTTTGTTACATTTTGATGTGCTACCAGAGATAATGTTGGCTGGCTGCTTTGCAGTGCCTTTGCCATCATAACCCATCTTCGCTGTTGCAGCATCAAAGTTGATATTCTTTAATGTTAGGTTATCTGCGCCATTAAGGTCTACGCAGTCAACCTTTGCACCAGGAGTACCGATGATAGTCTTGTTGCTCTTTGCTACGATAGTACCATACTCACCAGTCTGGAGAGTGATAGTGCTGATGCTTGGATTGTTGAGTGCAGCGTTAAGCTCATCTACGTTGTATACGTAGCCACTTGTAGCGGCGTCGCGTGGGAATACCTTGAAGTCATCAGCGCCAGTAACTGCAAATGCACTTGTAGGAGCCACGAATGCAGCCTCATCATCACCAGTTGTGAATACTACCTGATAACCTGTAGTGTTCAATTCGTTTGTGCCAGTGAAGTTAACATTATAAGCATTATTAGTCTTACGAACGATAACAGGCTTTTCTGCAGTGATAGTTACATTCTCAAGGTTGAGGGCTGTAGCTACTGTACCATCAGCGCGCAAACCGTATGATTTAGCGGTGAATGTAGAGCCCTTAACTGCGCAGATAGTAGAAGTACCGAATGATACACCGCGGTCAGCGTTAACTGTAGTACCCTCGATAAGGATGTTCTCGCAACCGTAGAACTGTGCCAAAGAGTGGCCACTAACAACAGCACAATCCTTGATAGTGATGTTGTGTGACTGGCGGAACTTTGCAGCTACAGAGTTCTTGCCACCAGTAAATGTACAAGCCTCGATAGTTACGTTGTGTGCATAACGAACTGCACCATCTGTGCTGTTCATCTCAACGAAGCTGATCTCTTCATCGTTGTCATTTACGAAGTTTACATTCTTGATAAGAACAGTCTCATCTGTATAACGTGAGTTACCATCGATAGTGATAGTGCCAGCGAACTCGTAGTAGTTACCGT
>JAGCMF010000033.1 GCA_017646625.1 Alistipes sp. | reverse complement strand
CAACTCAGCGCCACCAAACTTAGAGCAAGCCTTGAAGAATACGTTACCTGACTCAAGGTTAGGGAACAACAAGCAGTCTGCATCACCTGCAACAGGACCTGTAAGTTTCTTAATCTTAACGCTCTCCTCGTCGATAGCAACATCGAGTGCCAAAGGACCCTGGAAGAGACCCTTACCCAACTCGCCTGCCTGACCAAGGTCTGAGAGCTCCTTAGCCTCAACAGAGCTTACAACCTTTGGAAGAAGCTGCTCTGATGGTGCGATAAGCGCAACCTTAGGCTCCTCGATACCGAGGTTGTTAGCTGTTGTAAGAAGGTACTTTGCAATCTGCTTCTTCTGCTCCAAAGATGGGCAAGGAAGAACTGCTACGTCGCTAACTACAAGAAGCTTGTGGTAAGCAGGAACCTCCAATACAGTAACGTGGCTAAGAACAGTACCCTGTGGCAACAAACCCCACTCCTTATTCAAGATACCACGCATATACTTATCAGTAGGTACTACACCCTTCATCAAAACGTCATACTCACCATTGTGAACAGCCTTAACAGCAATCTCAACAGCCTTTACATCCTCTGACTCTGGGATGATAGTGTACTGGTTGATATCTACGCCCTCTGCCTCGCAAGACTTCTTAATCTCCTCGGGGTCACCAACCAAAGTAACCTCTGCAAGACCTGCCTTGATGGCCATGTCTGTCGCACCGATAGAGTGTGTATCCTGGCCATAAGCCACAATCATCTTCTTCTTACCACGTGCCACCGCAGCAGCAACGAGCTCATCCAAATGCTTAATCATAATAGTTTTAGGTTTTATTTGTTTATAATTTATTACTTTGTAAGACGGAATGTATCCTTTGCGATAACGAGCTCCTCGTCAGTGCAGATAACCGCAGCCTTAACACGTGAACCCTCGGCGCTAATCTCATAGTCAGTACCGCGCTTACCACGGTTACGTACAGCGTCGAACTCGAGACCCATGAACTCCAAGCCCTGGAGTGCATACTCACGTACCTCTGGAGAGTTCTCACCGACACCACCTGTGAAGATTACAAGATCTACACCACCCATCTCGGCAGCATACTCACCGATAAACTTCTTGATGCGGTTAGCATACATATCGCGAGCCATGATAGCACGTTCGTTACCCTCGTCATATGCAGCGTCGATATCACGCATATCGCTTGAGATGCCTGTGAGACCCTGAACACCCGACTGCTTGTTGAGCATTGCATCGAGCTCCTTGTATGAGAGACCCTCCTTCTCGGCGATGTATGTAGCAGCGCTTACATCCATAGAGCCTGCACGTGTACCCATCACAAGACCATCGAGTGGAGTGAAGCCCATAGATGTATCGAACGACTTACCATTCTTAACGGCAGTTACAGATGCACCATTACCGATGTGGCAAGTAACAATCTTTGAGTTCTCGAAGTCAAGACCGAACATCTCCGCACCTACGCGAGCAACAAACTTATGGCTTGTGCCGTGGAAACCATACTTTCTTACGCGATACTTCTCGTAGTACTCATAAGGGATGGCGTACATGTAGTTGATGCTTGGGATAGTGTGGTGGAAAGATGTGTCGAACACGGCAACCTGCTTGATGCCTGGCAACACCTTCTCCATAGAGAGGATACCCTCGAGGTTTGCTGGGTTGTGAAGAGGAGCAATTGAGTATAGCGACTCAATCTTTGCCTTAACCTCATCGTCAACAAGACAGCTATCAGTGAAGAACTCACCACCATGAGCCACACGGTGACCCGCAGCCTTAAGCTCATCAAGAGATGAGATAACGCCATGCTCGGCATGTGTCAAAGCGTCGAGAACAAGACGGATACCTGTTGTGTGATCTGGAATTGGGCAGTGAAGCTCAAACTTATCCTTACCCTGTGGCTTGTGTGTAAGATCGCCCTCGGGCAGACCAATACGCTCTACGAGGCCCTTGGCCAAAAGCGTGTGCGAAGTCTCCATTACATCGAGTACCTGATACTTGATAGAAGAGCTACCGCAATTGAGAACCAAAATTACCATGTGTATCTATATGTTTAGTTAATAGTTGCTTGAAAGATTGAGGCGCAACACACCCCTAAAATCCCAACAAAGATAGGAATTTTTGGCGTACTTTCCAATATTTTACTACGTTTTTTTTCACTCCTCCACATCACTCCTCCACCACCCCACTATTTTATCGCCACCAACAACACTTTATTATTCAATTTACAACTTCGCATAGAGAGCATATTTATCCCATATGTCGCATTATGTAGTGGAGAAGGTCGAGACAATGGTTAAATAAATCGGTCTATATATTTTTTCTTTGAAAAAGAATTGTTATATTTGCACGAATTATGTGCCGACGATGGCACATCGTATCAACTAAAATCATTTAAGCGATGGCTACTGAAAAAATCAACCTTACGGCTCCCGAGGAGCCTGTCGGCACTATTGCCGAAGATGCGCAGACTACTACCAACGCTGCCGAAGCAGCAACAAACCAGCAGAATAGTGATGATGTCGCAACAGCGGCAACACCCATGAGTGAGACATTTGCCGACGAAGAGGCTGCATTGGCAGCCGATGAGGCGGGACTCGACATTGGTGATGAGACAGACGAGGAGCAGGCTGCCACAGCAAGCAGCGACGACCTCTCGGGCCTCAACGAGGCAGAGCTCGTGGCACTCTTCGCACAGAAACTCGAGAACGAGCCTGTGCAGACACTGCGCAACACGGTTGAGACCATAAAGATAGCCTTCTACAAGCAGCATCGTGCCAAGGTGGAGGCACAGCGCAAGGCCTTCGTGGAGGCGGGCGGCAACGAGGAGGAGTTCACGCCAACACCTTGTGCCGAGGAGCAGCGACTAAAGGAGCTTTTCGCGATATATCGCAACGAACGAGATAAGCACATTGCACAGATGGAGGCGAGCAAGGAGGAGAACCTCAAAATAAAGCTCAGCATCATCGAGGAGCTTAAGGAGCTCATCAACTCTGACGAGACGATGAACACGACCTTTGCACGCTTCCGCGAGCTTCAGCAGCGCTGGAAGGAGACAGGTCTTGTGCCACAGCAGAACGTAAAGGACCTATGGGAGACATACAACCTCCACGTAGAGAACTTCTATAACTTCATCAAGATTAACAAGGAGCTCCGCGACCTCGACCTCAAGAAGAACTACGAGGCGAAGCTCGCACTGTGTGAGCAGGCCGAAGAGCTCGTTCTCGAGCCACAGGTGGTCGAGGCATTCCGCAAGCTACAGAAGCTTCACGACGAGTGGCGCGAGACAGGCCCTGTAGCCATCGAGTATAAGGAGACCCTGTGGGAACGCTTCAAGGAGGCTTCGAGCCGCATAAACAAGCGCCACCAGGAGCACTTCGAAAGTCTCAAGGCCGAGCAGATGAAGAACCTATCGCTTAAGCAGGAGCTCTGCGAGAAGACCGAGGCGCTAACAACACGCCCAGCACTAACACGCAAGGAGTGGAACAAGGCGAGTGAGGAGCTTCTCGAGATACAGAAGGTATGGAAGACCATCGGTTTTGCACCAAAGAGGGAGAACAACCGTATATACGAACGCTTCCGCAACGCCTGCGACAAGTTCTTCGAGCTCAAGCGCGACTTCTACGCTGGCGTAAAGACAGAGATGGAGCATAACCTATCCCTCAAGAATGAGTTGTGCGAGGCTGCCGAGGCACTCATCAACTCGGAGGAGTGGAAGCACGCCACAGAGGAGCTCATAGCACTCCAGGCGCGCTGGAAGCAGATAGGTCCTGTGGCACGCCGTCACTCGGATATCATATGGAAGCGCTTCCGCGCTGCGTGCGACAAGTTCTTCGAGAGAAAGGCAGCACACTTCTCATCTGTAGACTCGGAGCATGAGGAGAACCTGAAGCTCAAGCAGGCACTCCTTGCCGAGATGAAGGCTGCAGATGTTAAGGCTGGTGGCTTCGAGGCAGTCAAGGAGTTCCAGCGTCGCTGGAGCCAGATAGGCTTCGTGCCCATCAAGCACAAGGATGCCTTGCAGAAGGAGTATAAGAGCATCGTCGATGGCATGTTTGCCACACTACGTTCTTCAGAACGCGACCGTTCAATGAACCGCTTCAAGGAACGTGTATCGGGCATGAAGGGTGGCAACCAGCTACGTTCTGAACGCGAACGCTTGGTAAACAAGGTGCGCCAGATGGAGCAGGACATAGCCCTCTTGGAGAACAACATCGGTTTCTTCGCCAAGTCGAAGAATGCCGAGGCACTAATCGCTGATGTGCGCGAGAAAATCGCACGTGCCAAGCGCGACATGACGGAGCTCATCGAGAAGGTGAAGCTCATCGACGAGCATGAGGCAAACAATGCATAATGTGCGCGAGCAGAGACACAAACACGATATTATTAACTTCATCTACGGCGCAATGCCAAGGATAAAAACATAGAAGGTATGAAACTATCAAAGCCAAAGTACATTTTTGTTACAGGTGGTGTTGCATCATCACTCGGTAAGGGCATCATCTCGGCCTCTATAGCACGTCTTCTCCAGGCGCGCGGCTACTCTGTGACAATCCAGAAGCTCGACCCATATATCAACGTCGACCCAGGAACGCTTAACCCATACGAGCATGGCGAGTGCTACGTTACGGAGGATGGCACAGAGACCGACCTTGACCTCGGTCACTACGAACGCTTCACATCTATACAGACAACCAAGAACAACAACGTGACAACAGGTAAGATCTACCAGTGTGTCATCGACAAGGAACGTAGTGGTGAGTTCTTGGGGAAGACCGTGCAGGTTATCCCACACATCACCGACGAGATTAAGCGTCGTGTGCAGCTCCTCGGCGCTACGAAGAAGTACGACGTCATCATCACCGAGATTGGTGGCACGGTGGGCGACATCGAGTCGTTGCCATTCATCGAGTCAGTACGTCAGCTCCGCTACCAGCTCGGCTACCAGAATACCGTGCTCGTACACCTCACACTCATCCCATACATGGCGGCATCGGGCGAGCTTAAGACAAAGCCTACACAGCACTCTGTTAAGGAGCTCTTGTCATACGGTTTGCAGCCCGACGTATTGGTACTCCGTTCGGAGCACGACTTAAGCCAGGATCTTCGTCGTAAGGTGGCTCTCTTCTGCAACGTAACACCCGAGGCCGTTGTTCAGTCTATCGACGTGCCTACAATCTATGAGGTACCTCTGCGTATGCACATGCAGAACCTCGATGGCGTACTCCTCGAGAAGCTCGGCTTGGAGGCTGACCAGGAGCCCGACATGACAGAGTGGGAGGCATTCGTAAACCGCATCAAGAACCCATCAAGCACCGTAGACATCGCCCTCGTAGGTAAGTACACAGAGCTTCCAGATGCATATAAGTCAATCAGCGAGTCATTCATCCATGCAGGTGCCGTACACCAGGTGAAGGTTAAGCTCCACTATGTCAACTCTGAACGTCTCACCATCGACAATGTCAAGGAGCACCTGGGCAAGATGTCGGCAGTGATGGTTGCCCCAGGCTTCGGCAACAGAGGCATCGAGGGTAAGCTCGTTGCTGTGCGCTACGCACGTGAGAATAATGTTCCATTCTTCGGCATCTGCCTCGGCATGCAGTGCGCCGTTATCGAGTTTGCGCGCAACGTCCTTGGCTGGTCGGATGCCAACTCAAGCGAGATGGAGCAGACAAAGCATGCTGTCATCGACCTCATGGAGGAGCAGAAGAAGGTCACTGCAAAGGGTGGCACGATGCGTCTTGGTGGCTACCCATGTCACCTCAAAGAGGGTTCACGCGTGAAGGAGGCATACGGCATGGAGAACATCGTTGAACGTCACCGTCACCGCTACGAGTTCAACAGCGCCTATCTCGCCGACTTCGAGGCTGCGGGCATGAAGGCTACAGGTCTCAACCCCGACACAGGCCTTGTTGAGGTTGTTGAGATTCCCGCACACCGCTGGTTTGTGGGTGCGCAGTACCATCCAGAGTACCACTCTACAGCTGCCAACCCTCACCCACTCTTCGTGCGCTTTGTTGCCGAGGCACTCAAGTACCGCGACGAGCAGGCAGAGTAATGATATTTAGTAACACATAACAGACGAAACACAAACACTACCCGCGAGGGATATATTTAGAGATGGATAAGAATACTATTATTGGTATCGTATTGATGATTGCCGTGTTCGTAGGCTTCTCGTTCTACCAGAGCTACGAGATGGATAAGCAGCAGCAGTTCCTTGATGAGCAGGCGAGAGTAGAACAGGCAGAGAGGGCACGACAGGTGGCACAGGCCGAGGCACAGCGTGCTGCCGAGGAGTCTATGACTCCCGAGGAACGCCACATGAGAGACTCTATAGCAGCTGCCGAGAGGGCTAATGCAGAGTTGTATCGTCACGGTTCTACCCTCTACGCACGCCGTGAGGGCATCTCACAGCTCGACACTGTGCGCAACGACCTGATGAGCATCGTCTTTGACAGCCGTGGTGGTAAGGTCATAGATGTAACCTTGAACAACTACACGCGCTATGCCGAGGGCGAACGTACGGAGCTCGTGCAGCTCATAACACCCAACTCGGCAAGAATGGGTCTCGAGCTACACCGCAATGGTGGTAGCGAGGCACTCAACACCAATGACTACATCTTCGACACTAACATCGAGACTATGGATGACCACAGCGTCATCACCATGCACCTCGACGTAGATGTTGATGCATGGGTTGAGTATGTATATACTGTGTATAACACAGGTGATGCAAGCCGCGACTATGTCGTTGACTTCACCATCAAGCAGCACAACATCGACGCCATGCTCAAGAGTGGCAGCGAGATTGTCATGGTGTGGAACAACCGTTCTAACCGCAACGAACGTAGCTTCCAGAATGAGTCTATGGCATCTAACATCCTCTACTACGCAGAGGAGGATACCGACGAGCTCGACGCTGATGGTGAGCTCGAAGATATCGAGGGTCTCAACTGGATAGCCTTCAAGCAGCAGTACTTCTCATCAGTGCTCATGACAAAGGATGCTCTCGACGCAAGCTTGAGTTTCAAGACGGCGAAGGATGGCAATGCGGGCTTTGTTAAGGAGTTCGACGCACGTATCTCGATACCACATGTCGCGGGCGAGGAGCAGTATGCCATGGCCTTCTACTACGGTCCTAACGACTTTAGGGTGATGAAGGGCGTGGAGTTCATGGGTCAGGATGCACACCTCGAGGAGATCATCCCTATGGGTGGCTGGCTCATCGGCTGGATAAACAAGATTATCACCATCCCTGTGTTCCAGTGGTTGAAGAGTGGTGGTTTGAGCTTCGGTCTTATCATCCTCATCCTCACCATCCTCGTTAAGCTCATCATCCTGCCATTGACATATAAGAGCTACATGTCTACAGCCAAGATGCGTGCCATACGTCCCGAGATGGAGGCCATCAACCAGAAGTACCCCAACCCTGACGATGCCATGAAGAAGCAGCAGGCCATGATGGAGCTATACCAGAAGGTTGGCGTGAGCCCTATGGGTGGTTGCTTGCCACTACTCATCCAGATGCCTATCTTGTGGGCTATGTTCCGCTTCTTCCCTGCGAGCATCGAGCTTCGCGGCGAGAGTTTCTTGTGGGCTGACGACCTATCGTCGTACGATAGCGTTCTTCAGTTGCCCTTCAACATCCCATTCTATGGCGACCACGTGAGTCTCTTTGCACTCCTCATGACACTCTCAATCTTCGCATACTCATTCTACACCTATAAGCAGCAGGCAGCAACCACTGCGGGCCAGCCAGGTGCGGGCATGATGAAGTTTATGATGGTATACTTCATGCCTATCATGATGCTATGCGTGATGAATAGCTTCTCATCAGGCTTGTGCTACTACTACTTCCTATCACAGCTTCTCACCATGATTATCATGTTTGCTATACGTCGTTCTGTTAACGACGAGAAGGTGCGCGAGAAGCTTCTTTCGGATAAGCCAAAGAAGAAGTCACGCTTCCAGCAGCGCTACGAGGAGGCCTTGCGCCAGCAGCAGGAGCAGGTAGCCATCAACCGTGAGCAGCGCCGACAGCAGCGCCACTAAAAGATGGTCTTGCAATAGACCGAGGGGCTGACTAAAAAGTAACATAGCCAGTCCCCCATAACTTAAGAGAGTGAATAAAAAGATGTAGTTTTAGGCTTGCGAAGCCCGAAAAAGCGGAGTTTACTATGCGTAAATGAGCATTTTGAGGGCAAGCGTAACGACAAAATACACTTTTTATTCACTCTCCTCTTTATATATGCACACGCATACACGCGCGTTGGAAGACACTTTTTTCAACGAACATCACTTTTTTTCATATTTTTTGCCGAAATATTTGGTTGATTGTCTCTTTTTATCTAATTTTGTATTGATTATCTAGATCTGGGTCTCAATGTTGGAGAGAAGATGTGACCACACTGCAGGGGTCAGCATCAACGCCAACATAGCATGTCGTACTGCAGCGACATCACCCCGACGATAATCTATGTGAGTGCCAAGGGTTGCACCTCGAGGTGGGCGGTATGCATAGCTGCCACACTGGGGGGGGGCGATGCTAATGACACATGGGCATGTAGCCCATCACATATACGCGTATTGAACTAAAGCAATACACACACATAATTAACAAATCTATGAAAGCAAAAATCTTTTCTTTGATGGCATTGGTACTCGGTATGGTATCATGTCAGACAGAGCCCGAGGGTCTCGACGTTATCGTCGGTGGCGAGGTTGACACTGTTGTCACTGTATCACTTCCCGAGACTACCCGTGCCAACAGCGCAGAGGGACTATTTAGCAATGGCGTTCTTGATGGTGATGCTACATTGCGTTACATTCTTCAGGTTTACTACAAGGGCGAGCCTTCAAAGGAACGTCTTGTAAAGTACAGCGATGGTACAGAGGTGGCATTCCCTGTTCGCCTTGTTCCAGATCGTAACTATCAGTTTGTTGTTTGGGCCGATGTTGTTGCTAATGAGTCTGATGTTGATAACCACTACGACACAAGCGACCTTAGAAACGTCACTCTTAAGGGTGAGTGGAAGGCAATGGATGAGACACGTGACGCATTTACCGGCACTCTTCTTGTTGAGAACTTCAACGGCTCACAGGGCATCACTGTAAACCTTACACGTCCATTTGCCAAGTTGCGTGTTATCACTACCGATATGGTTGCTCTTAACAATCTCGGTATTATGCCTACAAAAGCTACTGTAGAGTACAAAGTTCAGCACTACAACGCATTCAACGCTTTCGCTGGTAGTGCTATTGGCGATTCACAGAATCGTAATATCAAGCACGAGAATTTCTCTATTAAGTCATACGATGAGGATGTTCAGAATGGTGCAGATATGACACTCTTTACCGACTACTTCTTCGCTAAGGAGGGTGATGTTGTTAAGTTTGAGTTCAATGTTTATGATCAGAATAATGACCTAATCAAGTTTAACAACTTCAACACCGATATCGCTGTTAACCGCAACTATTTGACAACTATCAAGGGTAACGTTCTTACTGATGGCAACAACATCAAGGTTGAGGTTGAGAATGGTGGTGAGTTCGGCGGCAATGAGAACTGGCCTGACGAGAACGCCGAGCAGCTTGCTTACGCAGCTATGTTCGGCGGCGAGGTTACTTTGACTGAGGATATTACATTGGCTCAGCCATTGGAGATTGCTGAGGGTGCTAATGTAGTTATCAACCTTGGTGATAAGACTATCACTGGCGCACTTGCAAAGGGTAGTGGTGCTATTATCGAGAACAATGGTATTCTTACTATCGTTGGTGGTACTCTCGAGAATACCGCTGAAAACGGTGATGCTGTAATCAACAATACAGGCGAGCTTGTATTGGAGAGTGTTAAGATTAAGGGTGCACCACTTGCTGATGGTGGTTATTCAGCATATGCAGTTATATCATCTGGTAAGATGACTATCAACGATGGTACAGAGGTATCTGCAGATCGCGGCTGTCTAAAGGCAAGCGGCAGCGGTGAGACTACTATTAACGGAGGTACGTTTGTAAACAACGATATTGGTGCAAGAAGCCTCACATCACACGTTGTAGATGTAGAGGATGGTGGTAACAACACTCTCACTATTAATGGTGGTACTTTCGAGCATCGTCATGCTGCAACCAGCGGTGGTGTTGTAATCTGCAATAGAACAAGAGGTACTGTATACGTTAATGGTGGCAAATTTAGCGGTGGCAATTATTATGGCAACGACAACCTCTCTGATTATGGCTACGGTGGTACATTCTCTGTAACAGGCGGTACATATTCTGCTAGACCTGCTGCTAAATACATTGCTACTGGTTACAAGGCAATTGCAGCTGATGGTATTTACTATGTATTGCCAGAAACTATTGCCAATGCTGCGGAAGCTGAGGGTGTAACTGCTGTTACAGAGAGCACTGCTGATGTAGCAACTGCTCTTGCTACCGACAATGGCGAGGCTACATTGTTTATGTGGAACGATGTTGCTTACATCGCAAAGTATGGTGAGGTTGTAATCACCTCTGCTGCTGATGAGGCGACTACCGTTCGTGGTGTAGTTGAGAATTCAACAGGATTGACAAGTGCAACTGTCGCAGAAGGTATAGAGGTTGTTGGCAACCGCACATTCCGCAAGTGTACTAAATTGGAGACTGTAGCATTGCCAAACACTCTTACAGAGATTGGCCCTGCTGTATTCCAGTCTTGCTCAAACCTTGCTAACATAACTATCCCAGAAAGCGTTACAACAATTAGCGAGGGTGCATTCGCAGAGTGTACTTCTTTGACATCTATCAACATTCCTGATGGCATAACTCGTCTCGAGAAGGATGTTTTGCGCAACACAGGTCTTGTTTCTATTGAGATTCCTGCATCTGTTAACTATATCGGTACTTACGCATTCCGTGATTGTGAGTCATTGACCGAGATTAAGATTCTCTCTCCTGAGTTCACAATCGAGAATAACTCCTTTACAAATATGGCGGCTCCTGTGCCTACAATGACTATCCACGTTGTAAATAACGAGATGAAGGCATACCTTGAGAGCACACTCTCTAACTACGATAAGACTTACATCACTGTTGTTGGTCCTACATCTGTGAGCAACGCAGAGGAGCTTAAGGATGCACTTGATAAAGATGCTAAGATAGTTTCTGTAGCAGCTGGTGGGTATACATTCCCTGCGGCTTCAGTTAAGGCTGGTCAGACTATCATCTGCGAGGAGGGCACAGTGTTCGCCGGTAAATCTTCTTTGGATATCAAGGGTGCTACTATTATTGGTGCTACATTTAAGAATGAGAATGACATAGCTGTATCAGGTAATGTCTATGGAGAGTTCAAGAATTGCACATTTGAAGGTAGTGAGGCTCTTCGTTGGTGCTACGCGGCAGCGGGTCAGACAACAATTTTCGAGAATTGTGTAATCAAAACTGATTTCCGCGGTTTCCACTACGATGACCTGGCTGGTACCGTAATCTTTAGAAATTGTGAGATTAATGGTTTCAACGCATATGGTGGTAATGGCAAGGTGACATTTGAGGGTTGTATATTTGGTTGCGACCAGTCAAGATACAACGGCTTGAATATCTATGCTGACACTGAGTTGGTTAACTGCACATTCAACTATGTTTCTGGTAAGACAAACTTCGTTGATTTGGAGGCTGCTGGCAAGACATTGACAATCACAAATTGTACTGCAACTCTTGATGGTAATACTGTAAACATCGCTGACTACGTGGGTGGTAGCATGAAGGAGCAGTGCACTGTTGTTATTGAGTAAGTAAACTCTCTTCTTTACACTTTGCGCCTGGCCGAAAGGTCGGGCGCATTTTTTTTGTTATTGCGCTTGGGAGGGCGCGGTGCTTGAGAGGAGATTGCCACGGCTTGTGCCAAGCCTCGCAATGACGATTATGGTGCTTTTGAGGGCGCTGTGCTTGGAGGGCGCGGTGCTTGGAGGGCGATGCGCTTTCTGTCTCTATAACCCTTCTGCCCTTTCTGCCCCTTCTGCCCCTTGCAACCCATTCATTATCGGGCACCAAAGGGCATAAAAGGTAATGCGTTGTCTCTTTGTCTCTCTAACCCTTCTGCCCTTTTATGACCCTTGTCTTTAAAAAAATTGGCGAAATATGCTCCGCAAAAATGACCACAAAGCATACAAAAGTGCATAGCGTAGAGAAAAATAGGCGATAAATTTGTATCTTTAGCATAAAATTTATTACCTTTGCTCAATTGAAACACCCAACTTTTAACGTATGGCAATTAAAAATAACGTAATGATCGTGCGCCAGAGACTTCTCACTAAACTTGTGAGCCTCTGGAATGAGGGCCAGCTCGTAGAGAAAATCGACAGAGTGCCCATAGAGTTCAGTCCCCGAAATTCACAGGTGCGTGGCCGATGCTGCATCCACAAAGAACGTGCAGTATGGAAGTATAAGTCACTACCTCTACTCGGATATGACATGACCGACGAGAAGGATGAGCTAACACCACTCTCGGACTATGCTAAAATGGCTCTCGACCGCAAGGCCATTAAGGACAACATCATGTGTGTGATTGATGAGGCCTGCTCATCATGTGTTCGCACAAACTACGACATCACAAACCTTTGTCGCGGCTGTGTGGCACGTGCCTGCGAGCATGCTTGTCCAAAGAATGCCATAGAGTTCGACCCAGACACATCACAGGGTAAGATTAACCACAAGGAGTGTATAAGCTGCGGTAAGTGCTTCGCAGCGTGTCCTTACCACGCTATCGTATACATACCCGTACCTTGCGAGGAGGCGTGTCCTGTAGGTGCTATATCGAAGGACGAGTATGGCGTAGAGCACATCGACGAGTCGAAGTGTATATACTGCGGTAAGTGTATGAACGCCTGTCCTTTCGGCGCTATATTCGAGATATCGCAGGTATTCGACATCCTCGAGTCTATACGTCGTGGCGAGGAGGTTGTAGCTATGGTTGCCCCATCAATACTCTCGCAGTACAACGTACCTACAGAGCAGGTATATGGCGCTATCAAGGCTATTGGCTTCACTGACGTTATTGAGGTGGCACGTGGTGCAGAGGTGACAACAGAGAAGGAGACACACGAGTTTGCAGAGAAGATGGAGGAGGGTCAGGCATTCATGACCACATCATGCTGTCCATCATACATGGAGATGGCACGCAAGCACGCCCCAGAGTTGCAGAAGTACATATCTACAACATACTCACCAATGATATACACTGCCGACATAGCGCGCGAGAAGTATCCTAATGCGAAGCTCGTATTCGTAGGTCCATGTATCGCAAAGCGTAAGGAGGTGCGTCGTGAGGATCTAAAGGGTAAGGTTGACTTCGTGCTCACATACGAGGAGGTACACGCTATCCTCGGTGGTATGAACATCGAGCTCGGCGAGGCTAACGTACACCCTGTAGAGTGCGCATCACGTCGTTCAGCACACGGCTTTGCAGAGAATGGTGGTGTTACGGCTGCCGTGAAGGAGCTTGTAAACGGCAAGATAGACTTCACAACATTGCAGATTGCGGGCCTCAACAAGAAGAACGTAGCCCTCCTGAAGGCTTACGGCAAGACAGGTAAGGCTCCCGCACAGTTCATCGAGGTGATGGTCTGCGATGGCGGTTGTATCTCGGGCCCAAGTGTTCACACCGCTTACGGCGATGGTAAGAAGACCTTCGACGCAGAGTTGAAGAAGAGATAATATGAGAGAGTTAGTTGAGCAGTTGGCCGTTGACAACAGGCTCGACACCAAGAGCCTGAGTGCGCTACTTCGTAGTTGCACAACGGACACACACGTGCTTCAACAACTCCGCGATTGTGCCGTCCGAACTGCCCAACAGCAGTTCGGACTCGGCATATATATACGTGGCCTAATAGAGCTGTCGAGCTTCTGCCGCTGCGACTGCCTATATTGTGGCCTGCGACGCAGCAACCGTACAGCCGAGAGATATAGGCTCACACAGGAGGAGGTGATGGCGTGCTGCAAAGAGGGATATGCCCTCGGCTTTAGAACATTTGTGCTACAGGGTGGCGAGGATGGAACGCACTCCGATGCATGGCTCGAAGAGTTGCTATGTAGGATGCGCAGCAGCTACCCCGATGTGGCGATAACACTCTCGCTGGGCGAACGCAGCGAGGAGTCATACATACGACTTAAGCGCGCAGGTGCTAACCGCTATCTGCTGCGCCATGAGACAGCCAACGACGCACTATACGACGCACTGCACCCCGCAGGGCGTGGTCTACAGCATCGCATAGGCTGCCTCGAGGCACTTAAGCGCACAGGATATCAGGTAGGAATGGGAATGATGATAGGAGTGAAGGGCCAGACATTAGATAACATCGTGGAGGACCTGAAGCTCATAGAGAAGATGAAGCCCGAGATGGTGGGCATAGGCCCCTTCCTGCCACACAAGGCGACACCTCTGGGTAATGAGCCCGCCGGCGACCTAAACCTAACGCTGGCAACGGTGGCCATAGTGCGCCTCATGCTCCCCGAGGCGCTGATACCAGCAACAACAGCCCTGGCGACACTAACACCCCGAGGTCGTCTCGAGGGAATACTCTCGGGAGCAAACGTGGTGATGCCCAACCTATCACCATCGGACGTGAGGGCTAAATATGCAATATACGAGAATAAGGCCTCGTGGGGCAAGGAGGCGGCCGAAGGACTCGCAGCACTCGATGCCGAGCTAAAGACCATAGGCTACCACATAGACTACTCGCGAGGTGACCATAATAACCTAAAACTATAACAATGAGCAATATAGAATATAACGTAAAGTCGGAGCATGCCGCCGAGTTTATCCACGATGGCGAGATACGCGCAACGCTGGAGTATGCCCGCGAGCACCGCAACGACCGTGCACTTATCGAGGAGATACTCGTAAAGGCAGAGGAGGGTAAGGGCATAACACACCGCGAGGCTGCCGTGCTGATAGAGGTGCAGGATAAGGAGATTGAGGACCGCATATATGCCATTGCGCGAAAACTCAAAGACCGCATATATGGCAACCGCATAGTGATGTTCGCACCACTATATCTATCCAACCACTGCGTGAATGGTTGCGTATACTGCCCATACCACGCAAAGAACAAGACAATACCTCGCCGTAAGCTCACACAGGAGGAGATACGTCGTGAGGTGATAGCCCTCCAGGATATGGGACACAAGCGCCTCGCCCTCGAGACGGGTGAGCACCCCAAGTTGAGCCCTATAGAGTATGTGCTGGAGTCTATAGACACAATATACTCCATACACCACAAGAATGGCGCTATACGTCGTGTGAACGTAAATATCGCCGCAACAACTGTGGAGAACTACACACGACTGAAGGATGCGGGCATAGGCACATACATCCTCTTCGAGGAGACATACGACCGTGAGGCATATGAACGTCTACACCCAACAGGCCCAAAGAGTGACTGGGCGTACCACACCGAGGCTATGGACCGAGCAATGCTCGGAGGCATAGACGACGTGGGCGTAGGTGCTCTCTTCGGACTATCTAACTACCGCTACGATGTTGTGGGCATACTCATGCATGCCGAGCACCTCGAGGCTCGCTTCGGCGTAGGACCACACACCATAAGTGTGCCTCGCATACGCCCCGCTGACGACATAGACCCCAAGGACTTCCCAGATGCCGTCACCGACGAGGTATTCCGTCGCATCGTTGCCGTATTGCGCATAGCAGCACCATACACAGGTATGATTGTATCTACACGTGAGTCGAAGAGCTGCCGCGAGTTGGTGCTCGACGTGGGCGTGTCGCAGCTCAGTGGCGGATCGAAGACAAGCGTGGGTGGATATGCCGAGGGCATAGTAGATGCCGAGGAGTCGGCGCAGTTCGACATCTCCGACGAACGTACCCTCGATGAGATTGTCGGTTGGCTACTTGAGTTGGGCTACATACCAAGCTTCTGCACCGCCTGCTACCGTGAGGGCCGCACAGGTGACCGCTTCATGTCGCTGGCAAAGCGTGGCCTCATAGGCAACTGCTGCGCACCGAACGCACTCATGACACTTGCCGAGTACCTCGAGGACTACGCCTCACCAAAGGTTAAGGTCGAGGGCTTCAAGATGATAGATAGACTCAAGCAGGTGATACCTTCAGACAAGGTGCGCCGCATAACAGAGGATAACCTCAAGGCTATACTTGAGGGTAAGCGTGACTTCCGTTTCTAAAGCTACAGGCTATGCAGACAACACCTACATCGGAACGTATACACATAGCCATCTTCGGGCGCTGTAATGCCGGCAAGTCGACACTCGTAAATCGCCTTACGGGTCAGGAGGTCTCTATCGTCTCCGACGTTGCGGGCACGACGACAGACCCTGTGCAGAAGCCCATGGAGCTAAATGGCCTCGGCGCCGCTGTCATCATCGACACCCCAGGTCTCGACGATAGCACAGAGCTGGGCAGCGCACGCATGGCACGCACAGCGAAGATGCTCGACAAGACGGACATCGCCGTTGTGCTCTTCACCGACGAGGGCACTGATGCCGAGATGAACATTCTGGCAGAGTGCCGCATAAGGGAGATACCCACGGTTGTTGCCGTGGCACACATAGATAGAATAGCCAACTATGACGCCATCGTAGCCCAGGTTGAAGCCCTTACCGAGGGTAAAGTTATAGCCATAAGTGCTGCGACAGGCCAGGGCATGGAGGCGCTGCGTGAGGCTATCATAGCATGCCGACCTGCAGATGAGAGGCTCATCACCGAGGGCTTCTGCAAGGCGGGCGACACGGTGCTTCTTGTCATGCCACAGGATAAGGCGGCACCCAAGGGTCGCCTCATACAGCCACAGGTACAGACCATACGCGAGCTTCTGGACCGTGGTTGCATGCCGCTATGCTGCACACCCGACCGCATGGCCGAGGCGTTGGCAACATTGGCATCACCACCACAGCTCATAATAACCGACTCACAAGCATTTGAGGATGTATACCGTCTCAAGCCCGAGGCGTCGGTACTCACATCCTTCTCGATACTCTTTGCGCGATACAAGGGTGACATAGCACTCTTCACCGAGGGCGTTAAGGCGCTACGCAACATCACCGAGAGCTCAAGGATACTCATCGCCGAGGCGTGTACACACACACCACAGAATGAGGATATAGGACGTGTCAAGCTACCACGCATACTACGTAAGAGGTTTGGCGAGGGACTACATATAGACATTGTGGGTGGCGCCGACTACCCCGAGGACCTCACCCCCTATGACCTTGTCATACACTGTGGTGCCTGCATGTTTAACCGCAAACATGTGTTGAGTCGTGTGGAACGTGCCCGTAAGCAGGGTGTGGCGATAACAAACTATGGCGTAATACTCGCCGCCCTCACAGGCATTCTCGATAGAGTAAGGACCCAATAAGTTTGGATGATATTAATAAATTGTGTAACTTTGGTGAAATTTTAAATGCCATGGCAGAGAAAATACAACTATTGGATCGTAGATTCAAAACAATGATTCCTGCAGAGGAGATAGACGAGGCCGTACAGCGCGTTGCTAACCAGCTTAACGAGAGATATGCGGGCAAGACCCCTATATTCCTCGGTGTATTGAGTGGTGCCTTCCTCTTCTTGAGTGACCTTGTACGCAAGACGACCTTCGACAGCCGCCTCGCCTTCGTGAAGATATCATCATACGAGGGTACGCAGTCCACAGGCACTATCAAGCAGCAGCTCGGCATCGACTTCGACATCGAGGGTAAGGATATTATCATCGTGGAGGATATTGTAGAGACAGGTCATAGCATGAACTACCTATTGGACTATCTCAACGCACGTAACCCAGCGAGTGTGAGCATCTGCACTCTCTTCTTCAAGCCCGATAAGTTCCTATACGAGTATAAAATAGACTATGTGGCGATGCCTATAGGCAACGAGTTCATCGTGGGCTATGGCCTCGACTACAACCAGATAGGTCGTAACCTTAAGGATATATACGTTTTAGATGAAGATTAATCCCGACTTGGAGCTCCTCGAGGGTGGTAGAAAGCTACCCCTCGTCGAGGACTTCTACACGATACAAGGTGAGGGTTACCACTCTGGCAAGCCCGCTTACTTCATACGCCTTGGTGGCTGTGATGTGGGATGCCGCTGGTGTGATGCCAAATATACATGGAATCCCAAGGTCTTCCCTCCAACAGATATAGAGACCATCGTAGAACGTGCCGCCTCATGCTCGGCACGCGCCATAGTGATCACCGGAGGTGAGCCACTGCTCTACCCTCTCGGTGACCTGACACGTGCGCTGCACGCCCGCGGTCTCGAGATATTCATCGAGACATCGGGCACAAACCCTATAAGCGGCGAGTTCGACTGGATATGCCTATCGCCAAAGCGCCAGATGCCACCCCTCGAGGAGGCGCTGTTGCGTGCCGACGAGCTTAAGGTGATAATACAGACAAGCGAGGATCTCGAGTGGGCGATGGAGTGTAGCCGCAAAGTGAGTCGTAAGTGTCTGCTCTACGTACAGCCCGAGTGGAGTGTATATGAGAAGATTATCGGAGAGATTGTGGAGTGGACAAAGGCAAACCCATCGTGGAACATCTCCATTCAGACACATAAGTTTATGCATATACCATAGCGCGCAATGACAAAGGAGCAGAAGCAGCAGCGACGTAAGCAGAAGTTTATCAACATCTTCTGGATGACATTGACCATCGTCATTGCCATCTGCACCATCATTGTCTCTATAAGCACCATCAGCGACATGTTCCGCACACGTGCTGCACGAAAGGATGTAGATAGGAAGATTGCCACTCTGGAGCATAAGATTGCCAGCGACAGCATCTTCATACACAACATCACCACCTCGCCAGCATTCATGGAGAAGTATGCTCGCGAGACATACCATATGCAGCGCCCCGGCGAGACAGTATACATCCTCGAGGAGTAATCCTCGGGAGGTGGAACATATTCACGACTGTGGTGCAGTGAATAAAAATGCATATCATGCACAATATAACGCCCCACGTGGGCGTTATTGCGTTAGATGAAACAATGTATAACCAATTGAAGTATTGCCTATTGAGTGACGTTGCCGCATGTTAACTAATAAATTACTGTTATGAAACGCAACCTATTATTCTACCTCGGCATCGTGGTGCTATCAGCCATCACCGGTGCAACAACAATGTTCCTCACAATGGGCATGAATAACAGCTCAACCACCAACAATGAAGTAATCATTGCGGACTGCGATAGCACCTTCCGCCAAAATAACGCTACCGATGCGCACTTCGCAGCCTCGGTGGTGGCGGCAGAGTACCCCGACCTAACATACGCGGCAGAGAATGCCGTGAAGGCTGTGGTGAGCATTGAGGCCACAGTAATGATGAGTCAAGGACAACAGCGAGACCCCTTCTTTGAGTTCTTCGGCTACCCACAAGGCTACGGCGGTGGCTCACGCGAGGCAATGGCTGGTGGCTCGGGCGTTATTATATCAGAGGATGGATATATCGTGACCAACAACCATGTAATAGAGAATGCCACAAGGCTACGCGTGAAGCTATATGATGGTCGCGCCTTCGATGCTACGATTGTAGGCACAGACCCCTCGACAGATGTGGCGCTGATAAAGATTGAGGCCGATGGTCTGCCTACCCTGCCCTTCGGCTCCTCTGACGACCTACGCCTCGGCGAGTGGGTGCTTGCAATTGGCTATCCCATGGAGCTGCAGTCTACAATCACTGCCGGCATAGTATCTGCCAAGGCACGTAGCCTCGGAGCAATAGAGAGCACACGTAGCATAGAGTCATTCATACAGACAGATGCTGCCGTGAACCCCGGTAACTCGGGAGGCGCACTTGTGAATACTCGCGGTGAGCTCGTCGGCATAAACACCATCATCAAGACATCTACAGGAAGCTATGTCGGCTACTCCTTCGCCGTGCCCGAGACAATCGTGCGCAAGGTTGTTGTAGACCTTAAGGAGTCGGGCATGGTGCAGCGCGCAGTCCTCGGCATCTCATTCCGCTACATTGACCAGCAGTTCATCGACGAGATGGGCTCACAGCTTGGCATAAGTAACATCGGAGGCATATATGTTGCATCTGTTGCGGATGGTGGTGCAGCGGCAGCAGCGGGGGTACGCGTGGGTGACATCATTCATAAGGTGAGTGGCGTGGAGCTTAACGATAGCGCCATCTTCCTCGAACAGATAGGCAAGCGCCGACCTGGTGACGAGATAACCCTCGAGATACGTCGTGGCAACGACACATTGAACCTCACGGCGACACTCCAGAATAAGGAGGGAGCCACATCTCTGCTCTCAAAGCCAAGTGTGGATGTCGTAGAGACCCTCGGCGGTAGATTTAAGAATGTGCCATCGTCGATGTGCCGTGAGCTCGATATACGCGGTGGTGTGCAGGTTGTATCTGTGCTCCCTGGTGGCCTCCTCGAACGTTGCCGCATAAAGGATAGCTACATCATCACTCACATCAACGACAGACAGATAAGCTCTATAGACGACATGGAACGTCTCACAGAGAGTGTGAAGTCGATAGATGGCATCTATCCTAACGGCCGTGCCGCAAGCTACACACTCATGGAGAAGGAGTAGCGAGCAACACATAATAATAGAGGGGGATGACTAAAATGTAAATTAGTCATCCCCTTCATATGAAGCATAAGAGAGTGAATAAAAAGATGTAGTTTTAGGCTTGCGAAGCCCGAAAAAGCGGAGTTTACTGTGCGTAAATGAGCATTTTGAGGGCAAGCGTAACGACAAAATACACTTCTTATTCACTCTCTCAAGAGGTATACGGAACCTATAAACCCTCTACTCTAACCAAACCAATGGGGCACCTGTACCCTTTATTTGCTCATCACTCACCTCAACAGCGAGTATACCCGCGGCGAAGCACGCCACCTCATATGGCTGGTAGACGAAGAGTATGCCTGTGTCAGTGATGAGCAATGAGGTAGACATAGGCAGCTCCTCGACACCCTCGATGAGCAACACACCATATGTCGCCACAAGCTTATCATATACAAGCTTACGCATAGCCTCACCCCAGACATCCTCGAAGAGGTAGTCAAAGTCGTAGATTGCACCACTGGCAAGGTCGAAGCACTCATAGAGCATAATATTGCCACCATGTGCACCTCCCGTGTACGACTCTATATATGTCTCATAGCACACCACCTTATCATCACGTGTCATGAAGGCACGCTGATCGAGGTCATAGTAGTATCCATTGCTATCACCTCCACTACACATGCTCTGATAGCCATCAGCCATAGCAGATGCCGATGCCTCAACATCCATAACATCGAGGCTATATCTACCAAAGGTATTACGGTAATTCTGCTCATCGATGCTGGCAAGAGCCGTAGAGGCATCACTATTTGTGATACGCTGATATTTGATGTCAACCTGACAACACCCCTCACAGCCAACAGAGTGTATATACTCCTTAAACTCGGGCCTTACAACACCATCACCCTTTGAACATGCTACAGCAAAGAGTGCAAGAGCCAACACCACTATAATCTTATAACTTCTCATAACTCCTAATATTTAATATTATCATCTGTAAAGATAATCATTATTATCATACCAACAAAAAAATATCAATCACAACATATCTTTCATCCACACACCATATGCCCACAACACCACAAAAGAGATACTGATAGCCCAATTATACTATATTAAAGTATACTTTTAATTGTAAAATTGACTAATTCAACAAAAAAATAGTGTTTTCTTGCAATTTTTTTACAAAAAGTTTTGGAGAATAAAATTTTTGCCGTATATTTGCAGTGTCGAAAGGGAATAAGCCTGACGACAACAACTGGTCGATTCATCTAAGGGCTAGGATACCTGCCTCTCACGCAGGACATAGGGGTTCGAATCCCCTATCGACTACTAAAGCAGACGACATTAGTCGTCTGTTTTTTTTTGCTTTATATGCTTACTTCTCGTTTGTTGATGTAGTGATTTGCATCACTATAAGCTGTTGATTAGATATGTATACTAGCTAGCTCGAAACATATCCACTCAACAGCTACAGCCTACGACACATGCAACAAACGAGCATTTACAAAAACATATCGTATACGATAGGCAATTGCTCACTTAAATGGGGTTGAGCCGATAGAGAATAGTTTTTTGCTCGACACAGAGTGTCTCCGCAAATATCGAATCGGCTCTTCAGCTCCGCTGTCCGAATCCCCTATCGACTACTAAAGCAGACGACATTTAGTCGTCTGTTTTTTTTTGCTTTATATGCTTACTTCTCGTTTGTTGATGTAGTGATTTGCATCACTATAAGGGATCAGTCGTAAATTCGACGTTTTATGCCCTTTGGTACCCAAGAATGAAAAAAGGCACAAAGGACAGAAAGGGCACAAGGGACAACGAGACAGAGACAACACATTACCTTTTATGACGTTTTATGACGTTTTATGCCCTTTGGTCCCCGAGAATGAAAAAGGGCAGAGAGACAAAGAGACCGAGGTCCACAATCGTACAGCATAACAAAAAAAGAAGCGGTAACCTTTCGATTACCGCCTTGTGACTCCGCCAGGATTCAAACCTGGAACCGCTTGATCCGTAGTCAAGTACTCTATTCAGTTGAGCTACGGAGCCATTCCTTTGCGTTTGCGAGTGCAAAGGTACTACAAATTTTCTATTCTCCAAATTTTTTTCACAAAAAAATGAAAAAAAAGTGACGATTTTTCATCGTCACTCTCTTTTAACGCTATATATCAGCGACTTACTTGATATGCTCTGAAAGAATCTTTTCTACATCCTCACCGCGCAAATTCTTCGCTACAAGCTTACCCTCGGGTGAGTAGAGGAAGTTTGCAGGAATACCAGTAACATTGAGGTGCTCGGCAACACTCCAGCCACCCTCGCTATCAGTACCCCATACATTAACCCATGTCATACCGTTCTCTGCCATGAATGACTTCCAGCGATCCTCTGTGCCCTCACGGTCAAACGATACGCCATAAATCTCAAGACCGAGAGGTGCGAACTTCTCGTATGCAGCAACAAGGTAAGGTATCTCACCACGGCAAGGACCACACCATGTAGCCCAGAAGTCAACCAACACCCACTTACCACTCTTGCAGAGCTCGGCAACGCTAATCATATTACCATCAGCATCAGGAAGAACGATATCCTTTAGATCAGCACCTATAGCCGTATTCTTGGCATTCTCAACACGCGCCTCTGCCTCCTTATATAGAGACAAGCCAGCAAACTCCTTGCTAATAGTACCAAACAACTCGGCAAAAAGCACATCATCCTCGGAGAACATAGAGAAGTAGCGGATGAAATACAACGATGCAAGGTTAGAGCTATTCTCTCTTACCACTCTCTCAACAAGAGCTGCGGCATCCTCCGACGTAGCATCAGGATCGTTAAACATAGCCATAAGCTCAATGTTAGCAGCGTCAATTGCTGTCTGTGCCTCCGAACCAACAACGACAACATCCTCTGCCTCGGCATCATATGTCAATGTGATATCCTTATCCTCAACAGCGATAAGAAGAGCATCCTGGCCATCAATCGAGATAAGCACGAACTGATCACCATCAAGGTTAAGCTCTGCAGAGAAAGTCATATCCTCTGCTATAACAGCCGAAGCAACAGGCGTCTCCTCGCCATATGTCACAAACTCGACATTAGCACCAGCAGAGAACATCTCCATGCCCGAAAGATTAGCATTGATGGTAACACTCTTATTCTCCTCGCTACCACATGCCACAAACATCAACGCAGCACACACTGCCATCAACATCTTCTTCATAATCATACATCTTTTTTAGTTAATAAAATTATCACTCTATATCCTACGTAACCACCTACCGCTTAACCCTCTCGGGGTTAGCAGCCACGAAGTTCTCCCATGAGGAGCTTCCCTTGCGCGCCTTGCTGTCACCACCAAGACCCTTGCGCTTTTCACCCGCCGTGGCCTGCGTGAGGTTATTCGACGTGGTAAACCAATGACATAGCGCCACAGCCATACCATCCGTAGCATCGAGCTTACGAGGCTTATAGTCGGTGCCAAGCATGGCATTTATCATCATAGCCACCTGCTCCTTCGAGGCCCTACCATTACCCGTTATAGCCTGCTTAACACGCGAGGGCGCATACTCCGCAATGGGCGTATCGGAGGAGGTGCCCAACACTGCCGCAATGGCGACACCCTGTGCCCTACCGAGCTTGAGCATAGACTGCACATTCTCGCCAAAGAAGGGTGACTCAAAGGCTACCTCACATGGTGTATAGTCGCGCGTGAGGCTACGCACACGTTCATATATATATCGTAGCTTCTGGTGAGCATCCTTAATCTTATGCATATCTATCTCGCCCATAACCAACGCCGTGGGTTTACCACCGACAATCTGGATGATGCCGTAGCCCATATAGTTGGTACCGGGGTCGATACCCATTATGCGTATAGGCTCACCCACGCCCTACTCCTCAAGCTTCGTAATACGCTTATCCAGCTCGCGGAGCTTAACCGACATGTCGGGAAGCTGGCGGAAGACAGCAAACGAACGGTGATACTGCATACCAGGGAGTGCTGGGTAGCCGAAGCGTATCTCGCCATCGCCAACACTCTTATCGATACCCGACTTCGAGCCAATCTTAACCTCATTGCCTATGGTGACATGGTCGGCGATGCCCACCTGACCCGCAACGAAGCAGTTGCGACCTACCTTCGAGGTACCAGCGATGCCCACCTGTGCCGACATCACTGTATTAGCACCTATCTCCACGTTATGACCAATCTGGATAAGGTTGTCAAGCTTAACACCCTGGCGGATGATTGTAGAGTCTGTCTTTGCTCTATCTACACATGTGTTGGCGCCAATCTCCACGTTATCCTCGATAATGACATTACCGAGCTGTGGAATCTTCGCGAAGGTACCATCCTCCTTTGGAGCAAAGCCAAAGCCATCAGCACCGATAACAGCACCAGCATGAAGGATACAGTTGCTACCGACAACACATCCCTCATAAATCTTAACGCCAGGATATATCTTCGTGCCATCGCCAATTGTCACATTATCGCCAATGTAGCACTGTGGGTATATCTGTACATCCTTACCCACCTTTGCGCCCTGCTCAACGACCGTAAAGTCACCGATATAGCAATCATCGCCTATGGCAGCACTCTCGCTTATAGATGCGAGCTTCGAGATACCACTCTTGCGTGGGCGTGTGGCGTTATACATCTCCAAGAGGTTCAACACACACTGACCTACATTCTCAACCTTGATGAGTGTAGCGGCGATGTCGCCCTTGGGCTCAAAACTATTATCTACGAGCACGATGCTCGCCTCGGTAGTATAGATATACTGCTCGTACTTTGGGTTTGTAAGGTAGGCCAACGAACCACTCTTACCGCCATCGATAGATGAGACGGTAGAGACCGTTACATTCTTGTCGCCTACGACTGTGCCTCCGAGGAGGCCAGCAATCATCTCTGCTGTAAACTGCATGTGAAATATTTGAGTATTAAATTTATGTCTCTTCAATATAGTCTTCAAGTACGACACCCTCGGGCAGCAACGATGAGGTATCCTGACCAAAGGCGTGTAGCTCACGCACCAACGACGAGGATATATACTCCAACTCGGCAGGGGCAAGAAGTATAACAGTGGCGATGTCGGGGAATATCTCTCTGTTGGCACGTTCTATGGTACGTTCATAGTCGAAGTCGGCACTACTACGCACACTGCGTATCATGGCCGTAGCACCCACACGTCGCGCCTCGATGCCCGTAAGCGAGGTATACAACGTAACCTCTACGCGAGGCTCTGCGACATAGATACTCTCTATTAATCGCTTACGCGCCTCCGTAGTTAGCAATCCGCGCTTGGCAATGTTATGGCCGATGGCGATAACAACCCTATCGAAGAGCTTCAGCGCCTCCTCGACAACAGCTTGATGACCACGTGTGAAGGGATCAAAAGACCCAGGAAATATTGCTATGCGTTCCATATATGTTATATAACATGCAAAGTTAGTATTTTTTTATCAATTGCACAATTGTTATAAAACAAAAGCACGATAAGAGAGTGGCAAGAGTAATAAAAGAGTAAATTATTGCATGAATAATTGGCAATTTGGGGAAATTATCGTACCTTCGTGTGATATTTCACAACATCAGAGTGACACAAATAACCAAAATAAACATAAACCAAAAGACTATGACTACTAATTATTCAGGTAAGACTCGTATCGAGAGTGACCTTATCGGCGAGATGGAGGTTCCTGTTGAGGCCCTCTATGGCGTACAGACATTGCGCGGCATCGAAAACTTCCCTATCAGCCGTTTCCACCTTTCAGACTACCCATTGTTCATCAACGGCTTGGCGATGACAAAGCTTGGCGCGGCAGAGGCTAACCACCAGCTCGGCCTGCTCACCGACGAGCAGTTCGATGGCATATCAAAGGCTTGTATCGAGATTCTTGAGGGCAAGCACCACGACCAGTTCCCTTGCGACATGATTCAGGGTGGTGCCGGCACAACAACAAATATGAACGCTAACGAGGTTATCGCTAACCGTGCACTCCAGATCATGGGTCACGAGGCAGGCGAGTATCAGTACTGCTCACCTAACGACCACGTTAACTGCTCACAGTCAACAAACGACGCATACCCATGTGGTATCCACCTCGGCCTCTATGCTACACACCTCGTATTCATGAAGCACTACGATGCTCTCATCGAGTCATTTGCAAAGAAGGCAAAGGAGTTTGCTCACATCCTTAAGATGGGTCGTACACAGCTCGAGGATGCTGTGCCTATGACTCTCGGCCAGACATTCGGCGCCTTCGCACAGATACTTAAGGAGGAGAAGAAGAACCTTGAGTTTGCTGCCGAGGAGTTCCTCACAGTGAACATGGGTGCTACTGCCATCGGTACAGGTATCTGCTCGGAGCCAGAGTATTCAGAGAAGTGCATCGCCGCATTGCGCCAGATAACAGGTTGGGATATCAAGCTCGCCGAGGACCTCGTGGCTGCAACATCTGATACCACTTGCATGGTGGGCTACTCATCAGCTCTCCGCCGTGTCGCTGTTAAGCTCAACAAGATTTGTAACGACCTTCGTCTCTTGGCTTCAGGTCCTCGTTGCGGTCTCCATGAGTTTGACCTTCCAGCACGTCAGCCAGGCTCTTCAATCATGCCAGGTAAGGTTAACCCTGTTATCCCAGAGGTTATGAACCAGATATGCTACAAGGTTATCGGTAACGACGCATGTGTTGCTATGTGCGCACAGGAGGCACAGATGGAGCTCAACGCCATGGAGCCTACAATGGCACAGTGCTGCTTCGAGTCTGCAGAGATCATGATGAATGGCTTCGACACATTGCGTGTTAACTGCGTTGATGGCATCGTGGCTAACGAGGAGCAGTGCCGTAAGTATGTTCAGGATAGCTTCGGCGTTGTTACAGCACTCAACCCAATCATCGGCTACAAGAACTCTACAAAGATTGCGAAGGAGGCTATGGCTACAGGTGGTCGCGTATATGACCTCGTACTCGAGCACGGCATCCTCACAAAGGAGGAGCTCGACACTATCCTCTCACCAGAGAATATGATTAAGCCTGTGAAGCTCGATATCAAGCCTCGCAGATAGTCCTAACGTAGGACATATACCCCAAATGGTGTGTCAAGACTCTTGGCACACCATTTTTTATACCCAGGATGCCACAAATTCTAAATTATAGGTTATCTTTGTATCATGGTAATAGTAATAGCATAGCTACACAACATGAAATATTACGTTATAGCAGGTGAACCCTCGGGTGACCTCCATGGCAGCAAGCTTATGCGTGGCATACGTAATGCCGACGCCGAGGCCTCATTCCGCTTCACGGGAGGTGACCGCATGGCAGAGGTGGGAGGCAGGGATGGTATGCTGTACCACTACACACAGATGTCGTTCTTTGGCTTTGTGCAGGTGGTAAAGAACCTACGCACAATATTCCGCCAGATAGATGAGGTGAAGGCCGACATCGCACGCTTCAATCCAGATGTCATCATACTCATCGACTACCCCGCCTTCAACCTACGCATAGCGAAGTGGGCAAAGAGTAGAGGCATAAAGGTATACTACTACATAGCACCCAAGGTGTGGGCATGGAAAGAGAGGCGTGTTAAGCAGCTACGCCGCTACGTAGACCGCCTATACACCATCTTCCCCTTTGAGAGTGACTACTTCCGTGGTCACGGCATCGAGCCTATCTTCTGTGGCAACCCTCTTGCTGACGATATTGAGGAACGCCGCGCCTCACTACCCTCACGCGAGGAGTTTATCAATGAGTGCGGTCTTGATGACCGCCCCATAGTGGCACTCCTTGCGGGTAGCCGTATATCGGAGATTAAGGCAAACCTTCCTGACATGGTGCGCATAGCGGAGCAGTTTACGGAGTATCAATTTGTTGTCACAGCCGTACCGTGGATAGACAAGAGCCTATATGACAAGTATATAGCAGGTAAAAACGTGCGCTACGTATGTGACCGCACACAGCAGACTCTTGCCATGAGCACAGCAGCGATAGTCACATCGGGCACCGCAACACTCGAGACAGCACTTATGGGCATCCCCGAGGTGGTGCTATACCATGTGCCATGGCTCTACGAAAAACTTAAGCCCTACTTCCTACGCATACCCTACATCTCGCTTGTAAACATAAACCTCGGTCGTGAGTGCGTCAGGGAGCTTGTTCGCGCGAAGCTCGACATGGCAGAAGCAAAGAGAGAGGTTGCTACGATACTCCCCGAGGGTAGCGATAGGCAGCGCATGCTACGCGACTTCTAGGAGCTACGCACGATGATAGGTCCTGCGGGGGCATCAGAACGATTTGCACAAGATATTGTTAACTCATTAGGTTGATATGAAACTTATAACCATAGTAAATAGCTACGACAACGAGGCAGAGAGACCACAATACTACCTCAAGGCCGATACCGCACTGCTTCGCAACAACGACGCCTTCTACATCCCCGATGGTGTGGGTCGCATTGTTGCAGCACCACACATAGTCCTCAAGGTGTCACGCATAGCAAAGTGCATAGGCGAACGCTTCGCTGCACGATGCATAGATGGTGTGATGGGAGGCATAACCTTCACCGCCATAGATAGGCTCAACGAGGCACGCAGCAATGGTCTGCCATGGGACGAGGCGGTAGGCTTCGACCACTCATCGGCACTATCCCTCGACACGCTTTCGCGCGATGCTATGCTCGAGGGCGCTACCTTATATATAAATGATAAGGAGTGTGCACGCATAAAGTTAGGCGACATGCGCTTCAGCGTAGATAAGATTGTAAGCCACCTATCGGAGCGCATGACACTACGCATCGGCGACCTTATATTCCTCGGAGCACCTGCGGAGTTTGAGGTTAAGGCGGGCGACAACTACCGCCTAACTATTGGCGACCACACGCTACTCAACTTCGATATTAAGTAGCAATATACCCATATATATAAGATAAGGGTTGTCCATAGACAACCCTTATCTTTTGACAGCATATAATTAGGCAGTTCACCAGATTACTCCTCGAGCAAGTCTGGTCGCAACGCCTTTGTTCTCAAATACGCCTGCTCCTCCTGCCACTTCTCAATCTCGGCAAAGTGACCCGAGAGTAGCACATCGGGCACCTTCCAGCCGTTGAACTCCGCAGGGCGCGTATAGACGGGTGGGGCAAGCAGATTGTCCTGGAAGCAGTCTGTCAGCGCCGAGGCCTCATCGCCAATAGCACCAGGGATGATACGCACAACAGAGTCGGCGATGACACACGCGGCAAGCTCACCACCCGTAAGGACATAGTCGCCAATAGATATCTCGCGTGTGATGAGGTGCTCGCGAATACGGTAGTCGATACCCTTATAGTGACCACAGAGGATGATGATATTCTTCATCAGCGAGAGGCGGTTGGCCTCATGCTGGTTGTAGGTGATGCCATCGGGCGAGGTGAAGATTATCTCATCGTAGTCACGTTCCGACTTAAGCTTCTCTATACAGCGAAAGACAGGCTCAATCTTCATAACCATGCCCGCCTCACCACCAAAGGGGTAGTCATCCACCGTGCGACGCTTATCGTCGGTGTAGTCTCGCAGATTGTGAACATATATCTCGGCATGTCCCGACTCCTGCGCACGCTTCAAGATAGACTCATTGAGTGGCGAAGACAACAACTCGGGCACAACCGTAATAATATCTATACGCATGGTCCTATCCTTTGTAGTTAATCTCGTTATTCAACACCTCAACGATGAATGGGTTGTAGAGCACCTCATGGCCGATGGTAGATGAGTCCTCATGACCTGGATATATGGCCACATCGTCACCCAGAGGCACTATCTGCTCCAAGATAGACTTCATAATCCATGAGTAGTCGCCACCAGGAAGGTCTGTTCTACCGATGCTCTCGCGGAAGAGTGTATCGCCCGTAAAGAGGCTCTTATCCTCGGCATTGAAGAGCACAACATGACCTGGGGTGTGACCTGGAGTCTTGATGACACGCAAGAGGGTGTTACCGAAGCGTATATCCTCCACAGCATCGAGGTCTATATCTATCGCTGGCACCTCGTTGCACTGAATGCCGTAGACCATGCCACCCGCGGTGCTGTCGATGAGGAACTGATCCTTCGACGAGCAGGCAAAGGCTACACCATACGTATCCTTAAGCCACTTGACACCACCAACATGGTCGAAGTGACCGTGGGTATTGACAGCCATAACAGGCTTAAGGTCACGCGCCTGTATCATCTCGGCAAGGATCCTATTCTCACCAGCATTCATATTACCAGCATCTATGATGATGCACTCCTTCGTATCGTCCCATACGAGGTATGTATTCTCTCTAAATGGGTTGAAAACAACACGTTTAATATCCATAGTATCTAATTTTTATTCTATTTCTGCTTTTAGCGTTATATGCTGCACGCCGCTACGTGCCGTAGAGAATACCTGCAAGACACGGTAGAGGCTACCCTCGGGAGCCTTCGACGGGTCGAAGGTGATGGTGAGGACACCGCGCTCTCCAGGCAGCACCTTTCGTCTGTCATGCTGGACAGTGGTACACGAGCAACTCGTGCGCACCTCCGTGACTACAAGTGGCACATCTCCCGTATTTGTAAAGGCAAGGCGCACCATCTGCTTATCATCATCACGCGACAACGTACCGAGCTCCACGACCTTCGTCTGGAACTCTATATCTGCACCCCGAGGCTCCTGTGCCATGGCAAATGGCACCGCAACAAGCAGGGCAAGCAACACGACACATACTCTATGCATACTCCTACTGCAGTTTAAAGTCATACGTAATCTTTCCTCCCTGCGCTGTACGCGAGCTTGGCTTAAACTTCGCCTTCATGGCCGCCTCAACAGCCAGACGTCGCAACGTCTCATCCGACGTGGTGGTACCTGCGAGGTCCACCTTCGCAGTGAGGACATCACCACTGCTGTCGATGGTGACATATACGACAACACGTCCCGAGGTGTTGTAGCGTGTGCTGGGCTTGGGCAGACCCTCACGTAGGCCACGGCCCTGGAGACCAGCATCGAGCTGGTCCGTGCCCTGAAGGTTATATCCCACACCCTCACCACGATGGCTCTCCTGCTTGCCATCAGGGGCAAGACGGTTACCCGTAGCCACAGGCTCACTATTACCCGCCACAGGCTTGAACAACGCATTGGGGTTTATAGTCTCTGTCTGCGTGGCCTCACCCTCGGTCTGTGCGCTATGCTCCACAGGGGCACTCTCCACATGTGCGGGGGCACGGTCACGGCGTACATCCGTAGGCGAACTCTGCTGCACCTTGGGCTTGGGCTCCTCAACGACAGGCTCCTCGAGGAACTCTATCTCAAGAGGCGGCTCGACGACATCGCGTATGCTAACATCGATATTCACAAACGAGAGTAGCAGTGCCGCAAGCGTCATCACCGCAAAGGTGACAATGGCTGCATAGCGCCTCGATGTATGGTCTATAGGATCGTAGTACTGCATTATTTCTCCTTGGTGGCAAGCACCATTTTATACTTCTCCTCACGTGTGAGGTCTATAATCTCAACAAGGGCATCCACAGTGACCTTCTCGTCGCAGCGCAACGAGATGTAGGGACGGTCCTCCTCGGGACGGTCGGCATACTCGGCATAGTGCACACGTAGAGCACCTGCCACCTCCGACACCTCCTCATACTGCTCATCACGGTTGATGACATATCTATATCCCGAGGGGCTGCTGCTATCACCTATAACCGACAGCGCAATGACAGAGGGATCACCCTCCTGACTCGATGACGAGGGCAGGGTGAGCTTCACCGCATTGTTGGGGTTGATAAGCGTTGTAGCCAGGATAAAGAATACCAGCAACAGGAAGACAAGGTCGGTCATCGATGATGATGAGAACGACGAATCTATTTTTGAACTTCGCTTAATTGCCATACTCCAACTATTTTACAGGCTGGTTCAAGATATCCATAAATGCGATCGTAGAGGCCTCCATTCTGAATACAAGCTTCTCGATGCGTGCCACAAGGTAGTTGTGTGCAAAGTAGGCAGGGATACCCACAATAAGACCACCCACAGTGGTAACCATGGCAACATACATACCCGCCGAGAGCTGCGAGAGCTCTATGGCACCCGACTGGTTTGCCGACATGTCGATAAACACCTGCACCATACCTACCACAGTACCCAAGAAACCAATCATCGGAGCACCACCAGAGATTGATGCCAACCATGGAAGACCCGCCTCGAGCTTCGCAACCTCAACATTTGCTACATTCTCGATAGCTGTCTGTATGTCGCCCATAGGACGGCCGATACGTTCTATACCCTTCTCAATCATGCGTGCCACAGGCGAGTCGGTACGACGGCATAGGTCGATGGCGGCATTGATATTACCCTCAAGGATGTAGTCACGTATGCGGTTCATGAAGTTATTGTCGACACGTGTGGCACGACGAATGGCGATGAAGCGTTCCACGAAGATGAAGATCATCACAGCGGCAAGGGCCACGAGCACCCACATGAGCCATCCACCACCCATGAACAAATCCCAGAAACCGATAGAGAGGGTCTCCTCCGATGCAGCGGCAGCATCAGCAATAGCCTGCTGGGCCATGTTCATTGTGTCAATCTGCGCATCGACACCCTGCGCACCATCCACAGGGGTAACAGTTAGAAAGTTAATCATAGTTTTTTCAATCGTTTAGTTAGTTATTAATCAATTTATTTTACTCTTCATTATTTGTTGCACGGGCCACACTATCTAACGCAGCCTTCTGACGCTTATTATCCTCTCTTGCGCGCTTACGCCTATCACGCTGCTCGGCCTTCATGGCGCGATACTCCGTACGTGTGAGCTCCCTACCGAGGCTATCGCGGTGCACAAAGCGGTTACGGAGGCTACGGCCAAGGTCGGCAAACGAGTTGAAACTCTCGCTATAGTATATACCGACACCTGCTTCCTGCATACCCTGGTTCTCACCGTAGCGGTCTATGGTCTGCGTGAAGCCTCGGAAACGGAAGGTGCCATCAGGGTCGATGAGCCATGTGATGAAGGCCTCACCGACGAAGTTAGAGGCATTTGCCGTTTGGCGCGATGCATCCGACAGGTAACCACCCTCAACCTCTACGATAAGACGGTTATTGAGCCAGCTCTTCGAGAAGCCGAAGTCTACCTCATCACCCGTCATCTCGGTACGTGGTCTGTAGCGCAAGATAATGTTGTAGTTATCACCCGACAGCCAGTTGCTCAACTGGTTCGAGAGGAGCTCGAAGCCTGTAGTGGCAGAGAGGGAGGCGCCCATGGAGCCTGTATCCTCTGCCGAGAAGGTGTTGGCAGCAAGCAGCCAAAACATCTGCGTGGCTATGGCCTGCTGGTCGTTAAGCGTAGACTGTATGACGGTCTGAATCTCGGGCGCCACATTAGGCACCTGCACATCGAAGGTCACCGTAGGCGACATGAGCTCGTCGGAGAGCTTTATGTAGCAGTCAACAGGCACGGCACGCGACGTGTCGATGCCCTGCACCGAGCTACCCAAGAGTGGGCGCAACGACGCCTTCGTGCTATACACAGCATCGATGTTCAGCATGGCACCCATAGGATCACCCGTCCAGTGCAACGACGAGCCTGGCACGACGGTAAAGAGCTTATTAAGGATGTTCTGCAGCGTGAAGAGGTATGTACCCTCCGAGATTACCACATCGCCACGCATCTCGAAGACATTAGCCTTCGGTACGATATGCATATTCAGCTGTCCCGAGCCCTTACCCTTGATGATATCGCCCACCGTGGGGTCGATGACGAGCTGCATCTCGATGTTGGGAAGCACATTGAGGGTCATATCCATATCCATGATACCTCCCGACGTATTCACAGGACGGTTCTTTCTCTCGTAGGCCATCATGCGGCGTGTAAGGAATGCCGTAGTATCGGGCAGCATCTCCTCGCCCTCCTTGAACTTCACAAAGTCGGCATAGGCAACATCCTCCTTACCCGACAGCGGCATAAAGAATTTCGAGTTATCGGCACTCGTAGCCTCAATATCCATCTTTATGCCGAGCTTATCGCCCAAGAATGAGGCACTACCCGAGCCATACACATGGCCGTAGAAGAGGTCATTATCCTTGACTCCTGTGTCTAGCACGAGCATCTTATTAGCCTCAATCTCTATGTCGTATGTTATGTTTGACAGATGCTCAAGACTTATGTCCATCGACAATCTACCGCTATTATGCTCTGGGTCGTAGACGATGACGTCGCGCGCTATAAAGTGGTTATTCTCGATAGCGAGTTCGGCATATGGTGCTGTGTAGCGCACCTTCGTGTAGTCGACAGTGGCACCTATAGAGTCAGCACGCGCAGCGCCCGACAGCACAGCCTGACGACCCTGGCCACGCACCTGCGCAATTACATCCACATCACCCTCGATGTCCGAGAGGATATCCTTCAGGAATGGCGATATGAGTGATAGCTTGACATCCTGCATGCGTGCCTCGGCAAAGTAGCGTGTGCCCTGTGGCTGGTAGTAACCACGTATCACCGTATCGAGGCTACTACGGTCGCGGATGATGACACGTGCACGGTTAGCCTCGAAGTCCCAATTAGAGGTTATCTCCTGTGGTGGCACCTTGATGTCGTTCACCGAGATGCTATCGAGGCGTATGTGAGCCTCAATCTCGGGATTGTTGAGTGCCGACTTAATCGAGGCATAGCCATTAGAGATGCTGCGTGCGCTATATCCCCACTTATGCGTAAGTGCCGAGAGTGGCGACAGGTCAAAGTTGTTAAGCGTGATGCGTATAGAGTCGCTACGTAGGCGCGATGCCACACCATCGATGACAAGCTGCTGGTCGGGGCGGGCAATGTGCAGGTTACGGATGCTTATGCGCGTAGAGTCGATGTCGATACCTTCCGAGAAGAGCTTCCACTGCTGCGTGGCTGTGGTGAAGTGCGACGGTGTGATGTCGATATGCATAGAACGACGGCGCGTATTGGCATTTCGACTAAATTGTGCCGAGAGACCGAGCATCGCCGACGAGGAGCCATCATCCTGCTTGAAGCCCGCAGTTATGGCAACGCGGTTCTCCCTCGCGCCACCCACAAGACTGAACTTCGGCATGAGCATGCGTGAGCCGAGGTATACACCCTCCGACTTAACACGCATAGAGAGTGAGTCACGGCTATTATTGTTGATATTCCACTCTACATTTGCCATGATGAGACCCGAGTACTCCAGTGCCTCCGACGTACCACGCAACGATATATTGTTACTCTTGGGGTTGAAGATTAGACCAAGCTCCGTATTTGGTGCCATGACAAGACCTCCGGCTATGGCATCCAGAAGCTCGTTTATGGCATCACCCGCCTGAAGTGTGAGTGCCGTATAGTCACTCGGATTGTTCACTGCCGACTCATCGACGACGATGGTAGTAGCATTGTCGTAGAGTAGCGGCACATATGTCATCAGCGAGTTGTAGACATAGTTATATACCTCACGGAATGAGGAGTGGCTATGGTAGTTGAGCTCAAAGAAGTCCGACGTCAGCGCCACAGCCTTCTGCCTACCACTGCCTTCGAGTTCGAGGCGCATGATATCTGTGTTAAGCTCACCACCGGGATAGAGGTATTCGGCATTTGCGACACTCACATATCCATCCATCTGCTCTATGGTTCGTCCTGCCAGGTCGAGACCCACGTTTGCAGATATCACAGATACCGTATCGCGCTTATTGAAGCCCAGGGCGTGCAAATCGGCCCTATGCATATCCATAGAGAGGGCATACGACGGATCCTCCTCGCCAAGAGATATATCTGCAAAGAGGTCGAATTCGAGGTTCTCATCTGTAGATGTAACCTCGGCATAGTAGTTATCACCCTCAACATGTCCCACACCCTGGATGCCCGAGTAGTCGTAGCTGCCGAAGCCGAGACCGTCGATGGTGACATTTACATCGCCTATCACACCTCCCGACTCCCTGCTACCCACCGAGCCCGACATGGCGAGATCCGAGCTCAAGGCGTGGAGGTTGTTGACATTGAGCAGATTGCCAAGATTAAGGCTACGTGTCTTTGCTGTGCCATGTATGTCGTAGCGTGCCTCGCTACTCTTGCGCATGGTGATATCTCCCGAGAAGTTACCACACGCCGTGCCCACGTTACCCACAACACGGAAGGCATCGAAGCGGCCACCGAACGTAGCACGCACATCAGCATATCCCGCACGGCGCACGATGTCAAGAACACTCTCGGGGAGTTGCTCGGGCAGGATGTTACCCGCAAGGTACTCCGCATCACTCGCCTCAACCCTCATATGCTCTATCGAGGCTATATAACGTGCCGTGCGCCACTCGGGCAGGCCAACAAGACGGAATGTGCCGCGCACAGAGCTACCATCAGCAATGGTGGCATGCACAAGTGTACCCTCAAGGTCACGCACGACGCCACTAAACGTAGCCTCGGCATCACGAATCTCCGTATTCCAATTTCGTAGTCCGGGGGCGAAGTATCCAAGGTCTTGAGTCGATATTGTTGTGTTGGCGACATGACCCTCCATGCGCACAACATTGATATAATCCTTATAGCACAGCCAGTCGTCACCCACGATGCGCATCGAGGGCACATATACCGATGATGTCTCGGTGATGGCCCTAAACTCCTCGAAGCTGATGATACCCTTATCCACACGCAGATATGTCTCTATATCGTCGATGGTGAAGCCACTACGTTCACGTGCCACGAGATCCTCCACATTCATCCACACGCTACCCTTCACAACACCGAGGTCACGGACACGCGCCTCGCTGGCCACGATATGCATATCGAAGTAGTCGATACCATACTCGGGGTTGCGGTGCACAAGGCGTTCGTAGCAGAACTCCACATCCTGGGCCTCTATCTCATCGATGAATAGTCGGAAGTCACCCTTGGCGTTGGGATTTTGTAGGTGGGCGACGATGGGGCGTATGTTGAGCTCACCATCGGCCATCTCGCGGATGCACACCTTGCCATCCTCGGCCCACGCCTTCGAGATACATAGACCATCGCGCTTGATGTTGAGACTCGAGAATGATGCTCGTGCATGACCCACGTAGAGCAGGGTGTCTCTCTCGTAGTCCTCGACATAGAATCCTTGCACACGCACGCGCGAAAAAAGGTCGAGATCTATGCGGTCGATGGATACGCGTGTGCCCATATACTCACTCGCAAAGAGTGCTGCACGACTGACAACGGCATTCTGTACGGCACCCACATTGAGCACCAAAGTTATCAGCACAGGTAAAAATATCGACAACAATATGATGGTCGATAGCACCTTTGCCAATATTTTTATACCTTTGCGCATTGAAACAGCAACTTTGCTTTTAGTAAGTTCACAGCAATTAACCTACAAAAGTAATAATTTTTCTATAAAATAGAAAAAAAAGAGGCTGCAAAATTTAAACTAAACAACTTTGTTATGGACATTACAATACTTGGCATCGAGTCCTCGTGCGACGACACCTCGGCAGCCGTGATTCGCAATAGGACACTCCTGTCGAATGTAATTGCCTCACAGGCAGTACATCAGAAGTACGGAGGTGTTATCCCCGAGCTCGCCTCGCGCGCCCATCAGCAAAACATCATCCCCGTTGTGGACACAGCACTCAAGGAGGCGGGGATAACCATCGACAAAGTCGATGCCATAGCCTTCACCCGTGGCCCAGGACTCCTCGGCTCACTACTCGTGGGCGTATCCTTTGCCAAGGGTCTCTCCATCGCCAACAACATCCCCCTCGTAGAGGTTAACCACCTCGAAGGACATATCCTATCACACTTCATCGATATGCCCGACAGGGAGATACCACACCCCGAATTTCCATTCCTCACACTCCTCGTAAGTGGTGGACACACACAGATTGTGCGCGTTGATGACCCACGACACATGGAGATTATAGGCACAACCATCGACGATGCCGCAGGTGAGGCCTTCGACAAGTGCGCAAAGGTCATGGGACTACCCTACCCTGGTGGCCCTGTGATAGACCGCCTGGCACAGCAGGGCAACAGCGGCGCCTTCAAGTTCGCCAAGCCTCACGTAGATGGCGAGTTCGACTACTCATTCTCGGGTCTCAAGACCTCGTTCCTCTACACGCTACGCGATGCCGTTAAGGAGAACCCCGACTTTGTTGAGGAGCATAAGGCCGACCTATGCGCATCGTTGCAGAAGACCATCGTCGACATCCTCCTCGACAAGCTTATCAAGGCATCCAAGGCCACAGGCATCAAGGATATAGCCATCGCTGGCGGTGTCTCTGCAAACTCTGGACTACGCAATGGCATACTCGAGGCTGGTCGTCGCCGCGGCTGGCGCACATTCCTACCCGAGCTAAAGTTCACGACAGACAACGCCGCCATGATTGCCACTGCGGGCTACTACCGCTATATGGCTGGCGAGTTAAGCTCCCTCGAGGTGTCGCCCGTAGCACGCCTTCAGGACCTATAGTATAGCGAGTTATGCACCACGCAGCGTTGCCATATAACGACTATGGAGGTGCCATGCGCCACCGCCTCGGCGGACGCATACAGAAGCTCGCAATAGATGCCGCCATGCGCTGCCCAAACCGAGATGGTACGGTGGCGTATGGCGGCTGCACTTTTTGCCTCGATGAGGCATTCACACCCTCCTACTGCCGCACGACGAGTAGCATCACACAACAGATAGACCACGCACTACAATTTCATCACTCACGTGGCCGTAAGGGCGATATCTATATAGCATATTTTCAGGCTGGTACTAGCACCAATGCCCCCGTAGAACATCTCGCAAAAATATACTCCGAGACGCTATCACACCCCGCAATTTCGGGCATCATAGTAAGTACACGCCCCGACTGTATAGATTCCCAAAAACTCGACCTTTTGGAGCATTTGTCGCATGAGCATTTCGTGGCTATGGAGTATGGCATAGAGTCTGTCTACGACACCACACTACAGGCTGTAAACCGAGGTCACGACTTTGCTACAGCAGCACACGCCGTGGAGGCAACACGTAGCCGTGGCATAACAACAGGTGCGCACTTCATCGTAGGCCTCCCCGATGAGAGTTATAAGGATATCGTCGAGGGCATGGCACGCATCAACAGCCTACAGCTCGACACCATAAAGTTTCATCAGCTACAGATATATCGCAATACGCCCATGGCAGAGGCGTGGCTACATACACCCGAGAGGTTCCTCTTTAGCAGTGGCGACACGCACGAGACATACCTCTCGCTTATGGTAGATATCATACGCCACCTCGATCCCCACACAGCCGTGGATCGCATAGCGACGACGGCACCACGCCACCTACTCCTCGCCTCACCCCTCGCGGGCGTGCGCCCCGATGTACTACGAGGCGAGGTTATAAGCCGCATGCAGAGCATTGGTGCACACCAGGGCGACATGCTCTAATTAGCACCTACACAACGCCCCATAAGGGTAAATCAACCGATGCTACGTAAAACCGCAGCGCTAGGCCCTAACCCGATTTCTCAATAAAACAGATTATTTTACAGTCGAATAGTTGTAAATTATAAATTTTGTACTATATTTGCAGAACAATAGCACCTGCGCATACGTGCGTGAAGGATATATTTCTATTAGGAAGAACAATAATTTATTAGATACAAACAATTATGAAAAAGTTATTTTTTGCTTTGATGGCGTTGACTCTGACAGCTGTGTCATGTCAGAAAGACATCGACTACACTGGCAAGGACGCAGTGGAGATTAGCCTCAATGTTGATGCTCCAGAGTTGGGCACAACACGTGGCGAGACAGGCATGAATAGTGGCAAGGGCGCCATCGACAATTTCAGCGATGACGAGTGGGCTACTTATGACCTTCGTTACATGCTCGAGATTTATGACGTAACACCCGGCTACGAGAATCTCGATACTCCTGTTAAGGAGCGCATGGTACAGACATTCGACAGCTACCAGCCTACAACTTTCGAGCTTCGTCTCGTTCCTAACCGTGTTTACAAGTTTGTTGTTTGGGCCGACTTCGTTTTGCAGGGCGAGAACACCGACCTTCACTATAACACAGCAAGCTTGACAAACATCACTCGCATCGAAGAGCCATCTAACTCCGTAATGCACGAGTGCATGGATGCATACTTCATCCAGAAGGATATCGAGATTAGAAACGCATTGACAAACTCTCTTACCCTTACACGTCCTTTCGGTAAGGTACGCGTTATCACAAAGGATGTTCACGAGGTTAACAATGGTACAACACCTGCAAAGGTTGATGTAACATTCTACAACCACCCAACATTCGTGTCATTGAATGCCCTCACAGGTCAGGCCGAGAAGACCGTTGAGACTGTAGTATACTCATACGACATCACAAAGGCGGCTCCATACTCTGCTGGTTATGACGCCTCTGAAGAGTACCAGACTCTCTTTGCCGACTACATCTTCACAGCTAGAGATGATGCACAGGAGATCAACTTCACTATGGCTGTTACTGACCAGAATGGTCGTCCTGTGCGTTCTCACGACTTCAACACACAGATTCCATTGAAGCGTAACCACCTCACAACCATCATCGGTAACCTCCTCACTACAGCTACAGAGATCGAGATCACTATCGATGACGACTTCGATACACCAGAGTACGTAGTAGATGCAAAGACTCCACTCGCTACTCCAGTTATCGCTGTTACACTCGAAAACAAGAACGACGTGACAATCTCATGGAACGACGTTGAGCTTGCAGAGAGCTACACAGTAGTTATTAACGACGAGGTTGTAGATCTTACAGCTACAAGAGGCGAAACAGCTGCTGTTAACGAGTACAAGTTCGTTGGCGAGTATAATACTAAATATACTATTAAGGTCATCGCTACTCCTGCCGCTGACACCGACTACCGCGCATCAGAGGCTACAAAAGAGATTACTACAGAGGCAAAAGAGGCCCTTGCAACTCCTACTATCACTGCTACACTCACAAAGAAGAATGATGTAACATTCGCATGGAAGGCAGTTGAGAAGGCAGAGAGCTACATTGTAACTCTTAACGGTGAGGTGGTAACTCCTACTGCTGACTTCGAGTACTCATTCGTTGGTGAGTATGAGACTACTTACGTAATCAAGGTTGTTGCTACAACAACTGATGAGGACTACATCGCATCAGAGGCTACAGCAGAGATCACTACAGAGGCAGAGCCAGTAGAGTATATCTACCTCGACGCTAACAAGTGGAAGGCTGACAATGCAACATATAAGGTCCTCGTATCGAATAGCATATTTGATATGAATCCTGACTCATTCGAGATGACTGATAGCAACAACGACGGCATCTACGAGGTGGTTAAGCCAGAGGATTACACCTACATCAAGTTCAGTCGCACCACACCAGGTACATACTTCGGCGAGTACACAGAGACCATGGAATTCCCTGATGGTGAAAACCTCTTCATCATCACTGATGGAGGTGACTGGTGGAATGATGCTGAAGGCTATTGGAGCACCATGGAGTAACACTCCCTATATATAATAGATGGAGGATGTCCTTTTGAGGCATCCTCCATCTTTTTTTTTGTCATCCCCATCATCGTAGCACAGAGAGACAGAGACAACGCATTACCTTTTATGACGTTTTATGACGTTTTATGCCCTTTGGTACCCGAGAATGAAAAAGGGCAGAAAGGGGCAGAAAGGGCAGAAAGGTTAGATACAGAGACACAGAGACACAAAGACAACACATTACCTTTTATGCCCTTTTATGACGTTTTATGCCCTTTGGCACCCGAGAATGAAAAAGGGCACAAGGGACAACGAGACAACGAGACACAAAAAAAAACAGACGACTTATTAAGTCGTCTGCTCTTGTCGATTGTCGGGATACCAGGATTCGAACGACATCAGTCGTAGAGCCGATACCTTGAAAAATAGCGCAGGGCGTAGACCGAGCATTAAACAATAACACATCGGCTCAACCTGCATATCGTGAGTAATGCGGTAGCACGAAGACAAGAGCAGGACTGCCATAGGCGGGCCCCAGGTTTTTGGTGTGGCTGCGAGGAGCTTGCTCAAAAGCAGACACAAAAAAAACAGACGACTTGTTTAAGTCGTCTGCTCTTGTTAAATGTCGGGATACCAGGATTCGAACCTGGGACCCCCTGCTCCCAAAGCAGGTGCGCTAACCGGACTGCGCTACATCCCGAATCATCTTCCGTTTACGAGGTGCAAAGATATAGCAAAAATCGGAAGATGCAAAATTTTTAGCAGCTTTTTTTTATTTTTTTTGCATTTTATCACTTTTATACCCCATTGGCCGTGTTAAAATGCAAATCCAGCGCTTAAAAGTGCGTAGTGGTAGTTCGACAATGGGTTATAAGTATAGCCGAGGCTCACAGGGAAAGAGAGATTGCCGAGGCTGAACTCACTGCTAAACTTAACACCGAGGTTAGTGACATTGAAGCCCTGGGCGGGATTATCCCAGTCGTACTCATCACCAACACGTGTAGGACACCAGAAGGGACCTGTCCATGGCGAGGCACCAGCAACAAACTCTATATCGAGACAGTCACCCACAGGCTGCGTATACGCCACCTCGAAGTATGACGAGAAGGCACGACGTTCCTTGCCATTCTTAACAACAAAGTCATCAGGATGGAGGAATGTTGTTGCCCAGTGCAGACGCAGACGGTCAAAGAAGGTGTAGTCGATAGTAGCGGTGAGACTATGGTTCTCGCCACTAAAGAATGGCTTATTGAAGTCGGCACCGACACCACAGAATACATCATAGATGGTGATGAGGAGATCCTCATGCTCGAAGCCGAGGAACATGTCAAACTCCTTATAGTCGCTTAACAGCGAGGCGTTACCCCAGAGCTCTATGTAGAACTTACCGAAGCCGAGTGTCACACCTGGCTGGAACGACGGGTCAAACATATTACGGTTACCACCACGGTACGACTGGTCGAAGCCTCGCCACATATAGTTAGATGTTAAGTCGAAGCCTGCACTCCACCAGAACTCCCAATCATCATCATCCTCATCTTCATCCTCCACACTCAAGGGAGCAACTTCAGGCATAGGTGTTGTAGTATCAGCGGTGAACGATGATGCCTCGACACCTATGGCGAGCATCATAGCGGCAAGGAGAAGGTATACCTTTCTTGTCATCTCAATAATATTATTAGGTTAGTTATAATGAAGCATTACTATTATGCCCTCTTACGGTCTGCATGGTGGCGACGACGCTTCTTGAGGTTCTGACGCCTACGGTAGGCATCCACCTTACGCCATATACCCCACACGAAGAGCAGCGAGAAGAAGAGTATTATGCCCACGAGCATACCAGTAGATAGGTTATCGCCCTTAACACGCGACCACATCTCGAGCATCTTATCTGTCCTATCACCCGAGTCGTGCATGACGCCACAGCGGTCGATAACAGAACGGTCAGGATAGAGAACAGGGTCCACAAGGACACTATCAGAGCCCTCGATGGGCATACCATCGCTATCGACAAAGAGGTAACTCAAGTCGCACACCTCGACATCACCATAGCATAGGTCCTCAAGTGCATCGAAGACCTCCTGTGTAGCCACAACACTCACATATCCCGTAGCATCCATATTACGGATGGCATTCTCGGGCATACACATATAGTCTATGAAGTAGCGCGCAGCGCGTAGGTTACGTGCATACTTGGGAATAACCCATCCGTCGAACCACACAACACTACCCTCCACAGGCACAGTATAACCAAGGGATACACCCACCTCTGCGGCCTCCTCAATAGCCCACACAGCATCTCCACTCCACATAAGGTTTATCCACGCCTTCTCCTGCGTCATCATCTCCTTACCGAAGTCGGCCTCCCAGCCCGCAACGAGATCCTTCATGCGCTTAAGGTAGCTCTCAACAAGTGCTATAGACTCATCCGACGAGTCGTACATAAGCTCACGGATAGTCTCAATGCCTATATTCTCATCCTCGCCGATAAGACCCGCAGCACGCGCCTCGAGGGTCTTGGCATAGATGAGCATAGGGGAGTATACATCACGGAAGGCATCCTTGACAAATATCTTATCACGAAGGCGCTGGTCGAACATCAAGTCCCACGACGACGCCTCCTCGGCGGTGACATATGCCTCGTTATAAAGGATACCCGTAGTACCCCACATATAACCTACCGAGTAGTCGTTAGGGTCGCAGCCCGCGGGAGCCTCAAGCAGCGAGAACTGCTCCTTGATATATGGCGACACGCAGTCGAAGTAGTTGATGCCCGCAGCATCTATCTCCGCCTCAAACTCGGGTGTGAGGATGGGAAGAAGCATATCGTTACGCATCATACGTTCTATGATATACTCCGAGGGGCATACAACGTCGAAGTCGGCCTCGCCATTCTCAATCTTGGCGAGCATCACCTCGTTGATGTCGAATGTCTGGTATATAACCTCAACACTCTCACCCGTCTGCTCCTCATACCACTCCTCAAACTCGGTGATGAGGTCCTCATCGATATAGTCACCCCAGTTATAGACCTTAAGGATCTCCATGCGCTCATCGTTGGCAGAGCATGACATAAGCGTTGCGGCACATAGCACAGCAACGACACACACTACATTATATAATAGACGTCTCATCGGCGTGCCTGTTTTTTGAAGTTAGCCTCATCATGTAGTGCCTCGGCACGGCGTGCCTGGCGGCGTGCTCGGTAGTTAACCACGATGAGCAAGACGAGCACCACAACGAGGATTATGGTAGATAGGGCACGTAGCTCGGGCGTGAGACCACCCTTACGTGCATCGGCATAGATATATGTCGAAAGGGTCTCCAGGCCGTCAGTACCGTTGGTGAAGATTGTCACCGCAAAGTCATCGATAGAGAGTGTGAAGGCCAGGATGAAGCCCGAGATCATACCTGGACGAATCTCGGGGATGATAACACGACGTATGGCCTGCAGTGGCGTAGCACCGAGGTCAAGGGCCGCCTCGTAGATGTTAGGATTCATCTGCGTGAGGCGCGGCATGACACTCAACACCACATAGGGCGTACAGAAGGTTATATGCGCGAGTATCACCGTAGTATATCCCTGTGTCACACCTAACGAGATGAAGAGCAGGAACAACGATATACCCGTGATGATATCTGGGTTAAGGATAGGTATATTGTTCACGAAGTTAACAACACGACGCTTGCGGTAGCGCAGGTCGTTGATACCTATGGCCGCCACGGTGCCAAGGGCCGTAGATGCCGTAGCCGCAACAAGGGCGATAACAAAGGTGTTCTTGATGGCATCAACAAGCGAGCTATTAACACCTCCCGAGAACAACGACTCATAGAGCTCCGTAGAGAAGCCTGTCCAGTTGCCCAGCACCTTCGACTCGGTGAACGAGAAGATGGCGATGATGACGATAGGGGCATAGAGCATCACCAAGAGGGCGATGAGGTATGTAGTAGAGAAAACCTTCTTCATTATAGTAATCCTCCCTCATTAGCACCCTCCTCCGACGAGCTGTCAGAGAAGAGAGATGTTATACCGATAATCACAAGCATTATTAGCGACAGTGCAGCGCCATAGTGCCACATGCCGTTGTTGATGTTCTCCTGGATGGTTGTACCGAAGAGCTTGATGTTGTTCATCGTCAGCAGCTCCGAGATGGCGAAGGTAGATATCGTAGGCATAAACACCATCATGATGCCACTAACGATGCCCGGCACAGATAGCGGCAACACCACACGTGTGAATACCTGGCGTGGTGTGGCGCCGAGGTCCTCGGCAGCCTCGATAAGCGAGTGGTCCATCTTCTGAAGCACATTATAGATGGGATATATCATGAATGGCAAGAAGTTATAGACCATACCAAATATCAGCGCACCCTCACCCAAGGGTAGTGTGAGGAAGTCGAAGAGAGCCACCGTAGCCAGCGTGCGCACAAGCACGTTTATCCACATCGGCAAGATGAAGAGCATGACAACAAGGCTCGCATTCGAAGGCTTAAGGCGCGAGAGGATATAGGCCGCGGGGTAGCCCAACACAAGACATATCAGCGTTGTGATCAGAGCTATGCCTATAGAGTAGATGAAGGTATTTGCCGCCTCGGGCTGGTTAATGAACCTCTCGAAGTTCTCCAACGAGAAGCCGCCACCCTTGGCCTGGAAGGCGTAGAGCATGATAAGCACAAGAGGCACGACGATGAACACCGCCATGAACAGGACATATGGCAGACTCCAGCTACGCCTACGAGAGATGAATTTTATCACGTTTCTCATTTAATATTCAAGTGCAACGGTAGGGTTAGCATGAACCCCACAGGTTTCACATAATATGCTTTATACGACTACTTATGTAGCTTTGTCACACGTAGTGCACATGGCGAGATCTTAATGCCCACCTCGTCGAGGTCCTCCCACACATCGTGCGTGTCGACATAGATGTTCTCACCCTCGTCAGTACGCACGGTGAGGTGGTAGCGGTCACCCTTATAGAGGATGAAGCGTATAGTACCCCACGACACACCATCATCTGGGTCGTCGGTGAGTTCCACGGCCGCAAAGTCAAAGGCTACATCTACACTCTCGCCCGCCTCGATGCCCTCAACAGCCGAGCACTCGAAGGTCTCGCCAAGAATCTCGACATGTGTAGCATCAACAAGCGTACCCTCAACATGGTTCTCCGTGCGCTCCTTGCGCATGACATGTATGTCGGCAGGCTTAATCATCATGCCCACCTCCGTGCCAGGCTCGAAGGCGTTGTAGTCCTGAATCTGTATCTCATAGCCATCAGGTGTGTCGACAAACATCTCATAATGCACACCCTTGAAGATGCACGAACGCACCTTGCCGTGGAACATCGCAGCCTCGGCATTACGGATGATATATACATCCTCGGGGCGCACAACAACATCTACAGGTGTATTCTCACCAAAGCCCTCATCAATACACTCAAACTCCTTATCCATGAAGCGCACAAGGCGATCCTTGACCATCACAGCATTCAAGATGTTACTCTCACCGATGAAGTCGGCAACAAAGGCGTTACATGGCTCGTTGTATATATCCGTAGGTGAGCCTATCTGCTGTATCTTACCCTCGTTCATCACAACAATAGTATCCGAGAGTGTGAGTGCCTCCTCCTGGTCGTGTGTCACATAGACGAAGGTGATGCCCAAAGAACGGTGCATCTCCTTGAGCTCCATCTGCATATCCTTACGCATCTTGAGGTCGAGGGCCGCCAGAGGCTCATCCAGAAGCAACACCTGTGGGCGGTTGACAATGGCACGCGCTATGGCCACACGCTGCTGCTGGCCACCCGAGAGTGACTGCACATCGCGATGCTCATAGTCGGTCATGCCCACCATCTTGAGGGCACGCTTAACACGCTGCTCTATCTCGCGCTTATCGACCTTCTGAAGCTTTAGACCAAAGGCGATGTTATCGTAAACATTGTAATTGGGAAAGAGGGCATAACGCTGGAATACCGTATTTACTGGACGGAGGTGGGGAGGCACGCCTGTCATCTGCTCACCACCGATTGTTATCTCGCCACTCGTAGCCGAGTTAAAGCCCGCCAATAGGCGCAACAACGTAGTCTTACCGCAACCCGAAGGTCCGAGAATGGTAAGGAATTCACCCTTTCGTACAGACAAACTGACATCGTCGAGGACCACCTTATCAGGAAAAGTCTTGGTGATATTCGAAATCTCGATGATGTAATTTGAGTTCACCATTAAGCAAAAAAGTATTAGTAGTTAATAAACCCCATATGCCCAGAATTGTAGTATAGACGAGCCATCTGCACCGCATACCAAGCATACAAAAAATCTACAAACTATATACCTGCGTATATATATTGTACGCAAAGATACAAAAAAAACCTAATTAGATATGCCTTCATAGTTTTTTTTTAATCTTTTTCTCACAACCCACACCCCGCACCCCACATAACACACTATATACAAGCACCATATACACATAAATACTCCACGCCAAAATTTACCATTGGGTCATATATTTAGGCCAACTACAACCATACAACCCAGCAATACCACAACATGGATAATAAGCCAATTTTGAACATATCACCCACAACATGGCCCTACCAAAAAGACGATATTCCTATGGCCGACTATATAAACCGCGCCTTCTGCCAACGTCCCGAATCCTCGTCATGCACCTCCCTCTCCACAATACCCGTGAGCACATCGGCAGCGTCGTCATGACGGTTAGCACGGAAGAGGCGGCGATAGGTGGTAAGGTGCATATAAAACTCTGGCCAGCGCACAGCCCACCCCTCGGGCATACGCACCATATGGAGCACGGTGGCGGAGTTGGAGAGTATGCGCGCCTCCTTATTACCACTCTGATGGAACCACTCTACGCGTATGCGTGGCGCAAGACGCTGGAGAGCACGAGCAAAGCCCCTACCACCATTATTACTCTCGACATATGCACGCCTTACATCCTCCTTGACAAGCATCGCCGCAACCAAAGGCTCGGTATGCTCCATAGCATCACGCGAGTACACCACGTCGGTGACATATATCACCCCATCGGTATCGACAGCATAGGCAACAGCACATAGGTAGTCATCGCCCACATCTGCCGTGTCGACATAACACGCCCTCGTGACAATGTCGCGCGGCAACATGGCATACTCCCTAAAGCCATCGCCATAGAGCAGGCCCTCACGCGAGGAGGGATGTCCCTGATACATAGCCTCAAAGCGCACAGGGTCGAGACGGCGCTTCGCCTCCAGCAACTCGACACTCTGCTGCTCGGGCCACAACGCCTCGCCCACACCTCGCGGATCTATATCCGTAGGTGGAGAGGACTTTAGCGCCTCGAAGTTTAACACAAGCCACTCATCGGGGCGCACAGCATCAATATCTGCCATGGAACGAAGCTCCCTACAGGGCTCGGTGCGGCAGAGAACACCTATGAGGTCATCCTCATGCCAGCGCGTGAAGACAATGAGTTCGCGCGACGTGTTGTGCATACGCGTTCTTACTACCGATGTATACCACTCCCAACAGTTATCGCGCACAACAGGTGACTGCGCCTCCATAGCATCCTTATAGAGGTCATCAAGGATGAAGCAGTCAACACGGTTTCCTGTCAGCGAGCCCTCACGTCCCACACTTATAAGTTCACCCTTATACCCCACTATCTCCACCTCATCCGACGTGCGTATATAACCCGCGGGCTTCGTGCCACACTTAATCGTCGTCTCGGGAAATATCTCGGCATACTCCCTCGACTCGATTATTCGCTGCACACGACGGTTAAACTTCGAGGCCAACGTACCCGAATAAGAGGCTATGGCAATACGCATATTTGGGTCAATGCCAAGCATATAGGCTGGCAGTAGCGTCGTTGCTCCCACACTCTTGCCATGCTGTGGCGGCACCGAGACAATGAGCTTCGATATTCGCCCCACAGCATAGGCCTCAAGAATGGCATAGTACATCTTATGAAATGGCGTAAACTCCAAAAAAGGATATACACACCCCGCAAACTCCTCAAACGTGGGCACCACCCCAGCAGTTGAGACAACCTCACCACCACTACTCTTCATAGCACCACACATCATCGCCTCCCGTTAAGTCCAACTCTCCGAACGAGAAGTCATTATCTATCTCCACACCATCTCGATAGCTCCTCATCTCCCACCACACCGGCAGCACACGTTCTATGGGTCGTATGCCCCAGCGGCCGTTCACTCTCTCGGCACGATGCACCACCACCGTGCATATCAGTCTACACTCCACACCCTCATCCTCATCAAACGCCATCACCACGCCAGAGAAGAAGTCGCCTGTACCAATTCTCGCGAGTAGGTCTTCGGCAATCCTAAAGTAAATTTTTGTTGTCGTTTCGTACATAATTGATTTTCGTAGGTTTATTTATTAAAAAACAAGGTCAAAATTTGCACAGTCAAATAAATTGCTTAACTTTGCACTGCAAATATACATTCAAATATTTACCTTGTCAATAGATTTGTACAATTATTTAATATAACATTTTCTTATATGAGCACAATTGGGGAACGCATAAGACTTATGCGAAAAGAGCTTAATATGACGCAAGAGCAATTAGCTCAACATCTTGGAATAGGAAAGGCTGCCCTCTCGATGATTGAGACAGGCAAGGCGGGACTATCGACACGCAACAAGAATATCTTTGTTCAAGATTTTAACGTTAACCCAGAGTGGATAGAGACAGGCAAGGGCAAAATCTTTAATGCAGAGCCAGATTTTACGCCCTACACACACCGCACAGACAAGTCGCTACCACTACAGAGTGTGCCACTATACTCTATCGAGGGCACAGCAGGACTCGTACCCCTCTTCTCCGAGACATCAACAGCCAAGCCCGTCAACTTCATCCACATCCCCAACCTACCGAAGTGCGATGGTGCCATATACGTTGTGGGCGACTCGATGTATCCGCTACTCAAGAGTGGAGACATAATCCTCTACAAGCAGCTTAACGACGTGCGTGACGTATTCTGGGGCGATATGTACCTACTATCTATCGACATCGATGGCGAGGAGTACATCACCGTGAAGTATGTTCAGAAGTCGGAGCATGAGGGTTATGTGCGCCTTGTGAGCCAGAATCAGCACCATGCCGACAAAGAGATAGAGATAAGTCGTATACGTGCCATTGCCCTCATCAAGGCATCGGTACGCATGCACACCATAGGATAGTTCGTGTCAAAGCACAAATAAGGGTTGTTCGCCTAATCGGTGAACAACCCTTATTTGTATAGTATACTAAACTACCGTCTATTACAAATGCTTCAAAGCAGGGAAAAGGTCATAGAGCTGCCCCATGAGCAAATCCATATCAAAGTCCTCGCGGAGCACAAGAAGGATGGTATTATCACCAGCAATGGTGCCGAGCACCTCGCTTATACCACGGCTATCAATGGGCACAGATATTGCACTTGCATAGCCAGGCTTTGTGGAGATGACACACAGATTGCGAGAGAAGGCGATATCGAGGATATTGTCGCTTATATTTGACGACACTGCATGGTCACCATGCTGACCGTTAGGCAACACGTATATGTACCCCTTCTCCTTGTGTGGCACCTTGGCAACATGCATAAACTTTAGGTCGCGCGACAATGTAGATTGTGTAACGGTAATACCACACTCCTCGAGGCGTGTTATAAGCTCTTCCTGCGAAGATATATACTCCGCACGAATAATTTTCCTAATGTACGAAAGGCGCTGGGTCTTCTGATTCATCGTCTTTACATCTTGATTCTTATCCTGTTTAACAATTAACGGAGGCTTTAATCAATTTATTTTGTATTGGGTAGACAAATTTACAGAAAAATATGATAAAAACCAAATATAAATGTTAAAAAAATAATAAATAATATGACATTTAGCGACCATAGCTTTGCCGAACGAAAATGTTTTCGTATATTTGCCCGCATAGAAATATAGATAAGTGGGGCGTGGGCCTCGCAAACAACACGAAATACTAACTTAATTTATTTATTTTCAGTCTATGAGAAAACTGTTTTCTATCTTGAGCATCGTGCTTGCAACACTTTTTGCGGTGGGATGCCAGCCTAACGACAAGCCAGGTGTCGATGGCAACAAAGACCTTACACTCACTGATGTAGTGGCAAATAGCAACACTATCAAGGCTACTATCACACCTGCCGACAAGTCAGCAAAGTACTTCGCAGGCATCGTTCTCAACAGTGAGGTGGAGAGCTTGAATGATTCAGCAATCATCAATAACTACCTCCAGACATTCACCATGTACAATGGCGAGCAGATTATCAGCGCAGACAACCTCAAGGAGCAAACAGAGTACTGTGTCATCGCCTTTATGTATGGCGCTACAGACGAGGTTGTAAGAAAGGTTGTTACCACAACAGCTAAAGAGGAGCCTGTGCCAAGCGTAGAGTTCGACGTAGACATCGAGGTTAACGACATCACTGCATACTCTGCAACAGCCGTTGCAAAGCCAAGCTCAACAGCAAACCGCTACTACTTCCGTGTCATCACAAAGATGGAGCTCGACGCAATGGGCATCTACAACGATGACTTCCAGATTTTTGAGTACATCATCGAGAACCCAAATAGTGGCGACTATATCACATGGGGCGACACAACCATCAACTGCTCATTGAGCCCAAAGATGAACTATATTGCTGTTGCCTTTAACTTCGAGAACTGGGAGGCAGTACACAACATGGAGGAGGACGTACGTCTCTTCCGCTACGAGTTCTCTACTCCTGACGCTGCACCAGTAGACCCTAACTCATTGTTCACTTACAGCAACCTCAAGACAACAACAAAGGGCATGTCAGTAGATGTGGTACCTGCAAAGGGTGAGGAGTCATTCTGGGCATACTACTTCTGGACAAAGTCAAGCTACGACAGCACACTCGCATCAGAGGGTAGCTCAAGCATCGTTATGCGTAGCTACTGGGCATTGCAGAACATTGGCGTGGAGCAGGGCTACGACTTCCACACCTTCATCAACGAGTACATCGGCCAGACAGGCGCTTCAACAATAATCAACTACGAGCCATTGACGAACGACTCCGAGTATGTCCTCGTACTCTTCTACATGGATCCAGGAGCAACAGACCCAACAGATGTTTATGACTACAACTATGTGCCTATTGAGTTCAAGACAAAGGCTCCTACAGCAGGTGCAGAGGCTACATTGGAGGTATCAGAGCCTGTTATCAAGAAGGAGGGCTTCAAGTACAACGTTCAGTTTGTCGTTAAGACTAACGATAACGCTACAGACCTCAAGGTTGGTGCACAGCTTTGGAACAACTACGACTTTGCAAAGTTCTGGGATCCAAACGACTGGTCACAGATTCAGGCATTCTTCATGTTCCGCACATCTGTATCAGCTGACACACTGGCAGCAGCAAAGAGTGCCGATGGCGCTGTGATATCATTCCCTGAAGTAGACAAGGAGGACTATGTATTCTTCTTCGAGGCTCTCAATGACGAGAATACACCTACACAGTTTGCAGTACGTGTAGAGCCATCATTGTTCGATAAAGCAGAGTAAAGGCATATGAAGAGGTTTTTTAACATATTAGCCATGTTCTCTCTCCTCGCAGGCATCACCGCTTGCGAGGGTGTTGAGGAACAGCCACAGCAGGATGCAGTGGTGAGGCTCACAGCCAATAAGCTTGAGATAGTGGCTGACGGCACCGACAGCGTGACCTTCGAGGTTACGGTAGATGGTGTTGTGACAACAAAGGATGTAAGCATCATCGTACTCAACGACAATAGCACACTTGCTGGCAGCACCTTCAAAACAACAACTGCTGGTGAGTACCGCTTTAAGGCAGCATACAAGAACTTCACATCAGAGACTGTGACAATAACTGCCACCGCGACAACATCAAACGTGGAGCTTGAGGTCGATAAGACCGAGTTTACTGCCGATGGAACAGATAAGGTGACCTTCACCGTAACTGTCGATGGCCAGGATAAGACTGCCGAGTCAACAATCATCGAGCTCTCGTCGAATACCAACCTTGAGGGTAACACCTTCACCACAACGACCGAGGGTGTCTACACCTTCGTTGCGGAGTATGGCGAGCAGCGTTCGCAGCAGGTTGCTATCACCGCCGTGGCCAACACTCCTACACAGAAGAGTCTCACAATCACAACATCGAAGTATCGTATCGCATCGGATGGCGTAGATAGCGCAACATTCACTGTTCTCTACGGCGAGGAGGATGTAACTGCCACATGCGAGATTAGGGATACAAAGGGTAACGTGATTGAGGGTGGCGTATTTAGCTCTACAACAGTAGGCACATACGACATCTATGCCCTCTACAACAACCAGCGTTCTAACACCGTGAGCATCGACGTATACGACCCAGCTGTTGTTGGTGACTACGAGATAGGTAAGGTCTACGAGATGAGTGGCTCAAAGGGTATCGCCTTTGCCATCAAGACCGATAATTATGGCAACACATGGTGCTACCTTGTATCATTGGATGAGGAGTACCTACAGTGGTCTACGATAAATGTAGATTGCAGTTACAACCATATTAGTAACGGTGCATGGATGACAGAAGACCTCTTCCACCCTAACCGCGGTGGTCAGGATATCAACAACTACCCAGCCTTCAAGTGGTGCATCGAGCATGGCGAGGGATGGTTCATGCCATCAGCAACAGAGTTACATTGGTTGTGGGATGCCGCAAGTGGTGGCACACACAACTATGAAAGCGAGGCGATGAAGGCATTTAACAAGACTATCACAGACAATGGTGGTACAGCGATAAGCGAGGACTACTACATGTCATCGAACGAGACATCAACAGATATAATTGAGGTTGTTGCCTTTATGACAGATAGCATTGTGTGCCTCGATCCACAAAAGACCAAAAAGTTCAGCGTGCGTGCCGCATACCGCATACAGCTTAACTAATAGTCTAAATCATAAATGACAAATCGGAGTGCATCGCTGTACTCCGATTTGTTTTTATATCTATATGTAACTATCTTTGTGGCATGAAAAAGTCAGAATTCTCATTCATAGGCGACATAGCCAAGATGTTCGCCACACTACCACATAACGGCTTTGAGCCTATTGGCGACGACTGCACGGTGCTCGACATGGGTGATGACGCCCTTGTAATAAGCACCGACATGCTCATCGAGGATGTACACTTCCTTCGTTCTGCATCCTCTGCCGAGGAGATAGGACACAAGAGCCTCATGGTAAACATTAGTGATGTGGCAGCGATGGGCGCAACACCTATTGCCACACTCTTGAGTCTCTCGCTGCCCGAGACAGCACAGGGCGAGTGGATGGAGGGTTTTATGCGCGGCTACCACGAGGCGAGCAGCAAGCATGGCATGGCCCTCGTGGGTGGCGACACCACAGCATCACGCGACAAGATAGCCATAAACGTAGTGGCCATAGGTCGTGCCCCAAAGCAGAACATAAAGCGCCGCAGTGCCGCACAGGTCGGTGACGTGGTATGCGTTACAGGCAAGCTCGGCACATCATCAAAGGGTCTTGTAGACATCATGTTTGGCGACCTTAACACCACAGCCGCAAAGGCGCACCGCATAGCACAGGCACGCATAAGGGAGGGTGCATGGCTCGGTGGCAGGGAGGAGGTACACGCCATGATGGATATCTCGGATGGCATAGCCTCCGACATACGACACATCATGGAGTCCTCGGGCGTGGGCGCCGAGATAGATATCAGGCTAATACCCACCGACTACGACATACGCTTTGCCACGACAGGAGGCGAGGACTATGAGCTGCTACTCTCCATCGCCAAGGAGCACTTCGAGACCATTGCAGAGGCCTTCACCACGGCCACAGGCACCCCTCTAACTGCCATAGGCCGCATCACCGAGGGCAGCGACCTCGTATGGTTGGAGGATGGCACACCCAGCGACATAGAGCTCCGCGGCTTCAGCCACTTTTAGAGCAACGACCCTACAAAAACAGAAAAGGTGATGTCATCAAGACACCACCTTTTTCAGTATGATTAGCACTGTTATCCAAGATAAGACTTGAGTACACTGCTGCGTGATGACTGACGGAGCTTACGAATAGCCTTCTCCTTAATCTGACGCACACGTTCACGTGTGAGGTCAAACTTCTCGCCTATCTCCTCGAGAGTCATCTCCGAGCAACCGATACCGAAGAAGTAACGGATGATGTCACCCTCACGGTCAGTGAGTATCTCGAGAGCACGTTCCACCTCTGTTGCCAACGACTCATTGATAAGTCCTCGGTCGGCATTTGGAGAGTCGGTGTTGACAAGCACATCCAAGAGGCTATTATCCTCACCATCAGCGAATGGAGCATCCACAGATATGTGACGACCCGCAACACGCAACGTGTCGGTAACCTTCTCCTTTGGCAACTCGAGCTCGTTAGCAAGCTCCTCGGCAGAGGGAGTACGTTCGTGCTCCTGCTCGAAGCGAGCAAAGGCCTTGTTTATCTTATTTAGTGAGCCTACCTGGTTGAGTGGCAGACGCACGATACGCGACTGCTCGGCAAGAGCCTGCAAGATAGACTGACGAATCCACCATACGGCATACGAGATAAACTTGAAACCACGTGTCTCATCGAACTTCTCGGCAGCCTTAATAAGACCGAGGTTACCCTCGTTGATAAGGTCTGGAAGGCTCAAACCCTGATTCTGGTACTGCTTTGCCACAGATACAACGAAACGTAGGTTAGCCTTTGTGAGTTTTTCGAGAGCCTCCTGGTCTCCCTTCTTAATTCTTTGGGCGAGTTCTACCTCCTCCTCTACGGAGATGAGTTCCTCCTTGCCGATCTCCTGAAGATACTTATCCAACGACGCACTCTCACGGTTGGTGATCGACTTGGTAATCTTTAATTGACGCATAAAAAATTTTTACTTCTTACAACTTCCGTTCCAATTTACGAATAGATATACGCACCACCCCCTATATTTGTTTCATCTGGATGAAAAAAAATATCTATCTACGGCCAAAGCATCTCGCTAAACGCCATTTTATGCTTTAATATCTCCACCTATACCATATTTATAATAAATTTTGTATCTTTGTGCGTATTTTAACATAATAGTATTATGGCACATCGTAGTGGCTTTGTAAATATCATCGGCAACCCCAATGTCGGAAAATCGACGCTTATGAATCAGCTCGTAGGCGAGAAACTATCGATCATAACATCAAAGGCGCAGACAACACGTCATCGTATCATGGGCATAGTAAATGGCGACGACTTCCAGATTGTCTACTCCGACACCCCCGGCATCCTCAAGCCAAACTATAAGCTTCAGGAGAAGATGATGAAGTTTGTGCGTGGCGCAATAACAGATGCCGATGTGCTGCTATATGTCACCGATACTGTTGAAGATAGCGACCGTTCTGCCGACATCATCGAGAAGGTGCGCCTTGCGGGCATACCTACGATTGTCGTCATCAACAAGGTGGACCTCACAACACCCGAGAAGCTAACAGCCCTTGTCGATAAGTGGCAGGCGCTACTACCCGACGCCATCATAGCGCCATGCTCGGCAAAGGAGAACTTCAACGTGGAGGGTGTCTTCAACCTTATCCTCGAACGTCTGCCCGAGGGTGAGGCATTCTACCCCAAGGATACCCTCACAGATAAGACATTGCGCTTCTTCGCCTCGGAGATAATACGCGAGAAGATACTCCTAAATTACGATAAGGAGATACCCTACTCGTGTGAGATTGCCATCGAGAGCTACAAGGAGGAGCCTACGATAGACCGTATCTCGGCAACGATATATGTGGCACGCACCTCACAGAAGGGCATAGTCATAGGCCATAAGGGCGAACGCCTAAAGCGTGTGGGACAGGCTGCACGCCACGACCTCGAGGCCTTCCTCGGCAAGCGCGTATTCCTCGAGCTATATGTCAAGGTTAACGAGGATTGGCGCAACAACGACAGCCAGCTCAAGCGCTTTGGCTACGAATTAGAGTAATAAAAACGATATTACACGCGTTTGCTACCTAAACAACCGACGATGAGGAGGGCTATACTTGTCATACTCTTGCTTCTGGCACTGACACTTCCCGAGAGGGTTGCGGCACAATATAACCGCAACTACATCTACTGGGTGGGACAGCAGTGCATGGTAGACAGCAAGTATCGTGAAGCTATAGATGTACTCAACGTGCTGCTACGCCACGACAATAGTGACTTCGACGCCTACTTCTTGCGTGGTATTGCCAAATACAACATGGACGACCTGTTGGGTGCCGATGCCGACTTCACGCTTGCCGTGGAGCTAAATCCCGTATTCACAGGTGCCTTCTACTATCGTGCCATTACACGTTCACGCCTGGGCAACTATGACGATGCACTGAACGACTTCCAGCAGGCCATAGAACTACGCCCCGACCTCCCCGACCCATACTACAGCCGTGGCGTCACACGACTACTAAACCAGCAGTTTGAGGCCGCCATTGCCGACTTCGACAAGTTTATACGCTACGAGAAACGCCATGTTGCCGCATACATAAACCGTGGCACAAGCTACCTATATCTCAAGGATACGGCACGGGCATACGACAACTTCAACACCGCCATACGCACTAACCGCGAGGACCCCGATGGCTACAACCGTCGTGGCGCCCTATATATGGCCCAGGAACGATACGAGGAGGCACGTGCCGACTTCGACATGGCTGTGGCGTGCGACTCTACATTCCTCGCCGGATACTTCAACCGCGCACTCACACACAACTACTTGAATAACCCTATGCTGTCGTTGCGCGACTTCGACAGAGTCATAGAGCTCGACTCAACAAGCTCGTTAGGCTACTTCAACCGCGCCATCGTGCGCACCGAGATTGGCGACTACAACCGTGCGCTGGAGGACTTCAACAGCGTGGCGCGATACTCGCCAGACAATGTGCTTGTATACTACAACCGTGCGATGCTACACACACGCCTCGGCGACATAGACGCCGCCATTGAGGACTACACACGTGCCATAGAGCTATATCCTGACTTTGCGAATGCCTACATAGGTCGTGGCGTGCTACGCCGCGCAAAGCACGACATGGAGGGTGCCAAGAGTGACGAACGTACCGCACAGCGTAAGATTGCCGAGTACCGCACACGACTGCAGGACTCAACATACTCGATATATGCCGACACCACGCAGCGCTTCGACCGTCTGCTGTCGTTCGAGAGCACACTCCTTGAACGTAACTTCGAACGTATAGCATCGACAGTAACACAGGCGGGAGATAATGGCCTGACGCTGATACCTATGTTCCGCTTCACGCTGCTCAACAGCGAGGATGATGCTACAGACCGCCGAGCACGCCGCCTGGGGACACAGCGCATAAAGGACTTCCGCGCACACCTCGGCAACGACAACCTATACCTCGACTGCCGCATGAGCAACCTCGACCCCGTCACGTTGTTCACCATAGACCGCACACTCGCCCAGAGGCTCCACAACACTAATGAGGCGACATGGGAGATACTCTTCCAGCGAGGCATAAGCCAGTCGCTGATTAAGCAGTATACGAATGCTGTGAACACCTTCACCGAGGCCATACAGCTTAACCCCACAAACCCATTCCTCTACATAAACCGTGCAACGACACGTGCCGAGATGATAGACTTCATATCCTCTATCGACAACTCGTACCAGAATATAACCCTCGATAGCGACCCAGCGAAGCGCCTGCATAACAGCGGCACACGCACATACAGCTACGACGAGGCTATAGAGGATATAAACAAGGCCATCAAGCTATACCCCGACTTTGCCGAGGCATACTACAATAGGGCAAATCTAATGGCCATATCGGGCAAGCTGCCAGAGGCATATGACGACTACACACGTGCCATAGAACTCGAGCCCAACCTCGGTGAGGCATACTACAACCGTGGTCTTGTGCAGATATTCATGAAGGATACGCGCAAGGGATGCCTCGACCTGTCGAAGGCTGGTGAGCTGGGCATAGAGGCGGCATATGAGGTGCTACGCCAATTCCGCATTGGCGAGTACTAACAGACCAAGCAACAACAATTTTATAAACTTAATAAATTACCTATTTATGACTCAAACTATTCAACGTAAGCTTAATGACTCGGCGTTTGTACGCTGGTCAGCGTTGATCCTCATCTCCTTGATGATGTTCTTCGCCTACATGTTTGTGGACATGCTCTCACCACTTAAGGAGCAGCTCGAGACTGCTCTGAACTGGGATAGTAGCACCTTCGGTACATATGCTGCATCGGAGTACTTCCTCAATGTATTCTGTCTCTTCCTCATCTTTGCGGGTATCATCCTCGACAAGATGGGCATCCGCTTCACAGGTCTTCTCTCGGCATCGCTGATGGTTATCGGCGCAGGCATTAAGTTCTACGCCATGAGTGACATGTTCATCGGCACAGGCCTCGAGACATGGCTCAGCTCATGGTGGGTGGCACTCCCTGGCACAGCAAAGCTCTCATGCCTCGGTTTCATGATCTTTGGTTGTGGTTGCGAGATGGCCGGCACAACAGTATCAAAGGCTATTGCCAAGTGGTTCAAGGGCAAGGAGATGGCCATGGCCATGGGTCTTGAGATGTCTATCGCACGTCTTGGTGTCTTTGCTGCCATGTGGCTCTCACCACTCGTGTACGACATCTTCGGCAAGTATGTCGCAGCGCCTGTAGCCTTCGGTGCTATCCTACTCACTATTGGACTCCTCTTCTACTTCATCTTCGTAGTCATGGACCGTCAGCTCGACAAGCAGCTTGAGATTGCAGGTGAGCTCACCAAGGAGTCGTCTAACGATGAGGAGTTTAAGTTCAGCGACCTTGGTAAGATCTTCTCAAGCAAGATGTTCTGGTTGGTGGCCATGCTCTGCGTACTCTACTACTCGGCAATCTTCCCATTCCAGCGCTACGCCCCCGACTTCCTCAACCAGACCCTCGGCATAGATAATGGTGCACAGCTCTTCAGCTGCTTCCCAATCCTTGCCATGGTCCTCACACCATTCCTTGGTGCCTTCATCGACCGTGTAGGTAAGGCTGCATCTATCCTTATGGTTGGCTCACTCATCATGATTGCTTGCCACCTAAGCTTCGCATACCTTCTTCCTATGTACCCATCAAAGATTCTTGCTGTGGCTATCATCGCCATCCTCGGCGTATCATTCTCACTTGTACCCGCAGCGTTGTGGCCATCAGTACCAAAGATTATCGATGAGCGCATCCTTGGCTCGGCATACTGCGTAATCTTCTGGATTCAGAACTGGGGCTTGTTGCTCGTGCCAGTAATCATCGGTAAGGTTCTCGATGCTACAGGCGGCTACACATTGCCAATGGTCATCTTCTCATCATTCGGTGTCATCGCCCTCTTCATCGGTTTCATGCTCAAGCATGAGGATAAGAAGAAGGGTTATGGTCTTGAGTTGCCTAACATCAAGAAGGCAGAGTAAGGAGATAGATTATAGCTCACAAGCTATATAGCTTCTTAAGGAGGTTATTCGTCACAGTAGCGAATAACCTCCTCTCTTATATATAGGTATATAAAAAAATCTCTCTAACGCGTATCACCGAATAGATTTTTTTGTATCTTTGCATCAGCATTGGTTCTTTAGGAGGTGGATAGCCTCTACAAAGATTAAAAGGGAATCGGGTGAAAATCCCGGACAGTTCCCGCTGCTGTGAGTCTCACAGTGTTCTACGACATCACATTGTCACTGGGGGTGCGACCCCTGGGAAGGCATCGTAGGATGAGACGAGTCAGAAGACCTGCCAAGCGTTTATAACGAGATTGTGCCTGCGGCGAATGGGCTGGTCTGCGACTTGATGATTTCAAGGATTACATATTTGGGCTTAAAGGGTTAGTGCATAGTGTCGCCTCATGACACAAGAGACCTTTTGTAGCCACCATAGTAGTATCGCAGCATAGCCGAAAGTGGGTTTTGAGCACCTTCTCGTTGTGTTAAAGTTTACGGAGAATGACCTTTTAACAACAACATTATGAGAAAGTTTTTATGCTTGGCTCTTGGCGTAGTAGCTACGCTAACAGCAATGGTAGGATGCTCCTACGACGATGAGGCAATCTGGAAAGAGATTGAGAGTGTGAAGGATCGAGTTGATATGCTCGAAGAGTCTGTTATCAAGACCAACGAAGATATCGTTACTTTGCAGACTATAGTCAACGCGCTGCAGAAAAATGTCTATGTCGTGTCGGTGACACCTACCGCAGAAGGATATACTATTGTATTCTCTGATGGTACCACCGCCGAGATTAAGAGTGGCAAGGATGGTGCGAATGGCGCAAATGCCCCCGTTATCTCGGTGAAGCAGGATGCTGATGGTAATTACTACTGGACCATGGATGGTGAGTGGCTATTGGTTGATGGTGAACGTGTTAGAGCAAATGGTATCGATGGCGAGGATGGTGCTAATGGTGAGAATGGTATCGATGGCGAGGATGCTATAGCTCCACAGGTGCGTATTAACGATGCAACGAAGGAGTGGGAAATCTCTACCGATGGCGGTGAGACTTGGATTTCAACAGGTGTCGTAGCCGAGGGTAAGGATGGTGCGAATGGCGCGAATGGCGCAAATGGTAATGACGGTACAAATGGTGCAAATGGCGACTCGTTATTTAAGTCCGTTGACACCTCGAATCCCGACTATGTGATTATCACATTGGCCAATGGCACAGAGTTCCGCCTCACACGCTACGATGAGAGTGCGCCCAAGTTTATAATTGTCGATGCCCCCGAGGTTGCAGAGATAGCCTTTGGCACTACCGCAGAGTTTGTGGTTGACGCTGACAATATCGCTGATTATGTGGTTAATACGCCCGAGGGATGGAGGGCTGCCTATGCCGAGAATATCCTTGTTGTGACCGCACCCGCAGAGGATATGTGTCACTACGATGTGGAGGGCGTGATTGCCATTACTGTAGTATCGGACAAGGGTAAAAGTCTTATCGTGAAGCTTCGTGTGAGGGCTGTTGAGCCAAAGGAGGAGCTCCCATACGAGTTGCGCATCTTGACCTTCGAGGATGCGGATGCACGCTTCGAGCCATATGCATTGGACTATGCAGGTGTGGAGATTACCACTTGGAGTGACCTTGTGGATGACCCACAGTATGGTGGTCCACTAACGTATGGCGACTACATGTCGGCGATGTACACATGGTGGGATGAGGCCAATACGGAGCTTATGCACACCTTCCCCGACAACTACGCATACTGCTTCTGGGGTGGTGGCCACGCCATCTCGAACTACTGGGGCGAGGGTTTTACAGATGAGGACCGTGATGCGCACATTGCGAAGTATTATGGTGAGGACTATGTCGCGGAGAATGCCGGCAACGACGCTATGCTCGGCTGGTTCAACCTCCAGATGATGATCCCCGTAGCACCACACTCGGGCGACAACTTCGTGGTACACTATGGCTACAAGGATTTCTACTCATATGTGGAGAACCTGCCAGAGCTTATCTTTGCCGATGGCGAGGCTCGCGTGATAGACCATATGTATGTTACAAATACCAACTACACTCTCAATCAGCTATATATGGGCGTTAAGAGTGAGGCGGGTAATAGCTTCGGTGGCAACTGGACAGGTTTGACTGCGGATGCATGGCTGAAGATTGTGGCGCAGGGCTTCGATGATATCGATGCCGATGCCTATGCCGAGCCTGTCAGCGAGGTGGAGCTATACCTTGTGCAGGGCGAGGATGTGGTCGTAGATTGGCAGAAGTGGGATTTGAGTGGTCTTGGTGCAGTAGCCAAGGTACGCTTCAACTTCCTCTACTCCGACGAAATGGGCGGCAAGTATGGCTTTACCATCCCTGGCTACTTCGCCTACGATGACGTAGCAGTGAGATTTGAGAAATAAGATATAATGAGAAGAGTTTTAGATTTTATTATTTTAAGTGTGATGGTTGTGGTCTCCTCGTCGTGTAATATCGACGAGGAGATTACAACTGCTTTGCCTCCAAAGATATACCTCGATAGTAACACTGGCGTATATACTACGAAGGTGGGTCGCGAGGTGATTATTGCACCGTCGTATGAGAATGCCGAGGGTGCCACCTACAGCTGGAAGATGGATGGCAGACTCATTGGCAACGAGCCATCGCTAACCTTCATGCGCGAGGAGTGTGGCGAGTACTACATCATGCTCACCGTAACTGCCGACACAGGCTCGGAAAGCGAGGAGATACGCATCGATGTTGTAGCTTTGGAGAGTCCCATCGTATCCATTGCCGGCGGTAAAAACCAGACCGTCGCTGTGGGTTCGGAGGTTAGACTTAATGCATCTATTAGCGATTCATCGCTTCCAACGAACCTCGTGTGGACGATGAATGGCGAGTCGTTGCAGTGTGATAATGAGTTGTCATATATCTTTGAGGCAGAGGCTGTTGGTCGCTACACAATTACCGCTACGGTATCGAATGAGGATGGCGAGCATAGCGACTCGGTACACATTGAGGTTGTTCGTGCCGAGGATATGCCCGTAGTTTGGGAGTTTGAGCTCGAGGCCTACCACACTGTAGTGGGTCGCAAGTTGCGCATTAGCCCCTCAACGGTTAGCAATGTGGATGGCGTGAGCTACACATGGCAGATTGATGATAATGAATCAGTTGCGGGCGAGGCGTCTTTTACATTTGTGGCAGAGGCACAGGGTGAGTATAGTGTCGTGGCAACGGCTACCACCGAGAGGGATGGTCAGCAGATAACCCTAACTCGCAAGTTCGTTGTTACGGTCTATGAGGAGGGTGCTTTCTATCGCCCACAGAACGGAGCATCAACGGCAGAGTGGAACAAGATATTCGATTATACCCCAGCCCCTGGACAGTTTATCAACGAGCTAAAGACAGGCGGCTTCGATGGCACGCAGACAACTATGGAGGCGGCTATTGCCTATGCCGAGAAGCGCATGAGAGATGAAAATTGGGTGTCGCTGGGTGGCTTTGGTGGCTATATCGTCGTGGGCTTCGACCACAGCATCGACAACTCTGGCGACTACGACTTTGGCATTAAGGCCAACTCGTTTGCTGGCTCATCCGAGCCTGGTATTGTGTGGGTTATGCAGGACGAGAATGGCAATGGCGAGCCCGATGATACATGGTATGAGTTGGCAGGCTCGGAGACGGGCAAGGCAACGACCATACAGAACTATTCGGTGACCTACTACCGCCCAGCGGGCCCTATGATGCCTGTGCAGTGGACCGACAACCTTGGCAACTATGGCGAGGTGGACTACCTCAAGCAGTTCCACCGCCAGGACTACTACTATCCACTCTGGATTGAGGCGGATAGCTATACTCTCACAGGTACATGCCTTGAACCGCGTAACCGCGATGCCTCGGGTAATGGCTCATACTGGGTAAATGCAGAGTACGACTGGGGCTACGCCGATAACTTTAGCCCTGTGGACCGCCTTACCGAGTATGATAATGCCGAGGGCGAGGTCAATGCCAACCACTTCAAAATCTCGAATGCCATAGACTTTGAGTGTGAGCCTATCCACCTCGACTATATAGACTTCGTGAAGGTGCAGGTGGGTGTCAATGCCAAGAGTGGCTGGTTGGGTGAGCTCTCTACCGAGGTCTGTGGTTTCTTTGACTATAACATGAAAAAGTAGTATGACAATGAGATGTGTTAGGATGGCGCTTGTCGCAATGCTCCTTGCTCTATGCTCATGCATGAAGTGGGAGTATGGCCTGGAGGAGAGCTTCGACACCTCGGCATCAGGCGAGGGTCTCTTTATCTGCAACGAGGGTAACTTCCAGTATGGCAACGCCACACTCTCCTACTACGACCCCACGACCAAGAGTGTGCAGAACGAGGTGTTCTATCGTGCCAATGCCATGAAGCTGGGCGATGTAGCACAGTCGATGACCATACACAATGACATCGGCTGGGTGGTGGTAAATAACTCGCACGTCGTCTTTGCCATCGACATCAACACCTTCAAGGAGGTGGGACGCATCACAAACCTAACATCGCCACGCTACATACACTTCATATCTGACGAGAAGGCTTACATCACGCAGATATGGGATAACCGCATCTTTATCGTCAACCCCAAGCGCTACGAGGTTACGGGATATATAGAGATACCAAACATGACGATGGAACAGGGTTCTACGGAGCAGATGGTACAGTATGGTAAGTATCTCTATGTCAACTGCTGGTCGTATCAAAACCGCATCATCAAGATTGACACAGAAACCGACCAAGTAGTCGATGAGCTTGTCGTAGGCATACAGCCCACCTCGCTTGTTATGGACTGCAACAACAAACTATGGACTGTTACAGATGGTGGCTACGAGGGCTCGCCCTATGGCCACGAGGCACCCTCACTCTATCGCATAGATGCCGAGAGCTTCACCATTGAGCAGCAATTCAAGTTCAACTTCGGCGACTGGCCCTCGGAGGTGCAGCTCAACGGCACGAAGGACAAAATCTATTGGCTCAATGACGATGTGTGGGAGATGGATGTAACAGCCGACAGAGTGCCTGTGCGCCCATTTCTACCATACAACGGCACGCTATACTATGGCCTTACCGTCTGTCCTCGCACGGGCGATGTATATATTGCCGATGCAATAGATTATGTGCAGCAGGGCATGGTATATCGCTACTCGAAGGATAGGGAGCTCCTCGACAGCTTCTATGTTGGCATTATCCCCGGCGCCTTTTGTTGGAAATAACTACTAACCAGATGATTAGGCTGTTAATAATATTGAGCATTGCGCTTATACCCTATGCCACGCTGGCACAGGAGTACAACACCAAAGATTGGGCAACTCGAGGTATCGACATCCCCGAGGTACCGGTCTATGGCGAACGCCCAATGAAGGATATAGGCACGCAGCAGACGCGACTCGACACCATAGCCCTCAAGGAGAACATAGCCCTCTCCATGGCCGACGTTCTCACCTTCAACACCTCCATCTTCGTAAAGAGCTATGGCCGCGCAACACTCTCTACGGTGTCGTTCCGTGGCACCTCGCCATCGCACACACAGGTATCGTGGAATGGCATGAAGATAAATAACCCAATGCTCGGCATGACCGACTTCTCGATGATACCCTCCTACTTCATCGACGACGCCTCGCTGCTGCACGGCACATCGTCGGTTAACGAGACGGGAGGAGGTCTCGGTGGCGCCATCAAGCTATCTACAAAACCGGCACAGGAACAAGGCTTTGGTCTACAATATATCCAGGGCATCGGCTCTTTTAAGACCTTCGACGAGTTCCTACGCCTCACATATGGCAACGACAACTGGCAGGTATCCACACGCCTCGTATATTCATCCTCACCCAACGAATACAAATATCGCAACCACGATAAGAAGGAGAACATCTACGATGAGGATATGAACATCATCGACCAGTACTATCCTGTGGAATACAACCGCAGTGGCTCGTACAAGGATTTTCATATTCTTCAGGAGGCATACTACAATACGGGCCGAGGCGATAGATTCGGTCTAAATGCATGGTACATCAACTCCAATCGTGAATTGGCAATGCTCACCGTGGACTATGGCGACGAGGATGACTTCGACAACAGACAGCGCGAGAATACCTTCCGTGGAGTGCTATCATGGGATCACCTGCGTGATAGTTGGAAGATGAGTGCCAAGGGTGGATATATATATACGTGGATGGCATACGACTACAAGCGCGATGTGGGCAATGGCACCATGGCGCACATGACACGTTCACGTAGCCGCATAAACACCATCTACGGCCAGGTGGATGGCGAGTATTACATAGGCAACAAATGGCTCTTTACGGCCAACATATCGCTATACCAGCATATCGTTGAGAGTGAGGATAAAAATATTGTTCGCCAGGATGGTAATAAGGCCATCGTCGGCTACCGCAAGGGACGCCCCGAGCTATCAGGGTCGCTGTCGGCAAAGTGGCGACCAATAGATCGCTTGGGCCTATCCATCGTCATCCGCGAGGAGATGTTCGGCGAGGAGTGGACACCCATAATCCCAGCCCTCTTCCTTGATGGTGTACTCTCCAAGAGGGGCAACATCATAGCCAAAGCATCACTATCGCGCAACTACCGCTTCCCAACACTCAACGACCTATACTTCCTGCCGGGTGGTAACCCCGACCTCAAGAAGGAGAGTGGCTGGACATATGACGCAGGCATATCGTTTGCCGTAGGCAAGGAGGGCATATACTCATTAAGCGGCTCGGCAACATGGTTCGAGTCCTTCATCAAGGATTGGATTATATGGCTACCCACAACCAAGGGCTTCTTCTCGCCCGACAACATCAAGGATGTACACGCCTATGGCATAGAGGTTAAGGCCGACCTCAACGTAGCCATCACCAAGGAGTTACAACTCGGCCTAAACGGCACATTCTCATGGACACCATCCATCAACGAGGGTGAGCCACGCACCCCTGCTGACCAATCCGTAGGCAAGCAGCTGCCCTACGTTCCAGAGCTATCATCAACAATCACGGGGCGCCTCACATGGCGCAGCTGGTCGTTCCTCTACAAGTGGTGCTACTACTCCGAGAGGTATACCATGTCGTCGAACGACATATCGCTTACAGGAAAGCTCCCCGAGTACTTCATGAGCAACATATCGTTGGAGAAGGGCTTCTCGTTCCGCTGGGCAGACATATCCCTTAAGGGCGTCATCAACAACCTCTTCAACGAGGAGTATCTATCTGTATTGTCACGCCCCATGCCAGGCATCAACTTCGAGATATTCCTCGGCATAACACCCAAGTGGTAGTGCTAACATAGGCTACATGGCATAATGGCGAGTGCCCCAACATGGCATTTTTGGAAGTTTTTTTATAGTACCTATTGCGGAAATAGGATTTTTTCACTAATTTTGTGCGCAATAGAAACAAAACCCTACAGGCATACCCCTACGGGTGGTGTACCACAAGGATTTAAAACTTTATTGCTATGTCTTTTATTGATGAAAGGGTAGAGACAACAGGTCTAACATTCGACGATGTGTTGCTCGTGCCTGCCTATTCGGAGGTTCTACCTCGCGAGGTGTCGACAGTAGGTCGCTTCTCTCGCAATATCACACTTAACATCCCCATCGTGTCAGCAGCGATGGATACAGTAACCGAGGCTCCCTTGGCCATCGCTTTGGCACGCGAAGGTGGCATCGGCGTCGTGCATAAGAACATGTCTATAGCAGCGCAGGCAGCACACGTACGCCGTGTGAAGCGTGCCGAGAGTGGCATGATATACGACCCTGTGACCATCAGCAAGGATAATACCGTGGCAGATGCCTTGGCTCTCATGCAGGAGAATAAGATTGGCGGTATCCCTGTTGTTGATGAGGATGGCATGCTCATCGGCATCGTCACCAACCGTGACCTACGCTTCCAGAGTGATATGGAACGTAAGATTGACGATGTGATGACAAAGGAGAACATCGTGACAACTCATGAGACAGACCTTAAGAGTGCTGCCGAGGTGCTCCTCAAGAATAAGATTGAGAAGCTCCCCGTTGTTGACGACAACGGCAAGCTCGTGGGTCTTATCACATACCGCGACATCACAAAGCTCCGCGACAACCCTAATGCTTGTAAGGATGCCAAGGGTCGTCTCCGCGTGGCCGCAGGTATCGGCATCACACCCGACGCCATGGACCGCGTAGCAGCCCTCGTTGCCGAGGAGGTGGATGCCGTAGTCCTCGACTCGGCACATGGCCACACAAAGGGTGTCGTTGACCTTCTCCGTAAGATTAAGTCTACATATCCACACCTCGATGTTGTCGTTGGTAACATCGCCACTGCCGAGGCAGCAAAGTACCTCGTGGAGAATGGCGCTGACGGCATCAAGGTGGGTATCGGCCCAGGCTCTATATGCACAACACGCATCATCGCAGGTGTTGGTGTGCCACAGCTTTCGGCCATCTATGCAGCATCTACAGAGGCTCGCAAGGCGGGTGTGCCTATCATCGCAGATGGTGGTCTACGCTACTCGGGCGACATTGTCAAGGCGCTGGCAGCAGGTGGTAACTGTGTGATGGTGGGCTCAATGTTCGCCGGCACCGAGGAGTCACCAGGCGAGACTATCATCTACAACGGCCGTAAGTTCAAGGCATACCGCGGCATGGGTTCTATAGATGCTATGAAGGCTGGCTCTGCAGACCGTTACTTCCAGAAGGGCTCCGAGGGCAACATCATGAAGCTCGTACCCGAGGGTATCGTAGGTCGTGTGCCTTTCAAGGGCAAGCTCTCCGAGACAGTATACCAGCTTGTTGGTGGTATCCGTGCAGGTATGGGTTACTGCGGCGCGAAGGATATCGACACGTTGCAGAAGGCACGCTTCGTGCGCATCACAGCAAGTGGCGTGACAGAGAACCACCCACACGACATTACCATCACCAGCGAGACACCTAACTACTCGCGCGGTGAGTAATCCAAAGGTTGACAATTACTAATTACTAATTTCTCATATTTGTGGAGAAGATATTAATCATCGATTTCGGCTCGCAGTATACGCAGCTCATCGCGCGACGCATTCGCGAGATGCAGGTATATTGTGAGATACACCCCTTCAACAATGTTCCAGCCTTGGATAGCTCGGTGAAGGGTGTTGTGCTCTCGGGCTCACCACGTTCTGTGCGCGATGCCGAGGCACCACGCATCGACCTCGATGCCATAAAGGGTAAGCTACCGCTGCTCGGCGTATGCTACGGCGCACAGTACCTTGCACACTTCTATGGCGGTAAGGTTGAGGCATCCCCCAGCCGTGAGTATGGCCGTGCACGCATGATTGTAAAGTGCGCCAACGACCCACTCATGACATCGTTAAGCGCAGAGTCACAGGTGTGGATGTCGCATGGCGACACCATCACTAACATCCCCGAGGGCTACAACATCATCGCCTCAACAGAGGATGTTCCCGTGGCAGCATACCGCATCGCCCAGGAGCAGACATGGGGCATACAGTTCCACCCCGAGGTATACCACTCGGAGGAGGGCTTCAAGATGTTGGAGAACTTCGTTGTGGGCATCTGTGGTTGCCAGCAGTCGTGGACACCTGCCAGCTTCGTGGAGAGCACCGTCAAGGAGCTCAAGGAGAAGCTCGGCGACGATAAGGTTGTTCTTGGCCTCTCTGGCGGTGTCGACTCATCTGTTGCAGCACTCCTTCTACACAAGGCTATCGGCGAAAACCTATACTGCATCTTCGTTGACTCTGGCCTCTTGCGTAAGGATGAGTTCGCAGAGGTTATCGATTCATACCGCGGCATGGGCCTTAACGTCAAGGGTGTTGATGCATCGGATAAGTTCCTTGGCGACCTTGCAGGCGTCACTGACCCCGAGACAAAGCGTAAGATCATCGGCCGCGACTTCGTGGAGGTGTTCGAGGCAGAGGCAAAGGCACTCCAGGGTGTTAAGTGGCTCGGTCAGGGTACCATCTACCCCGATGTTGTGGAGTCAGCACAGGTTAATGGTACAGCCGTAGTCATCAAGTCGCACCACAATGTGGGCGGTCTACCCGAGAAGATGGGCCTCAAGGTTGTTGAGCCACTACGCCTACTCTTCAAGGATGAGGTGCGCCGCGTGGGCCGTTCTATGGGCATGCCCGAACGTCTCATCAGCCGTCACCCCTTCCCTGGTCCAGGTCTTGCAATACGTATCCTCGGCGAGATAACACGCGAGAAGGTTGAGATTCTGCAGAATGTAGATAAGATATATCTCGATATCTTGCGCGAGACAGGCTGGTACGATAAGATCTGGCAGGCAGGTGCTATCTTGCTTCCTGTGCAGAGTGTCGGCGTCATGGGCGACGAACGCACATATGAGAGATGTGTTGCCTTGCGTGCCGTGCAGTCTACCGACGGTATGACAGCCGACTGGGTACATATCCCATATGAGATTTTGGCACGTCTCTCAAATGAGATTATCAATAAGGTACGTGGCGTTAACCGCGTAGTCTACGACATATCGTCGAAGCCACCCGCAACGATTGAGTGGGAGTAACGATTTATTGTGATAGTGGCGCGTTAGCGGCACATCCCTAAAAGTAAATCACCCAGGGCTGTACGTCAAGTACTATCCCTTGGGTGATTTCTTTTGTGATGCACCACTCCCACACCACTCTGACAATAAATCCCCTCTCGCTAATCAACACAAGCCTAACCCCTTCTGACATCAAACGAGGCGGACACCCATCCATCCAGGACCTTTTCACATCAGCGCCACGACTGCGCCACTCTACCGCCAAACTATTTCACGGAGCAATAGATATCAACTATAAGAAACACGCACTTTAGCCTCTTTCTATATACACAATGTCCCACTTGAGTGTTGTTCGTTTGGGAAATATTTTCTAAATTTGTAGTGCTATTGGATAAATAGCAGACATATTGAAAGTGTTTTCGCAATCCTTGCTTGAAAATGTGGAAGTTTTCTAAACTGAGGGATACGAATAGCACTCATTCCTTGTATATGTATGGGAAAGGCATACAATGTGCCCATGTCCCGCACTGTACGGGTGTGGGGCATTGTATCGTTTATTTCAGTTTAGGTCTTTCCACAACCTTCAAGCAGATATTCGAAATCAACTCCACACTTTCTTTTTATATACTAATCCACCGCATAGGAGATGCTACGGTATAGACAATTACAATACTATGCACCTACCAACTATCTACAATGTTAAAAGTATTGCTATAGTAAGGGACTATGTCCGATTGAAATTAGAAAGTGTAACCGATAAATATGACACTTTTGAAGTTGAAATATTTAAAAATGATAGAGGTGAAAAAATAAAAAACTTATTGGATGTTAACCCTCCCAAATATTACTATAGATATTCAGCACGTATAGTGAAAAATAATATCAAAGGAGATTGTTTTGGATTATCGCCATTAAATGATAATGAACAAATTGATTGGAGTGATATCAATGACGGCGACGTAGCACAATTACAACATATCTATGAATTTGAAGAAATATAATATCTAAACTATAACAACTATGAAAAAGCTATTAACGCTATTTGCCATTGCATTGGCAGTTGTAGTGTCATCGTGCAGTAAGTTCGATGACTCTGCTATTTGGGACAAGCTCAATGAACAGGAACAAACCCTTAATGACCACGAGAAGCGTATTGCAGCCCTCGAGGAGTTGTGCAAGCAGATGAACACAAACATCAATGCTTTACAGACACTTGTTGAGGCATTGGAGAAGCGAGACTACATTACCAATGTATCACCAGTGCGTGAGGATGGTGTGGTTGTGGGTTACACTATTTCATTTGCAAGCAGTGATACCATTACTATATATAACGGTAAAGATGGTAATAATGGAACAGGTGGCTACACTCCTCAAATAGGTGTTAAGAAAGATGCTGACGGATTGTACTACTGGACACTTGATGGAGAGTGGTTACTTGATGATAACGGTAACAAGATTAAGGCAGTTGGTGAGGATGGCCGTGATGGCCAGGACGGCACTGATGGTACGAATGGCTCTAATGGTAGCAATGGACAGGATGGTCAAGATGGAGAGGATGGTACTGATGGCCGTGACGGTGTTGATGGTATAACACCACGCTTGAAGATTGAGAATGACTACTGGTATGTATCCTACGATGAGGGTGCTACTTGGATTGAGTTGGGCAGAGCAACTGGTGAGGATGGTGCCGATGGAAGTGACGGAGCTGATGGTGAGGATGGTGATAGCATATTCTCAAGCGTGACCCAAGATGAAGAGTATGTATATTTCAACCTTGCTGATGGTACAATGATTACCCTCCCAAAGCACGACAAGGAAAATATCCAGTTTGAGGACCTACAAGTTAAGGCTATCTGCTGTAAGAATTGGGACTCCAATAATGATGGTGAACTGTCTTATGCTGAGGCAGCAGAGGTAACGGATATTGGAACAGTGTTTAAGGGTAATACCGAAATCATTGCCTTTACAGAGTTTTGGTATTTTACTGGATTAGGGTTCGTTGCAGAGGATGCTTTTAACGGCTGTTCTAACTTATGGAAAGTGGTATTGCCAGAGAATATGGAAAGTATTGGCTCTTCGGCATTTTATGGTTGTAGTTGTTTGCAAACTATAAATATTCCTTCCAAAATTATCTCTGTTGAAGGAAACGCATTTAAAAATTGCAAAATTTCAAGGGTTACTATTAACAATTTATATTCTTGGTGTAATATTCAATTTGCCTCACCAACCTCTAATCCCTTACACAATGGTGCAGCCTTATATAACGGCAATAATATTATAACTGAATTAGATTTTTCTGTCGCTGGTATTACACATATCCCTAGCTATTCATTCTATGGGT
>JAGCMF010000032.1 GCA_017646625.1 Alistipes sp. | reverse complement strand
CTAACCTCCCTAACCTCCCTAACCTCATTAATCACATGATAATTTGCAGTTTAAGAAAAAAGTTGTATATTTGTGATTGCAAAATGCGAGAATTATTACAAATCACAATAACTAAAACTTTAAACCTATGAGAATTAAGCATTTATTCTATTCTCTATTGGCATTGCCATTGATGTTTGTGGCGTGTCAGGAGAATACTCCTGTGGATGAGGTTAAGAATCCTACGGTATCACTTACAGCGGGTGTTGTTGCCGAGGATAACTTCACATTTACAGTTACATCAACTGATGCAACAACTGTTGCATGGCTTGTTGTTGAGGCATCAGAGGCTGTGCCTACAGCGTCGGAGGTGTTGGCTAATGGTACTGATGTAGCCGCAAATGAGGCTGTTGAGTGCAAGGCTCAGGACCTTAAGGCGGATACAGAGTATCGTGTTGTTGCTGTTGCGCAGAATAGCAAGGCTGTAGTAAAGAGTGATCTTGCTGTTCGCACAGCGAAGGGTAGTGAAACCCCAGATCCAGGTCCAGATCCAGACCCAGACCCAGAGACTGTTAAGTTCAGCGCAACGAACTTCTATATTGAGTATGCTGGTACAGAGTACTCTTCTGCACATAACTACTGGGTAGTATTGTCAGATAATGGTTTGACAGAGAACGGTGGTATGAGGGAGCACTCAACATACTATTTCTTTGACCTCTATTCATCTGTAGGTGCATACTATGAGGAGGGTGTATTGCCTAACGGCACATATACTCTTGATGAGGGTACAATGAGTGCTAATACTATTGCTCCTGAATACAGCTACCATACTGTTACTACAACTGCTGACGAGGCACCAGTTTATGGCAGCTATGCAGAGGCTGTTGTTGTTGTTAGCGACAATAAGATTGAGGCTACAATCACCATGGAGGATGGCACACGTCACGAGGTAACTTATGAGGGTTCACTCTCATGGGGTGATGATAATGGTGGTGGCGACACACCTGAAGTTCCAGAGTTTGAGGCTACACACGTAGCTACAAAGTGGATGTGGAGTGGCTTCTCAAGCTGGGGCAACAGATATAATGTCTCTGGCGAGGGCTTCTCATTCGATATCCACTTTACAGAGGCTGTAGCGCAGGAGACATCGCTTGCTGCGGGTACATACACATGGGTGTCAACAACATTCTTTGGTGCTAATGACAACTTCTCTGTTCGTGACTTTATTGTTGATGGCTCTCAAAAGTATCTTAGAGATGGTACAACTGGTACAGCTGTTGTTACTGTTGATGGCGAGGAGCACCACATCGAGCTTACAATCAATGTTGACGGTGGTGACACATACATGATTCAGTTTGATGGCAAGCTCAACGACGCTGGCGCAGAGGGTGGCGAGGATACAGAGGCTGTGGTATTCACAAAGATGGAGTACAAGACATATAACTCGACATACTGGTTCCACGAGTACAGACTCTCTAACGAAAGTGGTGACTCAATGAAGCTATTTGTTAATGATTCACAGGCAAATGAGAATTTCATCTACGCTGGTGACTCATATGAGTGGATTAGCATTAGCTATGCTGGTGGCATAGAATACTTCTCTACACAGAGTGTTATCGTAGATGGCGCGCAGGTAAGTGTGTCAAAGGGTAACATGGTTGTTGTTACTGATGAAGAGACATATCATATGGACATCACAATCACCTTGAACGATACAAATGTATTTAAGTTCTCTGGTAAGATTGGTGAGGATAATGGTGGTGGCACAACACCATCGGAGCCTACAAAGCTCGCTACACCATCCGTATCTGGCCTTGTTGATGGCAATGCTGCTACTGTTAGCTGGCAGGCGATTGCTGGTGCAAAGGACTACACTGTGACTCTCAACGGTACAGATGTTCAGACTGTGACAGAGACATATATCGTCTACAGAGACCTTGCTTATGAGACTACATATAGCGTATCTGTTGTAGCTAACCCTGCTGATGCTACTCTTAACGCTGCTTCTGATGCTGGTACTGCAACCTTCACTACTGGTGCCGAGGGCACTGACGAGGGTGGCAACGAAGGCGGCAACGAAGGCGGCAACGAGGGTGGCAACGAAGGCGGTGATGATACTGCAAATGCCACACTTAAGTTTGTCAAGGATGCTACCGCAATGTATGGTGCGGAGTATGATTATTTGTGCTATTATGAGTTGACATCTGGTAATGATGTTGTCGGATTCTGGGCATTCAACAATAAGTCTGATAAGAAGTCGTTGTATGATGGCACTTACACACATTCGGCTAGCGGCCTTGGTGGTGTGTTGTACAATCAGTCTACAATGATCTACATCGAGGAGTTCATCCTTGATGGCGTGGCTAATGGTGGCGTTCAGGCTTCATCTACCATGGTTGTGTCAAACAACGGTGGCAAGGTAGAGTTAAAACTCGATTACAACGCTATTGGTGAGGGAGTGAAGAGTGTGTCTTATCTATTCGAGGGTACTATCGAGTAGTATATAACACCAAATATTTATAAATGTCGGAGTCTTCTGTTATCGGAAGACTCCGATTTTATTATCTCTACATATGGGTATTTATTGGATGATATATGCAATGCATGTATGTCATAAATATGCTAACTTGTTATCAATCATGCCGACAGACCCCTCTGTTTCTTTTGCATATATGAAAAAAAGGTGTATATTTGCGACCGATTCTGATTGATATGCTGTGCCGCATGAGTCATTTGCGGTCGTGGCACAATGAGCATTGACACACATAAACACACACAAATATTTATGAAAAACTTTTTTAGACTACTTATTGCAGCCATGGCGCTTATGACATTTGTCGGCTGCGAGAAAGGTGTGGAGGATGAGACCTCGGAGGGTCGTCTCGACACACCAAAACTGACCTACTCTATTACTGGTAACTCAATCATTGTAGCATGGCAGAGTGTTGCTAATGCAGCATACTACACCATCCAGCTCAACGATGGCGAGGCGGAGAAGACCGAGCTCACTGTTGCTACCTTCGACAACCTCATGTATGGCGAGACATACAAGATTACCCTTGTGGCGGTATCTATCGACGAGACTCTCTATGGCAACTCAAAGCCTGTGGTGGCAAATATAACCCTCCCAGAACGTGTCATCAAGCAGTATGAGGAGTGGTTTAGTGTGCCAGCAACAGCGATATCTAATAGCGGTCGCTATGTTGTTGGTGCCTTCGATAAGCACGGTATGGTTATAGACATTGATGCGGGTACTATGGTTACATACGACACTCATGAGTTCTATGATGTATCGGATAATGGTATTGCTGCTGGCTGCTACATGGTAGAGAATATGGAGGGTGAGGCTGCATGCTTCAACATCATTACTGGCGAGAATACCGTTGTTAACCTTGACGATATGTTCCCAACAGCCTCTATGAGCTGTCTTACGGCTATCACTCCTGACGGTAAATACGCAGTGGGTTGGGTATGGGATTCGTCAGTCAACTTCTATACAAATATTTATGGCGAGATTGTACCTATTACTTATGATCTTGAGCATAATATTGTGGGTGTCCCTGCGATGAAGGGTGATATTTTGTATGGTCAGTACCTCAGCGGTATTTCCCTCGCGGGTGTTACGCCACAGCGCGAGTTGTTCGGTTACGAGTTATCTCTCACATACTTCTCTATCATGTGGGATGATGAGTATACACCATACGAGTACTTACACTTCACATACGACAATGAATATCTCCCTACCGATGCTTTGGGTGACAAGAATAACCTTATCTCACAGTCGGGTCGTTACATCTTTGGCAAGGGCTTCACTATGGTAGGTGGCGAACAGTCGTTCTATCCTGCTGCTTACGACCGTGAGACGGACACCCTCTTCTCAATGGTTGGCAAAGGTTATGTATCTGCTATGATGGACAATGGTATCGCCTTCCTTAACGATGCTCCATATTACCTTGGCACAACATCATATGTTGTCGATACAAATGGTGATATCATGATTCAGACACCTATTGTAGAATGGCTTATTGCCGAGCACAATATCGACCTTACTGACTACATCTTGGATGGTATCATCATTATTGGTGCTTCAGAGGACTGCCGCAGAATCGCTGGTATCACAAATACAGAGAATGGCTGGAGAACATTTGTTATAAACCTTGATGGTGCTCCTATGCAGTAATCTCTCGTTATAAGGGGTCATTCTCGACCTCTCGATCATTTGGCTGAATGGGTAATGTCATGTATGTCCCATTCAGCCAAATCTCTTTTTTAGAGAAAGGGGGCAAGATGTCAGAAAGGGTCAGAAGGGTCACAAAAGGTCAGAAAGGTCAGCCACAACGCCTAACCTTTTATGACGCTTTATGACGCTTTATGCCCCTTGGCGCTATAAACAGCAATGTCAGCGACAACGCCTAACCTTTTATGACGCTTTATGACGTTTTATGCCCCTTGGCGCTATAAACAGCAATGTCAGCGACAACGCCTAACCTTTTATGATGCTTTATGACGTTTTATGCCCCTTGGTGCTATAAACAGCAATGTCAGCGACAACGCCTAACCTTTTATGACGCTTTATGACGTTTTATGCCCCTTGGCGCTATAAACAGCAATGTCAGCGACAACGCCTAACCTTTTATGACGCTTTATGCCCCTTGGTACCCGAGAACGAAAAAAAGGCAGAAAGGTCAATTTAAAACTCCCTATTCTCTCCTATATACAATAAGGGCTGGCTAAAACCTTTAGCCAGCCCTTGATTGTTACTGAATATCAAACGGCCTTGTATTACAATGTGCCAATGTATGTACCCTTATAGTTGTTGTCACTAACATCAGTGATGTCGAAAGTAACCTTCCAGCCCTCGGCATGCTCCTCGATAACAACCTGACCAAGGTTCTTAAGAGACTTGCCGTTAACCTTTGAGCCACCATTGTTCTCGCCCTCGCAGTAGTCTTCTGTAGGACTATATGCCCAGTCCTTTACTGGGAATACACCTGCAACAATACCAGAAGACTTACCAACCTTGTGGAGGTATAGACGAATAGTTACGCCATGAGCACCTGTACCGTCAAGAACGATATTGTTTCCGTTGTTACCATCGCAGTAGAACTCATTCCACTCTGTCTCTCCCTCGTCACCCATATCCTCTGGATCCTGGTATGCGAAGCCCTCCATCTTGCCAGTCCACTCGATAGCAATTGTGCCACTACCAACAGTAAATGTACCATTAATTGTAGTAGTCTCTGCCTCCTTGTTGTTTGTAACAGTAATCTCGGCTGCGATGATATCCTCGGCAACAGAGCTATTGTTATGACGATAGATACTGTAGCTATTATCGGTTGATGTATTTACAAGGATACCGCCATTTGCTACGCTGTATGTGCCGTCAGTGATACGTGTAGATACACCCTCGGCGAGCTTAAATGATATGCGAGACTGGTACTCGTTATTAAAGGCGTCCTTCACCTCTATGATATTGATATCCCAGATAGAGTTATCCTCACGAGCCTCTGCGCTGATAGTAGCAATATCCATTGCTTTGATACCAGCCTGGTTAACAGTCACAACAGCATTAGAAGAGCCATATGTAAGTGTGATCTTACCTACGCGTGAAGAGCCTGTGTTTTCTGCAACATCGTATGTAACGGCATCCTCACCAATCTCCTTGATAGTAATCCACTCAACATCTGCTGTAGCTGTAACAGAGATTGTCTCGTCTGCGTTCATGAGAGAGAAGCGTACTGTGCGAGCCTGCTCACCTGCTGTAGGAACATTAACCTCTGTGCTTGACTCGATGACGATCATAGGATTAGTGTTCTTTGCCTGCTTAACCTTAACATCGAATGAGAGAGCTCCGTATGCCACTGTGATGATAGCCTCGCGTGCCTCCTCGATGTTCTGTGCTACGACGAAGTCGATAGTACCATCATTAACTGTCAAGTTAGAGATCCATGCCTGGTTAGCTGTAGCCTTTACCTCCAATGAGCTAATAGGATTCTCCAAAGTGTATGTAATCTGACCGTTACCACCCATGCCATCAAACTCCATAGTGGCGCTTGATGTGAGTGTGAGTTTTGGGTCTGGTACAGACTGACCAAGCTGCTTGATAGTAACAGTGAAGCTTGCGCTACCATATGCCACGGTGATAACACCTGTACGGAGTGCTGTATCCTCGTTAGCAGCTACGGTGTAGTTGATAGTCTCACCTGTAGTTACGCTGATCCAGTCAACATCTGCTGTAGCAGAGAGCTCTGTGCCCTCTACAGCATTCTCCAAAGTGTAAGTAATAGTACCATCACCACCCTCGGCGTTGATAAAGGCACTCTCCTCTGATGTGAGTGTCAATTTTGGAGCCTCTGGAGTAGGAGCTGGCTGTGGCTCCTCCTCGCATGCTACGAACATCATAGGCAATGCAAGTAGCAAATAGAAAAGATTCTTAAGTTTCATAAGAACAGTTGTTTAAGTTTATAAATTTATTAATAATGTTATATCTTGTAGCTTGTGATTATGTGCCCCTCTGGCCTCTTGCCATGCCGAGATGCCACGCGCACGAGTATACAAAGGTATATAAATTTTCTTAATGCGCAAAAAATGATGTAAAAAACCGTGAAATGGCATCAGTGGCAATACACAAAGGGCTCTCCGTGTGGAGAACCCTTTATATGGTGTTATGGGTGATCGGTTAGTTTAAAGCTACACGTGAGCCTGTGAGTGTGCCAGTAATCTTGTTGCCCTTATCATCCTCGCAGTTGAAGGTGAAGGTCTCTGTGCCATCGGCATTGCATACGATGGTGATAGAGCCTGTTGAGATGGGTGCGTTAGTGTCTGTAGGGTTGTTGTTGAGCAACATAGTAAGGTAGCTACCAACAAGATATCCCTCGTCAACGCTACCTGGGAAGAATGAGTTTACATTACCCATGTACGATGCATTGTATGTGCCAGAGTAGTCGCTTGCATTAGCATCGCAGATGATGTCTACAACCATGTATAGACCACTCTTTGCGTCAAAGTCATCGAAGAGCTCTATTGTCCAGTTTGTAAGTGAGGCATCACTCCACTCGTGCTGTTTTGTAACGATGTCGATAGTCGTTGAGTCGAGGTATAGGTCATCAGAGAGTGTAGAGATAGCATCGAAGGTTAGTGAGCCCTCATAGATGATTGTATATGTCACACCCTCGGCAGTTGTCATCACAGCCTCAATCTTCTTGTCAGAGACTGTAACGGTGCCCTCGGTGAACTCTACGAGAGACTCATACTTACCATTGCTGTCGGTGTTGTATACGTATGTGTATTCAGCGCCTGTAGTACCCGCCTTACCGCTATTCTTGCTATCGAGGGTGTATGTGCCGTTAGGTACTGTGCCGCTATTGACGCTTGAGTATAGGTCGAAGATGCAGTATGTAGCATTGGCAGCATCCATGTTGTCGTTGATCTTGACATTTGCAAGCACCACGTAGTAGTTGTTTGCAATGTTGCCGCTACCCTCGGTAAAGCCACATGCGAAGTTATTGTTTACGATACTCTTCTCTGTCTCATCATCCTCACTGCCCATGCTGTAGATAGGGCCGTTGTATGTGAAGTGGCACTTCTTATCCTCTACGGTCTTTGCTGTGATGTCGAAAGCGAAGTTCTCGCCATTGAGTGTCACGATGGCAGATGCCTCGCTGAAGGCAACAGGCTTATCGTTGATCTTAAGACCGCTATAGCCAAGGAGAATACCTCCGTTAGCGTTTGTGTATGTGCCAGCCTCGATGGTAGTCTCGCCTTTAGCGTTCACAAGGGTGATGGTTAGCATCGTAGTCTCTGCCTCGTCGCCAAATACGATGTAGAACTCGCTATCCTTAAGGCCGTTAGTCTCGCTTGGCACCTGCACCGCAGCAGCCATCTCCATCTCGATGTCATACTTTGGGGTGTTGGGTGTCACTGGAGTGTCGTTTGTGTTGTCGCATGCCACAAATGCCAAAGGCAAGGCAAGCAACATCATAAAAAGATTCTTAATCTTCATAAATTAGATATTTAAGGTTTATAATTATTCCTATTAATGAGGGTGCAAATGTAGGTATAATATTCTTATTTTAAAACTATTCGCTGCGTAAAATGCCCTTCGTGATGTTGTAGCGCATCTTTATCAGGTATCGTGACTGCGCAGGGCTATGTACGAGACATAGTAGGAGTGTTGCACACCACTTTGCCACCTCCCCGAGGTAGAGAGCCATGCGGCGCTTGTGTATCGTGGCACGACGACGCTGGCTGATGCCGGTGTTTAGCGACAGCCGTGCGAAGTAGTCGGGTGTGAGCTTTGCGGCGGGTATGATGTGGTGTATCGCTGCACCGGGGGTGTAGTAGCATGCCATATGCTCCTTGGCGATGCGTTCAAAGAGGTCACTCTCCTCGCCACCAATGAGGCTCTTGCCACTGCGACCTAATGTGGTGTCAAAGAGGCCTATACGACTGAATACCTCGCTGCGGAATGCCATGTTGCCACCTGCGGGTATTGCTCCTGTGGGGTAGGGGCGCACCTCTGTGCCGAAGTCTATGGGGTTGGCTATGGGGCGTTCGGTGTATCGCGACATCCATAGTGGTCGTCCTGTGGGGTACTCGGCGATTACACGACCACCAGCAGCCATGGCGTCGCTATGCTCCGCGAAGAGGGATAGGTAGGCATCGAAGAGGCCCTCGGCGATGCGTTCGTCGTCATCAACAAAGGCTATTATGTCGCCCTGCGCAATGCCGATGCCGGCATTACGAGCATGAGAGAGACCCTGTTGTGGCTCAAAGTGGTAGCGTATGTTTCTGTCGGGGTGTTCCGCGATGAAACTCGCTACGCGCTGGCGTGTGTCATCCGTGGAGTTATTATCAACAATGATACACTCCCAGCGTTGTGGTGCCGTCTGTTGTGCCGCAACCGAAGATAGGGTTACGAGCAGTTGCTCTGCACGGTTATATGTGGCTACTATTAATGAAATCTCAATCATGGAGGCAAAGGTATAAAAAAATATGAATATATCGAGTGATGTAGGGTTATGGGGTGTTGTCTATATTAAATAATGTATTACCTTTGTATTGTGAAATTGTTTTTTAAATCAAATATAAGTAACAAATGAAACAGATTTTTGCTTTAGTTGGTTGTCTTGCGATGCTTTTTGTTGCGTGTGAGAATGGTGATCAGCATCTTAATCCAACATCCAAGTTAGAGGTTACATCATCGAGTGTAATTAACGTTGGTGCAGACGAGTGTAGTGGTGAGATCACCTACAAGATTATCACTCCCGTGGAGGGTGCAGAGCTTAAGGCTGAAGTTGATGTTGATTGGATTAGCAACATAGCGTGCGGCGAGAGTGTTACATTCTCAGTTGCGGCAAACACCACATCGCAGTCACGTGTGGGTAAGATAACACTTACGTACGATACAGATAGCATCGCTGTGAGTGTCATGCAGAGCAGCGCTACGGGCGGTAGCGGTGAGACATCACTAAAAATTACATCGGAGCGCAACATGAACTTTACAGCTGTGGGTGGCAGTGGCAAGATTCTCTATACCATTGAGGATAATGTAGATGAGCTTCTCCCTGATGCTACACCATCTGCTGCTTGGATAACTGACATAAGCGTCGAGGCAGAGAGTATCGACTTCAAGGTGGAGAAGAATAGCTCTACGTCAAAGCGTACAGGTAGCATCGATGTGACATTTGAGGGTCAGAAGGTAACAGTAAAGGTGATACAGGCAGGTGCGGCTAACGAGCTGGAGCTTGTTGCAAGTAGTAAGAATGTGCGTGTTGGTGAGCCTTTGTCGTTCACTGTGATATTCAATGCCGAGGATGTAACCGCCGAGTCGAAGATTTATGACTACAATACACACGAGGAGGTGTCTAATCCTATTACATATGACCAGATGGGTGAGTATGTATACTATGCGCAGTATAATGGCAAGCGTTCGCGTGTGCTCACAATCAATGTTGTTCCCGCTGCCACTCCCGACTTCGTGGCAGATACCGAGCCTGACAATTTCAACTTCAACCACCGTACACTTATCATAAATCATACAGGTGTGAATTGCCCTAACTGTCCAGGTATGAAGAAGATGCTCAAGGAGATGTCGGAGGATCCATACTATAACGGTTCGATAAATATTATTTACTCGCACTCGTATAACTCTTCAGGCATGTGTTACTCGGCGGATAACTCTATATTTGAGAGCTACTTTAAAGAGGTGTGCAAGAAAAGTTACATGCCATTCTCGGGCTACCCCTCTGCAACGTTTAACCTCCAGCATGACTTCTGTGCTGGTACCACAACGGTGAAGAGTCAGACAGATGTGGTGCGTAAGGATATCGCCGAGGCTGCTGTATCTATCGCCTCTGTCATCGATGGCGATAACCTCATTATAAGTGCCGAGCTTAAGACTTCAGTAACGCAGTCTTATCGTATTGCCGTATGGATGCTCGAAGATGGCATCACAGAGAGTCAGTCTGGTGCTACAGAGTCATGGATGAATGAGCACCACGATGTAATACGCTATAGCCTTACTCCAATATCAAGTAGCGATATATCGGGCCTCGATTGGGGTTATTTGCTTGCTAACGAGACATCACGTAAGGTGTTTGAGTTGCCAATGAAGAGCAATGCTTCATGGAATGTAGATAACATGAAGTTTATTGTAGTTCTCTCGGCGCCAAGCAAGGAGCATGACAATAAGTACGAGGTGGTATATACTACTATGTGTGAGATTGGCCAGAATAGACCAATCGAGTACAAATAGTAGGAGTTGATAAGCTAAATCTTAAAACCTATAAATATGGATATGAAAAGGGTATTTGCGTTGATGGCACTTGTTGCTGTCATCTTCACGGCCTGTGAGAATCAGGGTAATGAGAACGATACACGAAACGACTTCACTTTAGTGCGTACTTCTGCCTCTGTGATGGACTTCCCCGCCGAGGGTGCCAATGGTGAGATAACATATACATTGGAGTCTACACGTGTTACTGCGAAGCCTACGGTTACAGCTACCGTTGCCGTTGACTGGATCACAAACATCGTGAGCACTGATGACAATCGTATCACCTTCACGGTGTTGCCTAATGAGGGTGATGCACGTAGCGAACTTATGACTGTTAGCTGTGGCGACCAGAACTTCAAGGTTATGATTCAGCAGGCTGCCCCCGTACATGTTGAAAAGGTCTTTACTGCGACACATCTTGGAGGTGTGTACTACAGCAGGTTCATCCTTGATAATGGCACTGTCACAGGCTGCAACTACTACGTCATCCTCTCTGATATGCAACCCTATATGGTGACATATCCTCCTGTTGGCGCTACGGAGTATCGCTTCGACCTATACTCTGATGTATGTGGTGAGTTTAACAACCCACAGAGAGTGCCTCTGGGTGTCTATAACATCGACCACCGTAGCACAGGTAATCCTGGTACTATTGATGGTAATAAAGATGCCAGCTACCTCTATGATGATAGCAAGGGTAACGCCGTGGTTAAGGGTTACTCGAGTGCTACAGTGACTGTTACCGAGGATGGTATCGTGGCGGATGTCGTCATGACAACAGGTGAGGTTCACCGTGTTGAGTACCATGGTAGCCCAGTTATGGAGAAGTTCTCCGAGCCTACATTTGCCGACATGTCACCCATTAGCGAGCATACCTCTGATATAGAGTTTGATGTTAAGGATGGTGATATCTCTGCCTACTATCGTGGTGACTGGTTCTACAGTGGCAACGATGTGTGGTTCTTGCATATGATCGAGACAAAACGACCATTCTCGGGCATATACCTTCTTATGAACCTTATTGTGCCCACCTCTCTTGGTGGCTTTAGCAATCCAACAGGCTTCTATGGCGAGTATACGCTTACCGATCCTACTGCCGAGTCATGGGACTATACATTCCCTGCGGGTCGCTGGCGTGAGGATAGCACACAGCTAAATGCGTGGTATATGTATTTCGATGCGGAGACTGGTATGGTGCTTGAGGAGATTACACCTATTAAGGGCGGTACCATTAAGGTTGAGGGTGATGGTGCTACAAACTGTACAATCACAATTGATGGTATTGATGATAATGGTAATAATATCAAGGGTACATTCGAGGGTGTTATCTCGGATCGTCAGAATCAGTCAGGAACTAACTAAAAACTATTGATATCGGTATGAAAAGAGTATTTTTGTTGATGGTTGCCGCACTTGTAACTGTTGTGTCATGCGAGCAGGCCTCTAATGATGAAAAACCAAATGAACAGCCTAATGAGAATCCAATTCTCACTACAACCACTGGCTCGGAGATGAGCATAAGCTTCATTGGTGAGACTTGTGATGTCGAGTACACACTCACTGGTGTTAGTGAGGGTAAGAAGCCAGAGGCTTCGGCAACCGAGGCGTGGGTTAAGAATGTAACCGTAGGCGAGAGTATTACCTTCGAGGTGGAGCAGAATACAACCACTTCTGCACGTAGTGCAACGCTTAAGGTGTGGTATGCTGATAAGTCTTTTGAGGTTGCTTTGAACCAGGAGGCGGGTCTTGTGCCTACTGTTGAGTTCGTGGCTGGTGCCCTCAATGGCGAGAGCTTCGATCCATATGCTGGCCTATACAACTACTTTGTAATCCTTTCGAAGAACGGAACCACAGGTTGGGGCGATGTATATGTAGACGATTACTATCGTTTCGATATCTACTCAACTGAACCTTATAGCGATCCTCTTGAGCTCCCATGTGGTACATATAAGTGCACATATCAGGATGGTGAGGTTAACACCTTCTCATACACTTATAGCGTGCTTCTTGATGTAGAGCAGGGTAGTCCTATTGCGGAGTACCACTTTACCAAGGGTGCTATGAAGGTTACAGAGGACCGTATTGAGGTTATCGTACAGCTTAATAATCAGGCACAGGATGTTCATCGTATAGTATATGAGGGTAGCCGTAAGCTCGATTATATTGAGATTCCAAAGCCAGACTACTATACAACGCTTACTGAAGATTATACTATAAATACTACTGGTGGTGCTATGTACATGTCATATTACGGTGACTTCTATGGTAAGGGCTTCGGTAGTTGGGTTGTAAGTGTTGTCCCCGAGGGCGCTGGAGACTTGCTCACTTTCGATATATCAACAGAGTCTACAGAGTACGTTGAGTCTGCCGTTTGGGGTGAGTATAACTGTATCGTCAAAGAGGATGACCTCCAGAAGGGTTCGTTCTTGGCAGGTGATGTTGATGATAACAACCAGTTTGTTGGCTCATGGTATTTTGTTACCGATGGTCAGTACTATGGCAATTTGGACCGTGCACCGTTAGTTGGTGGTAAGATCACTATTGATAATGTTGATAATAGCTACATTATCACTCTTGATTGTGAGGATGATCTTGGTAATAAGATTACTGGTACATACACATGTATGTCTTGCACTACAAAGGATGCTACCAAGCCGGAGTAACGCTTACAAAATAGTAATAGAATAGGGGATGTTACGACATCCCCTATTCTATTTATACTCAATACTGTTTGTCTACTCCTGTAGTGCTCGCCAGAGCATATCCTTTAGCTGCGTGATGTTCATGTTGGCAACCGAAGATATGAAGATAGACTCAATGCCCTCGGGAAGATGGGCGCGCATCTGCTCAATGAGTTCATCGTCAAGCATATCGCACTTGGTGATGGCCAAGAGACGCTGCTTGTCCAGCAACTCGGGGTTATACTGCGTGAGCTCGCCAAGAAGCACATCATAGTCCGCTGCAATATCGTCGCTATCGGCAGGAATCATGAAGAGTAACACAGAGTTACGTTCTATGTGTCGTAAGAAACGAGTACCAAGACCGCGACCCTCGTGTGCACCCTCGATGATACCTGGGATGTCGGCCATGACAAACGAGTGGTCATCACGCACCGATACGATGCCGAGGTTTGGCTCAAGCGTCGTGAAGGCATAGTTGGCAATCTTTGGCTTGGCCGCCGAGACGACAGATAGGAGTGTCGACTTACCAGCGTTAGGGAAGCCTACGAGACCTACGTCAGCCAACACCTTGAGTTCGAGGATGAAGGCGCCCTCTGCACCATCCTCGCCGGGCTGTGCATAGCGGGGTGTCTGGTTTGTTGCTGTGCGGAAGTGCCAGTTGCCAAGACCTCCACGACCACCCTTAAGTAGTACGAGTTGCTCGCCATGTGCTGTCACCTCGCCCACAACCTCTGTGTATGTCTCTCCCGTCTCCTCGTCGGTGAATACCTGCTTTGCAACAGTTCCGAGGGGCACAGGTATGATGATATCCTTGGCATCAGCACCCGTAGAACGTGCGCCATGGCCATTCTCGCCATCCTCGGCAAACTGGTGTCGCTTATACTTCAGGTGTATGAGTGTCCAATATTGGCTATCACCCTGAAGGATGATGCTGCCACCCTTACCACCATCGCCACCATCGGGGCCACCGAAGGCTACAAACTTCTCGCGACGAAAGTGACACGAGCCAGCACCGCCATGTCCTGAACGTGCAAATATCTTTACGTAGTCAACAAAGTTACTTCCTGCCATATCTTAAATGCATATTTGGGGACAAAGGTAGTAAAAAAAAGTGAATGGCGAAATGGGGCGTGTGAAAAAGGTGTTCTGTTGGTGGTAATGTGCTGTGGTGCTGTTGTGTGATGAGGGGTGAGTGGTGTCGTGAGATGGAAAAAAGTTATAAAAAATTTGCTTTTCGGGAGTCTATTTCGTAACTTTGTTGTGTTTTATGCGCGCATACGTGGCGTGAGGTGCGCTCGAGTGGTGGCGCGCGAGATGTAATGTAGCAGACGGGAAGAATATAATAGATTATATATCACACACTTAAAAACTTTAAACTCTAAAACAATTATGGCTAATACCAAAGAAAAGTTGTTCGCGGAGTTCCCACCAGTCTCAACAGAGCAGTGGGAGGCCGTTATCACAACTGACCTTAAGGGCGCTGACTATGAGCGCAAGTTGGTATGGAAGACCGGTGAGGGTTTCAACGTTCGCCCTTACTACCGTGCAGAGAACCTCGCAGAGGTAGAGTATCTCGGCGCAGAGGCCGGCAACTTCCCCTTCGTACGTGGTGTATCGAAGGACAACACATGGCGTGTACACCAGACAATATCTGTTGAGTGCGCCAAGGCTGCAAATGAGGAGGCGTTGAAGCTTCTCAACTCGGGTGTTGACTCACTCGGTTTCTGCTTCTGCAAGGCTTGTGCTTGCGAGGTAGATGTTGACGCACTGTTGAAGGACATCGTGCCTACAGCTGTTGAGCTCACATTCTGTGGCTCAAGCGTTGAGGGTCTCGCAGCTCTCGCAGAGAAGGTTTTGGCAAAGTATGCCGATGTTGAGAAGGATGCTCTTCGTCTCAACTTCTGCATCGATCCTATCGTTAAGGGCCTCTCTGTAGAGGGTACTCTTGCGGAGGATGCCTTCGAGACTATCGCAAAGCTTGTTAAGGCTACTGCAGACTACAAGCGCGTGAAGGTTGTTAACGTATCAGGTGCTACATTCTCTAACGCTGGTTCTACTATCGTTGAGGAGCTCGCATTCACTCTCTCTGCAGCACACGAGTACCTCGTGAAGCTTATGGAGAAGGGTCTTGCTATCGACGAGGTAGCACGCAAGGTACGCTTCACATTCGCTGTAACAGCTAACTACTTCCTCGAGATGGCCAAGTTCCGTGCAGCACGTATGCTCTGGGCTAACATCGTTAAGGCTTACAACCCAACAAAGGATTGCTCATGCAAGATGGTAGCTCACGCTGTTACATCTACATGGAACCAGACAGTCTACGATCCATACGTAAACATGTTGCGTGGCACTACAGAGGCTATGTCAGCAGCTATCGCTGGCGTACACTCTCTCGAGGTATTGCCTTTCGACTACTCTTTCGAGGCTCCTACAGAGTTCTCAAAGCGTATCGCACGTAACGCACAGCTTCTCTTGAAGCATGAGTCACACTTCGACCAGGTTATTGACCCTGCTGGTGGTTCATACTACATCGAGTCTCTCACAAAGAGCATTGCTGGTGAGGCGTGGGCTCTCTTCCGTGAGATCGAGGAGAAGGGTGGCTACATCGCAGCATTCGGCGAGGGCTTCATCGTAAACCGCGTTAAGGCTTCTGCTGATGCCAAGGATAAGAGCATCGCTACACGTCGTCTTATCTTGCTCGGTGCAAACCAGTATCCTAACTTTACAGAGGTTGCTGACGAGGCTATCTGCGAGTGCAAGGTTACACGCGAGGTTAAGGAGGGTAACGTACTTGTTCCTTACCGTGGCGCTATGGCCTTCGAGACTATGCGTATGAAGGTTGACCGTTCAGGCAAGGCTCCAAAGGCATTCATGCTTACTTGCGGTACTCTCGGTATGGCACGTGCACGTGCACAGTTCTCATGTAACTTCTTCGCATGCGCTGGTATCCGCGTTGAGGATAACACATTCTTCAAGTCTGTTGAGGAGGGTGTAGAGGCAGCTTTGGCATCAAAGGCCGAGATTGTTGTTGTCTGCGCATCGGATGATGACTATGCAACTGTAGCACCACGTGTTAAGGAGCTTCTTGGCGACAAGGCTATCCTTGTTGTTGCTGGTGCTCCAGCATGCGCTGCCGAGCTTGAGGCACAGGGTATCACAAACTTCATCAATGTTAAGAGCAACGTATTGGAGACATTGAAGGATTATTTGAAGAAGTTAGGCATTTAATCAGCTATAATTATGAGAGCTAAATTTTCAGATCTAGAATACAAGGCAGCAGCCACAGAGTGCTGCGCCAAGAAGAACGCTCCCAAGGAGGATTGGTTGACTGCCGAGCGTATTCCTGTTAAGGAGAACTATACGGCTGCCGACCTCGAGGGTATGGAGCACTTGAACTACGCAGCGGGTATCGCACCATTCTTGCGTGGTCCATATTCAACAATGTACGTTATGCGTCCTTGGACTATCCGTCAGTATGCAGGTTTCTCTACTGCCGAGGAGTCTAACGCCTTCTATCGTCGTAACCTCGCAGCAGGTCAGAAGGGTCTCTCTGTAGCCTTCGACCTTGCAACACACCGTGGCTACGATGCTGACCACCCACGTGTAGTAGGTGACGTTGGTAAGGCTGGTGTATCTATCTGCTCTGTGGAGGATATGAAGGTTCTCTTCAACGGTATTCCACTCGACCAAATGTCAGTATCTATGACAATGAACGGTGCCGTACTTCCAGTTTTGGCATTCTACATTGTTGCTGGTTTGGAGCAGGGCTGCACACTCGATCAGCTTGCTGGTACTATCCAGAACGATATCCTCAAGGAGTTCATGGTGCGTAACACATATATCTACCCACCAGAGTTCTCAATGAAGATTATCGCTGATATCTTTGAGTACACATCGAAGAACATGCCAAAGTTCAACTCTATCTCTATCTCTGGTTACCACATGCAGGAGGCAGGTGCTACAGCAGATATCGAGTTGGCTTACACATTGGCCGACGGTCTTGAGTACTTGCGTGCAGGTATCAACGCTGGCATGTCTATCGACGCCTTCGCACCACGCTTGTCATTCTTCTGGGCTATCGGTATGAACCACTTCATGGAGATTGCCAAGATGCGTGCTGCACGTCTGTTGTGGGCAAAGATTGTTAAGCAGTTCGAGCCAAAGAATCCAAAGTCATTGGCATTGCGTACACACTCACAGACTTCAGGTTGGTCACTCACAGAGCAGGATCCATTTAACAATGTAGCACGTACAGCTATCGAGGCTATGGGTGCTGCGCTTGGTCACACACAGTCATTGCACACTAACGCATTGGACGAGGCCATCGCACTTCCTACAGACTTCTCTGCACGTATTGCTCGTAACACACAGATCTACATCCAGGAGGAGACTAACGTATGTCGTTCAGCCGATCCATGGGCAGGTTCTTACTATGTTGAGGCTCTTACACACGAGATTGCACACAAGGCATGGGGTCACATCCAGGAGATTGAGCAGCTTGGTGGTATGGCCAAGGCTATCGAGACAGGTATTCCAAAGCTTCGTATCGAGGAGGCTGCTGCACGTAAGCAGGCTCGCATCGACTCTGGCGTTGAGACTATCATCGGTGTTAACCAGTACCGTTTGGAGAAGGAGGCGCCTATCGATATCCTCGCTGTAGATAACACAGCAGTTCGTGAGAGCCAGGTTAAGCGTTTGGAGGAGCTTCGCGCTAACCGTGACAATGCGGCTGTTGAGAAGGCATTGGCAGCTATCACAGAGTGCGTACGCACAGGTGAGGGCAACTTGCTTGCTTTGGCTGTTGAGGCTGCAAAGGTTCGTGCATCTCTTGGTGAGATCTCGGACGCATGCGAGAAGATCGTTGGTCGCTATAAGGCCGTTATCCGTTTGAATTCAGGTGTATATTCTGCAGAGGTGAAATCAGATTCAGCATTCGAGAAGGCAAAGCAGATGTGTGCTGACTTTGCAAAGAAGGAGGGTCGTCAGCCCCGTATTATGATTGCCAAGTTGGGTCAGGATGGTCATGACCGTGGTGCCAAGGTTGTTGCTACAGGTTATGCTGACATTGGCTTCGACGTCGATATGGGTCCTTTGTTCCAGACTCCAGAGGAGGCTGCGAAGCAGGCTGTTGAGAACGACGTACACGTTGTTGGTGTATCGTCACTCGCTGCAGGTCACCTCACTCTCGTGCCACAGATCATCGCCGAGCTCAAGAAGCTTGGTCGTGAGGATATCGTAGTTGTTGTGGGTGGTGTTATCCCAGCACAGGACTACGACCAGCTCTACAAGGATGGCGCTGCTGCTATCTTTGGTCCTGGTACTCCAGTTGCGACTGCAGCTATCAAGATGCTCGAGATTCTTGGCTAATAGGTCTCTTGAAAACGAGAGGGGTTGTACGAAAAGTACAGCCCCTCTTACTATATCTATATCTTCATCTACATGTCGCTACCCAGGGCACGAGCATGACGGTGTATGTCCCATAGTCTGAAGGCTACTGACATCATCGATATGCCATATGTAATGAATGCCACGGCGACGAAGAGCACTACGGTTTCTGCTCCGAGTATTGTGGGTAGCCATATTATGGCCATGCCTATGGCTATTATCACTGCGGCATAGAATATCACCCATCCCGCCTCTCCGGTGCCGTAGTTGCGCATGTCGAATCCCTGTGCGAGCATTGTGGCACCACGATATAGCACCCATGCTCCGAGGAGTATAGGAAGCATCACTTCGGATAGTAGGGTGTTGAATAGTAGTATTATGCCTATTATTATATCCATCACGTCGGCGACGATGATCCACCCTCGGCGCACGAAGTAGTTGTGTGATGTCAGGCTCTGCATGAGACCCATTATGCCAGATAGGAATATGGCGATGCCGAGCCACAGTGCGAATGTGTAGTAGGATGTTGATGGGTTAACAAGCACGATGAAGCCTATTGCTATCGCTATGCCACCCGTTAGCAGCGATAGCCACCAATGCTTGATGAGGTACTCTGTCTTTGCGTAGATCTCTGTATCCATAGTCTTATACTTATATTTATTAATATAGGTGTTCTTTGGGCAATAACCGTGCAATATATCTATGTGTAGGGTTATAATCTATATGTGTAGATGTCGATATGTTGTATGTTTATGATTTTATGACTATCTTTGCCTACTGATGAGAATATAACTAAAACTTTATATCATGAAGAGATTTTTTCTTACAGTTGCAATCTTGTTCGTTGCGCTTATTAGCACAACCTCACTCTCTGCCCGTGAGTTGCACGTTGTGCCCGAGCCTGCCTATGTAGACCTTGAGGCCGAGGGCGAGTATGTCGTTACCGAGAAGACGCGCATCATCGTTGTTGATGATTTGTGGGCTCCTGCGGCACGCTTTACGGAGGATATGATGAGCTACTACGGCAGTGATAAGCCTATGCGTACATCGAAGCATGGCAATAAGGGCATTAAGGTGCGCTTGGATAGATTTGTTCCCGCCGAGGGTTATGAGATGACAGTCTCGGAGGAGGGTGTCTTGATTATTGGTGGTACGGAGGCTGGTGTATACTATGGCCTTCAGACCTTGCGCCAGATAATCGTCACTAACGATGGTAAGGTCCCTTACGGCTATATTGCCGATGAGCCTACGTTCGAGTATCGTGGTGCGCATCTCGACGTGTCGCGTCACTTCTTCTCGGTGGAGGATGTAAAGCGCTATATAGATATTCTTGCAGCACATAAGCTTAACCGCCTACATTGGCATCTTACAGACGATCAGGGTTGGCGTATAGAGATTAAGGCCTATCCCGAGCTTACCGAGAAGGGTTCTATGCGTAGCGAGACCCTCATAGGCCATGGTCTAAATCCCGAGTTCTGGGATGGCAAACCATATGGTGGTTACTATACACAGGATGAGATACGTGATGTTGTGGCATATGCTGCAGCACGCTATATAACCGTCATCCCAGAGATAGAGATGCCTGGTCACTCGCAGGCGGCACTTCACGCCTTGCCATGGCTTGGTTGCAACGAGCAGGAGGTCGATGTGTGGACAATGTGGGGTGTTACTCCCGAGGTGTTGTGCGCTGGTAAGGAGACAACATATGAGTTCTTGGAGAATGTTCTATCAGAGGTTATAGAGTTGTTCCCCTCGGAACTTATCCATATTGGTGGTGATGAGTGTCCCAAGGATAGGTGGAAGGAGTGTGAGCACTGCCAGGCTATGATGCAGTCAATGGGCCTTGAGCATGAGGAGGAGTTGCAGGGCTACCTTGTGGCACGCATCGAGAAGTACCTCATTAGCAAGGGTCGTCGTATGATTGGCTGGGATGAGATTTTGGATGGTGGCGTTACCGAGACCGCTACTGTTATGTCGTGGCGAGGTATTAGTGGTGGCATCTATGCTGCGGAACGTGGTAACGATGTAGTCATGACGCCTATGTCACTCTGCTACTTCAACTTCTACCAGACCGAGAGCCGCAAGGGTGAGGGCCTCCATATTGGCGGTCATATACCTTTCGAGAAGGTCTATGCATGGAATCCATATGAGGGTATGAGTGATGAGGCTCGTGAGCACATCATAGGTGTTCAGTGCAATATGTGGTCGGAGTATATTAAGGATATGGATACTATCGAGGTTATGCTCTTGCCACGCCTTGGTGCTATGGCAGAGGTGCAGTGGGCCGAGGATCGCCGCGATGAGAGCACTATACGCCAGAAGATGGAGACTATGCGTAAGTTCTACGACGCATGTGGCTGGAACTATGCTCCATACTACTTTGAGGGACGACAGTAGTAGTGTCGCTATACGTTATAAAAAAACTGTGGATGATGTCATCCACAGTTTTTTTTATCTACATACGTAGTGATTAGATTGAGATGTTTAGAATCTCGAGCTTGAGCATGCCTGCTGGCACCTGCACCTCTACGATATCTCCCACCTTCTTGCCGAGGAGTGCCTTGGCTATAGGAGTGCCTATGGCGAGCTTACCCTCACGTAGGTTAGCCTCATTCTCCGATACGATGGTGTACTCGACCTCGCGCTTTGCGTTGTGGTTCATGAGCTTCACGCGGCTCAATATCTGCACCTTTGATGTGTCAATCTTCGACTCGTCGATGATACGTGCCTTTGTCAATGTGCTCTCGAGCTGTGCTATACGCATCTCGAGGAGACCCTGTGCCTCGCGTGCAGCATCATACTCGGCATTCTCCGAGAGGTCACCCTTGTCGCGTGCCTCGGCAATGGCAGCAGCTGCAGCAGGACGATCAACAGAGATCATCTGGTGGAGCTCCTCCTTAAGCTTGTTCATACCCTCGGCTGTGAGGTAGATAATTTCGTTACTCATAACTATACTATTTATTTAAATTTACTCCTTTTCTTGGTGCTCGGCTATGGTTGAGACAAGCACAAAAAAATAATGAATCCTAATCCCTCTACGAGATTAGAACCCTTTGAATTGTTGCACAAAGGTAGACTAAATTTTCGAAAAGGCAAATTTTTTTTGGCATAAAGTGTGCCTTGTGGATATTTATGGAGTTAAAAATTAAACAAATGATTCTATGTTTATGGGTGCAAGAAATAAGCGTGCTGACGAACAGCTACTTACCAAGCCTGCGACAATCTTTGGTAATCTCATTGCTGATGTGCAACGTGCTCGCCGAAGTGTAGATGCCGAGTTCTATATCTTTGCCTCGGACCGCACGGGTCGCGCTTTTGCCGAGCTGCTGGGGCGTAAGTCGCGCCAGGGTGTTCATGTGCGACTGCTTGTCGATGGCTTTGGCTCGCGTGGTCTCGCGAGTAGCATTCGTCGTAAGTTGCGCGATGATGGTGTCGAGCTATGCCTCTTTAGTGGTGCGGGTAACTGCCGTAACCATCGCAAGATGGCCATCATTGATGGTACGGTGGCATATGTGGGTGGCGTTAATATAGCAGATAGGTACACCGTGGGTAACCGCCTCGGCGTGTGGCACGATGCGGAGTTACGCTTCGAGGGTCATGATACGGCTATGCTATCACAAATATTTGAGTACGACTACGCTATGGCAAATGGTAGGAGGGCGAGTATAGATGTTGTGGATGATGGCAGGATGGGTGTCTATTGGACGGAGTGTGGCGGTGGTGGTGCCATGGAACGCCTCTTTACGGATGTTGTACGTGGCGCAGAGAGGGAGCTTATCATCACCACGCCCTACTTTATACCCACGCCGCGTAGCTTCAGCCTTATGCATGAGGCTGTTATGCGTGGTGTTGAGGTCAGGGTCATCGTCCCCGAGTACAGCGATGTGTGGGCTATAGACGATGTCATGCACCACCATATTGCTCACGCTATGTCAGTGGGTATAGATGTTGCTGTTTGCCGCCACTCGTTCCTCCATGCGAAGATGGCCATAGTAGATAGACGACGTGTTGTTGTGGGTAGTGCTAACCTCGATGCTCGCAGCTTCAACGTGAATAGGGAGATCATGGTCTCTACATACCATCGTGGTGTGTGTGCCGATGCTGTGTTGTTCGTTGATAGACTCATGCGCCTCTCCACGCCACCCACCTCGCGTGAGTTACGCTGTCGACTACCCAATTTTGTTGTCCGTATGCTTGAGCCACTATTATAGTGACTACCTACTATAATGTTGCCTAATAGATGTTTAATTTCTTTGATTTTGGTTTTTGTAAAAAAATTTAAAAATTTTCTGTTAAATCTTTCACAGACCGAAATTATTTTTATAACTTTGCGGAGATTTTGTGGTGTTTGAGATATATTCGGCGTTGGTCATTTGTTGTGCTGACGGTTATGTTTAGGCACTCACGAAACTATAGTATTGAGTAAGAAGTTATGTTAATTTATAAAATTTGAAACTATGGCTAATATTGATTTGTCAAAGTACGGTATTACCGGCGTAGAGGAGGTTGTTTACAACCCTTCATATGAGACTCTGTATGAGGAGGAGACAAACCCAGCCCTCACAGGTTACGACAAGGGTGTTGTGACAGAGATGGGTGCTGTGAATGTTATGACAGGTGTTTACACCGGTCGTTCTCCCAAGGATAAGTTCTTCGTTATGGATGAGACCACAAAGGATACTATCTGGTGGACATCTGACGAGTATAAGAACGATAATAAGCCTGTAACAGAGGCTGCATGGGCAGAGTTGAAGAAGATTGCAGCAGAGGAGCTCTCTGGTAAGAAGCTCTATGTTGTTGATACATTCTGCGGTGCTAACGAGAACTCACGCCTCAAGATCCGCTTCATCATGGAGGTGGCATGGCAGGCACACTTCGTTAAGAACATGTTCATCCGTCCTACAGAGGAGGAGCTTGCAAACTATGGCGAGCCAGACTTCGTAGTGCTCAACGCCTCAAAGGCAAAGGTTGAGAACTATAAGGAGCTCGGTCTTAACTCGGAGACAGCTGTTGTGTTCAACCTCACAGAGAAGATGCAGGTTATCATCAACACATGGTATGGTGGTGAGATGAAGAAGGGTATGTTCTCATACATGAACTACCTCCTTCCATTGAAGGGCATGGCCTCTATGCACTGCTCTGCAAATACTAACGAGGCAGGCGAGACAGCTATCTTCTTTGGTCTTTCAGGTACAGGTAAGACAACCCTCTCAACAGATCCAAAGCGTCAGCTTATCGGTGATGACGAGCACGGTTGGGATGATGATGGCGTATTCAACTTCGAGGGTGGTTGCTATGCAAAGGTTATCAACCTCTCGCAGGAGAACGAGCCAGATATCTGGAATGCTATCCGTCGTGATGCATTGCTCGAGAATGTTACAGTAGATGAGAATGGTAAGATTGACTTCTCGGATAAGTCAGTTACCGAGAACACACGTGTGTCATATCCTATCTACCACATCAACAACATCGTTAAGCCAGTGTCAAAGGCTCCAGCAGCAAAGAAGGTTATCTTCCTTTCAGCTGATGCGTTCGGTGTGTTGCCTCCAGTATCTGTTCTTACACCAGAGCAGACAAAGTACTACTTCCTCTCTGGCTTTACTGCGAAGCTCGCAGGTACAGAGCGCGGTATCACAGAGCCTACACCTACCTTCTCTGCATGCTTCGGCGCAGCGTTCCTCTCACTCCACCCAACAAAGTATGGTGAGGAGTTGGTGAAGAAGATGGAGGCATCAGGTGCTACAGCCTACCTCGTGAATACAGGTTGGAACGGTACTGGTAAGCGTATCTCTATTAAGGATACACGTGGTATCATCGACGCTATCCTCGATGGCTCAATCGACAAGGCGGAGACAAAGCAGATTCCTATCTTCGACTTCAAGGTTCCTACAGCTCTTCCAGGTGTAGACCCAGCTATCCTCGACCCACGTGACACATATGCAGATGCTGCAGAGTGGAACACCAAGGCAGAGGACCTCGCAGGTCGCTTCATCAAGAACTTTGCGAAGTTTACAACAAATGAGGAGGGTAAGGCTCTTGTAGCTGCTGGCCCACAGCTCTAATCATGAGATAAGGCAGACACTTCGTCTAACAGTAAGCTCCGAATGGATTTCCATTCGGGGCTTTTTTTTGTCTACTAATTTGGTTAATTCACTATTTTTATCTATCTTTACGTATTATACTTTGGACATTTTTAACAAATAATGATAAACTAGTTATGAAGAGGCTATTTACACTACTAATACTTATTACTGCTCTTTGCGGATGTAATACGTCTGAAGATCCTGAGAATTTAATACCAGAGATACCTCGTGATATTGTGCCACAAATCGCAGAACTGGATTACATCAGCACCAGCGCTGATAATATTGAACGAATCAACTGCGTTGAGGATAGTTTTAAGGGTGCTAAGTTACAGTGTTACTTGCTATTTGAACCAGAGAGCCTGCGAGCACGTGTTATTGAGTATCACAAGAATATGGTAAGTCTACACCTTTCTTATGACGATCAAGATGATCCAGTAATTATACCTGCGACACCAGGTACTGCCGAAGAGTGGATGGGCTCCATGTATGTTGAGTTTGCGTGTGATAATCTACGAAAGGAGCTATACGATGGCAAGGTGAAGGCATATGGCTCTGTAGTAATCTCAGATGGTGTGTCAGAGATAAGCACAAAGAGTTTTGAGATTGGCGTTCAGAGGATAGCGCCACAGAGTAACCAGATATGGTACTACACAAATGATGGTCAAAGTATCAATTTACAGCAAGGAAATGGTCCAGAGATAATCTCTGTTTCAAGCCCAATCTACGGAAAGTATGTTGTTACCTTTGCCCAGGATGTCAAGCGTATATACAAAAGCTACTTTCGTAACTCTGCAACGCTTACGCAGGTTACTATGCCTGAATGTGTTACCCAGATTGATGACGGAGCATTTAGTAGTTGCTTGGCTCTGCATACAATAAATCTACCATCTGGTATTACGAGTCTGAATCAAGATATGTTTCAAGCAACACAGCTGAAGAATATATATATAAACGACCTTGCAGCATATTGTAATATTGATTTCACAGGACCTATTATCTCGACAGAGGATGCCAAAGGTGGTGTGCTCTATATCGGAGGCAATAAAGTAAGCGATATTACTATTCCAGTGAGTGTTACACAGCTTGATGACTTTTGCTTCTCATTTTCAAACGTAAAGAGCATAACACTACATAATAATATCGTAAAAATTGGCAACTGTACATTTGAAAAGTCTGGTATAGAGTCACTTGTAATGCCCAATAGTATAACCTCAATTGGTGGAATGTTATTCAACGCTTGCTGTGACCTTAAGAGTGTTACCCTCTCTAATGGCATTGATACTATACCTATGAGTACATTTAATGGGTGTACGTCGCTTGTGGAGGTAGTCATACCTGAGGGAGTAAAGAAAATTGAGAGGAGTGCTTTTTGCTATTGTTCAGCTTTAACAGAGCTTGTAATTCCAGATAGTGTTGAGATAATCGAGGATCATGTCTTCTCAGGTTGTAGTAGTCTTGAGTCTGTAATTTTTGGTGCAGGTGTTAAAAGCATTGGCGATGCACCATTCTTAAGGTGTGAGGCTGTTCGCGAGATAACTTTGCGTGCCGTAACACCACCAACATTGTTGGTGGATCTATTTAGGGACTCTGAACATGTCGTCTCCGATGTAACGATATATGTTCCAATGGAGTCTGTTGAGAAGTATAAGACCTCGGAGTCATGGTCGAAATACGCTGACCTTATAGTTGGATACTAAAGTATAACAAAAGAGAAGCTGTATAGTAGGGCTAAATAGCACTCTATACAGCTTCTCTATTTATATATCCTATGACTATGCCTCTGTCTCTGACTTTGTCTCCTTGAGTGCCTCGCGGAGCTTCGCGGGGAAGTTACTCTTGATGTCACGTTCCATAGAGCATATCATGCTGCATATGGCGCGTGCTGATGAGCTGCCGTGGCCGATCATCACAGGAGCATTAACGCCCATAACCTGAAGGCCACCAACACTCTCGGCATTCATAGCGTCCCAGAAGTCGTTCTGGAAGTATAGCTTTGGAACTATGCGACCAAGTATTGGGCGCAAGAAGTTCTTGATGCGTGGTTTGCCACCGCCGAGCTTGAAGTTGATGCGGTAGAGAGCCTCGGCCATCTTTAGAAGGCTGTTGCCTACGAAGGCATCTGCCACTACAACATCGCCAATCTTGCCTGTGAAGATGTACGATGCCTCGACATTACCAACGAAGTTATATCTCTTATCCGCCTTCATAAGGTCGTACGTAGCCTTTGCCTGGGCATTACCCTTGCCCTCCTCCTCGCCGATGTTGAGGAGTGCTACGCGAGGATTCTCCATGTTGAGTGCCGACTTGGCGTATATCGAGCCGAGGAGACCATACTGTGCAAGCACCTCGGGCTTTGCGTCTACGTTTAGGCCCACGTCCATAAGCACAGCGCGCTGTATTCCATGCTCTGCCGATACTGTAGGTATGAGAGTTGCGAGCACAGGGCGTATAACACCCTCAATAGGTTTAATCACCTGCATAGAGCCGACCATCATGGCGCCAGTAGATCCGGCGCTTGCGAAGCCGTCAATCTTTCCCTCTGCCAGGTCGCGGAATCCTACCGTGATGCTCGAGTCCTTCTTTGCTACGAAGGCCTTTGCTGGGTGGTCACCCATCTCTATCACCTCTGATGTAGCCACGATTTCGAAGTTGCTCTCTGCGCAGTTGTTCTTCTTGAGCAGCTCGCGGATACGTTTCTCGTCGCCGTAGAGCACTATGCGGCTATCTTTGTCTATATGTTTGAGTGACATTACTGCGCCTTCGACAGCTACCTCTGGGGCAAAGTCACCGCCCATGGCATCGATACCGATTTTTATCATGGTTGCAGTTTTTTAGGTTTTGTTGTGTAGAAAAGGGGTTGTCCAACAAGTTCTGCGGACAACCCCATGTTTGGTGCGAAGCAGATTTTTATGATGTAATCTATCATTCGCTGACAAGCGTAGTGTCAAGTTACCTTGACCACCTCTTATCTGTAGCTTACTCTGCTACCTTCTTCTCGATAGCGAGCTTACCGCGGTAGAAGCCACACTCTGGGCATACGCGGTGGTAGAGTACTGCTGAACCGCAGTTTGAGCAGTTAACTACAGTTGGAACTACAGCCTTGTAGTGAGTTCTTCTCTTGTCTCGACGTGTAGAAGAGACTTTGTGTTTTGGATGTGCCATATTACAATATAATTTTTAAGTTTTATGTTTTTCTTTTGTCTGTGTCGCTACCTGACGGATAAGCAACGGCACGGACCTCTATTTTTTCATCTTTTGTGCCTACTCCTCGAGTGAACTCTTTAGTGCCTCGAGGATGCTCTTGTTGTGGTCGTCGAGACCTACGACATCCTCCTCCTGCGCTTTTGCCTCCATTGCCTCGAGCTCCTCCTCGGTAATCTCGGTGAATGAGGCCAACATGTCGGGGTTACACTCACCCTCTTCGTGCACGCGGCTGTAGGGTAGTGAGAGTACTATGCTCTCGTATATATACTGCGTAAGGTCGAGCATGTCATCTGCTGGCGATATCCACATCACCTCGCCATCGTAGTAGTCTGTCTCATCGGAGAACTTAACCACCAGGTCGCCGTTGTAGTCTACTGGAATATCGCAGTCCTCGAGGCAGCGGTCACACTCACATATTACCGTTCCTTCAATCGCCACGTTTAGCTCCAACATAGACTCGCTGCGCTGTAGCGTAATGCGCACATCGCAGTTGCCGCCCTTAATCTCCTCGGTCTCATAGGCCTCGAAGAGTGCGCTATCTACCTTAAAATCAAAGTCGTAACTACCATTTTTCAGCCCTTTGTAGGCTATTGTGTATAGTCCAATCTGCTCCATTTCAGCACAATTAGTCTGCAAATTTACGATAAAAAACTAAATTGTGCAAATTATTACTATTTTTGTGGCAAAGTTTTGTACAAAAAAGCGTGTTGCGCCCAAAAAATAGTTGTTGTTATGGCACCTTTTGATATCTTTATCAGCTCGTCGCATGAGGAGTTTTGGAAGTTTAACGTGGTTGTTATGGTCGATGTGGACCGCGAGGGACGACATATACAGTTGTTCAAGGAGAGGATAGATGTTGCACCTGTAGGCTCCTTTATCGATGAGCCTCCTGTGGGCTATAAGCCACGTGACTTTAGGTTTCACACCGATCCTGCTAATGTCGTTACCATATATATATATCTTATTCCCCACACGCTTCCGCGCACCCGCGATTTGGAGGCTGTTGAGCCTGTAGAGTTGCGTGTCGAGGCACTCTTCAATGATTCACCACTCTATGCTCACACCTTCGAGATTAGTCCATGGTCGGGCGATAATATAGAGATTGAGCTTATCGAGCCTGGCTACGGAGGCCATTCTTTGTAGTCAGTTAGGCTCTATGTAGATTATTTGAGACAAAAAAAAGCAGCACCCCGAAGGATGCTGCTTTAATATTGGGTCTGTTCTATTAGTGAACCTGAGTGCCATCAACCCAAATGTCGAACTTGTCTGTTGCAACCTTGGTGTTGTTGTTAAGCTCATTCCAAAGACCGCCGTTGATATCAGCAAAACCAGTAGCTGTTGTATCAGTAATCTTAACATTACCATAGATACCAAGCTCGGTGTGCATCTGGATGGCTGCCTTATCAGTTGCAGAATCTGATGAAGTGAATGAACACTTGTCAACATTGAGGTTGTAAGCCTTAGCGTGCTCGCTGTAGATGCAGATACCCTTACCAGCAGTAGCGAAAGTAGAGTTCTTAACATTTACAGTTGAGTTATCATTACCATAGTAGTAGATGCAGTAGCCATCGAAACCGCTTGAAGTGTTAAGAGTGAATGTACAACCCTCGATGTTTGCCTCGTGAACGTTTAGACGAAGACGGTTTACATTACAGTTCTTAAGGTTGAAAGCAGTAGCGTGGTGAACAAATGCAAATGCCTGCTCAGTGTAACCCTTACCAGCATTGAGGTTGTAAGTCAAGTTCTCGAGAGTTACGCTCTTGTTCTGAAGATAGATACTATTCTCAAGGTTCAAAACCACATTAGCCTTGTCTACACCTTTCAAAGTAACATCGTTAGCTGCGAAGTTCAAGCCAGAAAGCTCGTAGTTGCCAGCAAGAAGATTAACGACAGAGGCATTATTCTCGAGCGCGACCTTGAGGCCTTCATTACTTGATGTAAATAACTCGTCATTTATATTAATAACTGTATCCTCGATACGGATATCATCAGCGACAAGATCACGACCCTCGCAAGTACAGTTAGTAAACTCAGTGGTATCCATGCAGCAGATCCAGTAATAAGGCTTATTAAATGCACAATTAGTGAATTTAGCCTTACCCCACAAATTGATAAAGCCAGCAACATTGAACTTAGTATCAATAGCCTCGAACATTGATACAGCAGCACCAATTGCGACACGCCAGTCACTGTTAACCTCGCAACCCTTGAGAATTACATGTGAGTTGGCAACAGCAGTGTCAAAATGCAAAGCATAGTCGGGACCGTTGAATACACAATTCTCGAACACAACAGTCTCGCCAGCATTACTGAATTTCAAATCACCATTGAATACACAATTCTTGTATATACCATTAATCGTGCTATAATTTGCTACAAGATTATCGCTTCCGCTCTCGAAAGTAGCACCGATAACAGTTGCACCGTTGATATTAAGGTTTGATTTACCAGTAAATACAGTGCCCTCCTCACAAACGATAGTCTGACCAGCCTTAACTGAAGCCGCAGGGAATGTATACTCACCAGCTGCTACAACAACCATGTCGCCACCCTTTGCAATAGCCTCTTCAATAGTCTCATTTGTATTAGCTGTGAATGCTACAGTGTTATTCTCCAAAATGAAGTTGAATGATGTAACGTCTGTGTCAGTCTCGTAGATGTATAGACCCTGGTCACCAGCCTGGCAGTTTGTGAATGTAGAGTTCTTAATAACAACCTTTGTCTCGGCGTTAAGATCACCCATAGCAACACCTGGCTTCTTTGAAAGGTTAGTGAAGCGGCAGCCGTCGATAACAACCTCTACCACCTCTGAACCATAAGCCTCATGCATCTTGATACCACGGTAACCCTCGATGTCGCAGTCGTTGAAGAATACACGACCATCAGCAACCCAAACGTCATACTGGTTAGCATCGTTAGAGTTGAATGCGCAAGTGTTGAAGCATACATTGCTTACAACCTCGTTATCCTCTGACTGAACCATGATAGCATTCTCGAATACGCAGTTGTTGAATACAATCTTACCTGCGAACTCCAAGTAACCATACTCCCAGCTATTCTCTGCATATGATACAGACTCATCAACAACAACTACATCGTTGAGAGTAAGTGTACCACCATTTGCCATACGGATTGAACCTACGCCACTGCCCTTTGCTATGAGCTTGCTACCATTACCGTAGATTACAAGGTTCTCTGTAATGGCATTAGCGCCGATAAGTGGTGTAGAGCCAATGCCAGCACCTGTTGTCCACTCAATATCGTTTGTGAGCTCGATAACTGCATACTCCTGGTTTGCTGCTGTAGCAAGAGCATCAATGAAACCCTTCTGATCCTTAACAGTTATGGCCTCAATAACCTCCTCTGGACGGTAGAAGTTATCGTCGATAGATACGTTAATCTCTGTACCAGTAGTAAGAACGTTACCGATAACTGTAGTGAGGTAGTTACGCTGTACTGGGATATCAGTAGAGAATACTGTCTCCTTGATAGACTGGCCGTTCTTGTCAAACACCTCTACGCTGAACTGGATAGGCTCCTGTGAGTCAGTTGCAAGGATGTAGTCAGTAGAGAGTGTCATGTGTGAATTGCGAACAGTGCCGTTAGGAGCAGTTGTCTCAAGTGCATCATAACCTACTGTGTACTCACTATATGTGTCAGTAGCAACATTATAAGTAGCCTCGAATGTTGTAGCACCCTCACCAGAGATTGTGCCATTAACAGCATTGAACTTGTTAGCGTTAGGCGCTGTGTAAGTAACCTTCACGCTTGTAGCCTCAACGTTGAGGTTGAGCTCTGCAAGGTCAGTAGCAACAACACGTACCTTACCATAAGGACGACGCAAAACCATATCCTTTGCAGCAGAGTTCTTAATCTCAAACTGTGCAGTTGCAAAGTAAGCGTCAGTAAGCTCGTTGTTGATAGCATCAGCCTTAAGACGGATGTCTGCAAGAGTAGCGCCGATTTCATGGTGCTTACCAATATTTGCCTGTGCCTCAACTGTAGGAAGAGTATCAACAGAATCCTCCTCAACAAAGTCAGCAAATACTACGAAGTGGTAGTGACGGTTAGGAACAAGACGAAGGTCGAACACTACAGGCTCGTACGTGTCAAGTACCTTTACCATACGATCCTTAACAATATCACCAATAGTCTTGGTTGCTGGATCGTAGTCGTAAACCTCCAAAGAGTAACGAAGGTCTACATTAGCCCAATCAGCCTCTGATAGGTAGTCGATAGCACCGAAAGCGCTATCATAACCATTCTGTCCATCCTGGTCGGCACGTGTAGCACCAAACTCTGGAGCAGAGACAGCAAGCTGGAAGTCGACCTCGCCACCGACGCCTACATTAGCGTCGTCGAAGTCGTTCTGGCATGATGCTAAACCTAGCACCAAAGCCGCCAAAGCGAAAAATCTAGCTTTCATAAAATAATAAATTAGTTGTGTGTATAAAAATGTTGTTTAAGTAGTCGCGTACCTAATATCGAGGTGTCGTGCAATATGCTAACATCCAGGACAACAACACCTCGGAGTGTTAGCCAAGGCTATCTCCGAGTAATATCTCATACTATCCTCTATGTTTGTATACGTGCTAAATCGCTAATAATGAGCATAAAATCCCCCCCCCGACAAGGTGTTGGAAAGGTCGTCATATCAAATAACACGATTTACTACGCTATGAAAATAAGGATAGTATGCAGTGCAAATATAGTAAATGTTTTCTATCCAACCAACAGTTTATTGAAAAAATGTGCTATTACATGAGTAATATCTTGCGGTGGTGAGAGTCGGTGAAGTGTCAACATCTATCAAACAATAAAGTAAATGGGGTTGCCCACCACGCCTGATGGACAACCCCGTAGGTTACTATAGTATATAGTATAGTCTCGTTACATCATACCGCCCATGCCCGCAGCAGCACTCATGCCTGGAAGAGGATTATCCTCCTTCTTCTCTGCCAACACGCACTCGGTAGTGAGGAACATAGAGGCTATAGAGGCAGCATTCTCCAATGCTACACGTGACACCTTCGTAGGGTCGATGATGCCCGCAGCGAGCATATCCTCATACTTATCGTCACGAGCATTATAACCGAAGGCACCCTCACCCTCCTTAACCTTGTTAACGACAACCGAGCCCTCGCCACCTGCGTTAGCAACAATCTGACGCAATGGCTCCTCGATAGCGCGCTTAACAATCTGGATACCTGTTGTCTGGTCATCATTCTCGCCCTTCATGCCCTCGAGGCACTTAACAGCACGGATGTATGCTACACCACCACCAGGAACGATACCCTCCTCAACAGCGGCACGTGTTGCTGCCAACGCATCGTCAACACGGTCCTTCTTCTCCTTCATCTCAACCTCGGTAGCAGCACCTACATACAACACCGCAACACCGCCAGCGAGCTTCGCAAGGCGCTCCTGGAGCTTCTCGCGGTCGTAGTCAGATGATGCATTCTCGATAGAGGCACGAATCTGCTGAACACGTGCTGTGATAGCCTCCTTCGAGCCAGCACCATCAACGATAGTGGTATTCTCCTTGTTCAAGGTCACCTTGTCGGCAGTACCCAAAGCCTCGAGGCCAGCATCCTCAATCTTCATGCCCTTATCTGTTGATATCACTGTACCACCTGTGAGTGTGGCGATATCCTCCAAGATCTCCTTACGGCGGTCACCAAAGCCTGGAGCCTTACATGCTGCAATCTTCAACGTGCCACGCAACTTGTTGACAACCAATGCTGACAATGCCTCGCCATCAACATCCTCGGCGATAATCAGAAGTGAACGACCACTCTGTGCCACAGGCTCAAGGATGCCCATAATCTCCTTCATGGTAGATACCTTCTTATCGGTGATGAGGATATATGGCTTGTCGAGCTGCGCCTCCATCTTCTCGGTGTCGGTGATGAAGTATGCCGAGATGTAACCACGGTCGAACTGCATACCCTCAACAACATCTACATGTGTCTCTGTGCCCTTGGCCTCCTCAACGGTGATAACACCCTCGTTGTTAACCTTCGCCATAGCCTCGGCGATGAGCTTGCCAATCTTACGGTCGTTGTTTGCCGAGATTGTAGCAACCTGCTCGATCTTATCGATGTCCGAGCCCACAACCTGGCTCTGTGCCTTAAGTGACTCAACAACCCTCTCTACAGCAGCGTCAATACCGCGCTTAAGGTCCATAGGGTTAGCACCAGCAGTGACATTCTTGATACCTACAGAGATGAGTGACTGTGCAAGCACAGTAGCTGTAGTAGTACCATCACCAGCATCGTCGTTAGTCTTCGATGCAACCTCGCGCACCATCTGTGCTCCCATGTTCGCAAATGTATCCTCAAGCTCCACCTCCTTGGCTACTGTCACACCATCCTTTGTTACGTGTGGAGCACCAAACTTCTTGTCGATGATGACGTTGCGACCCTTGGGGCCGAGGGTAACCTTAACAGCATTGCATAGCGCATCAACACCCTCCTTCAAGAGCTCGCGCGCCTCAACATTATATTTAATCTCCTTTGCCATATATGTCAGTCTTATGTTTTAGTGTTTGTAATTATTAGTTATCGCATGTCGCCCACATCGTTAGTCGATAACGGCGATGATGTCTGACTGCTTCATCACGAGGTAGTCCTCACCCTCGTAGTTGAGTTCTGTGCCGGCGTACTTGCCATACATAACGGTGTCGCCAACCTTAACCTCCATCTTTACATCTGCTGTGCCTGGACCAGCTGCTACAACCTTACCCATGAGAGGCTTCTCCTTGGCTGTGTCGGGGATGAAGAGACCACCTGCGGTCTTCTCCTCTGCTGGATTGGGCTTTACCAATACACGGTCTGAAAGTGGTTTTAGTGCCATAATAGTTCTTAAGTTTTATGTTTAAATATTATTTTCTGTTTGATTCACTCTCGCAGCAATCTCTATACCAAAGGTATCTTATAGCATCCATGTATAGACGTTTTGTCTGTAAACTGACATTTTGTCACTCCTACTTGCCATATTTGTCACCCCATAGCGCTGTCATGCGTTCTGCAATCTTCGCCTCCTGCGCATTGTGTGTGTTTGGGGTGTAGAGGCGGCGACCCGACAACCCCTCGGGCATAAACTCCTGGCGAACGAAGTTACCCGCATAGTCGTGAGCATACTTATACTCCGCACCATAGCCCATCTCGCCCATAAGCTTTGTGGGGGCATTGCGTAGGTGTAGTGGCACAGGCCTATTTGTGCTGTCGTGCTCAACCATCTTGAGTGCCATGTTTATAGCTGCATATGCCGAGTTGCTCTTGGGGCTTGTGGCAAGGTATATGGTGGTCTCGGCAAGAGGTATGCGCGCCTCGGGCATGCCGATGTTATGCACAGCATCAAAGCATGCATTTGCCAGAAGCAGAGCATTTGGATTGGCAAGACCTATATCCTCGGATGCAAGGATGACAAGGCGGCGGGCAATGAAGCGTGGCTCCTCGCCACCAGCGAGCATGCGCGCAAGGTAGTATATCGCAGCATTAGGGTCGCTGCCACGTACCGACTTGATGAATGCCGATATTACGTCGTAGTGCTGCTCGCCACCCTTATCGTAGAGAGCAATGTTCTGCTGTAGGCACTCGGTGACATGCTTATCATCGATGATAACATTCATGCCCGAAGCGCCAATGACTATATCCAATATGTTGAGTAGCTTGCGTGCGTCGCCGCCCGAGAAGCGGAAGAGTGCCTCCGTCTCACGCACCTCGATGTTATATCTCTGCAGCAGCTCGTCGCCATGTAGCGCACGGTCGAGAAGCTCCTGTAGCTCATCGTCGGTCATGGGCTTGAGGACATACACCTGACAGCGACTCAAGAGTGGCGATATGACCTCGAAGGATGGGTTCTCCGTGGTGGCGCCTATAAGCGTCACTATGCCTTGCTCAACAGCACCAAGCAGCGAGTCCTGCTGCGACTTATTAAACCTGTGTATCTCATCGATAAACAGGAATGCGGGGCGCGCATTGAAGAGGTGTTGGTTCTTTGCCTTCTCTATGACATCGCGCACATCCTTAACGCCAGATGTCACTGCCGAGAGTGTGTAGAATGGTCTGTCAAGGGCTGTGGCAACAATCTTGGCAAGCGTAGTCTTACCCACGCCCGGAGGTCCCCATAGTATGAATGAGGGTACGCTGCCCGAGGCGATAAACTTGCGAAATACGCCATTCTCACCTACAAGATGCTTCTGTCCTATGTAGTCGTCGAGGCTCTGCGGACGCAGACGTTCTGCCAAAGGTTGTAGTGCCATGATAGATAAATCGAGGGTGTCGCAAAACACCCTCATTATACTTTAATATATATTAGTGCTTGAGCTCTGCAATGTTGTTGGGGTTGTGCTTATACTTAAACATCACCCAGAAGAGGAGTGCCACAACAAGGGCATAGCCCGCAAAGATGAACCATGTGTTCTGCCAGCCGTTGGCAAACTCGGGGCGTGAGATGAGGTGACCACCCTCCCATGTGCAGTAGTGATCTACAACCTTACCCGCGATATAAGTACCAACAGAGGCACCCACACCATTTGTCATTAGCATGAAGAGACCCTGTGCGCTACCCTGCATAGCCTTGGGTGCCTCCTGCTGCACAAACATAGCTCCCGACACGTTGAAGAAGTCGAAGGCAACGCCGTAGACGATGCACGACATGATGAGTGCCAAGATGCCCATAGCGGCCTCCGTATTACCTACGCCAAAGAGTCCGAAGCGGAATACCCAGGCAAACATGGCGATGAGCATAACGCGCTTAATGCCGAAACGGATAAGGAAGAATGATGTCATGAGGATGCACAATGCCTCCGATATCTGCGATATAGATACAAGCATTGTTGGGTTGTTAGCAAACCAGCTGTCTGATGTGGCCGAGAAGCTCTCTATGTATGGTGTGGCAAAGCCATTTGTAATCTGCAACGACACGCCAAGGAGCATCGAGAAGATGAAGAACAGGGCCATCTGCTTGCTCTTGAAGAGCTTGAAGGCATCAAGGCCGAGGCGCTGTGCGAGGCTCTTCTTCTCGTCACTCTTGTTGAGTGGACATGCGGGAAGAGTGAAGCTATAGATGCCGAGGAAGATGCCGAGGATGCTACATACCACAAGCTGCATGTATGTCTGCTGTGCTGTGAGCTCGAGGCCGAAAGATACGCTATTTACCAACCACATAGAGGCGATAAAACCTACGGTGCCAAGGGTGCGGATTGGAGGGAATGCCTTGACAAAGTTGAGCCCTGCACGTGTGAGTGTGCCGAAGGCTACGGTGTTAGAGAGTGCTATGGTAGGCATGTAGAAGGCAACACTCAATATGTAAGGGATGAATATAGGCCATATGTCGCCCACGAACTCCTTGTTGGCGATATTCTCGGCAGCAATATGCGTTGCTTCAATACCGTAGTATGCTGCAATTGCCATGAAACCACCAGCAATGATATGTGATAGACCGAGAAGACGCTGTGGCTGTATGTACTTATCGGCAATGATACCCATTATTGCGGGCATGAAGATAGATACTATGCCCTGCGCAATGTAGAACCATGATATGTAATCACCGAGTCCTACCTTGCCCAAAAATTGACCTACACATGTAAGATATGAGCCCCATACAGCAAACTGTAGGAAGTTCATAACTATAAGACGAGTCTTAATTGCTCTCATAATCAGTGAGTTTTATCCTGTTTACTATTTAGTGTTTCAAAAAATCTTAACAAAGGTATAAAAATTTTTTGCAAATTTCTTTGTAATTCAAAAATATTGTTCTACTTTTGCACCGTCAAACAAAAATATTGGGCTATGGTGTAATGGTAACACTACAGATTCTGGTCCTGTCATTCTTGGTTCGAATCCAGGTAGCCCAACTAAAACGATCTTCTTTCGGAGGTCGTTTTTTTGTTGTGTTGGCTTGGCATCTGCATATCTGCAGATGTTGCTTTAGGCACCTATGCCTTGATGCAAGCATCGTGCAAGGTGCCTGAAGCAACACAGCTATAGCTGTTTGCCAAGCCTATTCACTACGCTAAATTTTTAGTTGTTCTACCTGATTCTCACTTATATCTTGGTTGAGCCGATAGGGTAATGATTCATTGCTCGGCTTTGCCTGCGCTGTTTTTTATTATGTATCGGCTCTACGGCAAGCCGTTCGAATCCAGGTAGCCCAACTAAAACGATCTTCTTTGAAGGTCGTTTTTTTTGTTGTGTTGTGGCTTGGCATCTGCAGATCTGCAGATGTTGCTTTAGGCACCTATGCCCTGATGCAAGCATCGTGCAAGGTACCTGAAGCAACACAGCTATAGCTGTTTGCCAAGCCTATTCACTACGCTAAATGTGTCGTCCTAAAAAAGTGTTACAGGATTTGACACAAAAATAAAGACGCATCCGTATGCTACACAACAAAAAAAGGCTGACATTTCTGTCAGCCTTGTGCCCAGGATAGGACTCGGACAACGAAGTTGAAGCGCGAATACCTTAAAAACGCAGACCGAAGGTCGAGTATTTAACAATATTATTATTCGCGCAACCTACCCTTACGTGAGCAGTGCTACTGTTTGTGTGTATTTCATACGGATGACTTGCCTAGCAAGTGGTGGTATTTCAGTGAGCTGTATAGTTTACTTATATTGGCACACTGAAATACCACCATAAGTCTGTTATCAGACGCATCCGTATGCTACACAACAAAAAAAGGCTGACATTTCTGTCAGCCTTGTGCCCAGGATAGGACTCGAACCTACATGCCGTTAAGCACTCGCACCTGAAACGAGCGCGTCTACCATTTCGCCACCTGGGCATCGTTCGGAGTACAAAAGTAGTATATTTTTTTTAAAATGAGTATATTTGAACAAAATTTATTTTGTTATATTTGCATACTCAAAGTTATGCTTTGTGCTAACCAAACATATAATATTGACTATTATGGGATTGAAAAATATACCTATGGGCTATAAGCTTGCCTTCTGGACCATCTTGCTTGTTGTTATAGATCAGGTTGTTAAGATGCTCGTGCACTTCAACCTCGAGGTGGGTGAAAAGATTGAGGTCTTCAGTTGGTTTAACCTCTGCTATGTCGAGAATAATGGCTTTGCCTTTGGCATGCAGCTCGGCTCGGCAGATGGAGGCATGGACTGGGGTAAGCTCATCTTGAGTCTCTTCCGCATAGCTATGATAGGCCTAATAATCTATGGCCTGCGCCGCTTGATACAGAGGGGTGCGGAGGTTCCAAAGGGCGTATTTGTGGGTGCTGTACTCATACTTGCGGGTGCCATTGGTAATATGGTAGATAGCATGTTCTACGGCTTTATGCTCGACACGCAGGATGCGGGATTCCTAATGGGTAAGGTTGTGGATATGATACACTTGCCACTATTTAAGTGGGAGAGTTGCCCCTCGTGGCTCGACTTCCTTGTGGGTGGTGATGGTTACTTCTTTGGCGCAGTCTTCAATGTCGCCGATGCATATATCTCTGTTGCTGTTGTATATCTTCTCATCTTTCAGTATAAGTTCTTCAAGTAGTCGAACGACCCATCTGCTGTTTAATGTTGAGGGCGATGAATAGGGTAGATGACTTCTTGGAGTGGCTACGTAGTGAGAGGCGCTACTCGCCACATACCATCCTTAACTACTCACGTGACATCGATAGGTTTGTTGCGTGGTGCGGTATGTCGCGCGATAGCTTTGACGCGCAGCGCATAACACGCCATGATGTCGAGGATTGGGTCATTCACCTCTTTGATGAATGTGGCCTCAAGGCCTCGTCTGTGAACAGGGCTGTGGCATCAGTGCGTGGGCTGTGGCGCTGGCTGCTCAAACATAAATACGTTGAGAAGGATGTTGTGCGTGGCATACGTCAGTATAAGCTGCCACGCCGCCTGCCTATCTTTGTTCCCGACACACGCATGGAGAATGTTATCGAGGAGTTGAGGGAGGATATAGCGTCATATGAGTTTGTGCGTGTCAGAGATGCTCTCATCGTGCTCCTCATCTACACTGCAGGGTTGCGTCTCTCGGAGCTCGTGGATGCCAACTGCGAGGATGTGGCTGCGGACTACTCCACGATACGTGTTATGGGTAAGGGGCGTAAGGAGAGAGTGCAACCATTACTCAAATCGTTGGGTCAGTTGTTAAAAAAGTATTTTAGTCTAAATTCTTCGCAAAATATTTGCATAGGTCAAAAAAAAGCACTAATTTTATCCAACAAAGGCGTACGTATAAGTCGTCGCACGGTGCAACGTATTGTCGACAGGAAGCTTAAGGGAGTTGGCGTTCAGGGTAGGACCTCGCCACATGTCTTGCGACATACGTTTGCTACACACCTCCTTAATGAGGGTGCAGATCTGCGCGAGATACAGGAACTTTTGGGGCATGCATCCCTCAAGGCCACGCAGGTATATACGCATCTGGATATAGAACGACTTAAGGATGTATATGCTTCGGCACATCCTCGCGAACGTGAGTAGCCGATGTAGACGGACAGTTGGGTGCCATGCGAGCATCCGACACTATATATAAACTTAATACTTTATGACCTATGAACGTACAGATTCAGTCAGTAAAATTCGATGCAGGCAAGCAGCTGCTTGAGTTCATTCAGAAGAAGATGGATAGATTGGATCGCTTTGTCGATGATAGAGCTGGTGACGTTGAGGTAGTCTTGCGCCTCGATCCCGACTCTGAAAAGGGCAACAAAGTAGTGGTGATCTCGCTTCATGTTCCTGGTGGCGATATCCGCGTTGAGGAACGAGCATTCACCTTCGAGGAGGCGATAGACAATTCAATGGATATAATTAAGCGTCAGTTGGAGAAGGCAAAGGCCAAATTCGAGAAGTAACGCTTAATGTGACCTTAAAACTCAAACAAAGGAGGGCTACCCAGTGGGGTGGCCCTTACTATTGATATAGGTATAGGCATGGAAATACCGAAAAATTATTGTTGTTGATGTCAGAAATTGCGATATTTGGTGTCATAAAGGCAGAAGTGAAACAGAAAGATGGTAGATAAGGAGTTCGAAATATTTGTCTGTAGGTGTCGTAGGATGCTTGTCAGTGTGGCGCGTGGCTACCTTGGCGATGACGACATGGCAGAGGATGTGGTGCAAGAGGCGCTACTTAAGCTCTATGCCATGCGTGATAAACTCGATACTTATCACTCTGTCGAGGCGTTGGCACGGGTGGTGGTAAAACGTCTATCGCTGAATGTGCTGCGCAATCATCAACGACATAGGGTTGTGCCGCTAAACGTAGATGTCAGCGATGGGGGTGTTATGGATGATGACCGTGTGAGGGTTATCTTAGCGTTGATTGATGGCTTGCCCGATAAGCAACAAATGGTGTTACGCATGAAGCATATCGAGGGGATGGAGGTTGAGGAGATAGCCTCGGTGATACAGATGAGTACAGATGCAGTATATCAGAATTTAAGTCGTGCGCGCCGTGCGATACTTGAACAATTTAAAGGCAGGAAGGATGGATAAATTACAACATATAGAGTCCCTCGTTGAGAGATTTCTCGATGGACGCACCACAAATGCCGAGGAGAAGGAGCTATATGAGTGGTTTGCTACTGCGGATGTTCCAGAGAAGTGGAAGGAGTTAAAGGCTATGTTTGCTTGGTACGCAGATGGCATGCCTGAGCAGGGTGTATCGGTGAGAAAGAGTGGTGATGATGCTCAGGTGCTACGTAGGTCAGTAAGACTCAATAGGTGGATTGTGGGTACTGCTGTAGTTGCGAGCGCTGCACTACTATGGGTATTATGGCCAGTGATGGAGAGTGTGGAAGAGCCTATGCATATCTACGAAGGTAGCTATATTGTGGAGTATGGTGTTGTGTGTAGCGATATGGCCTACATTGAACGTGATATCGAGGAGATGATGAAGCGCGCTGAGGAGATGGAACGTAAAGCGGATAGGCTTCTTGCATGGGTAGATATGTAGAGAGAGATTGGCAGTACTGTTTGTTTATAATAATTAAAAATGTTGATATGAGGAGGTTTATTATTATTTCGATGTTGCTCATAGGCGCTATAGTTGAGTGTAGCGCTCAAGAGCAGATAGAGGCACTACTTAGTCGCGATATATCAAGTCGTAATAGTGTGACATTCCGCATGGGCGTTAAACGTGATCCCACAACGGGGGAGATAGTGAAGCGCATCAAGGAGTTGTCGGCTATTGACGATAAGGAGCTTGCGCGTGAATTTAAGGCAGCATTTATCGCGGCACGCGAGAACGCCGATGCATGGGAGGAGGAGAGTAATGGTAGTATATACACCGTCTCGGTGGTGTGTACAAACCCAAAGCGAATTTACCATCTGACCATTGGAGGTTCTATGTTGTCGGTATATGCGCAGACAATATATAGTGAAGAGAAGTAGTATTTAATGTAGAAAATGTGGATTATGAGAAGAGTAGTAATGTTAGCAGTAATGCTTATCTCGTCTTTGTGTGTCGCTGAGGCTCAAGAGATGACAAAACATATAGATTTGAGTTGCCAAGGACTCAAGGAGGTGCAATCGGAGATACCTGCTGTTGTGACACTTGTGGCTGGAGATAGCGGTGAGATAGATGTGGAGTATCCTGCGGCTGTGGAGGGGTATGTAAATATCTATGTTGAGGGTAATATATTGTACCTCGACCGTAAGGATGATACTGTTACACGTGAGCAGTTGGCACCTCTTGCAGACGGAAATCCTGTTCGAGTGCGCGTGTCATCTTCACACATTGATAGCGTTTTGAACACTTCGGATATGGATCTTGTGGTTGAAGATAGCAAGTTTGCCAATATATTGACTATCGTTAATACGCGTACAATGAGTGTTCTGGGTGAGGCTATAGAGGCATCGCATGAGGTTGAGATTTACAATACGGGAACTATGACATGCCGTATTAAGCAGTATAATACTGATTATTTGGAGTTGGTAAATACAGGATGGTTATATGTCAATGGTACTACTACGGCGTGCGTTGTTGAACAGCAATCAACCGGCATTGAGAATACAACGCTAAAGGTTGCTTGTGAAAAGTTAGATATCAGTAGCACGGGTAGTGGTGTTATAATCTACTCGGGAAGTGCTGATGATGTGAGTGTTATAGCTACGGGTGATGCAACCATTAGAACATCGGAGCTAAACGTAGAGTAGATGATATGGTAAAAGAGAGTGGGGATGTCCATTGGATATCCCCACTATTATTATGTTGCGAGGGTTGTTACTCGGGCTTAACAAGCGATAGGTATAGCTCGTCGAGCTGTGCCTGTGCTACGGGCGATGGACCATCGAGCATAACATCGCGACCTGCATTGTTCTTTGGGAAGGCGATGTAGTCGCGTATAGAGTCCGAGCCACCGAAGAGTGAGCATAGGCGGTCGAAGCCGAAGGCGAGGCCACCATGAGGAGGTGCGCCGAACTTGAAGGCGTTCATCAAGAAGCCGAACTGCTCCTCTGCTGCCTCTGCCGTGAAGCCGAGGGCGTCGAACACCTTTGCCTGGAGCTCCGCGTCATGGATACGTATTGAGCCGCCACCAATCTCGGTGCCGTTACATACGAAGTCGTAGGCGTTAGCACGCATCTTGCCAAGCTCGCCAGTGTCGAAGTACTTCGCATCCTCGGGCTTTGGTGATGTGAATGGGTGGTGCATAGCGTAGAAGCGCTGTGTCTCCTCGTCCCACTCGAACATAGGGAAGTCTACAACCCATAGTGGTGCGAACTTCTTTGGGTCACGTAGTCCGAGACGTTCTGCCACCTCAAGGCGGAGTGTACAGAGCTGTGTGAGGGTCTTGAACTTCTCGCCGCAGAGGATGAATACCATGTCGCCAGCCTTTGCTCCTGTGCGGTCGGCAATTGCCTTTACCTCCTCTGGAGTGAAGAACTTGTCGATAGATGACTTTACGCCACCCTCGGCATCCACGCGTATCCACACTAAACCCTTGGCACCTACCTGTGGGCGCTTAACAAACTCTGTGAGCTCGTCAATCTGCTTACGTGTGTATGATGCGCAGCCCTCGGCAGCGAAGCCTACGACATACTCTGCAGAGTCGAATACCACAAAGTTGTGACCATGAGCAAGGTCTGTGATGTCGCTAAATGTCATGCCGAAGCGCAAGTCTGGCTTGTCAGAGCCATACTTCTCCATCGCCTCTATCCATGGCATACGGCGGAATGGCTCCGCAAACTCTACGTCCATAACCTCCTTGAACATGTAGCGTGCCCAGCGTTCGAAGATTTCGAGTACGTCCTCCTGCTCTACGAACGACATCTCGCAGTCTATCTGTGTAAACTCTGGCTGGCGGTCAGCGCGGAGGTCCTCATCGCGGAAGCAACGTACAATCTGGAAGTAGCGGTCGTAGCCGGCAACCATGAGGAGCTGCTTGAGTGTCTGTGGTGACTGTGGCAGGGCATAGAACTGGTTAGGGTTCATTCGTGAGGGTACGATGAAGTCGCGTGCACCCTCGGGTGTTGACTTGATAAGGTATGGGGTCTCGATCTCGAGGAAGCCCTCCTTGTCGAGGAACTGACGTACCGCCTGTGCCATGCGGTGGCGGAGAATCATTGCGCGCTGTAGTGGTGGGCGGCGAAGGTCGAGGTAGCGATACTTCATGCGAAGGTCGTCACCACCATCCGACTCCTCCTCGATGGTGAATGGAGGTGTCACGGCACGGTTAAGAATCTTGAGCTCTGTCGCCGATATCTCGATGTCGCCGGTGGCAATCTTTGAGTTCTTTGATGAACGTTCGATAACCTTACCTGTCACCTGCAATACATACTCACGACCCACCTCCTGGGCGATAGCTTTTACTGCATCTGCCGAGTGCTCCTCGACAGTAATCTGTGTGATGCCGTAGCGGTCGCGGAGGTCAATAAATGCCATGGCGCCGAGGTTACGTACCTTCTGCACCCAGCCCGCGAGAGTAACAACATCGCCTACATTTTCGATGCGGAGTTCACCGCAATTATGCGTTCTGTACATAGTTTATATTGTTTATTATCTTTTAGTTTCCTTTTATTCGGCTTTTTTTGTACCTTTGTAACCCACAAAGGTAATAATTTTCAATCAATATATCGCAGTTATGAACGAAAAAATGGGTGCTACGCGAGAAAAAGATGAAAAATATATGCGCATGGCAATAGATGAGGCGGCATGTGCGTTGAAAAAACGAGAGGTGCCCATTGGTGCTATCGTCGTTGCGGGCGATAGAGTCATTGGTCGTGGACACAACCTTGTCGAGACGCTTATGGATGCCACGGCACATGCCGAGATGCAGGCCATCACTGCGGCGATGTCGACCCTTGGTGGCAAGTATCTCAATGAGTGTACCCTCTACGTCACTGTTGAGCCATGTGTGATGTGTGGTGGTGCGCTTGCCTGGAGTCAGATAGGTCGCATCGTCTATGGCACGCGCGACGAGAAACGTGGCTACTCGACATACTCCGAACGTATCATGCACCCCCGCACAGAGGTTGTCGAGGGTGTGTTACGCGAGGAGTGTGAGTCACTTATGAAGCAATTTTTTGCTACACTACGCAAATAAGTGACTACTGTGGGTTTGTATATTTGAAAAAAATAGTAACTTTGCGGATGCCTTTGGCCGAAAACTGATACTAACGAAAATATTATAACTAACACACCAACTATGAAAAGACTAATCATGACCGTGGTTGCGCTTATGTGTGCAACAACACTTTTTGCCCAGATCGACATTGCAACAAGTTTCGCAGAGGGTAAGACACAGGCGAAGGCTGGTAACTACACAGAGGCTATCGCACTCTTCCAGGAGGTTATCGATGCGAGCTGGGATATCGATGCTCCAGACTCAAATCAGCTCACTGCTATCGCTGGTTCAAAGAAGTTTATCGTTACTTGCTACAACAAGCTCGGTATCGCTGCTTACAACGCAAAGAACTACGAGGAGGCTATCGCCAACTTTACAGAGGCTGCTAACCTTGCAGAGCTCTACGAGGATGTTGCTGCGATGAATAAGAACCGTACATATGTAGGTCAGATGTATCAGGCACAGGGTGCTGATGCCTTCAACAACGAGGACTATGCAACAGCTATCGAGGTATTCTCAAAGGGCTTTGCTGCTGACCCCCGTAACACAGATATGGCGTTGAACCTTGCAGAGAGCTACTTCAAGAGTGATATGTACCATGAGGGTATGCGCATCTGCACACGTATCGTTGCCTTGAATCCTGATAAGTATGCTGATGCTATCGCACAGGCACAGGCAAAGATGGATATGTACACTAACAATGAGGTTGCAAAGCTACAGATGGCTAACGACTACGATGGCATCATCGCTATGGCCGAGCAGCTCGACGACGCAGCTATGGCTGCCAAGATCACTATGCAGGCATACTACGGTAAGAAGGACTTCAACAAGATGATTGAGTTGTCAGTTGCTGCTCTCGAGGCACAGACAACAGATGAGGGTCGTAGCGATATCTACTACCTCCTTGGTGTTGCTTACAACGAGAAGGAGCAGTTCGAGCAGGCTATAGAGGCCATGAAGAATGTAACTGCTGGTAACAATGTTGCTAACGCACAGGCCGTTATCGCAGCCCTTACTCCTGCCGAGTAAGGAGGTCGTCTAACAAGGTTATTTTGTCGTTACGCTTGTCCTCAAAATGCTCATTTACGATCAGTAAACTCCGCTTTTTCGGACTTCGCAAGCCTAAAAATACCTCTTGTTATACAACTTCTAAAATTAAGGTTGTCTAATAGTAAAATTGGGTTGTCCGTCGGGCAACCCAATTTTCTTTTTATAGTATCACGCTATCGTTGTATCGCCGCAGCTGCTATGTTACATATTTTAGATCTCAAGTCGAGAATGTCACTATGCGTGCCTGTGCCATTTGTGCGGTTTGTGAGTATGATGATTGCCATGTCGTGACATCTATCTATCACCATTGATGTGCCCGTGGCGCCTGTATGCACTATCGTCTGCTCGCCTATAAGCAGGTCTCCCGCAGCGTCGTAAACCTCTCGTGCAGCACGCCAGCCGAGTGTGCGGTGTGATGCCTCGAGACCATAGGGTATGTTGAATAGCGCATCAATAGATAGCGGTGAAAGTATCTGTGTGCCATTCCAGCTGCCGTTGTTGAGCATCATGGCAGCATATATGGCAAGATCCTGCGCTGTGGAAAAGAGGCCTGCATTGCCCGATATGCCACCCATTATCTCGCGTGCAAGAGGGTCGTCAACGATGCCACGCATCTCCGCCTCGGCACCGTGTGGTGTGGTGGGTGCGCAGAGTGCCGCATACTCCTCGTCGGGATTATATGTCGTGTTTCGCATGCCGAGAGGTAGGATGATGTTTTGCATGGCATACTCATCGAGTGATGTGCTACTTACTGCCTCCACTATGCGACCTAATGTGATGTAGTTTAGGCAACTATACCTGCTTGCACCTTCATCCTTGGGTAGCTCTCTGTCGCAGTGTGCAATGTAGTCCATGAGGTGCTCCACGCATAGTGTGTCGACCTCGGGGTACTCCTTTGCCAGGCGTTCGAGGGAGATGTAGGGTGGTAGTGCTGATGTGTGCGTGAGGAGGTCTATTATGCGTATGTCGTGCCTCTTGTTACGCTGCTTGTCGTGCCATCCCTCAAAGTCGGGTATGGTGTTGCTGACACGTTCTCCGAGGCGTAACTCACCTCTCTCTACGAGTTGTAACACGGCCGTTGCTGTTACTATAGGTTTTGTTAGCGATGCCAGGTCAAAGCGTGTGTCGGGGCTCATGGGTGTAGCGTCACCCATTGCTCTTGTGCCGAAGGCCTCGCAGTAGGCTATCTTATCGCCACGCACTATGGTCACCACAGCACCTGGTGTTGTGCCATGTGCTATGTGCTCCTCAATGACATCTGCTATGTAGCCGAGGTGCTTGCCGTCTAATCCTACGCTGTCGGGCGCAACTGTTGCTATGCCATGGTCTGGTGTCTCCCTCTCGAGTACCTCTTGGGTAATTATCGTCTCCTGCTGTGCTACTTCGGCGGTGGAATCCATAGTGGTAATGCCGTAGATGCCAGCGCCAACGAATCCAAGTAGTATGCCTATCCATAGTGTTATGGATAGTGCAACACGTGTTCTCTCTCTCATATTATAAACAATAAGTGAGGGGCTGACTAAAAAGTAACATAGCCAGCCCCCCCCCATAACTTAAGAGAGAGAATAAAAAGATGTAGTTTTAGGCTTGCGAAGCCCGAAAAAGCGGAGTTTACTGTGCGTAAATGAGCATTTTGAGGGCAAGCGTAACGACAAAATACACTTTTTATTCTCTCTCTCGCTGTTGTCTGTACCGTATGACGGTATTATTTATCGTACCTTGAAGTCTGGGTCTGCCATCTGTGGGATAGGCTTGATATACTCGCCTGCCTCAAACTTGGCACGTACAGCCTTGAAGGTGTTAATTGTATACTTCACATCCTCCATTGTGTGTGCCGCAGTAGGTATCACACGAAGGATAATCTCGCCCTTTGGAATTACAGGGTAGATGACGATAGAGCAGAATAGGCCATAGTTCTCACGAAGGTCTACGATGAGGTTTGTACCCTCCTCGTTACCACCCTTCATGTAGATAGGTGTCACAGGCGACTGTGTAACGCCAATGTTGAAACCATTATCTGTGAGACCCTTCTGCAATGCGCGTGTTATCTCCCACAACTTCTCCTGATACTCTGGGTGCTTACGGATAAGGTCGAGACGCTTAAGTGCGCCAATAACCATAGGCATTGGGAGTGACTTTGCGTATAGCTGTGAACGCATGTTGTAGCGGAAGAGGTTTATGAGCCAACGAGGACCTGCCACGAATGCTCCGATGCCCGCCATAGACTTTGCGAAGGTGTTGAAGAGCACGTCAATCTGGTCCTGTACGCCGAAGTGGTCACCAGTACCACGACCGTGAGTACCCATAGTACCGAAGCCGTGCGCATCGTCTACAAGCAGACGGAAGTTGAAGTCCTTCTTGCAGTTAACAATTACGTCGAGGAAGCCAAGGTCACCCTTCATGCCGAATACACCCTCTGTGATTACGAGCACGCCGCCATTCTGCTGCTCTGCAAGCTCTGTGGCATGCTTAAGCTGTAGACGTAGTGATGCCTCATCGTTGTGAGCATATACGAAGCGCTTGCCTGGGTGCATGCGCAAACCGTCGATGATACATGCGTGGCACTCCTTGTCGTATACCACAACATCGCGTGGCGAGAGTAGACAGTCAATAATAGATATCATACCCTGATAACCGTAGTTAAGAAGGAATGCATCCTCCTTGCCTACGAACTCTGCCAATTCTCGTTCGAGCTGCTCGTGGTACTTTGTTTGTCCCGACATCATACGGGCACCCATAGGGTATGCCATACCAAAGTCCTTGGCACCCTGTGCATCTGCCTCGCGCACCTCTGGATGGTTGGCAAGACCGAGGTAGTTATTCAAGCTCCAGTTTAGCACGGGCTTACCACGGAATGTCATGTGTGGGCCTAGCTCACCCTCGAGCTTTGGGAATGCGAAATAGCCGTGTACTGCCGACATGTACTGGCCGATAGGACCTCCGGCATTTTTCGATAAGCGATCAAAAATATCTACCATTTTAAGTTTATAGTTTGGTTAAAATTTTCTGCTTCAGGATGTTCACATACGTAGCGTTAGTATATGTCTCCTAATTACCAGCACAAATGTAATATTTTTTTTATTTTGTATTCACAAATAGTGTGAAAACATCCTGTTTAGAACATTAAAATAGGTAAAAATACTTAAATCATACGTGCAGGGTTAAGACGAGGTATTTGCCTCTTACGATGCTTGCATCAGTGGCGAGTACTACAAATGCTCTGGAAAGCGGAGGGCACTGGATTATGGCCCAATTTTACCATATTATTACCCCCTTTTGTATGTATCTCATATCGCCTATAATACACATTTACAATGAGATATTGTGATAAATTATCTACCTTTTACCTGCTCGATCTTCTCATTCTATCCTATCGGTCCCACATCGGTGCAACTTTTTTAGGGCAATATGCACAAAAAACCAGCATATCAACACCCGCCTAACCGATCGATAACCAATAAAATAATTATTATTTAGTTTTTGCACGCTTTCTCACTTGAACGCTTCTTCTCAATTTCTCATTTTGGGGATGCTATAAAGGAGGGCAAACAAAGGCATTTCTGTTTTTATGCCCCTCTGCATTCCGCCCTATAGCGAATTGTATAGTCAATAAGGAGGGAAGTAAACTTTTGTATCAAGGCATTTGCCAACCTAAAAAAATGTCACCTACTATGTGCTTGATAATCCGCAATATATAACGGCACTATTTTTATCCATCTATTTTGGCGGAAAACTTTTATAAAGTTATCTTTGTATAGTGAACAAACTTTTTAATATGAAACGACTACTATTTATACTCGCATTGACTCTAACTCTTGTTGCTTGCAACCGTCACTCGGAGCATTGGGCGACAATAACCGAGATGGAGACTATTATAGAGGAGCGACCTGATAGTGTGCTTAATGTATTGCAGGCTATTGATACCGATGAATTGATTGGCGACGAGGAACGAGCGAAACACGCCCTATTGCTGTCAATGGCAATGGATAAGAACTATATTGACCGAACTGACTTTGAGGTGTTGCAACCTGCTATTGACTATTACAAGGATAATGGCACTGCGACAGATAAACTTCGCACCTACTATTATCAAGGTCGCATATATCAGAACGCAGGGAATGATGCTTTGGCAATGGAGTGTTTTGTAAATGCAATTTCTAAGGGTGGAAAATCCAAAGATTTGCAGACAATGGCTAAAATTTATTACAACCAAAGTAAAATATATAATTCATTATATGAGTGGGACAACTCTATTGAATATCTAAAGAAAGCCGCAACTCTTTATAAAGACTCTGGTTTGTATCATTATTATATAGATTGTTTAATACTTATTATTAATGGATATACCCTTAAGGAAGATTATAAAAGTGCCTCATCATATATTGAACAGTGTGAGCAAATATCTGAGACAATGAATGAAGGTGCATTATCTCAATTTTATTCAGTTTATTTAACATATTTAATAAAATGTGGTTCAGATTACGAAATAAATCATCTAATTAACGAGTATATTAACACCATTCCAAATTCACATATTGACTGGTTAACTCTCTGTAATGCTTACTATAAAATAGGTAAATACGACGATGCACTACACGCAACTGAACAATATAGAAGTAGCACAAATACGCGAGATGAGTTAAAGTACAAGGCACTTATTTCGATGATATATGAGAAAACAGACAGATATGAAGAGTCTTTGAGAGCATACAAAGAGTTTATGGTTGTATCTGACAGTACAAGTCTTGCGATTATGGGTCAAGATACCAAGTTCGTCGAGGAGCGGCATAACTTGGAGATGGCAAAGGCAAGGGAGACCGAGGCAAAGAATAGACTTACAATCATTGTGTTAGGTTGTACAGTAGCGGTATTGGCACTGCTCATTGTAGTTTATATAATACGCAAACGACTACTGGTTAGCAGAAATAGAAATATTCTGTTAGAGAGCGAGAAGGCACTTTACGAACAGATGTATAACGAGGTAGTTGCGGAACGTGATGCACTCAACGAGATGATTGTCAACAACACCATTAAGGAGGAGGCGATGGAGGTTATCAAGAAGCGACTTGGGGTCTTGAACACTATCATCGTGTCGCACCTATCGGCAAAAGACACCGACATCAAGCGTGCGAATGAGGAGTTGGAACACCTAATCGCAAACCGCAACGATTTTATAAAGTCAACTCGTCTAACATTGGAGGAGAACTATCCCCACTTCTTTGCTTTCCTCAAAGACAAAGGTCTCGAAGAGTTTGAGATTGACTTCTGCTGTCTGTATGCTATCGGCTTAAAGGGTAAGGAGATTAAGGCATACACCAACCTTACACGCCACTACAAGGATAGCAGCGAGGTACGCCAGAAACTCGGACTCTCGGAGAGTGACACTAACCTCTCCAATTTCTTACAGAAACTGCTTAAAAAGGAGGGTGAGTAAACTTTTTGCACTCCTACATCTCCAACAGGCAGTAAAAATTTTCTTATATATCAATTATTCAACGAGTTACAGACGCAAGTTTGTAACTTGTTTATTTTGCAGAAAACTTTTCATAGGGTAACTTTGTGTTAGGACAAAGAAAAAAAAACACCCCTCCAAATGCATTTTTCTGCCCAAAAATTTGGAAAATTGAGGGGGGGGGTAAATTTGTAGTCGAATACTTTAAACGCTGTCAAAACAGACAAAACAGGCAAATAAAGATACTATTGGAAGGCTGGCAATATAGTATTTACTAAATAAACTTTAGTAGCATTAAATACGCCTATTTATAACTTAAAAACTTACAACTATGAAAAAGAATTTATTTATTTTGTTGATGCTTGCGGTAGCAGGTATGACAATGTCTTGCGAGAAAGAGGTCGTTGATGGTAAAAATGAGAATGGTGCCGACAACACGACAAATGCAGTAGAGAATAATAACGCTACTGAAATGGCAAAATTTGTTGGATGCTGGGAGTATATATCTGTAGCGGATGAGATTGACCAGTTCCACAGCCATACAGATTACATCTTCTACTTCTATGAGAATGGTGATGGCTATCTAACCATTGATGCGTATGATAAGGAGAACCTCATAAGGTCAATGACGAGAAATTCGTTGACATATTGGGTGGAGAACGAGAAATTGTATGTGAACTATGGTGACGATAACCCTATCGAGTGGGAGTATAGATTCCAGGATAACACGCTAATTATGCGTTCTGATATGGATGAGTACAATAACACCTTTGTATTTACCAAGACCGAAGATGGTGATATGCGTTTCATTGGCGACTGGAGCACAATGCGTGCAGATGGCGAGTATTACTACGATGACCACATTAAGTTTGTAACGCCAAAGGATGGTTTTACATATTGTAATGTATATGACAATCCAAATGCGGCACCTATCGAGGAACCTTCATATCCACAATGGTTTAAGTACACCTTCGATGGTGATATGCTCATTATGACAAATATCGACTCTGCTACATCAACAAAGAAGTACTATCGCTTTGAAGGTGGCAAACTATACTTGAGCAACTCAAAGGATGGCATTGAGACTTGCTACAGCACAATCAAGAAGTAAAAGATAACTTCTTATACCTATAATAAATGGCGACTACTTCGGTAGTCGCCATTATATATATCAAAAAAAAAATTATTTTTTCGTCGCACAAAAAAACAGTCACCATAATGTCAAACACTATGGTGGCTGTCAATATGAAGATAGTTTTATGTATGTGGGAATGCATAGAATCGGGGTTGGTGCATTTTTGGTGCAACTTTTTGGGTGCAAAAAAAGTCTACAATATTGAAAATCAAATCATTGTAGACTATTCATTGCGGAGGGCACTGGATTCGAATTGCGAAGCAATAGAGTCGATACCATATAATTCAAAAGCGCAGACCTTTAGGTCGAGCAATAAATCATTACCCTATCGGCTCAACCAGCCATATGAGAGTAATCAGTGGCGGAGCATGCATTTGTAGGTATGCTTCGCATATTTTTGTTTATACACTGCGCGATGCTTGTATCAGTGTCGGTGTATAAACAAAAATAACGACCGAGAATCTCGGTCGCTACAAATGCTCTGGAAAGCGGAGGGCACTGGATTCGAACCAGCGGATACCTTACGATATCGGCAGTTTAGCAAACTGCTGGTTTAAGCCACTCACCCAACCCTCCTTAAACCATCTTTCTGTAATAGCGGTGCAAATATACTACTTATTTTGTTTTTTGCAAAATTTTACTGATATTTTTTCTTTGGCGTGTTGTGGATGACTATTGTAACTGTCTGAACATCTCCCACATAAGCACGCCTGCCGATACTGACACATTGAGTGAATGTTTGATTCCCACCTGTGGTATCTCTATTGCGTCATCTACGATGTCTGCCACAGCCTGGTCTACGCCCTCCACCTCGTTGCCAAAGACGAGGGCATATTTTGTGCCTTGCTCTGCGCGGAAGCTGTCGAGCATCGTAGAGCCCTCAATCTGCTCTACGGCAACTATGCGGTATCCCTCTTGGCGTAGCTGTGCTATGCACTCGAGGGTTGTGGGGTAGTAGCTCCATGCGACACTCATCTCTGCGCCCAGTGCCGTCTTGTGTATCTCGCGGTTTGGGGGTGTGCAGCTAATGCCACAAAGTGCTATGTGGCTGATGCCGAAGGCGTCAGCCGTGCGGAAGAAGGAGCCTACGTTCTGCGCTGAACGCACATTGTCGAGTACCACTACCACCGGTAGTTTGTCGACCAGGGCATACTCCTCTACTGTGGGGCGACCCAGTTCCTCATTGAGTAATTTTCGCATATATATTAAGTTTTTTTAATTTCCCGACACAAAAGTAATAAATATAAAATATTTTGAGTAATTTTGCGCTGAAATGTTTTTGATGGTATCCCTATGCATAGAGTATTCAGATATATAGTTTTTGTTGTGGCACTTGTCGTTGGTGCTGTGCGTCTTCATGCCCAGGAGTTGAAGCTCGGCGCGGAGTTTACCACCCTCTTCGACAATAGGGAGTATGCCTCTATGACCTTCGATGGCTCGGGCACACTCTTTAGTGCCTGCCTCTCTCCCGAGGTTGGTATAGTGTGGGCAGAACGCAATGAGCTTATGTTTGGCATCGATATGATTCAGGACTTCGGTCACGATGCCAAGTTCCTATCTGACATCGCGCCATCGTTTTACTACGGCTACCGAGCACCTCGTGTGAAGCTCTTTGCGGGTATCATACCTCGTGACGAGATGCGAGGCCTCCGTTCGTCGCTATATTTCGATAGACGATACACCTACTACAACAACAATATCGCTGGTGTCCTTGCTCGTTATGAGAATCCATCGTTTGGTTCATCATATCTTGAGTTTGCAATGGACTATACGGGGATGCGTTCATACGACACGCGTGAGTCGTTCATGATAATGATGTCGGGATATATGCCCATCAAGTGGTTCTATATGGGTTTCGACTTCCTTATGGGTCACTACGCCAAGGACTATAATCCCGATACGAATGATGGCGTTGTTGACAACCTGATGCTCACACCTTTTGTTGGTGCTGATATCTCTATCCCCACGTCGCTACGCGATGTAAACCTCGATGTGCGAGTTACGTATGTGCAGTCGTTGCAGCGCGACCGTATAATGGAGGGTGTGTGGGAGACGCCACGTGGTGGTGAAGTGTTTGTTGAGGTCGAGTGGTACGATGTTCGCCTCTCGAATCGTCTCTATCTGGGCCGTGGCTCTCTTTTCACCTATTTTGATCGTTATGGTGAGGATCTGTATCATGGCTCACCACTATATCGCACCGACAGAGGTATCTACGATGCTGTGGAGCTATCCTACTGTCGTAGCTTCTTTGATGGTACGGTGAGTGTCGAGGCCGGCATGACTATGGAGTATGATGGTACGGGCTGGGGTACACGACAGTGGCTGTCGGTGGGCGCTAAACTCGGCTATGGCATAAACCTTAAGCGTAAGCAACACTATATTGAGTAATAGAATTAAAACATATATAACACTATGGCAATTGAAGTAAAAGAAGTAGTTAAGGAGAAGTCTTTGAACTTCGTAGAAGAGATTATAGAGGAGGCGATAGCCAAGGGTAAGACACGTGTGCAGACGCGTTTCCCACCCGAGCCTAATGGCTACCTCCATATCGGTCATGCCAAGGCCATTTGCATGGACTTTGGTGTGGCAAAGCGCTATGGTGGAGTATGTAACCTCCGCTTCGATGATACAAACCCTACAAAGGAGGATATGGAGTATGTTGAGGCTATCAAGGAGGATATCAAGTGGCTCGGCTTCGAGTGGGGTAACGAGTACTACGCCTCGGACTATTTCCAGCAGTTGTGGGACTTCGCTGTGCGTCTCATCAAGGAGGGTAAGGCCTATATTGATGAGCAGACATCCGAGGAGATTGCTGCACAGAAGGGTACACCTACGCAGGCAGGTGTAGAGAGCCCATATCGTAATCGTCCTATAGAGGAGAACCTCGACCTATTTATGAAGATGACGCACGGCGAGATTGAGGAGGGTAAGATGGTGCTACGTGCCAAGATTGATATGGCAAGCTCAAATATGCACTTCCGCGATCCTATCATCTATCGTGTTGTGAACCATCCGCATCACCGTACTGGTGACAAATGGAAGGTATATCCTATGTATGACTTTGCCCACGGCCAGAGTGACTACTTTGAGGGTGTGACACACTCGTTGTGTACTTTGGAGTTTGTGCCTCACCGTCCTTTGTACGACTTGTTTGTTGACTGGGTGAAGGAGGGTGTCGACCCATCTGACGAACGACCACGCCAGTATGAGTTCAATAAGCTGAACCTCAACTATACGCTTATGAGTAAGCGTAACTTGCTCATCCTTGTTAAGGAGGGTTTGGTTAACGGTTGGGATGACCCACGTATGCCTACGTTGTGTGGCTTCCGCCGCCGTGGTTACTCGCCAGAGTCTATCCGTAACTTCGTGGATAAGATTGGCTATACGACATACGATGCCCTCAACGACATGGCGCTATTGGAGAGTGCTGTGCGTGATGATCTTAACAAGCGTGCTACGCGTGTTAGTGCTGTTATCGACCCTGTTAAGCTCATCATCACCAACTATCCCGAGGGTAAGGTCGAGTCTATGGTTGCCATCAATAACCCCGAGGATGCCGAGTCTGGTACTCACACCATCGAGTTCAGCCGCGAGTTGTGGATGGAACGTGAGGACTTCATGGAGGATGCTCCAAAGAAGTACTTCCGTATGACCCCTGGTCAGGAGGTGCGCCTTAAGAATGCATATATCGTGAAGTGTACAGGCTGCGAGAAGGATGAGAATGGTAATGTTACAACCGTCTATGCGGAGTACGATCCCGAGACAAGAACAGGCATGCCTGGTAGCGACCGTAAGGTTAAGGGTACCCTTCACTGGGTTAGCTGCGACCACTGCCTCAAGGCCGAGGTGCGCCTCTACGACCGTCTATGGAAGGTTGAGAACCCACGTGATGAGATGGCCGCCATCCGCAAGGAGAAGGGCTGTGATGCTCTCGAGGCGATGAAGGAGATGATCAACGAGAACTCATTGAATGTGCTTACCGAGTGCTACGTAGAGAAGTATCTCGCTGATGCCAAGCCATACGACTACTTGCAGTTCCAGCGTATCGGTTACTTCAATGTAGATAAGGAGTCAACGCCTGAACACCTTGTCTTCAACCGTACCGTGACATTGAAGGATACATGGGCGAAGATGAATAAGTAGTCGTAGCGTACGCTTGAGTATACAACGTCTAAATAGATGGATAGTGTCCACGAATGTGTTGGACACTATCTTTTTTTTGTGTGGTACGTGAATATATATCTTTTTGAGTGGAAGTTGTTGATAAAAAGTGGCATTTCATGTGTGATATTCAAAAAAAATATTATATTTGCAGTAGTATTATATACTTCGACCAAGCGGAAACAAACAATTATAATATATGAGGATAAAAAATTATATATACCGTCTCGTTGGGGCGGTATGTGCGATTGCAGTTCTATCGTGTGTTGATAGCACATTTAGCGTGGATGACCTGTCAACAGAGGTTACACTCGTTGAGGGAACAACGACAGTGCCTCTTGGCTATCTTAACAAGCAGACTCTCGGCGATATTATAGGTGATGTCGAGGCACAAGGCTTGGAGTGTGACGATAATGGTAACTATGTGTTGAACTATGACGGTGAGGGCGAGACAATAGAGATTGAAGGCATCACCACAAACTTCAGTGTGCCCTCTACTATGACATCCTTTAGCATGGAGTGCCCATCGTTCGACATCGGCATGAATGCTGTTGTTATCCATGAGGAGGCTACGGTGAATATCAGTGATGAGATTCTCGATGCGCTCACCTCGTTGCAGGGTGTAGGCAACAATAACGCCGACTACTACTTGCCCGATAGTGACCTCTATGAGCTGCCTGTTATCAAGGGTACATACCACAAGGAGTTCACAGAGGAGGATATGAGTCTGCACTGCGATGTGCCTGCCGAGGTGCAGGATATCGTTAGAATCCTCTTCCGTGATATCGAGAGTGGCCACCACGGTGCACCTATGCATCTCACATTAAACCTCAATGACTTCAAGGACATCAACGGCGGTGGCTTCCTTGAGTTCAGTCTAAAGATTGAGGGTGGTAACTTCAGAATATTGAGTAGCACGAATGAGTTGCTATATGAGGGTAACGACTATGGCCATAGGTACGATATCAATTCGGGCCTTGAGCAGCTTGACTTTGTGGTATATATCGAGAGCATAGAGAATACCACAGGTCTCAATAGCGAGCACCAGTTAGATATACCTCTCCGACTCACATACGACATGGAGTTCGAGATTAACACATGTCCCGGTAGCTTCTCATTGGATGAGATGCCAAGCATCGAGCTAAATGCACAGTTTGAGTATGGTGATGCGGATATTATTCTCGACAGTGATGTCAATATCGTTGAGTATGAGCCTGAAGAGCCATCGCTAATATCTATCAAGGGTATGCCTGATCTCATCAAGGGCATCAACCGTGTGTCACTCGCTGATGATTCACACCTCACACTCTTTGCTCATGGCATCGACTGGTTGGGTGATGATAATGCCGATGCTCTTGTGGCACAGATACGTCTTCCCGACTACCTTTTGTTGCATGCATTGCCTGGTGCGGGTTATGAGTATGATGAGCAGGAGCATCTAATCACAGCCAGCATCGCCGATCTTGATAGTGGCGTGGAGGTTATCATCGAGGCTATCGACTTTGGCACGTCGGGTATAAGCCCCGAGGCGGGAGAGATAGTCTTGGAGTTCAAGCCACAGATTACCGTGCACTTCAAGGAGGATAAGGAGCTCCTCATATCAAGCATAATGCCCGATAAGTCGAGTGTCACTGTGGAGACAGGTATCGATGCTGCGGAACTCTCAATCCTCTCTGTTACTGGTGCTGTCGACTACTCCTACGAGGTTGATGAGATGTTTAAGCTTTCGGGCCTTGAGGATATGGATGTTGAGATTAATGGTATAGGTCTTAAGCCTGTTATTATTGTTGACGTGAAGAATCCGCTTACCATCTCTGCATCGTTGGATGGTGCTATCATCCCAAGCCTTGAGGGCGGCGAGGTGCTCGAGGATAATAAGCTGGAGGTGCACAATGTCGTCTTGCCAGCGGCACAGTATGTCGATGGTGTTATTGTGCCTGCCGAGGTGGCTCTCGTCATTGCCGATGAGAGTCTTCGTGAGCAGTATGCGGGTGATGAGTATATCTTTGTTGCGTGCGATGTCGCGAAGCTCGTTGTTGGTAATATCCCCGACTATATCACTATTAACTTACGCTTTGGTGTCGACCCTGATGTTGTGCAGACAATATATGTAGATGAGGCGTTCGAGGTGTCGTACGACTACCGTGTCACGATGCCTTTGGATGTTACAAATGTGTTGGATATCAGCTATGACGATGTCATCACTGGTCTCAATAGCACCTTCAGCCAGCTCGCGCAGTACGACATTAAGGTTGGTGATGTGGCTCTCATTGCCGAGATACATAGCACCCTTCCTTTGGCACTATATGCCGATGTCGAGATGCTGGATAAGGATGGCGTTGCCACTGCGGCACAGGTAAGACTCCCTGAAGGTTCGTTTATTGATGGCTCGGTGGATGGTGTTACGGAGAGTGTTAGCACCGTGCGCTTCGAGCTGGAGCTCGATGAGAGTGGCTCTGTTGGCAGCCTGGCGGATGTTGATGGTCTGAACTTCCATCTCAATGCCAAGGGTGCTGCCGAGAGCAGTGCACCACTTAATGCTAACCAGTATATCTCTGCGGAGCTCAAGCTCGAGGTTAGAGGTGGTATAACCATTGACCTTGCAACACTAAAGTAATATCGCTTAATACGTATATAGTATGAAAAAGATACTTCTCATAATTGTGGCTGTTGCCCTTATGGCTGTCGATATGGTCTCTGCGCAGTCACGCACATCATACTTCATGGAGGGCTCATACTTCCGTACGGAGCTTAACCCCGCCCTTGTGCCTACGCGTGGTTATCTCGCCCTGCCTGCTATGTCGGGTGTGGGACTCAACCTGTCAACTAACTTCCTCTCTGTAGATAACTTCATCTATCAGAATGGTGATGAGTATGTTACGGCACTTCATGGCTCTGTGTCGCCCGATGACTTCCTCGGCAATATCCCTAATGTCAGTAAGATGGCCCTCGATATGCGTCTTAACATCCTTGGTGTAGGTTTCTACAAGAATCGCACCTTCTGGAGCTTTGGTTTTGAGGTGCGAGGCTCGCAGAGCATGGCGCTATCGAAGGATTTGTTCACAGTCCTCAAGACCTTGGGTAATGGCACCTATGAGCTTGGCAACACGGCGCTTTCGGCTGATGTGCATCTCGATGCATACCTTGGTGCTTCGTTCCCCGTGTGCGATTGGGCAAGTGTGGGTGTTAAGGCGAAGTTCCTCGTGGGCCTTATGAATGTGGGTGCGCAGTTCGATAGTCTATATGCTAATGTAGGTGAGGATAGCATCACTGGTACGTTGCGCGGTCATTGGCGTGCTAATGGTGTCGTTACGGAGAATGCTCGTATCAATGCAGATGGCTCGTATACTATGCCTGCAGATATCATCTCTACAGCCTTGAATAATGTTAAGAGCTTCGGTGCGGCCATAGACCTGGGTGCGGAGTTCCGCCTCATTGATGACCATCTTCGTATCTCGGCTGCCATAACCGACCTCGGTTTCATTAAGTGGGCTCCCGAGACACATATCGGTGGCGAGCTTGCTGGTGACTTCTACTTCAATGGCTTTGATATTGAGAGTGGCAAGGCAGATGCAGATGCTAACTTCGATAACGGCGTTTTAGGCTTGGATTCATATCCGGGCTATACCACCATGCTCAACTACTCTGTAAATGTTGGTGTTGAGTATAATATTTTGAATAACCATATAGCCTTTGGTGTGCTTTCTCATACGAAGTTCTGCAACACTATGACCTATTCGGAGCTTACAGCATCTGTTAACTTCCGTGCTACAAATTGGTTGACTGCAACTGTTAGTCACACCTTCCTCGGTGGCAACAAGCCAGGAATCTTTGGCGCAGCCATTAATATCCATCCTGCTGCCATCAACATCTACCTCGGTGTTGACTTTATCGATACGCACTATGTTAAGGTTACAGATATTGACGCCCTTCCTTCGGGCTCCATCTATATCCCACACTATGCCTCATCGCTGAACGCCTACTTCGGCTTCGGCTTTAACTTCGGAAGACCAAAATTCTTGAAGTATAATGCAAAATAGAGGATAAGGGGTAGCTCGATGAGTTGCCCCTTACTCTTTTGCCTAAAACCTTATGCCGAGGCCATACATCATGTTGTGTGTAAACTGTGTGCTGTTGAGTCTATAACCTATGTAGAGGAAGAGACGCTTTGTGACGAATGTCTTGAGTGAGAAGAGTGCATAGTAGCGACTCATGTCGTAGCCATGGCGGAATAGGTTAACGCCAAAGCCGGCGCCCACCGCAAATATGGGGGCACGTATTTCGCCATGAAGCGATATGCCAATCTCTGTATGCTGCGATGCCAATACCTTGATACGTAGTTGGGTATATCTTGCCCACCTCGCTATTGTCGTTTAGCGTGAAGGCGTAACGTGCATGCAGCGATAGAGATGTGTTGAGGTTGCTGCCGTTAGGGTTACGAAATTCGTAGTGTTTTACTATGTTGTAGGCGGGGCGTAACTCGATAGCGAGCCTACTGCTTATAGAGTCACATAAACGCTGTGAGGCTGACTAAAAAGTCTATTTTGTCGTTATACTCGCCCTCAAAATCCTCATTTACGCCAAGTAAACTGCGGTTTTTCGGGCTTCGTAAGCCTAAAAATAAATCTTTTTATTCAACCTCACTCACATGTTAATTGTTACTACCGTGAGGTAGCTGCGTATTACTCTTTTGCGAGCCACGTGATGATGTTTTGTGCTACGCACTCAATGAGCCTATCTATAGCCTCGGCTGCCGACCATGCGTTGTGTGGCGATGCTAATAGGCGATATCTATCCTTAACATCGTAAAGTGGAGACTCTCGTAGAGGCTCTACGGAGAATACGTCGAGGGCAGCAGCTGCCACCCAGCCATTGTTTAGTGCCTCGGCAAGTGCCGCCTCGTCGATGATGCCGCCACGTGCCACGTTGATGATGATTGACGATGGCTTCATCTTCTGTAGCTCGGCACGACCTACAAGGCCACGTGTACGTTCGTTAAGTGGCGAGTGTACAGATACGATGTCACTCCATGCAAGTAGCTCGTCGAGCTCCATTGCTGGGTATGCCTCCTCGCGCTTTGCTCCCGATGTCGAGAAGTAGCGCACCTCGCAGCCGAAGGCCGAGGCGAGGCGTGCAACCTCACGGCCGATGTTACCGAGGCCTATTATGCCCCAGCGCTTACCTCTAATCTCGAATGTTAGTCGGTCGTAGCAGAAGGCGCGGTCAGCCTTGGCATAGCGACCATCATGGAAGTACTCGTCGAAGTATACAATGTTACGTGCGAGTGCGAGTGCAGAGGCTATTGTGGTCTCGGCAACAGATGTTGTCGAGTAGCCTACGGCATTCTTCACCTCTATGCCGAGCTCCTTTGCCGTCTCGAGGTCTACGTTGTTCATGCCCGTTGCTGCCACGCATATGAGCTTCAGGTCGGGTAGCTGGCGCATGGCCTCGCCATCAATGACCACCTTGTTTGTGATGGCTACGTCAGCACCCTTAAGACGTTCTACGACAGCCTCTTTTGGGGTATTCTCGTATGCTACATAGTCGCCGAGTGATGTTATCTTTGTTAGGTCGCGTCCTGCGATGCTATACTCATCTAAAAAGACTATTTTCTTCATGTTGCTATTTTTTAATTTTATTGTTACTCTGTCTGTCTGTTGTTTGGCATCTCGCCCACAAGGTCGCGTATTACAACCGATGCGCAGCCTATGCCAAATAGTGCTGGGATGTAGGATATGGTGCCTACGTTCGACTTTTTGTTCTGCTCTTCGCAGAGAATCATTGCACCATCGCGCACGGGCTCTGGCGAAAATACTGCCCAGAAGCCGCGCTTTATGCCTATCTTGTGTAGTCTCTTACGTAGCATATGCGCCAAGGGACAGTGGTGTGTTTTGGCTATATCCTTAATCTCCATAAGTGTAGGGTCGGTCTTTGCTCCTGCACCCATTGAGCTTACAAGGGGTATGGCGCGGTCGAGGGCTCCCTTTATTAGTGCGAGCTTGGGTGATAGGGTGTCGATGGCGTCAACAACGTAGTCGAACTTGTCGCTGTCGAGTAGCGCATCTGTCTCCGAATCCTTGATGAAGCGGTTTACTATCTTTAGCTCGAGCTCGGGGTTTATATCCTTGAGTCTGTCGGATAGGATGTCGCACTTCTGGCGTCCTATGGTAGAGTGTAGGGCTACAAGCTGTCTGTTGATGTTGCTTGGCGACACCATGTCGGCATCGGCTATTGTCATGCGGCCTACTCCGGCACGCACAATCATCTCGGCAGCATAGGCGCCTACGCCGCCCACGCCAACTACCAATACGTTGGCATTGCGCAGTAGTGCGAGCTTCTCATCGCCAAGTAGTAGCTCTGTTCTCTCAAGCCAATTATCTATCATCTTTTACTATCAATTCTCTATAATTTTTCTCTATTGCCGATAGCAGTTCATCTACCGCTATCCTCTTTATCTCTGCCACCTGGCGGTATACCTCTGCGATGTCGGCTGTGGCCTCGTCGTCCGTTTCGCAGAAGAGCCTATCGAGGGGCGTTATGGTTATTGCTCTACGGCTCTTTGGCGAACGTAACGACCGAAGTCCAAAGGAGAGGTAGTAACCTCGCTGTAGGACCATGGCTGCTTGTTCGGGTGTACCTATAAATCCGTGTATAACAACACTTTGCAGGGTGTAGTCGGCAAGTATGCGGAGTGTGTCGTTTAGGGCTCTAACGACATGTAGCACCACGGGTTTGTGTAGTCTTTCAGCCTCTCGCAGATGCTCTCTGAAGAGTCTCTCTTGAGCCTCGTGCGAGATGTCGCGTGCGTAGTCTAATCCCGTCTCACCGATTATGTCGCACGCTGAAAGGTCGGGTAGTATTGTGGACTCTTCAGCCTGCCACGGGTGCACTCCCGCCATCGTTGGCGATATTATCGTATCGCGTTGGTGGTGGGTATGTATGTCGATAAATATCCTCTTTGTACTCTCCATCTACGCCTACAAAATTACTAAATTATCTGTCAAAACGCAAATATGAGGTCAAAATGATTGTTTGTTTGGAAAAAAAGGTGTATCTTCGCACGCATTTTATTATGTACTATGGTATGTCGAGTATTCGTCATGAAGACAAACATATACTATAAAACTATTAAATTTAATCTAACAAACAGTTATGTCGAAAAACATTAAATTATGTAAAGGTCTCGACATTAAGTTGGCAGGTAAGGCAGAGGCTCGCGTGGAGAATGCTCCAATGGCAAAGTCGTATGCAGTAAGCCCACTTGATTATGAGAACGTTACTCCCAAACTGTTGGTTAAGGTAGGCGACAAGGTAGAGGTCGGTAGCGCGTTGTTCTTCGATAAGAACAATCCACGCATCTTGTTTACCTCGCCTGTTAGCGGTGTGGTTTCGGCCATCAACCGCGGCGAGAAGCGCAAGCTTCTTAATGTTGCTGTAGAGCCTGACCAGGCACAGACAGTGAAGGATCTTGCAGTGGTAGACACAGCCAAGGCAGAACGTTCAGAGATTGTTGAGATGTTGCTCGCATCGGGTCTTTGGACTCGCATCGTAGAACGTCCTTATGGTGTTATCGCTAACCCCGACGCGACACCCAAGGCTATCTTCGTGTCAGCATTCGACTCTGCACCTCTTGCTCCAGACTACAACTTCGTGTTGAAGGAGGAGAAGGCAGCTGTGGAGGCTGGTATGGCTGTGCTTGCACGCCTTACTGACGGTAAGGTACACCTCTCTGCTCGCAAGGGTGCCGAGGGTTACATGGCCGAGGTTAAGGGTGTTGAGTATCACACATTCTCTGGTAAGCACCCTGTAGGTAATGTGGGTGTTCAGATTCACCACATCGACCGTATTGCCAAGGGCGATATCGTATGGACTGTTAATATCCAGGATGTTGCCACTATCGGTCGTTTTGTGACTACAGGTAAGCTCGATATGTCGAAGACTATCGCCGTAGCTGGTAGCGAGGCGAAGGCTCCTATGTACAAGCGTATCATCGCTGGTGCCGCTGTGGAGTCTATCGTTGGCGCTGTTGAGGCTGGCGTGCGTATCATCTCTGGTGATGTGTTGACAGGTGTTAAGACAGCACACGATGGTTACATCGCAGCTTCAGCTAACATGCTTACTCTCATCCCCGAGGGTGATAAGTATGAGTTGCTCGGTTGGGCAATGCCACGTTTCCACCGCTTCTCTGTATCGCGTGCTTACTTCTCATGGCTCTGCCCAAAGAAGGAGTACAAGCTCGATACAAACCTCAACGGTGGCGAACGCCCATTCGTAGTTACAGGTCTCTATGAGAACTACCTCCCTATGGATGTTTATGTGTCGTATCTGCTCAAGGCTTGCCTTGTTAAGGATCTCGATAAGATGGAGAACCTCGGTCTTTATGAGGTGCTTCCCGAGGATTTGGCACTCTGCGAGTTTGTCGATCCTTCAAAGATTGAGATGCAGCAGATTCTGCGCGATGGTATTAACCTAATGATTAAGGAGAGTTAAGTTATGGGATTGCGTAAATTTGTAGATAAGATAAAGCCTACCTTCTCTGAAGGTGGCAAGCTCGGTTTCTTGCACTCGACATTCGAGGGCTTCGAGACCTTCCTCTATGTTCCTAACACCACAACACAGAAGGGTGCACATATCCGTGACTGTAACGATATCAAGCGTGTGATGATCGTTGTTGTCTTGGCTCTTGTCCCAGCTATGTTGTTCGGTATGTACAACGTTGGTCGCCTTGCTGGTGTTGAGGGCATCTTGCCTGCCTTCTGGTATGGTTTGCTCGAGGCACTTCCAAACATCATCGTGTCATACGTTGTAGGTCTTGGTATCGAGTTCACCTTCGCACAGAAGCGTAAGCACGAGATAAATGAGGGTTTCCTCGTTACTGGTCTTTTGATTCCTTTGGTTATGCCTATTGGCGTGCCATGCTGGATTGTAGCACTCTCTACAGCCTTCGCCGTGATTATCGGTAAGGAGGTATTCGGTGGTACAGGTATGAACGTCTTTAACCCTGCGTTGTTGGCGCGTGCCTTCGCCTTCTTCGCCTACACCCCACAGATGTCAGGTGAGTCTGTATGGTATGCAGACGGCACAACAGGTGCTACAGCTCTTGAGCAGCTCGGCACAACTGGCCAGATGCAGTGGAGTGCGTTGGATGCATTCTTCGGCTTCATCCCTGGTTCACTTGGTGAGACATCAACAGCTGCTATCTTGCTCGGTGCGTTGTTGCTCCTCTTCACAGGTGTTGCTTCATGGCGTATCATGCTCTCTGTATTCGTTGGTGGTTTGGCCTTTGGCTACCTCTTCGATGCTGTTGGCATGACAGAGTATCCAGCATACTATCACCTTCTTGTTGGTGGTTTCGCATTCGGTGCCGTGTTTATGGCTACTGACCCTGTGACATCAGCACAGACAAACGCTGGTAAGTGGATCTATGGTTTCATGGTGGGTGCTTTGGCAGTCCTCATCCGTGTTGTCAACCCAGCTTATCCAGAGGGTATGATGCTCGCAATTCTCTTCATGAATGCTTTGGCTCCACTCATCGACTACTTCGTCGTAGAGCGCAACATTGCACGTCGTAAGAAGCTAATTAAGAACGTTAAATAAGCGAGTGTATTATGGCAATTAATAAGAATTCAAACGGTTATATCATCATCTACACAGTTGTGATGGTGGTAATAGTTGGTGCTTTGCTCGCCTTCTTGGCTACATCGCTTAAGGGTAAGCAGGATGCTAATGTTCTTAACGAGCAGAAGGTATCTATTATGAAGGCCTTTGGCGAGGCAGATGCTAACTTTGACGGTGTTGTCACTATGGGTCGCATCAACGGTGGTGAGTTCACTGTTGTTGAGAAGGCTGACCAGCAGGCTGTCTTCGAGCTTCTTGGCAACCGTAAGGCGTTGGGTGAGGCTACCGACAATCTTCCTATCTTCCAGATGGAGAAGGATGGTGTCGTTAAGTATGTTCTTCCTATCGTAGGTAAGGGTCTTTGGGGTGATATCTGGGGTTATGTCTCTTTGCAGCAGACCGAGGATAACATCATCATCACAGGTATCGTTATGGACCACGCGGGTGAGACACCAGGTCTTGGTGCCGAGATCGCCACTGCGAAGGTTCAGGATATGTTTGCAGGTAAGGCTCTTTACGACGCTACAGGTGCATTTGCAGTACGCATGCAGAAGGGTGGTGCCAAGAATGAGCATCAGGTAGATGCTATCACTGGTGGTACAAAGACATGTGACGGTGTTAACGCTATGTTGGAGACCTCTATCGGCAAGTATGAGTCATTCTTGCGTGGCGCAGAGGCCGAGGTTGAGGCTGACACAGCAGCTGCCGAGGAGTGCACATGTGGCGAGTGCTGCGAGGAGGAGATTGTTGAACCTATAAATGAGGAGGAGTAAGCAATGAAATTGAGTAAGAATTTTACAAATCCATTGGCAGCAAATAACCCTGTCATCGTTCAGATTTTGGGTATATGCTCGGCTCTTGCCGTTACTGTTAAGCTCGAGCCAGCATTGGTTATGGGTCTTTCAGTAACCTTCGTTACTGCATTCTCTAACCTCGTGATGTCGCTTTTGCGTAATGGTCTTCCATCACGTATCCGTATCATCGTTCAGTTGGTTGTTATCGCCACATTGGTTATCGTCGTAGACCAGTTCCTACGTGCGTATATGTATGATGTATCGAAGCAGCTCTCTGTATATGTTGGTCTTATCATCACCAACTGTATCGTGATGGGCCGTGTTGAGGCCTTCGCCTTGGGTAACAAGCCTTGGGATTCGTTCGTAGATGGTGTTGCTAACGGTTTGGGTTACGCCTTCATCTTGGTGTTGGTAGCCTTCTTCCGCGAGTTCTTCGGCTCAGGCTCATTGCTTGGCTTCAAGATCTTGGGCGATTGGTATACACCAAATGCCTTGATGCTCTTCCCACCAATGGCGCTTATCATCATCGGTTGCATCATCTGGGTACATCGTTCTATTAACAAGGATTTACAGGAAAAATAGGAGGGTAGCGTATGTTAAATTTGTTTATCAATTCGGTATTTATCGAAAATATGGTCTTCGCATACTTCTTCGGTATGTGTTCATACATTGCTGTATCGAAGAGTGTAAAGACCGCTTTGGGTTTGGGTGCCGCCGTTACCTTCGTGCAGGTCATGACTGTGCCCTTGAACTACCTTCTCAACCAGTATGTGTTGGCTCCTAACGCGTTGGGTGAGGGTGTAGATCTTGGTTTCTTGTCATTCATCATCTTCATCGCCGTTATCGCCGCTTTTGTGCAGTTGGTCGAGATGATTGTCGAGAAGTTCTCACCATCACTTTACAACCAGTTGGGTATCTTCCTTCCACTTATCGCTGTTAACTGTGCCATCATGGGTGGCTCGTTGTTCATGCAGCAGATGGTGGGCACCGAGATTAACTCTGTAGGCGACTCTATCGTCTATGGTCTTGGCTCGGGTATTGGTTGGTGGTTGGCTATCGTTATGATGGCTGCTATCCGCGAGAAGATAGAGTACTCACACATCCCAGCAGCCATGAAGGGCCCAGGTATCGCCTTTATAATTACAGGTCTCATGGGTATCGCCTTCATGATCTTCTCTGGTATTCAGTTGTAACCTTTAATAAGAGTGTATAATATGGAATTGAATATTATTATCTATGCAGTAGCTGCCTTTTTGGTGGTGACACTCGTGTTGGTGGCGCTACTACTCTTTGCAAAGGCAAAGCTCACATCGTCGGGTTCGGTTAAGATCGACATCAACGAGGGTGGTAAGGTGTTGGAGGTTGCTTCAGGCTCAACACTCCTAAACACACTCTCGGAGCAGGGTATCTTCCTCCCTTCAGCATGTGGTGGTAAGGGCGCTTGTGGTCAGTGCAAGTGTCAGGTTGTCGCTGGTGGCGGCGAGATCTTGCCTACAGAACGTGGCTTCTTCAACCGTCGTGAGATCAACGATGGCTGGCGTCTTGGCTGTCAGGTCAAGGTTAAGGAGGATATGCAGATCAAGGTTCCTGCATCTGTATTGAGCATCAAGAAGTGGGAGTGCGAGGTTGTATCTAACAACAACGTTGCTACCTTCATCAAGGAGTTTGTCGTTAAACTTCCCGAGGGTGAGCACCTCAACTTCCGCAGTGGTGGTTACATCCAGATTGACGTTCCTGCAATCACTGTTGACTATAAGGATATCGATGTTGATCCCGAGTACCGTGAGGATTGGGAGAAGATGGGTGTCTTCAACCTTAAGATGGTTAACCCCGAGCCACAGGTACGTGCATACTCATGTGCTACATATCCTGCCGAGGGCGATATCATCAAGCTCAACGTTCGTATTGCAACACCTCCATTCGACCGTGCTACAGGCGGCTTCATGAATGTTAACCCAGGTGTATGTTCTTCATACATCTACTCTTTGAAGCCCGGTGATAAGATCATCATGTCTGGTCCATTCGGTGAGTTCTTCCTCCCAGATGATTTGTCTGACGATCAGGAGCTCGTATTCATCGGTGGTGGTGCGGGTATGGCACCTATGCGTTCGCACATCATGCACCTCTTCAAGACTGTTAAGACAGGCCGTAAGGTTAACTTCTTCTATGGTGCTCGTTCACTTAAGGAGGCGTTCTACCTCGATGACTACTATCAGATCGAGAAGGAGTTCCCTAACTTCAAGTTCCACCTTGCGCTTGACCGTCCAGATCCTGTTGCTGATGAGGCTGGTGTACCATACGTATCAGGCTTTGTTCACAACGTTCTTTACGAGACATATCTCAAGAACCACGACGAGCCAGAGGGTATTATTTACCTCATGTGTGGTCCTCCAATGATGGCACAGTCGGTAGTAAATCTTCTTGATAGCCTCGGAGTGCCAGAGGAGAATATCTTGTTTGATAACTTCGGCGCATAATTTCTTGTGATAAGGGGTCGATTGCGGCCCCTAACTAAAATGCCGTCAATGGGACGTACGACAAGTACTACCCATCGACGGCATTTTTGCCGAGTGTAGCACTCGGCAACCTTCTGACAATAAATTTCATGTGATAAGGGGTCATTCTCGACCTCTCAATCATTCGGCTGAATGGGAAATAAGTTT
>JAGCMF010000031.1 GCA_017646625.1 Alistipes sp. | reverse complement strand
TATATCGAGATATTATCTTCGTAATAGGCACATCGTGTCCACCCTGCATCACTCGCTTGGCAATACGCATAGCATTTATAGTTGGAGACTCGGTACAAACAAAGAATATTCGCACAAAGAATCCAGCCTCTTTTGCCCTGCGAATATAATCTACTTTATCTCGTCGTGACAACACTGTCTCAAAAATAAGGCTCTTTCTCTCACGCAAACACTCTTCACGCAACTCCTCGCAATAGATGATTGACTTGCTAACTGCGTCTACAGAGTTCCAATCACCAAATCTCTCCTGGGCAATAATGTCGGGATTGATATAAACAGCATCCTCCATCCACTCGTGACGCAGAATCTGCTCCGTCACAGTTGTCTTGCCAGACCCATTAGGACCAGCAATAACAATCAATACGGGTTTATGACTATTTACCATTGCCACAAGAATAATTTGCTAAATTTTCCGACACCAACTGTTCTAACTCATTCTGGAACATTGCCTCGGCCTCAGCACCACGACGACGAGCCTCTTCCCCCGCAGCGTGCATCAATGCCTCCAACTGCTCATCAGTAGGCTCCTCAACGTCCGTAAGACGATATTTTCTCAATTCTTGCTCCGACATAATTAGCTTTTTTACTTTTTGCAAAGTTAGCAATTATTAAGCAAAATACAAAACATACTATATGGTGTATCAATAAATGATTACAACCTGTTTCTGTAAGAGGATAGGCTATGGGAATAATTTAGATAAAGAAAGAGAGTGCCCAAAAGTTCTGGACACTCTCTTCTTATTGATAATATATACTCTACAGCAACTCCTCGATAGTCTTCTCTACGCATGCCATAGGAGCCATAGGCTCGAAGCGCGCAACAACCTTACCATCGCGGTCAACAATGAACTTTGTAAAGTTCCACTTGATGTCGGCCTTTGAGGCGAAGTCTGGATCTGCCTCACCCAAAAGCTTCTCAAGAATAGGTGTCAACTGATGATCCTTATCAAAGCCCTCGAAGCCCTTCTGCGCCTTAAGATATGTGTAGAGGGGAGACTCGTTAGGGCCGTTAACCTCCAACTTCTTGAACTGTGGGAAGGTTGTGCCGTAGTTTAGCTGACAGAACTGTGTAGTCTCCTCATCACTCTCGGGTGACTGACCATGAAACTGGTTACATGGGAAGTCGAGGATGGCAAAGCCATGCTCCTTGAAACGCTTATTTAACGCCTCAAGCTCTGCATACTGTGGCGTGAAGCCACACTTGCTCGCCGTATTTACAATAAGGAGCACCTTACCCTTATACTCCTCAAGCTTCACAGGCTTGTTACCCTGTGCCATAACCTCGATATTGTATAGCTCACTACCCTTCTTCGCGCTGCAGCAACATCTCTTTGTTGTATTCTCCATAATCAAACTATTAACTTTTTTTTATTTATTACCTAACACATTCGAATCAATTATCATTCCGATGCAAAAGTACAAATAAAATTTTATCCGCAATGGTTTTTAGTCTTTTTTGTTAATCATATATTCTTATGATGCTATAAGTAAAATATATAGAGATGGAGGATGGTATATAGATAGTGCTTATCATAAGATTATACGCACTCCATACACCATACTATAACAACCTATATATAATAGCATTATCACGGTTGCATGCTACTCACCCCAATTCTTATTACCACCAACGAGGAAGGCAAGCAAGTTCAGCGTCACACCTACAGCAATTATAATATACCAGATAATCATACATCAACAACTTTTTAGTTCAACTAATATTCTATACTCCACAAAACTAAAATTGCTCCTTGACAACTCTTGTCAAGAAGCAATAAAATCTCAATTATTTCACCTCTACGTGGTGAGAATATTCAGGGAGGGAAGACTCTCTTTTTGTCTGTTACTATCTATTTTCAAGCCACCAGCGTGCTACTCGGGAGCCCGCAGCACGAAGGTTAGAGATAGCGACAGGATGGCGCATAGCCTCATCAAGAGGCATAGTGGCGGGTGTAGCAGCATCTATATATGCAAAGGGGGTCTCGACAGGGATGTCTGCCCATGCCACGCTACCGCCAACAGCAACACATGGCACACCTAATCGTTGTGCTCTACGAGCAACACCCGCAGGAGCCTTACCCATAAGCGTCTGTCTATCTACACGTCCCTCACCAGTAACGACGAGATCTGCCCCAACAACGGCATCATCGAAGTCTACGACATCGAGCACCATATCTATACCGCTACGCAGCTCTACCCCGAGGAGTGCCGACATTGCATAACCCACGCCACCGGCAGCACCAGCACCCGGCATAGCGGAGGCATCACGGCCACACCATGCGTCAACGACCTGGGCATAGTGTAGCATGGCTGCCTCAAGGCGTTCCATCATCGCCTCATCGGCGCCCTTCTGCCGAGCATACACGTATGTGGCACCACGTGGTCCACACAGCGGGTTATCTACATCCGTAGCAGCGACAATGTGCACATCACCAAACGGCACCCTACACTCATCAGAGACTCTACATACCCTCTCCAGGATATCCATTGTATCACAAAGCTCGACACCCTCACTATCGTAGAAGCGGTATCCCAAGGCACGCAGCATGCCTACGCCACCATCGTTCGTGGCACTACCACCAAGGCCCACGACTATATCTCTACATCCACGTCTCAAGGCATCCTTGATAAGCTCACCCGTGCCATAGGTGGTAGCGACAACCGGATTACGCCTATCTGCCTCAACAAGCGTAAGACCACTCGCTGCCGACATAGCTATAACGGCCATAGTACCACCCTTGACAATGGCATACTGCGCCTCGATGCTTCGACCGAGAGGATCCGTAGCCATGCTCGTCACCATCATGCCACCAGCGCCCTCGGCCACGACCTCTGCCGTGCCCTCGCCACCATCGGCAATGCCTACAATCCTGACATGGGCATCCACAACATCTCTAAAGCCCTGCGCAAAGGCCTCGCCCGCCTCACGCGAGGTGAGGGAGCCCTTAAATGAGTCGAAGGCAACAACGATACGTATCATAGTAATCTCTCTTTTAACCACAAATATAGGGAATATTTCTCGGAAATTGCTACCTTTGTGGAATAATACCATAGAACAATGAGATACATAACGCTAATAACTTCAGTAATGCTACTTGCCATGGCATCATGCACCACAGCGAAGAGTGACCCACGCTACGATAGTGGCGTAAGTCGTGAGCTTGCCGAGTGGCGCAAGGCAACGATAGAGGATGTCGTATACCGTCTACACTTCAACATCCCCAACGTGCGCACCGAGGCTGTGACGGCCAATATCGACATATGCTTCAACCTCGCAGCAGCGCAGGAGGTGATCATAGACTTCCGCGACACACAGAGTATAGTTTGCGTCACCGACAGCGAGGGTCGCAGCATGGCACACACGCTACGCAACGAGCACATCATAGTGCCCGCCGAGGCGATGAACGAGGGAGCCAACCATATATCTATTTCCTTCGTTGCGGGCGACCAGTCGCTAAACCGCAATGAGGAGTATCTATATACGCTTCTCGTGCCTGAACGTGCCCGCACACTCTTCCCCTGCTTCGACCAACCCGACATGAAGGCTACATACGAGCTATCGCTATCACTCCCCGAGGGGTGGGTGGCAGTATCGAACACGCCATGTGTAACAAACGATGACAACAACATATCGTTCATGCCAACAGAGCCGTTGAGCACCTACCTATTCTCATTTGTCGCAGGCCGCCTCGATAGTCGCACCTACGATGATGGAGACCACCGCTTCACTGCCTACTACCGCGAGACAGACCCACAGCGACTTGCACAACTCGACGACATCTTTGCACAGGTAGCCGCATCTATAGAGTGGCTCGAGGAGTATACAGACGTAGCATACCCCTTTGCCAAGTATGACTTCATCATGCTACCAGGATTCCAGTATGGAGGCATGGAGCACACAGGAGCAACACTCTACAATGATAGTCAGATGTTCCTCGGACAGAACCCCACACTCGACGAGGAGCTACGTCGCACGCAGCTCATAGCACACGAGACGGCACATATGTGGTTTGGCGACTATGTGACGATGCGATGGTTTGACGACGTGTGGACCAAGGAGGTATTTGCCAACTACTTCGCAGCACGCATGGCCGAGCCTCTATATCCCGACATCGACCACCGACTAACACGCCTTAAGACATATACCACAGCCTCGTTAAGTGAGGATAGAACACTTGGCACAACATCTATACGTCAGGAGCTCGACAACCTACAAAACGCAGGACTCATCTACGGAAAGATAATATACAACAAAGCACCCATAGTCATGGAGATGATGGTGGCACTCATGGGCGAGGAGGCCTTCCGCAGTGGCATACGCGAGTACCTCGAGACCTTCGCCTATGGCAATGCCACATGGCCCGAGCTAATCACAATCCTCGATAAGTACACCGACGAGGACCTCGCAACATTCAGCGACGCATGGGTACATAGCAAGGGCATGCCCATGGTGAGCACAGCGTTTGAGGGCACAACACTCACCATCACACAGGAGGATAGCTGCGGCCAGGATATATGCCGCACGCAGAGTTTCACATGCCGTGCTATATGCTTCGATGGCACCACACACGACATAGCGGTGACCATACGCAGCAAGAACCACACCTTCGCACTTCCCGAGGGTGTCGTAGCACTGCTACCAAATGCTGATGGCAGGGGCTACGGACTCTTCATACCCGACAGCAGAAGCATGGCGTGGATAGTTGATAATTGTGTAACGATAGATGATGAGATCACCCGTGAGGCACTAATAATAGCCCTCAACGAGTGCTTCGAGCACGACATCCTCGATGGCAAGGTGTGGCTACGCTTCATCCTCGACATGCTACGCACAGAGGAGAACTACCTCATCGCCTCAACCCTCAACGGCTACCTCGCCGAGGCTATGCTCTGCCACGGCACGCCCGAGGATGAGATGGTGGTTTGGGATATCGCAACAACACACGACAACACGGCACTACGCCGTCGCATGATAATGACGCTTGCACATGTTGCGACATCTACAACGGCAGTTGAGAATATATACGGGATATGGGAGAGTGAGAGTTGGGAGATACTTGATGACACAGAGTATACGACTATGGCCTATGAGCTTGCGCTACGCTACCCCACAAGACACCAAGAGATACTCTTCACGCAGAGGTCACGCATAACAAATGCCGACAGACTACGCCAGTTCGACTACATATCACGTGCCATGACTCCCGACGTTACGGCACAGGATGAGTTCTTCGCATGGCTCCTTGAGCCCGAGAATAGACGTATAGAGCCATGGGCAGTCACCACCCTATCATACCTCAACCACCACACACGAACCACATCGGCACAGCGATACGTATATCGCGGTCTTGAGGAGATATGGGAGGTGCAGCGCACAGGCGACATCTTCTTCCCACGCAACTGGGCAGGAGCACTGCTCGAGGGTCACTACCACACGGCAGCCACAGCCGAGGTGGAACGATTCCTAAATGACAACCCCGACATACACCCACTGCTACGCAATAAGATACTACAAGCTGCCGACTAATAGAGTTTAGACTAAAAAATAAGAGCCCAAACGAGCTCTTATTTTTTATTTGTCTATAATCCATCTACCTAATGTTTCGCAAGCTTTACCCGTTTCACACAACCCCACCTCATCTGTAAAGAACCTATCGAGGTCACAGAGATACGCCTCCATATCGAAGTTAGCGATGGTATCGAGAAGTGCCTCCTCGCTGGTGGCAAGAGGGTATGGAAGGTTGTGAATGTCGAAGTAGAAGCCACGATCGTAGCTATCGGCATCTGTAGCATATAGCATACATGGGCGGCGCAGCATGCTGAAGTCGAACATTGCACTCGAGTAGTCGGTAATAACCATATCGCTGGCACACAGGAGTAACTGCATATCGTGGTAGAGGGTGGCATCCACGACACCCTCATAGGCGACAAGAGGTGATGTATCTACCCTACCTATAAGGTTTGGATGCAGGCGCACAAGCACCGTGACAGTCTCCGTGCCATACATCCTCTGCAAATGACTCCTCACACGCGACCAGTCGAGGCGATAGGGCTCTATGGAGGTGCCATGGCGGAAGGTTGGGGCATAGAGCACTATGCGACTATCCTGGGCTATGCCATAGTGGCAGCACACCTCCTTGCGCATATCTGCATGGCGCGAGACATCGAAGAAGATGTCATTACGAGGCAAGCCACACTCCATAATAGCGCCATCATACCAAAAGGCACGGCGCACAATATCGCTATGCATTCTACTTCCCGAGATCATAAGGTCGCATATCTGCGAGTCACGACGCGCCTTACGCAGGTAGCTATAGCCGAGGCCCGCGAGGGCATCACCCTCGATGCGCTTCAGCGCAACACCCGCATGCCACAGCATGGCGTAGCGTTGTCCTGGGCGCTTATGCCAATATATATGATAGGGGTCGGTGCGTGCATTGGTAATAAACACCTCTGCTGTGGCCATAAGTAGAAAATAGCGCCACGAACGGAAGCGCACAACCTTAACCCTTGAATCTACCTCCGAGGTGTTGACACCGCGACGAAATACCCACCACACATCCTCATGGCCAGCGGCTATAAGGTGCTCGGTGAGGTAACGAGGGTTACACCCATACTGCTTGAAGTTATGCGCCCAGCACACTATACGTCCCTTATGCACACTCGTGAATAGGCGCACAACGAACGACAGCACGTTGCCGGGAAACTTGACGACGCGACCCAGGGTCCACGCCACAATCTGCAAAAATCTCTTCATCAGCACTCTCTGTTATGCTATAGCGGTAGACAAAGATAGTTATTTATCCGTTTTTTTAAAAAATATTTTATAAATTTGCCTATTATTTTACCCTGCGATGATGAAACCTACGTTCGATGCCGAGGCACTAAAGGCCAAATACAACCCCGAGGGTTCACGACTGCGCCACGACCAGCTGGAGCTACTCAACATGCTACGTGTTGTTGCCGACATATGTCAGAAGCACAACATTCAGTGGTGGTTGAGCTCTGGCACACTCCTCGGTGCGGCACGACATGGCGGGTTCATACCATGGGATGACGACGTAGACATAGTCCTCATGCGCAAGGACTGCAAGCGTCTGGAGAAGATACTACGCACGATGCACAGCGATGAGTTTGTATACCACGATATGCACACAGATGTGGAGTACGTGAACATCTTCGGCAAGTTCCGCCACCGCAAGGGTAGCATAGAGTCGGTAAATAGGCGCTACGCCTACTACAAGTGGCGCGGCATAGGTCTCGATATCTTCGCCATAGAACGCACAAGCTACTTCTCGGCAAAGGCGGCATCGGTGATATACAACAACCTACAACACCTAACATCCTACATACGCATAGGCTGGCTACGCAAGCCCCTGATACGCCTCATCGAGGGTATATGCCTCGGCATAGTAAACCCCACACTACGCCTCATAGGTCTCATTAACCCACGAGGTGAATATCACTACGTCCTCGGCACAGGTTGGGCTCGCCACACCTTCTTCCTCAAGGATACACTGCCGTTGAGTAGTGCCACCTTCGAGGGCTACACCTTCCCCGTTCCCCACGACATGGATAGATACCTTACCAACGTATACGGCAAGTGGCACGACATACCCGACGAGAAGAGCATAAAGCGCAGCATACACTGCCGAGAGTATAGGCGCGAGATTTACGGCAACGAAGAGTAACTTCTGATTATGAAAAAGGTTATCACATACGGCACATACGACCTTCTACACGAGGGACACATCAACCTGTTACGCCGCGCCAAGGCTCTTGGCGACTACCTCATAGTGGGCGTAACAAACGACAGTTTCGACCGCGAACGTGGCAAACTAAACGTGCGTAACAACGTGCTTGAACGTGTGGAGGCGGTGCGAGCAACAGGCCTCGCCGACCAGATAGTAATTGAGGACTACATAGGTCAGAAGATTGATGACATACAGAAGTATGATGTAGACATCTTCACCGTAGGCTCCGACTGGGAGGGCATGTTCGACTACCTCAAGGAGTACTGCGACGTGGTATACCTACCACGCACCGAGGGTGTGTCATCATCCATGCTACGCCACGAGAGTGAGATACGCGTACGCCTTGGCATAATAGGCTGCGGCCGCATTGCCACACGTCTTGTGGCCGAGCACTCGAAGGTAGATGCCGTGGAGATAGCAGCACTATACGACATAGATAGATCTGCCGCCGAGCAACTCGCACCACACGCAGAGTCTATATGCGACACCTTCGAGGAGGCGGTAGAGAGGTGCGATGCCCTATATATTGCTACACCCCACACAGCGCACTATGCACAGGCTAAATATGCCCTCGAGAGGGGCAAGCATGTGCTTTGCGAGACCCCCATGGTGCTTCGTGGCAGCGAGGCAGAGGAGCTATATGCCCTTGCCGAGCAGCACAACCTCGTATTGCTCGAGGCCAACAAGACTGCCTACTGCCCCGCATTCAACCACCTCATAACACTCATCAAGAGTGGCCTAATAGGCGATGTTGTGAGCATAGATGCCTCGGAGTCGAAGCTATGGAGTGAGGAGAGACTAAAGCGCGAGTTAGACCCCTCACAGGCGGGTGGCTCGATGTTCGAGATGGGCTCATATCCTCTACTGCCGATAATAAAGCTCCTCGGCACGAAGCACCGCAACATAGACTTCTACAGCCGTATGAACAGCAGCGATGTCGATGTATATACACGTGGCATCATGCTCTACGACAATGCCATAGCATCCTTCCAGCTGGGTCTCGGCGTAAAGACCGAGGGCAACCTTGTAATATCGGGCACACAGGGATACGCCTATGTGCCATCACCATGGTGGAAGACCGACTACTTCGAGCTACGCTACGAGGATCAGAATCGCAATAAGAAGTACTTCTACAAGTGGGATGAGCCAGGCTTGAGATACGAGTTACAGGAGTTTGTTGCATGCATAGTAAACCGCCGTCTCACGTCATCACGACTGACGCCACAGCAGAGCATAGCCATGGCTCACATCATGGAGCAGTTTGGCCACCGTAAAAACATCTTCAAGCTATGAGACGCGCATTAGTTGTTGGTGGCGCAAATGGCATAGGCCTGGCCATAGCCACATTCCTGGCACAGGAGAAGGAGTACGACAAGGTATACATAGTAGACAGGGCACCCATAGCCCCAGAGTATATGTGCAATAAGTTCGAGCACATAGCCTTCGACCTGCGCAACGACGACTACAGCCTCTTCGACCGCTTCAGCGACATCGACACACTGATGATAACAGCCGGCTTCGGACGCCTCGCACACTTCACCGACATCGACGAGAAGCATATTGTAGATAGCTTCAGCGTGAATACCACAGCCGTAATACGCATCATACACCACTTCTACGACAGGCTTCTTGCCCACGACAACTTCTACTGCGGCATCATGGGCAGCATCGCGGGATTCATCTCCTCGCCACTCTTTTCCGTGTATGGTGCCTCAAAGGCAGCACTCAAGATATTCATCGAGAGTGTCAACATAGAGCTCGAGATGGCAGGCTCCCTAAACCGCATCCTCAACGTAGCACCAGGCACCATCAAGGGCACAGCCTTCTATAACGGCGATAACGACCTATCCCTAACCACGGTGCTTGCCGAGGAGATAGTTGCCCACCTCGAGGCACGTAGCGACCTATACATACCCCTCTACGACGAGATATACCGCGAGGTGCTGGAACGCTACCACGACGACTTCCGCGCCGAGGGTCGACACTCATACATCTACAAGATTGAAAGCGGAAGAGTAAAATAGCAGAGCCATGATTACGCCACGCATATCTGTCATAGCACCCATATATGGTGTCGAACGATACATCGCCAAGTTCGCAGACTCGTTACTGGGGCAGACATATAAAAACATAGAGTTCATATTCGTGAATGACGGCACACGCGACAGGTCGATAGAGGTGCTTGAGGGCGTCATAGAGGGTAAATATAGCCATTTGCGTGACAACATAAAGATTATACACAAGGTCAATGGAGGACTGCCCGCAGCACGCAAGACAGGACTGGAGAGTGCCACGGGCGACTATATATATCATGTAGACTCCGACGACTGGTTGGAGTATGATGCCGTGGAGAAGATTGTGGCGCACATAGAGGCCACAGGGGCCGACGTCGTATACTTCGGCTTTGCGAAGGAATATAAAGACCGCACACGCATAAAGCGCCAGAGGGGATATAGCGTAGATAACCGCGAGGAGTATATTGCCGACATGTACAACCATCGTGCTGCTGCCGCCGTATGGAACAAGTGCATCAAGCACTCGCTATACCTCAACAACACCATCTACACGCCACATGTAGCATATGCCGAGGACTGCTACATCGCAGCACAGCTCATAGGCCATGCAACAAAGATATCGTACCTCGACGAGATACTATACCACTATCGCAAGGATAATCCAAATGCCATCATGCGCCAGCAGCATAAACGCCGTAAGCGCGAGTATGCCGAAAACTTCATAGACCTATACCTCAACTACTGCAATGTAGAGGCAAAGGATAACCCTGTAGCCTGCATAATGGACGACATAGTGATTCAGAGTGGCTGGTACTCACTCCTCTACAACCTTAAGCTCTTCAAGAAGTACCCATGGTTAGCCTCGGCAATACGCAAGGCACGCATACGCACACGACACTCCGACGTGCTGCTCATAGCACAGCTCGCAACAAAGCTCTTCGCACTATTTAGAAGGTAGGGTTAATCCTTGAGGCCAATACGCCTCTCTATCCACTCAATAATCATCTTCAAGCCCTGCTCCGACGTCTGGTCCAACGAGTTGAAGCATCCGAACTTATATCCCGCCTTGCGGGTGAAGCCACCGAGCTTACTCTTCACATACTCCACATCTGGCTTCGGTTTGAGATATAATAGGTTATCGTCCACACTACGCATCTGGCAACGACCATGCTGGGCGAGGGTCACATAGTGCATCTCCTGGGGATTATACTGACCAGCAAACCTAAAGCGGTGACGTATATTCTCCTGCAGGCTCTCGGGATGCTGCGTAAAAAACTCCTCATATAGCGGCTTAAGAAGTGCCTTGGGCGTGTGGTGCATCATGATGAATCTTGCTGGGCTACCAGCAAGTGCCGCACCATTACACATCGTCTCCTTATATGTAACCTTCTTGCTACCATCAAACCTATACTTAAGCAGACGACTTAACCGCACAAGCAACGAACTGTGCCACTTACCATAGCACACTACACCATCCTCCGTGAAGAAGTCCTCGGGACTAACAGGGGCAGCAAGAATAAGGTCGTCATTAAACTCTATGAAGTTGTCGCTGAGGCCTGGTATTCGCCACGTCATAGACTCTATAGAGATAGAATTGAATGTAGGCAAGCAGTGCTCATAACCCCTAAATATCACCTTATGGTCTACAATCTCCACAGGGATATGACCCTCGGGGAAGTGCTTGGCAAGAAACTCCTCGAGATGTGGATCTTGCTCGTCGGTGACAATATATATCTTATTTATCCATGGAGCAAAGCGATTGATAGAGGCTACGCAGTAGAATATCTCGCCGAGACTATTGAAGCGCGTATCACCCGCCACATCGTCAGCACGTAGTATCTTACCACTACCATACTGCTCACGCTTGGCAATATGGCGTGGGTCATCACCATCAACCCACGTGATAACAGCGTCGATAGTCACACTACTTCTCATACTTTGACTTTATGGGGAATCGTTCCTCAAAGGTATTTAATAGCATAGTACGCAGCTCTGAATACTTATCATCCGTAACGCGCACATCATTGATACACACCAACTTATAATCAGGATTGAGGATAAACTTACGTATGCTCGACACCGAGGCAATGCCCACCGAGAAGTGGCGTTTTGACTGACGATAGTTGATGATACGACCCTTAAGGTAGAGATAGTTCGTGAAGGCATACTGCGTGATGTTGCAGCTCTGGCGTGTTACAGTAAACGACTTCTCTAAATCCTCACGCAGAGTATCATAGAGCATCTTCGACTCGCTACGCATCATAGGGGCACAGGTGTGCTGTGGACGCAGGAAGTGTAGGCGTGGCGCGAGACCCAAGGCCTTGCGTGCTGCACGGTCCGAGTTACGACATATCCTCTTAAACATATCAAAGGCAAAGAGGTGACGACTCATGCCAATGATACCCTTGCCATCACGGAAGAAGTCCTCGGGCTTAAGGGGCAACACGGGGAAGATATCGTCATTGAAGTATATAAACTCCTCATCTAAATCGGCAATGCGGTGTAGATGTATCTCTATAGGGTTACAATTGAATGTAGGCAAGAACTGCTCAGGGATGATATCCTTATGTAGCACCACGTTGACATTCTCACGGTTTATCCACTCGGGCACTTGTGACTCACCCGACACCACAAGGTGCACCTTACGCACAAAAGGCATATTAACCTCTATGCCACGAAAGAGATATTTAAGCGTACCCCAATCACGAAAGCGCTTCTCGAGGATAGGGGTATTCGTACACCTCTCATACTCACTGCGCCATACGGGATCAAGACCGTTGACATAGGTAATAACTACATCCATACCAAATAATCTACTATTTTAGGGTGCAAAGATAGTTAAAAATATAGATTTTGGGCCTCTATGCCTCTTTTTTTACACCTCCAAAGCGTAGCGCCTGTTTCTCTGGGGTATGCTTCCACCTCTTATGCGACCACATCCATAACTCCGGTTCACGTCGTATCGTAGCCTCAAGTGCCGCAGCATAGCGACGTGTAATCTCGCCCTCGGCAACACTCTCCACACCATCGTATAGTTTCACAAAGCCAGCACGATAACGACCTGGAGCACTGCGCCACACATCGACATAGTACACAGGTATATGAAACCTCATAGCGAGACGTTCACCACCATCAATAAAGGCGGTCTTCTGATTCAGAAAGTCATACCACTCGGTGTCGGCACGCAAGTTAGGACTCTGGTCCGAGACAAGACCCATGGCAATACCGAGACCCTCACGACGATTGCGCACATAGTGACGCACAGCATCTGCCATGGGGATAGTATATACATTATCCGAGAACTTACGCAACCTGCGATATAGTATCTCAAACGCCTTATTCTTAAGTGGATGATATACCGTCACGAAGTGACAATCGGGGTCTTGCCAGCCCCATAGTGGCAAATACTCCCAGCAGCCATAGTGTGTAGCCAAGGCAATCCAATCACGATCATGAACCTCGGCAAAATGCTCATCGCGTCCCTCCCAGATGAGAACACCATCGTCATGTCCAGGTCGTATGCCAGCAAGAGATATAGTATTCACAATAATCTCGGCAAGCGTCTTGTAGAAACCACGCATTATCTCGTCACGTCTGCGCTGTGACATTTCAGGAAATGAGTTGCGCAAATTGTTCTGTATGACAGCGCGACGATAGCGCACAAGGCGCAAGATGCCCACAACAAAGGGGGCTAATGCCCTATAGCGGAACCATCGCGGCATGATGCTTACAATGCGACATATACCCCATAGCATTGCTGCAGAGAGCCTATGATACCACGCAAATTCACTAAAATCGAGATTCTTATTCTTACTCATACCATAAATCATCTTATAGTCACACGACGACGAAGCATCGTACGCACAACACAATTTACAAAAGTAATGAAAATAAAGATATAATCCAAATATAAAGGGGCACCTATAGGAAGTTGATACGTGAAGCTATCTCGTAGCCCTCATCGTAAAGGGCACGTAGCTTATCTAAATCCCTCTCCATGCGTCCCACGACGATGGGGCGTTCAGGGCGTATGACAACAACCTCACCACGTCTCTCACGTTCCTCTATAAGTTCTATCTGACTATTATAGTGCATATTACGATTACGTATTTTCGCCCTTAAGGCGGGATACTTCCTATAGAATGGCCATGGCACCATCGTTGGCTTTTCACTCTTACGATAGCCAGCATTGCGTGTTAGCACGACGACATTATTATCATAACCAAGCGCCATGGCACGCGCCATGGGTAGCGAGTCAGCAATGCCACCATCGAGCATCTCCCTACCATCAACCTTGGCAATAGGACACACAAAGGGCAGTGAGCTCGAAGCACGCACAATATCTATGATACGCTTCTCCTCGAGCTTCTCCTCGAAGTAGCAGGCATTGCCCGTAGCGCACTCCGTAGTAACCATCTCGAAGCGTTCCTCACAACGTGCATAACGTGCATAGTCATACGGTACTATCTCTTGAGGAAACTTCTTGAACAGAAGGTCAAAGTCCATGATATTGCCCTTCGTGAGAAGGTGTCTAAAGCCGATATATCGATACTTATCCAAGAGGTCTATATTGCTGAACTTCGCCCTGCCGCGCTGCCCAGACATATAGGAGAGGCCATTACACGCACCAGCACTGACACCAATGGTGTAGGGAAATCGTATTTCACGATCCATAAAGTTGTCGAGGACACCACACGTGAAGATGCCACGCATGCCTCCACCCTCGAGAATAAGTCCTGAACGTGGCGTGATAACCACACTTTTGCTACACATAATCACTCGCTATTTTAGAACAAAGATAACTATTTTTCTTTTTTTAAAGAAAGTCAACTACCGACGATTGATATTTTGGGAATGTTTATTACTTTTGCGTAATATTAAAACACACGACGATGTTGAAACGTAACTCATCACTACATAGGCTACTCCTCGTACTACTCTCCGTAGCAATGCTCTCGCTGGGATGGCTCGGCGGCACAGGCATAACACTACTCTTTGCCCTCGTACCCCTTATGGTCATCAGCGAGAACTACAGCGACAGCGCACGCGACTGGTGGCGCATGTGTGGCTGGGCAGCACTCACCTTCATGCTATGGAGCATAGCCACAATATGGTGGGTATGGATAGCAACACCCCTTGGGCCCATTGCTGCTGGCATATTTGGCACATTCTACAATCTATGTGCCTTTATGACATATCACTACACCGCAAAGCGTGCCCACCGTGCATTGGCCTACACCCTTTTAGTATCAATCTGGATAGCAACAGAGTGGATATACAACTCTGCCGACGTGATGACATTTCCATGGTTGATTCTCGGACACGGATTCTCGGGAGGCACAATGCTCGTGCAGTGGTATGAGTATACAGGTATCTTTGGCGGTAGCCTCTGGGTACTCGTCTCCAACATCTCCATCTTCGAGATATTGCGTACAAAGAGCACCACATCAAAGGTACGTGCCGCACTCATAGTGCTACTGCCTATACTACTATCATTCACACTATTACTATGCCACAAACCCTCGGAGCGCACAGTAGAGATAAGCGTCATACAGCCAAACGTGCCATGCTACGTCGAGGACCGTGTGGAGGCTGGCATGCAGGACCCTACAGCCGATATACATAGGCTGGTATCGAGCATACCATCTACATCGGAGTTTGCCATAATGCCCGAGTCGGCACTCGCCTACATACCCGCCATAGGGTCGATAGACGAGGAGGGATACAACCGCATAGAGCCAATACTCGGTTACATATATAGGGAGACTGCGCCATCCACAAAATTTATCGTGGGAGCATCTACTGTACGCTACTATGGCGATGTACAGGCAACAGAGACAGCACACTACCACGACTACTACGGCTGGTATGACCAATTTAACACAGCCCTACTGACCAACAACCAGGGCACAGTGGAGGATACATACCACAAGGGGAAGCTTGTCATAGGCGTCGAGGCGGTACCCATGAAGGAGCTATTTGACCTCTTTGAGGTGGACCTTGGTGGCGTATCTGGACAACTCGGCTGGGGCGACAGGCATAGCATATTCACTAACAACAACACACAGATAGGCCCAGCAATATGCTACGAGGGTCTCTATGGCGACTACTTCGCGGGGTTTGCACGCGAGGGTGCCGAGGTAATGGCTGTCATATCTAACGATGGTTGGTGGGGCGACACGCCAGGCCACCGCCGTCTCTTCGACATATGCCGACTACGCGCCATCGAGACACGCCGTGCCATAGCACGCAGCGCCAACACCGGCATCTCGGGATTCATATCGCCCACAGGTCGCACCATAGGCCCACGCCTCGAGTGGGATGAGCAGGGAGTGCTCACCGCCAAGCTCGAGTTGCGCGACGAGACGACCATATACACACGCTATGGCGACATGATAGCACGCCTGGCGACATATGCCGCAATACTCGGCATACTATACTACATAGCATACCGCACACGTAAACGCAATCACCTTGTAGATTAATAATATACTATGAATTACACACAAACCCTCGATTTTCTCTTCACTTCTATGCCGTCGTTCCAGCGCGTTGGTGGCGACGCCTATAAGCCAGGATTAGATCGCATAGCTTCATTCTGCCAGCACCTTGGCAACCCCCAACGAAACTACTACACCATACATGTTGCTGGTACAAATGGCAAGGGCTCCGTATCGCATATGCTTGCCTCAATACTCCGTGAGGCGGGATACCGCACAGGCCTATTCACCTCGCCACACCTCGCCGACTTCCGCGAACGAATACGTGTTGATGGCGAGATGATACCAAAGCAGAAGGTTGTTAACTTCGTTGACAAGCACCGCGAGAAGATGCTCGAACTCGACCTCTCATTCTTCGAGATGACAGCAGCCATGGCCTTCGACTACTTCGACCAGAGTGATGTGGAGGTAGCCATCATCGAGACAGGTCTTGGTGGTCGTCTCGATGCCACAAACATCATCACCCCACTCCTCAGCATCGTCACCAACATAAGCCTTGAACATACCGAGTACCTCGGTGATAGCATCACCAAGATAGCGGCAGAGAAGGCGGGCATCATCAAGAAGAGCATCCCCGTAATCATAGGTGAGGCCAACGACGACTATAACGGCGTCTTCGAGGCTCGTGGCAAGGAGCTAAACTCAAAGGTTATATATGCCCAGAGTGAGTTTATGCTCAATGGCGTTGAACACTTCGATGACGAACACCAGCACTTCAGCGTAGTGCGCACACGCGACGACCGAGGCTTCGAGCTCGACCTCGACCTCCTCGGCGACTACCAGCGCCACAACATCATCACAGCGTGTGCCGCCGCCGACTACCTCGCCGAGCAGACACCACTAACCATCTCGCGCCGTGCCTTCCGTGAGGGTCTCGCCTCAACGGTTGCCAACACCGGCTTCATGGGTCGCTGGCAGGTACTCGCACGTGAGCCATATACGGTATGTGACACAGGCCATAATGCCGAGGGCATGGCATATGTAGCAGCACAGCTCGAAAAGCTCGAGGCGGAACGTATCTTCGCAGTAATAGGCTTCGCCAAGGATAAGGATGTGGAGAAGATGATGTCGCTGCTGCCCAAGCGCGCACACTATATATTCACAAAGGCGAGCATAGAACGCGCCAAGGCTGTTGAGGATATAGCAGCTGTTGCCGAGAGACATGGCCTCGACTTCGAGTGCCGCGCCACAGTCAAGGAGGCCATCGACCATGCCCGCTGTCTGGCACAGCCCACAGATGCCATATTCATCGGCGGCAGCAACTTCATCGTCGCCGAGATTGAGGAGTTGCAGTTAGAGAAGTAATCTCCGCACCACTATAAAAGCCTGTCTAATGCCGTTAGACAGGCTTTTAACAGAAATTTAACACTCCTGCAATCACCCAGAAACAATATCACACTATTTTTGCACCGTATTTAGGAGGAAAAGATTTAAAGAAGAGAAGAAAGATTTATGGAGAAGAGATTAACAATAGCACTTGTTGCTCATGATGCTATGAAGCACGACCTTGCAGAGTGGGTCGCTTGGAACTGGGAGAAGTTATTGTCACACCGCCTGATATGCACAGGAACTACGGGACGCATCGTCGCCGAAACACTTATGGAACGTAGAGGCAAAGATGCGGCAAATACTCGATTTGACATCACAATGCTTAAGTCAGGGCCGCTGGGTGGCGATCAGCAGTTGGGTGCTATGATAGCGAACAACGAGATAGATATATTGATATTCTTCTGGGATCCGATGTCTGCACAGCCACACGATGTTGATGTCAAGGCACTGCTCCGTCTGGCAACGCTTTATAATGTGCCCACAGCAATTAACCGTTCCTCTGCAGACTTTATAATATCATCATCACTGATGTCTCACGAGGAGTATAAGCCAGTCATCAAGGACTACACATCGTACATACAGCGAACCGTGAAGTAGTGGCACAATCACGACTATTAGAGCCTGTTTAACGCCATTCTTAAAAACAAGAGTATTAATATTATGTAGCGATTAGCCATTAAACAAACGGCAGCCACTCGAGGTGACTGCCGATGTTTTGATGCTATTGTGGCATCGACGAAGCGACACCCAATATTGATGATATTACTCCTCTCTCACACAACGCACTGAGTAGCCGTAGCTGCGATAGCTGCTGAATGCGGGGCTGAAATTGCCCTTGTAGTAGAAGTTCAAGTTGTATTCTTCGTTAGAGTTGAGCGGATTAGGAGAAGCAGACCAGCAAAGGCCGTACTTTCCAACAAAGTCCAACGACCCACTATCGTTGCGACGATAGCCAACAGCAGGATACCACGCTGCTGTCTCGCCATCGGCAAGAGTCCAGTATATTCCTTGATTTGTTGAATCGCCCGTAGACTTGACATTTGCTGTTGCCCAGAAACCGTCATTTCCGCCATTTGGCACACGATAGCCAACGGGACAAGGGTCGTATAATGTCTTATGATCATCTTTCCAACGCCATTCGCCAGTGTTTGTTGCAGAACCTTGGCCAGAACACCATTCGTAACCTGTAATATAGGTTGTTGGATTTTCCTCAGCCCAATTAATAGTTTTTCCACCTGAGACAGTGTTCCAACTACCAGTCGATGCTGCGAGAGTTGTTCCCGATATTGCGCAAGTGCCCATAAATGGGTCTTTGCGTCCCCACTGATAGAGAAGACCAAATGCCCCGATATCGCCGGGAGTAGCCGAGGTTGCACCGAGGTTGCGGTCCATCATTGTACCTGCATTGTTGGCATAAACATGGTCGTTCCAACCCTCCTCCGAGCACCAGATATGCCAAGACCAGAGGATTAGATCCTTCGAGTTGCGCACTGCGATAGAGGCGTTACCATTCTTGAACTCCGCAGGAGTTGAAAAATAGACATATCCATTCTTATAACCAACACCTGTAACAAGGTCACCAACATTCGGCATTACATCTGTGCCGAAAGTCTCCCAAAGCACCTCGGTCTTCTTGACATTACCGACTAACGCATCTATGTTTCCTATCACTGCCTTAAATTTGTAGTTACCCGCAGCCTGGATAAGGTAGCAGTTTGCAGTACCCTCGACAGAAAGGTCGGTGTACAATGAGAGGTCTACACCATCATCCTCGCCACCCTCAGAGCCGCCGCCTTCGCCTTCAGAGCCACCGCCGATGTTGTTCCAGTCCTCAATCTCGCAGCCAATCTCAACCTTGATGGCTGTAGTCGAGGTGTTCAACACAGCTGTATAGGTGTACGACACGCCTGGCTTGAAGTTAAACATATCCTCCAAAAGGTACGACACACTCTTTGAGTTAATCTCCAACAATGGCACAGAGGTCTCGAGCATCTGTGGCACAACGATAGCCTCATATACAACCGCCTCGCCCTCGTCAAAGGTATGGATGCCGAGGTTGCGCATCTTGATAGACTTTGCACCGCCATATGGATTCTTCACAACCGAGCCATTTGCAAGCGAGATATGAGCATCGGTTACAGTCGAGTGGAGGTGTACGGTAGCATCAGCAGGGAGTGAGCCAACATACTCCTCTCCCGCCATAATCTTCACAACAAGGCGGCTCATAGCGTGGTTCATTGCGAGTGACACAGCGCCATCGGCCTGTGCTACGCACTCTGCCTTTGCCCAAAGGAGGTCGCTTGCCTCGTATGCTCCATCCGCATCTTGGTCGAGAGCCACCGAGAATGGCTGCTCGTCAACATCGACGATTTCCATATATGGATAGTAGGCATAGACATCACTCTTACCCTCGCCCCAATATATTGTGCGTTCGGACGTCCACGATGCGCCGTCGAAGAGTAACACCTCGTTGTTAGCGCGGTTACCCGAAATTTGTAGCGGCATAGGGGTTGTGTCATCTGCGTAGTCGGTAACATATACACCGATTTTATCCTCTGCCTCAAATGCTCCATTGCTTACGCGCGTATGTACGCTGGGTGATGCAACATCGAATAGCATACGGTTGTCGGCAGGTATCACGGCATTGTTGGCAGCCTGCTCGCATGCAACCACTCCCAATGCCAATGCTGCTATTGCTAAATATTTCGTTTTCATAGTTATTATTGGTTAATTTTTTTTAATTCATCATTGCAAAGGGCGTTAGCCCGTGGCAATCTCATAATCTACGTCATTGCGAGGTTTGAAAAGCCGCAGCAATCTCATTATATACGTCATTGCGAGGAGGGCTGTGCCCGACGTGGCAATCCCAAACCGCTTTGAAGGAGATTCCCACACTCGTTACACTCGTTCGGAATGACGGTTGGATTAGCCCCCATTAAATAAATCTTTCCATCCGGGATTATTGGCACTAATCAAAGCATCTTTGCGCTTACGAGACCAACTTTTGAGTTGCTTTTCACGTGCTATGGCTGCCATCATATTACCAAATTCCTCAATATGGAGTAATTGTGTAAGATTATACTTTGCAGAAAAACCTCCAAAAGTGTGATTTATATGCTGCAACATTCTTTGCGTAATATCAGAGGTCACACCTATGTATAACGTAGTGTGATACTTGTTTGATATTATGTATACGCAAGGTTTCTTCATCTTATACAATTGTTTATTCTAACTTTTCCACCGTCATTGCGAGGGCATTAGCCCGTGGCAATCTCATTATATACGTCATTGCGAGGAGGGCTATGCCCGACGTGGCAATCCCAAATCGCTTTGAAGGAGATTCCCACAGTCTCTGTGCTCCTTCGGAATGACGGTTAGCGGCGTTAAAATTTACTCTTATCAAACATCGGTTTCTCGCCCATAAACTTTGGAGGACGCTGGTCGAACTGCGATGAAGTGCCGAAGTTCAGGCCATCCCACTCCCATGCACGGGTTGTTGCAGTCGATGGCAACGACTCATAGTCCTTCGCCTTGAATGCCTCATAAGAGTACTCTTCGCCCGCATACTTCATAATACGCTTTACCATCGCCTCACGCGAGATAGCGTTGTAGTAGGCGATGTTGTTGTTCATACACGATGTCGCCTCCGAACGCCATACACCACGGGTGTGCATATATGCTCCCTCATAGACATCGACAACATTCGAGTACTGCGGATCGTAAATCATATGCGACCAAGGAACCTCCTGCATACTGCCAGTAAGCGAGATATTAGAGTAGAAGCCGCATGACTTCATAGCATTGATTGCATCGACATGACCACAGCAGATGCAACCACACGACTGGATAAATGCGTTGTGGTAGATATACTCATCTGCCAACTTACCGAAGCCGTGACCACCCGCCTCGTGGTGTATCAAACCCTGGAAGTCGTATGGTGCGGGGTCGGTGCTCATAGGCACAAGTGCCACTGCCGAGCCATCGCCCCACATATAGCAGAGTCCGCTATACTCGTTGCTATTTTCAACAAGGATAACGAGTGTCTTGGCCACATCATCATTGATAGGAGCCACACAAGCACCAGCGAATACGGTCTCGAAGTCAGGTGATATACCTTCGTTCAAGGTGTACTGTGAGCCGAAGCGAGCCTCACGGATAGTATTAACTGTTCCCATACCGCTATCTACCGACATGCCCACTACGGCATATACATTGAAGTAGTCCTTGTAGGTGAGATATGGCTCAATGTCGAAGAAGTAGGTATAAGCATCCTGCATAGCCTTGAAATACTTACCCTCGGCAATATCCTTTGCATCGAAGCAGTCGCCCATCAGCACGATATTTACGCCATTGCCAACGCCCTTCTCCTGGAGAGTGATAAGGTCGCCATCGCCATACTCATAGTCATACTGCTCGACTGTCATCTTTGTGCGATAGTCCTTGCCATCGAGCAAGAATACCACCTCGCCACCACGACCTGCGTGGGTAGTGTATGTTACCTTACCAGACGAATTAACCGTGCCTGTCTGGAAAGTACCGACATCGCCAGCAGCCATCTCGTTTACGGTGATAGTTACATCAACCTTACCTACACCCGAAGATGGAGTAACAGTTACCCACTCTGGACAACTCTCCACACTCCACGCCTCGCCCGCAGGGGCACGCATCAGAAAGGTCTTTGAGTGCTCATCGCTGAGCACGCGGAGTAGGTTGCGCGAGATTGAGAACTCACGATGCGCCTCAATACGCTTAAACTCATTCCATCCCGATGCAAACTGATACTTCTTTACCGACTCTTCGGGCACCTCAAGGGTGAAGTTGTCTTTTGCTATACCGTTGAATGCGCTTGAGTTAATGGTTGGCGGATTCTTTGCCTTGCTGACAATCGATGAGACATAGAAGCAGTTTTCAAATGCACTTGCCTGAATAACCTCGACATCCTTATGAAGTACAATACCCTCGATATTACTACAACCATAGAATAGCGAAGAAGGAATAGCCACAATATTTTCTGGTATCTCAACGATACCGCTCAATCGCCAGCAACCTTCAAATGCACCCGACCCTAACGAAATCAGCTCCTTCGGAAGAATAAGGGTGCCGTTGAATTCGGTATAGGCAAATGCGCCACCTCCAATCGTGGTAACAGTTGAAGGGATATTCAACTCGCCCTTGAACTTTGTACCTCTAAATGTATACCCTACTATTTCGATTAAACCCATAGGAAGCGTAAGATTACCAGTAAAGCCACAATTTGCAAAGGTTCCCCAAAGTCCATTATTGCTTTGCTCGAATCTTTTTATCCCACTCGGTATAGTCAATGATCCAGTCAACCCTGAACATTCATAGAATGCAGACCCTCCGATATATTCCAAAGTCTCTGGTAATGCGAGGTTACCCTTGATAGCTGAATTTGTGAATGCGTATTGATCAATTCGCTTCAATGAGTGAGGGAGCGAAATCTCGCACATCAACGATCCACAAGCAGCAAATGCATAGTTTCCAATCTCCTCCAAAGTCGAAGGGAACTGAACATTGGTAATCTTTGTGCCTTTGAAACCCGTTACATACTTCAAGCCCTCTGGCAACTGCAGCGTTCCTGTTAGTGAAGTGCCATAAAAAGCACCATTGCTATCTCTATCACCCTCAATGCGCTCCAACTTATCAGGAAGCACGCACTTGATAAGTGTTGTTTTACCACTAAATGCACTACTTGGTATTTTATATACTCCATCAATCAAACTCTCTACCTCCTTAAGGTTAAGGCGCATAAGCGAGGTCATCTTATCGCGCATAAAGGTGTAGTCCTCCTTACCAATCGCACCTGTAAGTTTCAAATTCTTGATAGCCGTAACATCCATCTCCAAGCGGTCGACCATAGTGCGCTCCAACTGGCCAGCCACAGGGCAATGCACAACAACATACTCCCTCGCATCGTCCTGGTGCGACACATTGTCAGCCTCCCAGTCCATAATGCTAAAGCCCACCAACTCAAGCTCATAGTCGCCAGTATTAGCCGTCTTCTTAATCTTCAAATCAAAGGTGGTAATCTTGCCAGGGAGATACTCCGTAACCTCGTTACGTACAAAGAAGCGTGGGTGGCCATCGATGGTGATAACCAAGACATTCTCGCCCGCAGCAACACTCTGTGGCACAACGATAGCGCGGAACGCATCGCCATCCTTAACTGGGATAATGCCATCCAAAGGCACATCGCCCGTAGGGGTAACCTCACCAGTAGCGAGGTCGATAGTAGACTTGCGGATGGTATTAGAGACCAAAATCTCCTTCTTCACCGCAGCAAACTCCGCCTCATCGGCCCAGCCGTCGCCCTGAACAAGGCGCACACGAACAGATGACATCTTGTGCTGGAAGCGCATAGAGACACGGTTCTCCGTAGGCGTGATATTCTCCGCCTTTGCCCACAAGAAGTCCGAAGCCTCATAAGCAGCCATCTGGCCGTGCTCCGCCTCCTTGGTCTGATCCTTCGCTACCTCAAAAGGATAGGCCTCGATAGATGATGGTTGAGCATAAGGATAGTAACCGAAGAAGTCAACCTTCGTATCATCATCCTTGTAGTAGATGTCGTACTCCGAATCCCAAGTGCCATCCTCGGCAAGGGTAAACTTCACATTATCGGCCTGGTTGTCCTCAAGCATAAGTGTTCCAGGGGTATCGCCATCATAATTCACAAGGTAGATACCCACAACATCGCCCGCACAGAAGCCCGAGTCGTCAACACGAGTGTTGTCTCGCTGGTCGATATTACCCTCGATTAAGACCTTGTGTGACGCGCCATCGGGGGATGGCATAGGCGCAATCACCTCCACATCGGCAGTACAGCCCGCAAATGCCAAGGCCGCAATGCCCAAAGTTAATAGTTGTTTGTGTTTCATAGTGTATGATTTTTTCATTTATTGTCTTTCTTAAATCTCACCGCCGATACTCTCACCTTCCTCCCAATCGCCAATGGCGGTAGACACAGAATACCCTTGCTCTATGGCAATAGGTAAAATTTCAATCTCTGGAGCAACATATCCCCCATTCATCTTTTTCCCCATATAGTATTAATTCGTTTATATTTCTCAAACAAAGAGAAACTGTCAACCTCTGCGGGCTAATGCTTCCCTTTATGACATACATTTAGCATGAGTGCATCTTACAAAACGCCCCACACCTAAACAGCTGATTATCTATGCATTACATAAATACTTCAATTTGAAATATTTTGTCCACATCGAAAGATATAACAAAGGTAATAAATTTTAGGCAATAGAGCAAGACACAACTATATAGCTAACCCCAAATATTGCGAAGCAATGCAAGACAAGGTCTTGCCACAAGCCCTCCTTTAAAGGAGGGTTTGGGTGGATTGTAGATATGACCGAGGACTCGAACGGCTTTAGCCGTAGCGCGGATACCTTTGAGCGCAGACCAAAGGTCGAGCAATAAACCCTTTCATATCCGCGCAACCTCCGACATTATGTGAGCAGTGCTACACTCGACATCATAGAGTTATGGCGCGCTACAATGTTAGGCTACAAGCGTAACCACCATAGGTGGTGGTGTGTAGTGGTGGTGGCGAGGGTGCTTGCACACTGGCCTACTACCACTGCACGCCATAGGTTACGCAGTAACTACGCTTGGAGCCGAAAAAGACAAAAAAAAGAGGAAACCCTTTCGGATTTCCTCTATGGTAGCGGGGGGAGGACTCGAACCTCCGGCCTCCGGGTTATGAGCCCGACGAGCTGCCAACTGCTCTACCCCGCGATGTATCGTCAAATGGTCATTAGTGACCGATTTTCCCTAATTGCGAGTGCAAAGATAATACAAATATTCTTTACATCCAAATATTTTTCCTGTTTTATATAGTATTATCATCAGCCATCATCACATAACCATCTATAAATCAAGGTGTATTGCTCACGATATTTTTTGCCACGATTTCTGATATGTCACACGTTGGTAGCTGTGCAGCACGCGCTATGGTCTTGTTACATAGCGGGCATGCTGTGATGATGGTGCTACACTCTGTGGCCTCAAGCTCTGCTGTCATGCGGCGTGCTATACGCTGCTGCTGGGCATCATCTATGACGGTGTTGGCGAGGGATGCGCCACAGCATAGTGCATCGCGGCGGCTATGGCGTGGCTCACGGAGTTCGCCCACAGCATCTATCACGCGACGTGGGGCGTCATAGATGCCACATCCTCTACCAAGCTCGCAGGGGTCATGGTAGGTATACCTCTCTGCTGCGGCCTTGATGTTAAGTCTACCCTCGGCGATGAGACGATCTATATACTCGGTATGGTGTAGCACCTCGATACCATCGAGGCGATAGTTATCACGGAACACACGCAGGCATATGGGGCATGATGTGACAAGTGTGGTTATGTTGTGACGACGGAAGAGGTCGGTGTTATACACCACCATCTTACGTGCTGCATCTGTCTCACCCGAGAGCATAAGAGGCCTACCACAGCATACGCCACCATCCCTATCAGCATACCACACATCCTCACCTACAGCACCGAATATCTGCTCCATGGCACGCTGCACACCAGGTGTAAGCGCTGTCATACAACCTGCAAAGTAACCCACGGTTCCATCGCCAGATGACATATCAACACCTCGCAGATACTTATAACGACCCTCATGCGGGATGTTACGGCGCATGGCGCGTGAGTTTAGGCGTAGTGTGCCAAGGTTGATACCCACAGGGCATACCGTCTCGCAACGGCCACACATAAGGCAGTTATTGGCAACCTTTAGTGAGAGCATATTATATCTACGGTCACGCAGAAAGTATACCGACTGGGTGTCGTGCATGCCGAGGTCTGCCTGCAGCTGACATGGGTCTATGCATATACCGCAGCGTGAGCACGCCTCAACCTCGAAGTTATCATATGACTTACGTTCGTGCGAGGGATGCAGACCCCAGCGGCGCATGAAGATGAGAGGTATCTCGGTGAATATGTGCATATAGCGCGAGAAGGGCATGGCGACAAAGAAGAGGCCAAGCGCCGATGAGTAGAACCACCATGATGGCTCGTAGAGCACCTCTACAATGTCGTGGGGCACAACATTGGCGACCCACACTCCCAATGACCCTGTAAGGAAGCCGCCACCGCCATACATGGCCGCAGTGAGTACCTCGGCAACAAGGCGTGCAGGGAAGATGAACCACAGCGCCGAGAGTGCAACCCTATCGAAGAGCACATGCTTCGTTGTGCGACGCATGCCGAGGGCACGTGACCGCAGACGCTTAAACCATGCCAGCGCCACGCCTGTGAGCACAAAGAGTAGTAGCGCATCCATAAGGTGGTCGAAGAGAGGCTTATGTGCGGTGATGCCATTTATGGGCACGAAGTATTTGAAGAATACATGGCCCTGTGGTGGCACCATCTCCCAACCGAGGTAGGCAGTGGTCTCTATCCACCCCACCACGATGAGCAAAAACCAGCCGAAGGCCAACGACATATGCATAAATCCGAGCATCGGGTTATGGCGGAAGATGCGCACATGGAGTAACGACTCGCGCACCACCTCCCACGCAGCCAATAACGTATGGCGGGTAAAGAAGTTGTGACGTATAAGGCGTCTATCGACACGTGGCATGCGCACTATCCACAGCAGCCACTTGCAAACTATGCAGAGGAGCAGCAGTAGGCATCCTACGATGAAAGGTATGGTGAAGGGAGCAAAGAATGTCATGGTCGCAAAGGTTTAGAAATCACCAAGTTTACGCTTTATAAGCATAACCACGGCACGTGTATTGATGCCTCGAGGACACACAAGGCGGCACTTGCCACAGAGCATACACTTGCCCAGAGCCTCATACACACCCTTATATTCACCACGGCGCACTGCGGTATGGAGCTTACGGAAGTTGAAGTCAGTGATATTACCGGCGGTGCATGATGCCGTACATGAGCCACAGCCTATGCAGGCCTGAAGCTCGGGCATCTCGGCGATTATGTCGAGACCTTTACGCAGATCGTTAGTGTCGAGGTCCACGGCACGAGGACGACTTATGCCGTAGCCAAAGTTAAGGTTACGCATAGCACGACTATCTTAAGTTAAACTTACGCTTTAGGTAGTCATCTACGGCAGATGCCGTAAGCGACGCCTCGGCGAGGGTGTCGGCGAGGCTCTTGGGTGCAGTGACAGCACCAGCAAAGAAGATACCCTCACGCTGGCTACGCACAGCACCAAGGAAGGTATCCACAGCCTTGAAGTATCCATTTGGTGCAAGGTCGAGACCCGCAGTGGCAGCAAGGGCTGGGTTTTCGTAGTTAGCACTCATGCCCACGAGTAGCACAAGCATATCTACAGTCATACGCAGTGGACGTCCCGTGAGTGTATCCTCCGCCTTTATCTGTATGCGCTTGTTTATCGTCTCCGCAGCCTCCGATATGCGACCACGCACAAAGTGTACGTTATAGCGCTCCTGCGCCTCACGGTATAGCTCCTCGTAGCCTGGGCCAAACATTCGCATATCCATGTAAAAGTTAAAGACATCGGCTGTGGGGAACAGCTGCTTGAGCTCTATCGCCTGCTTAACGCCCGTTATGCAGCACACCTTCGAGCAGTGCTTTTGCCCCACCTTCTCGTCACGCGAACCCACGCAGTGTAGTATGGCTATGCGCTTGGGCTCCGTGCCGTCAGCAAGTGACACACAGCCACTATTCATCATACGTTCAAGGTCGACAGATGTTATCACATTGTCATATAGGCCATAACCATACTCCTGCTTGCGGTGTGCATCGAAGAGTGTGAAGCCCGTAGCCACGACAACAGCATCTGCAGGTATGCGTTCTTTGGAACGTAGCATCACACCATCGGGTGCTATCTCCGACACCTCCTGGCCATAGAAGCAACGTATACGTTCACTCTTGACCTTGAGTGCCAACGGCTGCATGACATCCGCGGCTGACACAAACGACGGGAATAACTTATGCCATCCCTTGGCCTTACCACCAAGTTCTATGTTTCTCTCCACAATGACAGGCTCAATGCCTCGTGACTTAAGTTCCAGGGCTGTCTGCATGCCTGCAGCACCACCACCCACAATAACGACTCTATGTGCCATAGCCTATCTTCTTATCTCATATAAACGACGTTCCGACTCGCAGTTTACAGCTACAGGTGCCGGCTTGCCTATATACTTACCTCCCGCACCAAGGTACTTTGCCTGGGGGTCATACTGCACGCCAAGTTTGTCGAGTAGCGGCTCTACATCTACCTGATGGAACTGCATGCCGAGTTCCCAGGGGTCGTAGCCCAACACCAAGCCAGCCATCTCCTCATATGTCAACACTGGGATACCCTTGCCATTAGCACCATATGTCGTGCCATCCATCTCGGCAATGGCATACTGCCACTTATCGAGGAACATAGTGCATCCTGGGCAGTTGGCAACGATAAAGTCGGGGCGATAGGGTGCCATACTCTCGAGTTTCTTGTGCGAGTTAGCTATCGACGAACCACGATTTGCCTGCACAAGGTAATTGCGGAAGCCGAAGCCACAGCAGTGACGACGTTCTGGGTAGTCGACAACATCTCCACCCCACGCCTCAATCATGCCCGCAAGGACATATGGGAACTCCGAACCTCCAATACCCGACTTTGGGAATATCTTGGCATAGTGACAGCCTATATGCTCCACAACCTTCAGCGGCTCTCCCGTCATCACATTCACCAAACGGCGCTTCGCCTTGCGAGCTATGGCATGACGATGATGGAACATGATATCGGAGGTGTGGGCAATGGAACGTGGCTTAACAAGCTCACGGCCTGTAGCCTCCTTTAGGTATTTACGCGTGCGTTCCTCGGTCTCGGGAAACTCCTCCCATGTTGCCAGCACCTCATTATAGATACCAAACGAGGTTATGCACGACGAAATGAAATTCTCATACCCTGCCTCGGCCATCAGCGAGAACTGACGTGCCACAACCGTCATTATGGTCTCCAGAGGCACAACATCCGAGTGGTAGCCGATGCCTGTACATGAGGTGTGCAGAGGGTCGTCATATATATCTATACCGAGGTCATTAGAGAGGATATCAAGAAAAGCCTTCTCGCTACCCGGAAAGAAGTTCTGGCGTATGCAGCTACGTGCATAGTAGTATTTATCTGCGGCAATATCCTTCTGATACTCTTGCCATGATGCTCTTCGTGACATCGCTAATAGTGATTTTCAGAGTTTTGTGTATAGGTTGCCATCATATACTCATGTGTGGCACCATCGTAGCCCATCTGACGCGCCTTACGGTCGGAGTGTTGTTCAATGATGTCGTAGAACTCCTTGCCTCCCGACACCTCAAAGATGCGGTGTATCTCGGCCATAGACTCCTTGTCCATCTTACGCAGAGCACCAGCACCCTCGGTGCCATAACTATCCGAGAACCTGCCATATACATCCTCATGGTTTTCATATATCCACTCCCACACGGCACCCTGCTCGGGGTGCATCTCGGGGAGTATGTTACGCGGTGTGAGACAATAGCCCGTAGATAGGATATTGTCGCCTATGAGACGCTTCAGGGCGAGCTGCTGGCACCCCTTCTCACTCTCAACAAAGAGACCTAACTGCTGCGACAACTTACGCAGTGCCTGGATGACATATCCCGGGGTGTTGCCACGAGGGCAACGTGGGCGGCACGACATACACTCGCCACAATACCATATCGTCTCGCTACGCAACAACTCCTCGATGGCATCGTCATCGCGCGTCTGCACTATAGCAACAATCTGTCGTGGGTCGTAGTTATAGAACTCCGCCGCGGGACACACTGCGGTACATACACCACAATTCATACAGGCCTTAAGTCCCTCCTTAAGACGAACATCCTCGGTAAGCATATCAAAATATCTTCCCATAATCTATATTTTTAGGACTTGGCAAAGGTAATTATTGTAATTATTGCCATTGTTAGTATAAATACCTAAATTGATTTTGGCGACCACTTTTTGAGCAAAAAACACCATTTCGCAGACAACAAAAATATCTAAAATAAGACCATATAAAACTTGCATATAGCAGATAAATATTCCTATTTTAAGGGGCTAATATTGTATATTAAGCGTAGAATGCATATATTTGTGGGAATTATGTCGCCATTAGTTTAGATAGCGACAGTTTTGGATGTCGAATAATAGTAAAACAACCATAGATGAAACGACTTTTTAATGGCCTTTGTCTATTGCTCCTACTCATGAGCCTTGGCCTATGTGATGCCACAGCGCAGAGCATGGTTACGGTGCGTGGTACGGTGACAGCGGCCGAAGATTCACAACCTGTAATAGGCGCAACCATCGTTGCTGGACCTACCAAAGGTACTACAACAAGTTACGATGGTACATACAGCATCGTAGTGGAGCAGGGTACGAAGCTCTCATACCAATACCTCGGCTATGCCACCGTGGAGTGGACAACTCCAACGGGCATAAGCGAGGTTGTGCATGACGTTGCCCTCGAAAGCGACTCACAGGCTGTAGACGAGGTTGTCGTAGTGGCATACGGCACACGCAAGAAGGGTACCATAGCGGGCTCGGTGTCGACAGTGAAGAGTGAGAAGCTCGAGAGTGTTCCCGCCGCAGGCTTCGACCAGGCATTACAGGGTCAGAGTCCCGGCCTCATGGTGCTCTCCAATTCGGGAGAGCCATCAAAGGCTGCCACATTCCAGATACGTGGTACCAACTCCATCAACTCGGGAACAGCACCACTCTTCATCCTCGATGGTGTGCCCATCTCGAGTGCCGACTTCAACGCCATATCACCCTCCGACATCGAGTCAGTATCGGTGCTTAAGGATGCATCCTCATCATCAATATATGGTGCACGTGCTGCAAATGGCGTGGTGGTGATAACAACAAAGCGAGGCACGACGATGGATGATGCAAAGGTAACATTCCGCACACAGGTCGGCATATCGCAGTTGGCACACGGCAACTGGGAACTCATGAACACAGCAGAACGCATAGCCTTCGAGAAGGAGATAGGTCTCGACGCAGGACAGAACTATGCACTCTTAAGCCAGACGGATGTTAACTGGCTCGATGTGGTATTCAACGACCGAGCACTACTACAAAGCTATGACCTATCGGTGAGCAGCGCCACAGAGAAGATGAACTACTACGTCTCTGGCTCGTTCTACGACCAGGATGGTATAGCACAAGGCTCTACATTCCGCCGCTACAACATACGCGCAAATGCCGATGTGCGCGCCTCACGCTGGCTACGCCTCGGCACTAACACGATGGCCGTGTATGAGCAGGTGCAGCAGGCTGAAGATGGCGAGTATGCTCTATACTCACCCATCTCTGCCAGTCGCTTCATGCTCCCCTACTGGAATCCATACCGCGAGGATGGCACCGTGGCATCCGAGAGTGACGGCTCGTGGAAGGGCACAGGACAGAACCCCCTGGAGTGGATGGAGAACAACCGCCAGATAAACAAGAAGTACAAGGTGCTGACAACACTATTTGCCGAGATAACACCCATAGAGAACCTCACCATACGTTCGCAGTTTGGTGCCGACTTCACAAACTCTACGGCCTTCATGCAGTCTATGCCCAGCTATGCACCAAACAACGGCTCGGGAGCTGCAGGACGTGCCGCCTACAACACCCTAAACCTCACAATCACTAATACCATAACCTACCGCACAACCATAGACAACGACCACTCGCTTAACTTCCTTGTCGGACAGGAGGGCGTGGACTACCGCTATGAGGGCTTCCAGGTGATAACACAGGGGCAGACAAACGACTTCCTAACAACACTCTCATCCGGCTCGCGTGCCTCAACATGGAGTGATGTGACAGATGCCTACAGCTTCCTCTCATTCTTTGCACGTGGCGAGTATAGCTACGACAACCGCTATTATGCCGACTTCTCGGTGCGTACCGACGCATCGTCACGCTTCGGCAAGAGTGGCCGCTGGGCAGCCTTCTGGTCTGTAGGTCTCATGTGGAATGCCAAGAGAGAGGCTATGCTCGAGGGTGTTGAGTGGCTTACAAACGCACAGTTGGCCTTCAGCACAGGTACATCGGGTAACTCATCAATTCCCAACTTCGACCACATGGCCTTGGTAAGTGGCGGTGCCAACTACAACGACAACGTAGGCATATACCCAGCACAGAGTGGTAACGAGGATCTCGGCTGGGAGAAGCTATGGACAACAAACGTAGCTCTACACCTCGGCTTCTGGAGCAGACTAAACGTAGATGTGGAGTTCTACAACAAGCTCACCACCGACATGCTGATGTCTGTGCCTGTATCCTTCGCCAACAAGGGTGAAGGCTTCCGCTGGGACAACATCGGTGCCATGGTGAACCGTGGTGTCGAGTTGATGCTGAATGCAGACGTAATACGCACTCGCGACTTCACATGGAACATCTCGGCAAACATCTCGTACAACAAGAATAAGATTACGGAGCTATACAACGGCCTTAACGAGTATGAGCTCTCGTCAACAAGCACAAAGCTCGTCGTGGGACACTCCGTAGGTGAGTTCTACGTAAACCGCTATGCTGGCGTGAACCCCGCAAATGGCGATGCGCTATGGTTGACGAAGGATGGCGAGGTGACAACAGAGTTCCGCGAGAGTGATAAGATTATGATTGGCAAGAGCTACATAGCACCATGGCAGGGCGGCTTCGGCACAGCACTCGAGTGGAAGGGTCTCACACTATCGGCACAATTCTCATGGGTTGCCGACCGCTGGATGTTCAACAACGACCGCTTCTTCGAGGAGAGCAACGGCCTATACTCGGCATACAACCAGTCACGTCGTCTGCTCTACGACCGCTGGAGAGAGCCAGGTGATGTTACCGACATACCACGCTATGGCGTGACACCACAGATGGACTCACGCTTCTTGGAGAATGCCTCATTCCTACGACTCAAGAATGTGATGCTCGGCTACTCGCTACCTGCAAGCATACTGCGCAAGACCAACTTCTTCACCGCAGCACGCATATACATACAGGCACAGAACCTACTAACCTTCACGCCATTCACAGGCCTAGACCCAGAGTCGTCGAGCAACGTATACCAGGCACAATACCCCATGTCGCGCCAATACTCTATAGGCATAGACCTAACATTCTAACACCACGGCTATGAGAAAGATAACAACAATACTTCTATCCCTTGTAACACTTGTTGCAACCACGACATCGTGCCTCGACAAGTACCCCGAGAATGCCATACCCGCAGATAAGGCGATCAACACCCTCGAGGAGCTTGACCAGGCTGCCATAGGCGTGTATGACGCCTTCAAGAGTGCCGCCCTATATAGCGGCTACCTCACACTGCTACCCGACATACAGGCCGACCTTGCATATGCCGTGAATGGATATACAAACACCTATGGTAACATCTGGCGTTGGGATATCCTGGCCACAAACAGCGAGATAACAGCCGTATATGCTGCACTCTACGATGTGATAGCGCGTGCCAACTTCCTGCTGGAGTATGCGCCACGTGTCGCCCAGACACTTACCACCGACGAGCAGATGGCGCAGTACAACCAGATATGCGGTGAGGCATATTTCGCACGCGCCCTCGCCTACTCCGAGCTCATCAAGATGTTCTGTAAGCCATACGAGAGTCGAGAGGAGGCAGAGCAGGAGCTCGGCGTGGTGTTAGTGACGAAGTACAACACCGATGAGCCTATGGTACGTGCCTCGCTTGCTGCATCCTACGACCGCGTGATTGAGGACCTCGAGAGTGCCGCAACACTCATGGACATAGACGAGACATCGCCTGCAGACAACATATACAACGCCATATACTTCAACGAGTATACCGCCTATGCCCTGCGAGCACGTGTTGCTCTATACATGAAGGATTGGGATGCTGCCATAGAGTACTCATCAAAGGTCATAGATAGTGGCTACTACCTACTATCTTCTGCCAACACCGAATACACCTCGGGGATGAGCTACTTCTCCTACATGTGGCAGTATGACAACGCCACAGAGATAATATGGAAGGTGGCCTTCACCATCAACTCCTACGGTGGTGCCCTCGGCCAGGTCTTCTTCAACTACGACTACTCGTCGATGAAGCCCGACTATGTGCCTGCAGAGTGGGTATTGAATCTCTACGATCAATATGATCTGCGCTACGGCAACTACTTCTATAGCTACACCACAGGCTACAGCCACGGCCTCACATGGCCACTCCTTGTCAAGTATTTCGGCAACATGAACTTCTTCGAGCAGCAGGTGCTCCACACCTCTATGCCCAAGCCGCTACGACTTGCCGAGCAGTACCTCATACGTGCCGAGGCTTATGTTCAGGGCGATGGCAACTACTCACTCGCGGCTAACGACATTGCTACACTGCGTGCTGCACGCTACCAGTCGTATGGTGGCGGCGTGGAGTTAAGCCAGAATAATGCGATGACAATAATCGAGGAGGAACGTATCAAGGAGCTCTACATGGAGGGCTTCCGCCTCATGGACCTCAAGCGCTGGCATAAGGGTTTCGAACGTAAGCCACAGACGCAGTCACTCGAGAATGGCTCATCACTACACATCGAGGCCGACCATAAGCTCTTCGTGTGGCCAATACCGCAGCACGAGCTCGAGTCACCAGGCTCAATGATACTACCTAACGACAGCAATAAATAGCAGATAGAGTATGAAGATATATCGTAACATATTGACAATAGGCATCATCGTAGCCCTGGCAGTAGGCATTACCGCCTGCGAGGCTGATCGCCAAACATATGAGGGTCCCGACTATGTGATGTTCTCGGCAGAGAGTCACGACCTGGGCATCCTCGATAGCGAGGAGTGGTTCGAGATACCCATCTCGGCGACACGCACAGCCGAGCATGATAGACTCATAGGTGTGGAGATTGTTGCCAGCAGCAGCAACGCCATAGAGGGACTACACTACATCCTCGAGGCCAGCACCGTGAAGATACCCGCAGGCGAGCTTACAACAGCAGCACGCATAAAGGGCATACCGCAGAATATCGACGTGGCTGACGAGTTAAGCATAACACTGCGCCTTGTAATCGACGAGGAGCTGGTGTGGGAGACATACGGCACAGATACCGTGGTGCACCTACACAAGTGCTGCCCTCTCGACATGGACCTCTTCACGGGTTATGCCAAGATAACATCTACCTGGATTATGCAATACATGAATGCCGAGTCACGCCTCGTACGCACGGTACGCGATGAGCAGGATGAGAATACAATCATCGTTAAGGATATGTTCTACGACGGCTACGACATACGCCTACGCCTACTCGACGATGACCGCCTCATGCCCCTCGTGGAGATGGAGCAGCAGACAGTGGGATCTACGGGCGAGGCCTTCGGCACAATATATGGCAACGGTAAACTCGAGATGGCCACAGCCTCGGGTTACACATCATACTATAGCCCCTGCGAGATGTTCCTCATGCAGTACGTAACACTCTTCGTGGAGGAGGTAGGAACTGTGGGTACATACCTCAACATCTTCGAGTGGATATCGGATGATGAGGCCGAGAGAATAATGCGCGAAGGATTCTAATGATAATAAAAACGATTAGATATATGAAAAGAGTAGACAACATTCGACTTGTAACACTGTTTGTAGCCTTGTGCATGACACTCGGCCTACTATCATGCCAGAAGGAGCCACAGATTGCGGAGCTTCCAAATCTCAAGGAGATACACTGTAATGCTGGCGATCGCCCTTCGTTCACCTTCTCGGTGGGTGCCAACTGGCAACTATCGTCAGATGCCATATGGTGTAAGTTTATCACCTCGGGCGGTGAGCTGCTCGACATGGCGGGTAGTGCAGGTACGCATACCATAACACTACGCATAACAAACGACGACATAAAGACCGAGGCTACATATGCCAACATCACCATCAAGGCTGGTGGCAAGCAGGCGATAATTGCTCGTGTGGAACGTGGTCCAAGCGTGCTATACATCAAGGTGTACGACATCACCGACACGCCAAAGAGTGCTATCGAGTTAGGCTACATCGACTGGATACCCTTCCGCATAGAGGCTAACTTCCGCTTTGCAGCTACCGACTACCCCGAGTGGATGGAGTTCGAGGGTGGCTCACTCACAGGCATACCAGGCGAGAGAGCAGAGTCTATGGCCCGCATAGTGCCTGACGGCATACGTGAGCAGTATCCTATTACTGCTGAAGATGGCTACACCGTGACATTCTCTGACGAATCGGGAACACGTACCTTCGAGATACCAATCGTATTTAACGGCATGGGCAATGACGACCTCACCTTCGTAGGCCCCACAGAGGATACCTTTGGTTGGGAGGTATCACTCGACGGCACTACATTCCAGCAGTACAACGAGGCATCGAGCACAACGCTTAAGTTCAACAACGAGCTTCAGTACGCCATCACGGCATATAACAACGATTACGAGATAGTATGCTTCGAGAAGGTTGTAGACCGAGGCATACCATCATATAGGGAGGGTGCAGACTGGATATCGTTCGACAAGAGAGATATGACACTCTCGGTAGATGCTACAGACGAGATACGTCATGGTCTTGTCATGGCGTTGCCACGCGGCATCCACAACAAGGTGCGTGGCGACATCATGGGCCACCTCTTCGAGATGGACTCTACATCGGGCATTGAGCTCGAGACAATCGTCTACGACTACCTACAGTTTGTTCTCATAGAGTTCACACAGAAGGACCTTGAGGTGACAGACCCCTACTATGGCATGTACGTATACCACTCACTAACCACATACGAGATACCATGCGCGCCATACAGCGATAGCGCAATCATGGAGCAGTATGGTGTTACCGATGCCTTCAGCTGCCCATTTGCCAACAGCGTGCCCGACAAGAAGCCTGGCATCATCATCAACCCACTTATCGAGGCGTGGACAACATTAAACCAGGAGAGTGGCATAGCGACAGTCGAGGTGTGGCATGCTGGCCAACAGCTTAAGATTAGCGATGGAGAGTACTACGTAGGTGAGAATAAGGATGAGGAGCTCGCAATACACCTCTGGGGTCCCAAGGATGGCTTCACAGAGGATGTACACATCATCTTCAAGGTCGATGGCGTGGCGAAGAAGCTACTTGTGGTGACACCTCCTGTAATGTAGCATATAACGAATGATAAATATTTCGAGTATGAGGAACATCATCATACGTCTATTGAGCCTATGCACGGCCATGGCACTCATTGCCACCACAGGTTGCAACAATGAGGCAGAAAGCCTCAATGCCGAGTATGGATACGTGCAGTTTAAGCTCGTCAAGGCGGCATCCATGGATACACGCGTCACAGATGCCCTCGACAGGCTCGCCGACGCACATAAGGTTACGGTAATCATGCAGCATGAGGGCTCGACGATAACACAGACATTGCCCCTTGCGAGCTACGATGCGGAGAGTGCCGAGTGGGGACTGCGTAGCGAGAAGTTACGCCTCATGATAGGTAGCTACAACGTCATCGGCTACCACCTATACGACAACCTCGACAATGTGTTGCTCACGGGCAGCAGCGCGGGTGAGTTCATGGTGGAGTGCGGAGGTCTCGCAGTGAAGGAGATAGGCGTGGAGTGCGTGAAGCGAGGCAAGGTATCCTTCGTACTATACAAGGAGTTCACACGTGCCGGCGAGAATCTGCAACTCTCCAACGTCAAGGCTGCCGACATCACCGTGAAGAATAATTTCACACGCCAGACGACAACCTTTGAGGCGCTAACGACCACCTACTGCGAGGCATTTGTTGAGGGTAGCATGGACAAGGCGCTATATGACCGTAATGGACTTACCTCATACATAGTATGCAGCGGTGAGCACTGGATTGAGGCGGGCAACTACACCATCACGGGCTACACCCTATACTCCGACAGCAAGGCCAAGAGTGTCATCGAGAGTCAAATGATAGAGAGTCTTGATGCCAAGTTCTCGGTGGCAGACAACCAGTTGGACAACTACGCCTTCGTACCCATACTACTATCCACAACCTCGGAACGCATAAAGGACTATATGGCACTCAAGGAGATATGGCTCGCATTGGATGGTCCTAACTGGACATTCTATGGCGAGGAGTACCCTGCAGGTGCTAACTGGGACTTCAACCGCGACATCGACATGTGGGGTGAGCAGCCAGGTGTGACCCTCAACGCCGCAGGTCGTGTCGAGAGCCTCAACATCTCGGGCTTTGGTGCTAATGGCATAATCCCCGAGGCTATAGGACAGCTCACAGACCTCAAGCTCCTCTACCTTGGTAACCACAACGAGCTTATTGGTGGCTACAACGCCTCAACAAGCCGCATAGAGGCTCACGACTACTACGACACACACCTCAAATATGATGTGCGTGAGGGCCTCTCGCCAGAGCTTCAGCGCGCAATAAACAGCGATGCCACACAGCGCCCCATCCTCGCATCACGTGCCGAGAAGAGAGATGTGGCATTCGGCAACCTCACAAATGGCATAACAGGAATATCACGTGCCGTGATGCGCCTAACAAAGCTCGAGCAGCTATTCATTGCCAATGCCCCAATAGCATCAGACAACTTCTGGGTGGAGATAAGCGACACCTCGGAATACCATGCAGAGAGTAAGACATGGAGTTGGAGCACCCTTACGAACCTCACCGACGTGGAGATATACAACTGCCCAAACCTCACACGCCTACCTATCGACCTCCTCACAGGACTACCACGCATACAGTCGCTTAACGTGGCCATGAACCTTGGCATTAGCGGCGAGCAGCTTAAGAGTGACTGGGAGGCAATCATAGATGGCGCCTCGGGAGGCATGATAGAGATTCTATACTTGGGCTATAACAACCTCCGTGAGACACCATCACATGACTACATGAAGCGCATGTCGAAGCTTGGACTTCTGGACTGCACAAACAACCGACTTGAGGTTGTACACCCCTTCGGCAAGGAGGTATCGCCAGCAACAATACTTCTCGACAACAACCGCATAACACGCTTATATGCTGCCGAGGATGGCTACTTCTGCGGCTTGAGCATGATGGAGGACTTCTCATGCTCGGGCAACATGCTCACCGAGCTTCCCGACATCTTCACAGCGCGTTCTGTATACACCATGGTCTCGGCAAACTTCTCGTCTAATAACATCTCGGCACTCGAGCATGGCGACAACTGGCGAGGAATAAATGCCGCGAGCCTCAACCTTGCGGATAACAACCTCGAGGAGCTACCAAAGGCACTCCTCGGCTCGGGATCAATAATAGGAACTCTCATGCTCGGCTCGAATGGCATGCGCCGCATAGAGGAGGGAGCACTCACAGGTGCCAACAGCGAAAACCTTACGACCATAGACTTGAGCTTCAACCGTCTTACAGAGCTTCCATACGACGACTTCAGCGCCTCGAACATACCATACCTCTACGGTATAGACCTCTCGAGCAACGCCTTTAGCAACTTCCCCTATGCGCCACTATCTATCGACCGCCTCACAGTGTTGAGCATACGCCAGCAGCGTGACGACGAGGGTAACCGCACACTCAAGGAGTGGCCCACAGGCATAGGCACATGTCCTCGCATGTCGGCACTATACATCGGCTCGAACGACCTACGCAAGATTGAGGATACCATATCGCCATATATCCTACTCTTCGAGATTAAGGATAACCCCAACATCTCGATAGACCTATCTGACGTATGCCCCTACATCGAGATGGGCTACTATGAGCTTATATACGACTCTACGCAGGATATACGCGGCTGCGACGCACTAAACCTCGACTAAAGAACTAAAGGCTATGTTAAAGAGAGAATATATATATACTATCGTGTGGTGCATGCTCGCAATGACGGGCATAGGATGTGTTAACGACACCACACACATCGAAGGCTTCAGTGCCGACATATCTGCCATCGAGGCAAAGGCCGAGGGTGGCGAGTATGGCATGGCTATACGTTCTGCCAAGGAGTGGACAGCAGTATCCGATGCCCCCTGGGTGATGATATCACCTGCAAATGGTCGTGGTGAGGTTAAGTGCACCATAAAGATAGACTCTACGCTTGTCAACGACATACGTTCAACCGAGATACGCTTCTCATCAGCGGGCGAGATACTACAAAACGTGACCGTCAGCCAGGCAGGATTTGAACGAAATGTCGAGGCGGAGAGCAGTGAGTACCGCATTGAGGCATCGGCAAGTCGTGCCGACAGATGGTTCAACATCGACCTTCTGGCAAATGTGGAGTTCGACATCGTGGCAGAGTATGACGAGGAGGAGGCATGGCTCACCTTCGATGACTACACCCTAAACCTCGACCGCGGAGCACGCCCACGTACCACACAGCTGAAGGTGGAGTGGAAGATGAACTCGGAGCCCGAGGAACGTATTGCAAAGCTACACATCACAGCGCGTGATGGTGAGGAGCTATCATCTCCCACAACGATTACCATACGTCAGGGGGCAGCACCACTCATCGAGGATAACCGCCAGGGTGACTCCCTCGCCGTGGTTACCATCTTCGAGAAGCTCGAGTGCTGGAGTGAGAGTGGCATATCTACAACCGAGGGTATGCACCGCTGGGAGAGTGTACGCCTCTGGGAGGCGACAGATAGTGCTCTGCCCGAGGCTGCAGCCGTAGGTCGTGTGCGTGACCTTGACTTGAGCTACTTCAACACCGAGGATGGCATACCTGCAGAGATACGTCACCTCAAGTACCTCGAGACACTATCACTCTTTGGCAATGTGAACACAATGCTCAAGTCGATAGATATGGGTGAGGAGGTGTGCAGTCTCCAATACCTCAAGGCGCTACGTGTGGCAGCCTTCGGCCTTGTATCACTACCCGACAACTTTATACTCCTGGGCGACAGCCTCGAGGAGCTCGACATCAACGCCAATAACTTTAACACCATCCCCGAGGTGCTAACACCCGAGAACTTCCCACATCTACGCAGCCTCAACATAGGCAGTAACCGTCGTTCCTCAATCACCGACCTACGCACAATGGGTGCACATGATGAGGGCATAGGTCTTCACACCAACACGACAACAGAGGATGATATACGTAGGCTGCTGCTATGGGAGAACCTCGAGGAGCTAACACTGTCGTACAACTACATTGAGGGTAACCTCCCCGACTTCCGCGCGGGAGAAGAGGGCGTGAGGGCATATACAGAGGCCGATGTAGCAGAACGTGGCGACACGCTAAATTGGGCTGTTGAGAGTGGCCTGCCACGCATACTCCCCAATATGCGCAGCCTGAAGATTAACCTCAACTTCTTCACTGGCGCAATACCCGACTGGCTGCTCTACCATCCACGCCTCATGGAGTGGGCGCCCGAGATTCTTATATTCACACAGCTTGAGCACGCCATAGATTCCGAGGGTAACAATGCGGGCTTCAGCAATGAGCCTACATCGCGCGAGTACTACTTCCAGAAGTATCCGCTTATGCGCGGTCGCTTCGAGTTTAACGACGAAATATAGTTCAGATGATGAGAAAGATTATAGCATGCATAGCGACACTACCACTCATTGTGGCATGTAGCAATGAGGTGGATATTATGCAGCCCGACACTGATACGCAGGTTGTGATACCTACAGATGCTACTCCTGGCGAGGTCATCATTAAGTTCTCACCCGAGATGGAGGATATCCTCGCAAGCACGATGACACGTAGCCATGGTGTTGCGACACGTTCGGGCATACCCACAACAGATGAGGTGCTCGACATCCTCGGCGCCTACTCCTTTGAGCCCGTCTTCCCCGTAGATGCTCGCCATGAGGCACGCACACACGAGGCGGGATTGCACCTATGGTATATCGTGCGCTTCGACGAGGGCGAGGACTTGCATCGAGCACTGCAGCGCCTATCACTCCTCGGCGAGGTAGACAAACTACAGTGCAATAGAGAGATATATAGGGCATACAACCCTGACACACAGCCTATGTTCATAAGCTGTGAGGAGGCTGATGGTCGCACTACAACACGCGCCACACAGATGCCCTTCAACGACCCCGAGATGTATCGCCAGTGGTGCTACATAAACGATGGCACGGCACCTATAGCCCAGGAGTGGGCAGGCGTTGTTGCAGGCTCTGACGCCGGCTGCAAGGAGGCATGGGAGCTAACAACAGGCGATGAGGAGATCATCGTGGCAGTAATGGACGAGGCGGTGATGTGGAGCCACCCCGACCTTGCAGAGAACATATGGATAAACGAGGGTGAGGAGCTTTATGCAGGTGTTGATGCCGATGGCAATGGCTATAAGGATGACCGCTACGGCTATAACTTCGTGCGTAACACAGCCATCACATCGTGGACATCTAATGGCAGCACGGGTCACGGCACACACGTAGCAGGTACGATAGCTGCGGTGAACGACAACGGCATAGGTTGTGCAGGTATTGCGGGTGGCGGCAAGGGTCATGGCGGCGTTAAGATAATGACGCTACAGCTCTTCGACGGCATGAATGCCGCAACACTCGCCATGGAGGCACGCGCCATAAAGTATGCCACAGACAATGGTGCTGTAATACTTCAGTGCTCATGGGGCTATAACTCGGCCAAGGCAAACCTCATAATGGGTTATACGCCAGGTCCTGCGACAGAGGAGGAGTGGGCAGCGCTTTACCCACTTGAGAAGGAGGCACTCGACTACTTCATACACTACGCTGGCTCACCTAATGGTGTCATCGATGGCGGCCTTGCCATCTTCGCCTCGGGCAACGAGTACGCCGCGCAGTCATCATTCCCCGCAGCATACTCAAAGTGTATATCTGTGGCTGCTGTGGCTGCCGACTACACCCCTGCATCATACTCAAACTACGGCAGTGAGGTGCTCCTATCGGCCCCTGGTGGCGATCTCGAGTACTACGGCACACCTGGAGAGCCTGATGCACAATACGATGAGAATGGCACTCTTAAGGAGCAGGGTGCTATATTCTCTACTCTGGTCTCTAACGGCGTGGCGGGATATGGCTACTATGAGGGTACATCTATGGCATGCCCACATGTATCGGGTGTCGCAGCCCTCGGTCTTGCTTATGCCAAGCAGCAGCACCGTCACTTCACATCGGAGGAGTTCCGCGACCTCATGTACGCCACAGCACGCGACATAGAGTCATACTTCGTAGGCGAGAAGCTATACCACATGCGCCATACCTCGGCAGGAGCAACACCCATACGCATGAACCTTGCGGAGTATTGTGGCAAGATGGGTCGTCTGGTAGATGCTGGAGCACTGCTCAAGGCTATAGATGGCAGTGGCAGGGTTATGCGCCTACCAAACATAACGATGGCTCCCGATAGTTCAACAACAGTAGACATCGCAGAGTATAGCACCAAGAGTGCCTCGACAATAGAGGTGCATGACAGCGCAACAAGCAACGGCGTCATCACTGCGATACTTGAGAACAACACTATATCAATCACGGCACACAAGAGAGGACAGGCAACCATCATTGTAACCTTTGCTGATGGCCAGAGGCAGAGCATGACAGTCACTGTGCGCCTGGGAGGTAACAATGGCGGATGGCTTTAGGGCATAGAGTATGGGCATGAGGAGGATTATATTGAGCATCATGTTATGCATGGCAGCCATGATGGGTACCACAGCGCAGCAGCGCACGCTGCCATCACGCGAGGCCCTCGACTCACTCGTAAATCCTCCACTATCCGACATTGCCGCAAGTATGATTGCGATAGAGCCCACGACGATAGACCTTGGTGAGGTAGGCGATGATGCACCCATAAACATACTATTTACCATCGCTAACACCACCACCGAGCCTATCACTATAACAGACATACGCACATCGTGTAGTTGTCTAAAGGTTACTTCCGGTGTCGAACAGCTGGCAGCAGCGGAGAGTGCGAAGCTGCGTGCGGAGTTCAACCCCCGTGGGCGAAATGGTGAGTTCCTGCTTCGAGTTTTGGTATACACCTCGCAGGATGCAACACGCCCCGCGGCACGCCTCGACATCGAGGGCATGGTTGTGGCAAGCGACATATGGGGACACCTACCCGAGAGTATGGGCAGACTGCGCTTGAGCCGTAAGAGTGTTACATTGGATGGTGTACGCAGGGCTATCACGCGCACAGAACGTATAGCAATAGCCAATAGTGGCACACGCGACATACGCCTCACGGCACAAAGCACCACGCCAGGCATCACACTACGCACAGAGCCCGAGATATTAGCCCCGGGTGCCGAGGGTGACATAGTCATAAGCTACACACCCACCGAGGAGGTGACAACAGATATGGAGACGATGCTCGTGGTGGAGGGTTGCGAGGCACGAGCATCCGAGAGAGTTATAAGGATAACAATAAAGAGATAGATATGAGACTTTTTAGACTACTATTAAGCGTCACACTGATGCTTGTGGCCATCACCACGACAAGCTGCGAGAAGCCCGCGCCGCTGCCAAGCGACGAGAGGGTTGATGTGACATACTACAACATCGATGGCTGCTGGGAGCTATATATGTTCCACGGCGCACCACTACAGGAGGATACCTATCTATATATAGAGTTCTCCCGCAGTGACCACAGATACCAGATGTGGGACAACCTCAACTCGATGTATGGAATAAGCACCACAGGTACATTCTACATCACCGAGGAGGAGGATGGCACCTACACCCTATCTGGCAACTACGACCATGGAGCTGGCGACTGGAGCAGCAGCTATAAGGTGGAGATGAGCAGCATAGACAATATGACATGGCGCAGCACAGAGACCATCCTCGACTTTAGGCGCATAGATTCTATACCAGAGATAAACTAACAACTAAAACGGATACAACAATGACTTTTAAGAACCTATTTGCTGTCCTTATGACAGCTGTCGTTGCACTCACAGCATGGGGATGTAATGATGAACCTGATGTTGCGCCCGTGGCGAAGCCTACAATTGGCATCATGGAGCCCGAGTTCAACGCAGAGACTATGGAGGTAAGTGTGATGATTGCCCCCTCGACGGATGCTACAGCATGGTACTGGAGAGTGGTAGATAAGACTCGCACCGAGGATGGCGGATTCACCAAGGAGGAGGGTGCCGCAGCCAAGGAGATTAAGTTTAGTGTAACATATGGCGTGGTCTACACCATCGAGGCATATGCTGAGAATAGGGCTGGCAGCAGCGATATAGCGACAAAGAACTACTGCCCTATGCCCGAGGGCGAGTTGGCAATTACCGTTGGTGAGGCTACACTCGACACCGAGAGTATGCTTGCAAAGATTGAGGTGTACCCATCAAAGGTTGCAACAGCATGGTATTGGAGTGTCGCAGAGCAGCAAGAGATAGAGACTGCAGAGTGGACAGAGGTGCAGAATAACGGCACACAGGAGATTACCTTCGCCTACGAGTGGGGCGAGAGACTCGAGTTCCGAGTATATGCCGAGTGTGGCGCCATGAGAAGTGACGTTGTTGCAAAAGAGGTATACTTTGCCCCTGCAATACCCACCATCAGCGTGTCGAAGCCACACCTTGATGAGGCAGCGATGAAGGTAAGCTACGATGTGACACCATCAGACGACACCCACCACTGGTACTACGGCATTTACGACGATGCAGAGGATGCAAGCTACACCACTGTCGATGGTGCCGAGCCAGCAACAGTAACCTTTGATGTTGAGTATGGAAAGGAGTATCAATTCATCTTCCGCGCCGAGAATGCTATTCTCGAGGGCGAGGAGGTAATCGTTGACTTCTGCATCATAGAGCCTGTAGTCGATATCGCCATTGAGAACCTCACGGCCTACACCCTTGATGCTGTGATTACAAAGAGGGAGCACTGTGTGCGCTACGTTGCAGGTGCCCTACACACCTCGGCATACGACCGTAACATCTTCATCGAGCAGGCACAGGCATCGCTTAACCCCGACCCAAGCTATCCATTTGCAGTATTCAACTCGGCAACCGAGAGTGCTACATTCAGCGAGCAGAACCTCGTGCGTAACTCACGCCTCGACAGCGATGAGAATGCCGGCATAATACTTCTGCCCAGCACATCATACACTATTGCCGTATATGGCGAGGATGCAAATGGCAACTACACCATAACAACCAAGGAGGTCGTAATCCCCGAGGCTACAATTGAGGGCGACACCAAAATCGAGATTGAGATATCTGATGTAGGGCTAAACACAGCCAAGGCTACCATCACAGCAGATAGCGACTGCAAGGTGCTCACCGGATATATCGACCCTGCCGTAGCAAAGGGCGACAGCTCTGTGCCATTCGACTTCGAGGGCAAGAGTGACGAGCAGATCAAAGCATACATCGTAAGTGCCGTTAAGGGCGTGCCTACAATATACACCGAGCCATTTAGCTACCTCTTGAGTGACAGACTATCGAACGACACCGAGTATGTAGCCTACGCTGTAGCCATCAAGGATGGTAAGATTGGTGAGGTCGACTTCACAACATTTAAGACACTCCGTCCATCACTCACTGGTGAGGCAAAGATTACGGGAGCAACCATCGAGACACAGACATCACACGAGATTCTAACCGTAACACTCACCGTTGAGGATAAGGCGCAATTCGTGCGCATATATGCAGCACCTGCCTCTGACCACGCATCATATGCAGACAACCTTGAGTATGTAATGGATGCAGACGACTACCAGAACTACCGCGAGGAGTATGACGTAGTGGATGGCGTGGCTATTGCCGACATCAACATCTACCACCCAGGCACCAACTACTATATCTACGCCTCGGCTGTTGACGCATCAGGTCGTGCCGGCGAGATGGTATGCGTAGCTCAACTTGCAGGCCTCGAGACAGAGTACTACACTACAATCGAGGAGATAATAGATGATAGCAGCAACAAAGACTTTACAGGCACAGGCACAGCGACACTCAACGTAGAGATAATAGATACTGAGGATGACCGTGTGGATGACCGCATAAACGCCAAGCTCACAGCAACAAACTTCAGCAGTAATGTAGACAAGGTATGGCTCTTCCGCTTCAATGGTATGATAAGCGAGATTGAGGATGTCATCAGAGAGAACCTTTGCGACTACCCTGATGCTATCTACGGTTCATATAAGATTGCCAAGGAGAATATCGCTATCAACTATATTGATGGCGGCAGCTCATGGGATCCCAAATATGAAGCACTCCAGGAGTATGACGACAAATGGGGTGGCGACATCGTTGTCATGGTTGTCCTCGACACCAAAGGTAAGATGAATATCTGCTGCTACTATGTCGCAGGCCGCGAGGTTGTAGTATGCTAACACTACCCCACCCATCTTCACAGGGGGCTGGCTAAAAAGTACTTTTTAGCCAGACCCCCCCCATAACTTAAGAGAGTGAATAAAAAGATGTAGTTTTAGGCTTGCGAAGCCCGAAAAAGCGGAGTTTACATAGCGTAAATGAGCATTTTGAGGGCAAGCGTAACGACAAAATACACTTTTTATTCACTCTCTCTTTGTTTGGTCCTACGGCATGGTTTGTGTTAGCCCATCGATTGTACACATAATCTTAAAATTTGTTTTTATGAGCAACACAAAACACTCCACTGCCACAACGGCAGTATATGGGTCGGAGGAGATGGTACGCCCCGCACCTACGATGACGATACCAGAGGATATGACAACACCAGAGATTGCATACCGCATGGTCAAGGATGAGACATATGCACAGACACAACCACGACTAAACCTCGCAACATTTGTGACTACATATATGGATGAGTATGCCACAAAGTTGATGAATGAGGCTATAGCGATGAACTACATCGACCAGACGGAGTATCCACGTGTGGCAGTGATGACGAGTAGGTGCATAAACATCTTGGCAAATCTATGGAACACCCCCGAGAGGGGCGACTCGAAGACAGGAGCTCTCGGCATTGGCTCATCGGAGGCCTGCATGCTTGGTGGCGTGGCGGCATGGCTGCGCTGGCGTAAGCGTCGCATGGCGGAGGGCAAGCCTGTGAATAAGCCCAACCTGGTGATGAGTGCCGGCATGCAGGTGGTATGGGAGAAGTTCTGCCAGCTATGGCAGATAGAGCTTCGTCAGGTGCCGCTAACACGCGAGAAACGTACCCTCTGTCCGAAGGATGCCATAGCACACTGCGACGAGAACACCATATGTGTGGTACCCATAGCCGGAGTAACATGGACAGGCCTCAACGACGACATAGAGGCATTGGACAAGGAGCTCGATGAGTACAACAAGAAGACGGGCTACGACATACCTATACACGTAGATGCTGCATCCGGAGGCTTCATCCTCCCATTCATCTACCCCGACAAGAAGTGGGACTTCAGACTAAAGTGGGTGATATCTATATCCACCTCGGGACATAAGTTTGGTCTCGTATACCCTGGCCTTGGTTGGGTAATCTGGCGCGACAAGAGCTACCTACCAGATGAGATGTCGTTCTCGGTAAACTACCTCGGTGCCGAGGTTACACAGGTAGGCCTTAACTTCTCACGCCCCGCAGCACAGGTGCTCGGACAATACTACAACTTCATACGTCTCGGCCGCGAGGGTTATAGACGCGTGCAACAGAACTCCATGGAGATAGCACGCTACTGCCACCGCCGCATAGGCCAGATGGAGTGCTTCGAGAACTACTCCCAGGAGGTGGTAAACCCTCTCTTCGTATGGCACCTAAACGAGGAGTATACCAAGAGGGCAATGTGGACACTCTACGACCTACAGGCGCTATTGCAGCAGAGTGGCTGGATGGTGCCAGCATACTCCCTACCGAAGGATATAGACGATATTGTGGTTATGCGCATCGTGGTGCGCCAGGGAATGTCGCGCGACATGGCAGATATGCTCTTGCGCGATATAGAGAATGGTGTAGCGGAACTCAACAAGCTCAAGTACCCCACATCCTCACGCCAAGCCTTCGAGAAGCAGGAGAAGCAGAAGGGTAAGATATATACCCACTAATATATATGAAATGATCTGTTTGGGGTGATTGTCCAGCATGGGCAATCACCTCTACTTATTACGAAAAGATTGTATAAGCTTAATAGCCCCGCCGAAAGCCTCGGGGCGGAAGATAAGCGATCCTGCAACGTAGATAGCAACTCCAACAGCAATAGATAGGCATAGGCGCAAGGGAGTGGTAAAGTCCACAAGATGGCTATTGAGGTATACCACGCCGAGGTATAGGAGAGCAGAGAGCAATAGCGGCATGGCAAGGGTACGAAGCAAAGCAATAGTAGAGAGGGTGGTATAACGCATGGCAGCACAAGCGTTGATGACAAAATCGATGAGTGCCATAGCGGAGGTACCCCATGCCACGGCCTCGACACCACGAGGTATGGTATAGAGCAAGATGAGGGTCATGATGATACGTTTGATGACCTCTAGACGAAGTATTACACGGCCATCGCTACGCACCTTGAGGATGTTGTATGACACAACAGATAGTGGATATACCAAACCTGCGAGGGCTAAAATCTCAAAATAGGGGACCGTAGGCATCCACTTATCGCCCAGAAGCAGCATAAACATATCGGGGGCTATGGCAATGAGGCCTGCCATGACGGGGAAGATGAGGTATGCTGTGAGCATGAGTATGCGACGGTAGCCCTCCGTGAAGCGAACATCGTCGTCAGCAAGCTTTGACAACGCAGGATAGGTGACACCCTGCACCGCCTGCATGGTAGATGTCACGGGAAGATCCTTGAGCTTCTGCGCCTGCGAGAAGTAACCGAGGGCCGTAGTGGTGTGCATCTTACCGATGAAGAGCTGTGCCACATTATTATACACCGAGGCTATTAGGTCGGTGGCGAGCAGACGAAGGCTGAAAGGCGCCATGCCACGCAGTGCCGCGAGGCTGAAGCGTGCATCGCTACGCCAGCGACGTATGCTCCAGAAGGCAATAGCCTTGATGCCCATCATAAGGAGTCGCTGCGCCACAAGACTCCATATACCACAACCCATAAGTGCCATAACGACAGCTACAACACCACTTATAAGCGAGGCTAAAAAGACAATCTTGGAGAGCAGCGCAAAGCGGAACTCGCGCGTGAACATCACCGTCTGCACAACGCAGAAGGCATTTATGGGCAGCACTAGGAAGAGAACGGGGGCTATAGTAGCAATGGCGGGAGCATCATATAGCATAGCCACAGGGCGTGCCACAGCGATAAATAGCAGGTAGAGGATAATGGAGACAACAATATTGAAGTACAACACCGAACGGTACTCCTCATCCGTGGGTGATGCCTTACGTATCAGCGTCTGCGAGAAACCGCTATCGACAATAGTTAGGGCAATAGAGGTGAAGAATGTCATGATGGCCATGATGCCGAAGTCATCGGGCATGAGCTGTCGTGCCACGATGATGCTTACGGCCATCTGAATGACCATAGTGAGGAACTTCTCCGAGAAGCTCCATGCGACACCTCCAGCGACCTTACTCTCAAGCCTCTGCTCCTTCATCCGCTAACCTATGATATGCTCAACAGCCAATCGATAAGACTCCATGCCGAAGCCCATGATGCTACCAACAGCCACAGGGGCTATAAGCGAGATGTGGCGAAACTCCTCACGCGAGAGTATTGAGGATATATGAACCTCGACAACAGGACACGATATGGCTGCCACAGCATCGCGCACGACAACCGAGGTGTGCGTATAGCCTCCTGCATTTAGTACCACGCCATCGTAGTTACCATCAGCACGCTGAAGCGCATCGACAAGCTCACCCTCGATGTTCGACTGATAGTGGTCGATAGTATGCTCCGAGTAACGTGCGCGAAGAGCTCCGAGGTAGTCCTCGAAGCTCTCACGTCCGTATATCTCAGGTTGGCGACACCCCAAGAGATTGAGGTTCGCACCGTTGATAATCAAAATTTTCATCCTATAAAGTCTACACGTATAGATATATAAAGTTAGATGTTATGACTATTTTGAGGCTGCTCGCAGTCAGACAAAGCGGAGTTTACTGAAACGTAAATGAGCATTTGGATGACAAGGCAGATGCCGAAATAGTCGGACAGATAACTTTATTAGTATTCCTTGGCTGTAGTCTCACCCTTAAGAACACGAAGTGCATTCTCTGCCAATGACTCAAGCTCGTTCTCGCCAGGGTAGATCTTGATAGGTGCAAGGAACTTACAGTAGTCAATGATGATGTCATTAACGCAGTCGTTCCAAGCGATACCACCTGTCAGAAGGATAGCATCTACCTGACCCTTGAGCACAACAGCCATCTCGCCGATGAACTTGGCAACAGAGTATGACATAGTGTCGAGCATGAAGCGAGCCTCCTTGTCACCACCAGCAGCACGTACCTCGTTGAGTTCCTGAACATTGTTGCAGTTAACATGGTCAACAAGACCACCCTTACCTGCCAACATCTTCTTAATCTCACCCTTATCATACTTACCAGAGAAGCAGAGGTCTACGAGGTCACCCGCAGGGAGTGTACCAGCTCTCTCGGGAGCAATAGGACCATCACCATCAAGAGCATTGTTTGTGTCGATAACACGACCCTTACAGTGTGCCGATACAGAGATACCACCACCCATGTGTACAACAACAAGGTTAAGCTCCTCATAAGGACGACCCACCTCCTTGGCATAGCGACGTGCTATGGCCTTCTGGTTCAAAGCGTGGAAGATAGAACGACGTGGGCACTCCTTAAGACCACTCACACGTGCCATATCCTGAAGCTCATCAACAACAACAGGGTCTGCGATATATGCCTCAACGCCTGCAGCATCAGCAATACGACGTGCGATGAGAGCACCGAGGTTGCTGGCATGCTGACGCTTTGGTGCCGAGAGGTCGGCAATCATAGTCTCGCCAACACGGTATACACCACCCTCGATAGGACGCATAAGACCACCACGGCCAATAACTGCATCCAACGATGTGAGCTCAATGCCATCAGCCTTGAGGGCGTCAAGGATAATCTCCAAGCGCCAGTCGAGCTGGTCTGCAACAGATGCAAAGCGTGCAATCTCCTCTGCCGAGTGGCTCAACTTCAAGGTCTTAACCTGCTCCATGTCGTGGAACAACGCCACCTTTGTACTTGTAGAGCCAGGGTTAATGGTAAGAATTTTATATGCCATAATTCCTTTATCTTACGTAAATAGATTATTTTGCTGACAAGCAAGCCAAAGCGATTGAGTAGAGCTTTGTCTTTGTTGAGTCACCACGTGATGTGAGCACACATGGAGCTGTAGGACCAGCAACCATAGCCGCCAACTCTGCGCCACCGAACTTCGAGCAAGCCTTGAAGAAGACGTTACCTGACTCGAGGTTAGGGAACAACATACAGTCAGCATCACCAGCAACAGGACCTGTGAGCTTCTTAATCTTAACACTCTCCTCGTCGATAGCTACGTCGAGAGCCAAAGGACCCTGGAACAAAGCGTTACCAAGCTCACCTGCCTGACCGAGGTCAGAGAGCTCCTTCGCCTCAACAGAGCTTACAACCTTTGGAAGCAACTGCTCGCTTGGTGCCAACAACGCAACCTTTGGACACTCGATGCCGAGGTTATTAGCTGTAGCTATGAGGTACTTTGCAATCTGCTTCTTCTGCTCGAGATTTGGGCATGGAAGAACAGCAACATCACTTACAACAAGAAGCTTGTGGTATGCTGGAACCTCCAATACTGTAACATGGCTCAACACAGTACCTGCAGGCAACAAACCCCACTCCTTGTTCAAGATACCACGCATATACTTATCTGTAGGCACAACACCCTTCATCAAGACGTCGTACTCACCATTGTGAACAGCCTTAACAGC
>JAGCMF010000002.1 GCA_017646625.1 Alistipes sp. | reverse complement strand
TTAGGGAGGTTAAGGAGCTTAAGGAGCTTAAGGAGCTTAAGGAGTTTAGAGAGCTTAAGGAGTTTAGGGAGATAGAATATAATCCCTAATTTCCCTAACTTCACTAATTTCACTAACTTCCCTAACTTCTCTAACTTCTCTAATTTCCCTAATCTCCCTAACTTCCCTATCACACAAAGGCCCTTCCAACCCACGACAAATTTCTTGTCAGAAGGGCGCCGAGTGCTACACTCGGCAAAAATGCCGTCGATGGGTAGTACTTTGCGTACGTCCCATTGACGGCATTTTTTGTTAGGGGCCGCAATCGACCCATTATCACAAGAAATTACTTGAGGTATGTGTTGAGCCAATCGAAGAACTCACGATTCCAGACAACGCTATTCTGTGGCTGGAAGACCTGGTGAGCCTCATTCTCGAAGGATACGAGGCGAGCATCAAGACCCTGAACACGGGCAGCGGTGAAGGCCTCGAGAGACTGGCTATATGGGATACGGTAGTCTTTCTCGCCCGTGATAATCATGATAGGGCTATCCCAGTTAGCGACCTTCTTGTGTGGTGAGTTAGCATAAGAACGCTGTGCCACAGCATTGTCAGCCTCCCAGTAAGCACCGCCATAGTCGTTAGTAACGAAGAAGAGCTCCTCGGTATGACCATACATAGACTCGAAGTTAAAGATACCGCAGTGCGCGATGAAGGCCTTGAAGCGACCCTCGTGAACACCAGCAAGGTAGTATGTAGAGTAGCCACCATATGAGGCACCCACACAACCACGGTGCTCGGTATCTACCCATGGCTCCTTCGACACCTCGTCGATAGCTGCGAGGTAGTCACGGATATTCTGACCAGAGTAGTCACCAGAGATTTGGTCTGTCCACTCCTGACCGAACGAGGGGCAACCACGGCGGTTAGGCGCTACGATAACATAGCCCTCGGCAGCCATGAGCTGGAAGTTCCAGCGGTAGCTCCAGAACTGCGATACGGTGCTCTGTGGACCACCCTGGCAGTAGAGGAGTGTAGGATACTTCTTTGTAGGATCAAAGTCGGGAGGAAGAATAACCCATGTAAGCATCTTCTTACCATCGGTAGTTGTAATCCAACGTTCCTGCACCTCACCAAACTTGATGTTGTCATAGATCTCACGGTTAACATCTGTGAGCTGTGTAAGCTCGCCTGTAGAGAGGTTAACATCGTAGAGCTCAACAGCCTTCGAGATAGTATTCATGTTAGCCACGATGCGACCACCAGCAAATGTAAAGTTGTTGATATCGTGGTTGCCGCTTGTGATATGCTGCATGTTACCTGCAAGGTCTATATGCGCCACCTGGTGTGTACCACGCCATGGAAGAACGAAGTACATAGCCTCGTTGCCATCCCACACAACCTCTGTCACACAGTAGTCCTGACCACGTGTGATGTATGTGCACTCGTTAGTGTTAAGGTCGAAGACCCATAGACGCTGCTGGTCAGCCTCGTTACCGGGACGACGCTGTGAACGGAAGGCTATCTTTGTGCCATCAGGTGAGAATACAGGATACTTATCGTAGCCCACGAACTTATCATCAGTGGTAGCAGCAGCCTCCTTTGAGAGGTTACGTGTAGCCTCCGTAGCGAAGTCGTAGAGGAAGATGTCAGAGTCTGTAGAGAGAGCATAGTCAACACCTGTGAGAGGCTTGCATGTGTAGGCGAGCTGTGTACCATCGGGTGAGAGGCGAATCTCCGCAGTATCGAAGTATGGCGCAAGAGGTGCATCGTATGCCTTATCTGCACCGATGATATCCTTACCGTTCACAATCTTACCATCCTTATAGTCGGCAGCGAAGATGTGAAGGTATGATCCATCATCCCAATAGTCCCAGTGGCGTACCATGAGGTCGTCATAGATGCGCACCTTCGACTTATCCATGTCGTCATACTTGTTTGAGCCCTTGAGCTTCGCAACAGCAACACGCTGCACGTAGAAGGCGTGGTCACCAGCGATGCCGAAGCCCTCGATACCACCCTCAATATCTGTAAGCTGACGAAGGTTCTTACCCTCAACATCCATAGACCATGCCTGCATAGCACCTGTGCGGTTAGACATGAAGGCTATAGTATTGTCGTCGAGCCACTGTGGTGCAGTGTTTGTAGATGCGTTGTCGGTGAGGCGCACCTCCTGGCCTGTGGCCATATCACGCAACTGAAGGAAGGTGATACCACGGTTCTCCGCAAGGTTATACTGTGTGATGGTGTAGAGAAGTTTCTCGCCATTAGGTGATAGTGTCTGACCACCAATACGGCTCATCTTCCACATAATCTCGGGTGTAAACTTGCCTTCGGCCTTCTCGTCGGCTGTCAAGGCATTGTCGATAGTAAGAGGCGCAGGCTTCTCACCACCATTTTCAGCACAACCACCCATGCCAAGTAATGCTGCAAATGTCATAACAAAGAGTAATTTTTTCATAAATATTGTATTGATTAGTTTGTTCAAACTATAATGCTTATCTTTGCACTTGCAAGGAGTTATACACATGGACAAGTACACTCTACATATCGGCAACAGCGAGGTGGTGATTACAACAACGCCACCTGGCGACCACTATGCCGTAATAGAGACAGACGACACATTGTCAGTTTCTTGGGCGAAAGTAATAAAAAAAGTTGAGACTGACAAATTTGTGGTCGTCCAAACACCCAACCCCGAGCTCACATTTAACCTCCTCGCCGAGCAACTTAAGGTGGTGAGGGCTGCAGGCGGCGCTGTGACAAACGACCAAGGAGACCTACTAATGATACGTCTACGTGACCGCTGGGACCTACCCAAGGGCCATATCGAGGAGGGTGAGAGCAGTAGTGAGGGCGCCATGCGTGAGGTGTTAGAGGAGACGGGAATAAGGGCTGTGACGGTAGATAGAGAGCCACTGATGACAACGTGGCACGCCTACGACACATACGGCGCATGGGAGCTTAAGAGCACCGACTGGTGGCGAATGGTGAGCAACGAAGAGAGCATAGAGGCACAGGACGAGGAGGGCATAACAGATGTTATGTGGTGCGACAGCGAGAGGCTTGCCTCGAATCTTAAAAATACGTACACCACAATTAAGAGAGTGGTAGATGCGTTAAGAGTTAAACATTGAGATTGTAGTATATGAATAAGATATTATGGGTGGATGATGAGATTGACCTCCTGAAGCCCCACGTTATGTTCCTCACAGCCAAGGGTTACGATGTTGCTACATGCAATAACGGCTACGACGCTGTGGAGATGCTATCCACAGAGGCCTATGACCTTGTCATCCTCGACGAGATGATGCCCGGCATGACAGGCCTCGAGACACTGCCACTAATAAAGAGTGCACACCCCTCCTTACCCGTAATCATGGTTACGAAGAGTGAGGAGGAGAACATCATGGATAAGGCCATAGGCTCAAAGATTGCCGACTACATAATAAAGCCCGTAAACCCCAACCAGGTGCTTCTATCAATAAAGAAGAACCTACACTCCGAACAGCTTGTAACAGAGCAGACTACAGCAGACTACCGTTCAGAGTTCGGACGCATAGCAGCACAGCAGCAGACAGCATCAACATTTACCGAGTGGTGCGCACTATACCGCAAGCTTGTAGGCTGGGAGATAGAGCTGTCGTCATCCTCGGACAAGAGCATCCGCGAGGTGCTATCATACCAGAAGAATGAGGCAAATCAGGAGTTCTCGAAGTTTGTGCGCCGCAACTACTACGACTGGATAAACCGCCGTCTGCCCGACGACCAGATACCCGTGATGTCGCACACGCTGATGCGTAGGCGCATATTTGCCGACGTTGACGAGGCACAACACACCACCCTGCTGCTCATAGACAACATGCGCTACGACCAGTGGCGTGTACTCGAGCCCATGTTGCGCAGCTACTACGACATACTTACCGACGACTTCTACTGCGCCATACTACCCACAGCAACACAGTATGCACGCAACGCCCTCTTTGCCGGCCTCATGCCGCTGGCCATAGACAAGCTCATGCCCGACAAGTGGCTCAACGACAACGAGGATGGAGGCAAAAACATGTACGAGGAGGAGTTCCTCAAGCGCCTCATTGCGCAGTCAGGAAAGAGATATAAGCTGTCGTTCGACAAGCTCGTACGCCCAGAATCGGGACGTAAGCTCCTGGAGAACATGAGCCGTGTATATGACGCCGATCTCTCGGTCATAGTATACAACTTCCTCGACATCCTCTCGCACGCACGCACCGAGACCGACATCATACGCGACCTCACAGACGACGAGGCGGCATTCCGTTCACTCACACGTTCATGGTTTGAGCACTCGGAGCTCTTCACACTCCTAAAGCTCCTCGCAGAGCATGGCCATAGGCTGATTATAACATCCGACCATGGCACAATACGTGTCGACAACCCCGTGCGTGTTACAGGCGACAAGGAGACTTCGGCAAACCTACGCTACAAGACGGGGCGTAACCTCGCGTATAACGCGCGCGATGTATATGAGGTAACACGCCCAGAGGATGTGCAGCTACCCTCGGGACGCCTAACATCAAGCTATATATTTGCCTATAACAGAGATTTCCTCGTATATAACAACGATGCCAACCGCTATATACGCTACTACAAAAATACGTTCCAGCATGGCGGAATATCGATGGAGGAGATGATTGTACCATACGTAGTACTTAACCCAAAGAAGAGATAACAGAAAATAGAGATAACTATGGAAAGAGTAATAGAGATTGACTCTCTGGATGATCTTGATGATGTTGCACGAGTGATTATTGACTACCTCGGCGACCGCACCGTCGTAGCCTTCGACGCACCCATGGGTGCAGGCAAGACAACACTCATAAGCCGCATTGCAGCACTCCTCGGTGCCGAAGATGATGTCACAAGCCCCACCTTCGCCATCGTAAACCAATATGTGGGTGATCGCACGATATACCACTTCGACATGTACCGCATAGACCGCGTAGAGGAGGCTCTGGACTTCGGCTCGGAGGAGTACCTCGCATCGGGCGACCTATGCCTCGTGGAGTGGCCCGAGAAGATTGAGCCACTGCTACCCGACAACACCATGGTGGTGAAGATTGAGATTCTTGGACATACAGAACGACGTTTTGTAATTCGGTAATTTTAACTACCTTTGCGCCGTTTTTGAGTCATAAACCATTTCAAGATATATACGATGGAAAAGTACGAGTCTAAACAGCAACAGATAAATCATCCTGCAGCGCTTATATACCCTATAATCTCGCGCATGGACCTCATGACACCTGCCATACAGGATAAGGTGGAGGAGTGGGAGGCAACACCCGACAGCTGCTCATTCAAGATTAAGGGCATGAAGGTAGGCCTTCGCATCGCCGAGAAGGTTGAGAATAAGCATGTTAAGATTGTAGGCGACGGCGGAAACGTACCTATAGACTTCAGCTTCTGGATTCAGCTTAAGGAGGTTGCAGAACGCGACACACGCATCCGCATGGTGCTCCATGCCGAGCTAAACATGATGATGCGCATGATGATTGGCAGCAAAATTCAGACAGGTCTCGACCAGGCGGTGGAGGGTCTCGCAACAGCCCTCAACAACTTCCGTTAGAGAGATACGGTCAACCCTCTTTTGGTTGCCAGACAATATGTTGCAAAGATGAAAAAAGAATTTTATTTTTGTTTTTGCTTGCATATTACCCAAAGATGCCGTATATTTGCAGACATTTTTTTGCTAAAGACCCCATTTAGGGCAAAGATTGTTGAACACTTGTTATAAAAAATAAACTAAATAAAACTATTTACAACTATGACAAAGGCAGATATCGTTAACGAGATTGCGAAGTCAACCGGCGTTGAGAAGATTCAGGTTCAGGCTATCGTTGAGGCTTTCATGGAAAGCGTTAAGGGTGCTATGATCAATGGCGAGAACGTATATCTTCGTGGCTTTGGTAGCTTCATCATCAAGAAGCGCGCTATGAAGGTTGCTCGTAACATCTCAAAGAATACTACCATCACTATCCCCGAGCACAACATCCCAGCTTTCAAGCCTGCAAAGAGCTTCGCTGGTGAGGTTAAGTAAGACTTTTAAACCTTTTAATAATATATTAAGTTATGCCAAACGGAAAGAAGCACAAGCGTCATAAGATGGCTACGCACAAGCGTAAGAAGCGTCTTCGCAAGAATCGTCACAAGAAGAAGTAATCTTCTTAACGGACATAAAGAGACCTGTCCACGTGGGGCAGGTCTCTTTGTTAAACAAAGGCTTGGGATGCGTCGTACAGTCACAGTACCAAGCATTTAGGAAACCAGTGGCACACTCCACAGAGTATTGCCACATGGTCTCGAAACATGATTTACATTGCATAGACTATGAACAGAGAACTTATCATCAATGTAAATCCAACGGAAGTATCGATAGCACTATGTGAGAACAAGGTGCTTGTCGAGCTTAACAAAGAGCAGTGCCAGACAGGCTTCTCTGTGGGCGACATATATTTAGGTCGCGTACGCAAGATAATGCCAGGTCTCAATGCAGCATTCGTAAACATTGGTCACGAGAAGGATGCCTTCATCCACTACCTCGACCTCGGAGCTAACTTCTCATCTCTACGTCGCATCGTTGAGAGCCATGCCCCAGGCAAGAGAACACTCCATGTCGACAGCATGAAGCTCGAGCCACAGCTCGAGAAGGAGGGTCGCATAGGCGACCATCTGCAGGTCGGACAGACCGTAATGGTGCAGATATCGAAGGAGGCTATATCGACCAAGGGACCACGACTAACAGCCGACATATCGCTTGCCGGACGTAACGTGGTGTTGGTGCCGTTCACCAATAAGGTGTTTGTATCTACAAAGATACGTTCGAACACAGCAAAAAAACGACTACGCAAGGTAGCACAGGAGGTGTTGCCACAGAACTTCGGTGTCATAATACGCACGGCAGCTGCCGAAGCCGAGGACATCGACATTATGCAAGACATACTCTCTCTTGTTGAGAGATGGAACACGGCACTTGCCGCCATGCGCAAGAGTGAGGCCCCCGCGCGCCTCATAAGTGAGATGAGCCGTGTGAACACAATTATTCGCGACTCGTTAAATGACACATTCTCGCAGATAACTGTCGACGACGAGACGATGTACAAGGAGATTAAGAGTTACGTTCGCGCCATAAAACCCGATATGGAGCAACTGGTGAAACTCTACAAGGGCAAAGTGCCCATCTTCGATAACTTCGATGTCGCGAAACAGATAAAGTCGTTATTTGCAAAGTATGTATCACTACGTCGTGGTGCATATCTTATCATCGAGCACACGGAGGCTATGCACGTCATAGACGTAAACTCCGGAAACCGCACCAAGGCCGAGGATGACCAGGAGCAAACAGCCCTCGAGGTGAACCTCGCAGCTGCAGCAGAGATAGCACGACAACTGCGCCTCCGCGATATGGGAGGTATCGTCATCGTCGACTTCATAGATATGCGCAAGCAGCAGAGTCGACAGACGTTATACCAGGAGATGCAGAAGCTCATGGCAACAGATAAGGCTAAACATACAATACTTCCTATCACGAAGTTTGGCCTTATGCAGATCACACGCCAGCGTGTGCGCCCCATCGCCATGAACGAGACATCTGACGTATGTCCTACATGTCACGGCACAGGCAAGGTTGAGCCTACAATACTGCTCGAGCAGAAGATTGAGGGACAGATACAGCTACTCGCAGAGAAGGGTTGCAAATATGTAAACCTTCGAGTGAGCCCATATGTTGCAGCATACCTGCGCAAGGGTATCTGGCCACTACGAATGCGTTGGATTTTTAAGTACAAGCTACGCATCAAACTAACCACCGACCATAGCATCGGAATGATTGATGTTAGCTACCTCGACAAAAAGGGGGAGTCGCTTCTGATTAACAACTAAACCTGTCGAAACGAAGCGATATGGATTATTTGAAGCGTCTCATCAGTAAGTCCAAACGTGCTGATGAGCTATACAAAAGTTTGGGTACAGAGGCCTCTACCGTCCATCTATCACAGATGGTCGGTGGGGCCTTTTCGCTTTATGCGGCAACAATAGTAGAGAGACTTGGAGGCATACATGTCTTCCTCATGGAGGATAAGGATAGGGCCGCATACCTCGCCAACGACCTCTACGAACTACTTGACGAGGAGCATGTTGCATTCTTCGCCTCGGGATATAAGCGTTCTGCGGCATATGGTGCCGAGGATGCTCAAGGTCTTGTGCGACGCACAGCAACGCTTAATGCAATAACCAACTACCGCAGCGGATATCTTGCCATATGCACCTACCCCGAGGCTCTTGCCGAGAGTGTTGCCGACCGCACACGCCTCGACAGTGACTCGAAACACATAGCCGTGGGCGACAGCCTCGAGCAGAATGCTCTTGTAGAGTGGCTCGCCGACCACAACTTCACACGTGTAGACTTTGTCTACGAGCCGGGCCAATACTCCGTGCGCGGTGGTATCGTCGACGTATTCTCATACGTGGAGTCGAAGCCATACCGTATCGACTTCTTCGGTAGCGAGGTAGACTCGATACGTCGCTTCGACATCTCGAGTCAGCTATCTGCAGAACGCCCAAACGATGTAGACATCATACCCAACATGATGCGTGCATCAGACAATACACGAGTGTCACTTGCACAGTTCATCGGCCAGGCCACATGGTGGCTCGACGATGGCGACTATGCGCTGCGCAAGATTGCAGAGATACGCAAGAAGGTGCTCGAACAGGCGGAGAGCACGGACGACGTGGCTATGCTAGCAGCAAGGGTCACATCTCGTCAGGTACTACTACAGGATTGGGCTACATCACGTCTCGTGCTTCTTAAAGACAACCTACGCGAGAGGCGCGCCACGACAACCATAGCCTTTGACACGGCGCCACAACCCAGCTTCAACCGCAACTTTGCGATGCTCGCCGACGACATACGCTGGAACAAGGAACGAGGATATGAGACATTCATACTCTCGCATAACAAGGCGCAGATAGAACGTCTTACGAACATCTTCCACCAAACAGGCCGACAGGGTGTCACCTTCCATGCCACAGACCTTGTGCTGCATGAGGGCTTCGTAGACAATATACTCAAGGTGTGCATATACACTGATCATCAGATTTTTGACCGCTACCAGCGTTACCACATACGTGGCGAGATAAAACGTGATGAGCAGATGACCGTTGCCGAGCTCAACGCCCTAAAAGTTGGTGACTATGTCGTGCACATAGACCATGGCGTGGGTCGCTTTGGTGGTCTTGTTAAGCTCAACGAGAATGGCCGTATTAAGGAGGTTATAAAACTGATATACAAGGATAACGACATCCTCTTTGTTAATGTCCACGCCCTGCACCGCATATCGCGCTACAAGAGTGGCGAGGCCGAACCACCAAAGATATACAAACTCGGAAATGGCGCTTGGCAGAAGCTAAAGGCGACAACCAAGAAGGCCGTAAAAGATATATCGCGTGAGCTCATAGCCCTCTATGCCAAACGTAAGGCATCACAAGGCTTTGCCTTCTCCGAAGATGGATACCTAAACCAGGAGCTTGAGGCGTCGTTCAAGTGGGAGGATACCCCCGACCAGCAGAGTGCCATTGCCGCAGTAAAGAGAGATATGGAGTCGAGCCAACCAATGGATAGGCTCGTATGTGGCGACGTGGGCTTTGGCAAGACGGAGGTGGCTATACGTGCTGCCTTCAAGGCGGCATGCGACGGTAAGCAGACTGCCGTGCTTGTGCCTACTACAATCCTTGCGCTACAACACTACCGTTCCTTCTCGGAACGTCTGCGTGACCTCCCCGTGACCGTGGAGTACATAAACCGTACGAAATCGACAAAGGAGGCTCGACGCATAGCCGAAGATTTAAAGAGTGGAAAGATTGATATCCTCATCGGCACACATAAGATGCTCTCGAAGCAGATAGAGTTCCACGACCTCGGACTACTCATCATAGATGAGGAGCAGAAGTTCGGTGTGGCAGCAAAGGAGAAGCTCACACAGCTTGCCATCTCTGTTGACACGCTGACACTTACAGCTACGCCTATACCTCGCACACTGCAATTCTCGCTTATGGGTTCTCGCGACCTCTCGGTGATATCTACCCCACCACCAAACCGCCAGCCCATAGTCACCGAGTCGCACACCTTTAATGAAGATGTCATACGTGATGCCATCGAGGAGGAGTTGTCGCGTGGTGGACAGGTATACTTCGTGCATAACCGCGTTGATGACCTTTTGACCATGCAGGGTCTCATCACACGACTATGCCCCAAGGCCCGTGTGGGCGTAGGTCATGGTCGCATGCCTGCCGACCAGCTCGAGAAGCTCATCATGGACTTCATATATGGCGAGTTCGACGTGTTGCTGGCAACGACAATCATCGAGAACGGCATAGACATCGGCAATGCCAACACCATCATTATCAACGATGCGCACCGCTTCGGCTTGAGTGACCTACACCAGCTACGTGGCCGTGTGGGAAGATCCAACAAGAAGGGCTTCTGCTACCTTCTATCACCCCCCGACGAGCTCATAGGTAGCGACGCACGTCGTCGTCTGCGCGCCATAGAGGAGTTCTCGGACCTCGGCTCGGGCTTCAACATCGCCATGCAGGACCTCGATATACGTGGTGCGGGTAACCTGTTAGGTGCCGAGCAGAGTGGCTTCATAGCAGACATAGGCATCGAGACATACCAGAAGATTCTAAACCAGGCTATCTCGGAGCTTCGTGCCGAGGGTCTCGACACGTCAGGCTTGACACAGGACGAGAACGATGCATTGAGGGAGGTTACATTCGTTGACGACGCCACCATCGACATTGACGTTGACGCCTCAATACCCGATAGTTACGTTCGTTCGCAGTCCGAGAAGCTACGCCTATACCGCGAGATTGATGCCATGCGCAGCGATGACCAATATGCCGCCTTCGCAGCACGTCTCGAGGACCGCTTTGGTGAGCTGCCAGAGCCTGTGCGTGTGCTCATCGACGTTGTCAAGCTACGCCGCGAGGCCATAAACCTCGGCATAGAGCATGTAAAGGTGAAGAATGGACTTATGATTGTGCGCTTCGTGGGCGACAACAACTCACCATTTTTCAAGACAGACACCTTCCTCGACATGCTACGCATGGTTGTTGCACAGCCCGACCGCTTTGTCGTCAAGCAGTACAATAATCGTCTATCGATGACCGTTAGGAAGATATATAGTGTTGCCGAGGGTGTTGATATGCTCCGCACATTGGCATCAGCATCAAAAGTAAATGGTTGATATTTAAAATGATGAAGCTCATAATAGACATCGGCAACACACGTATTAAGGTTGCCGTTGTCCACAATTGCGATATACTCCACAGCAAGGTGTACGATAGCATCACCGAGGATGATGTGCGCGATGTCGTTGCCCGCTACCCCGCCACCGCAGCCATCGTAAGCTCGACGCGCGGCAACAGCGACATGGTGTGTGACATGCTACGCCCCTACGTAGCACATGTCGTAAACTTTAGCCCTGCAACGACACCCATACCCCTTGGCAACGACTACCATACGCCACAAACACTTGGCGCTGACCGCCTTGCTGCAGCCGTGGGATGTGCCGCGCTATACCCCGAGCACGACATCATGATTGTGGACTTCGGCACGGCCATAACCATCGACTATGTCATCGATGGCAGGTATCGTGGAGGTAACATATCACCAGGTGTGACCACGCGCTTCCATGCCCTTGCCGACTATACCGCCAAGTTGCCACTATGCACCGCAACAGAGGTGGTGTTGCCATACGGCAGAACAACGGTAGAGGCCATAGAGCAGGGCGTGATGCGAGGTGTTGAGAACGAAATAAGGGGCTATGTGGAGGCATTTTATGTTGAAAAACAAAAAAAATGTGTAATTTTCACCGGAGGTGATGCAAAATATTTTGTAAAGAGAATTAAAAACGCGATATTTGCAGACTGTGAACCGGTAATTTACGGTCTCGCTACAATTTTGGAGTACGATGCAGAAAAGTTATAGAGATATTTGTGGGCTTGTAGTTGCCATCATCATGGTGGCATTCCTACCTTGCGTAGCAACAGCACAGACAAGTAGCGTCAGCGCATACTCACCATACTCGATGTATGGTCCAGGTGAGCTTCTCACTCCTGGCACTGCACAGATGCGTGCCATGGGTGGCGTGGGTATAGCACTCCGTTCCATGGGTCAGGTAAACCTTATGAACCCCGCTTCAGCAAGCATAGCACCACGCAAGAGCTTCCTCTTTGACTTCGGCTTCGACGGCACACACTTCCGCAATAGCCAGCCAAAGTATGATGCCACAGGAGCTATATCGAAGAGGGCAAAGACGGTGTACAACACAATAAACATCCACAATATCGCCCTCGCATTCCCCATAGCCAAGGGTCTTGGTATGTCGTTTGGACTCTCGCCATATAGCAGCGTAGGCTACAAAATGAAGTTGCCAGACTATGACAAGAACAACACTGCAGACATCGGCCGCGTGATGTACGGATACCTCGGCGATGGCGATATCACAGAGGTTAAACTATCGATAGGCTGGGAGCCATGGCGCAACTTCTCCATAGGCGTGGCAGCAAAGTACTACTGGGGACACATAGAACGCAACTACACGACAGAGGTTGTGAATATGATTACTGGCGCTGGAACATACTCCTCAACAATAGGTGTTGACAAGTACAACGTAAATAACTTCAAATTCCAGGCAGGCTTGCAGTGGAACATAATACTCACCGAGACACACCTCTTCACCGTGGGTGCCACATACGACCTCGGAGGCAAGCTTAACCCCAAGCGCGAGAGCTACGTATACACCGACAACATCATCCACAGCATCAACAACGTGCCTATACGTGACCGCATTGAGGCCCTCGAGCTACGTGTACCACATCAGGTGGGTGTAGGCCTCTTCTACCGCGATAGACGTATAGCGTGGGGTGCCGACTACAACTTTGCGGCGTGGGGCGACAACAATAAGTCGTTCGATGAGAATGGCGGAAGCTCGATACCTGTGAACTACACAAACACCCACACAATAAAGGTGGGCTTCGAGATAACACCTCATGCCAACGATGTGCGAAGCTACTTCAACCGTATATCGTACCGCCTCGGTGCACGTGTGGGCAACTACTACCAGACATTTGCTGGCGAACGTGTTAACCAGCTTGCCGTGACAGCAGGCTTCGGTCTACCTGTGAAGATATGGGGTGCTTCGTCAGTAAACATCGGCTTTGAGTATGGCCGCATGGCTGCACCCAAGGCAGTGCAGTTTGGAGGAGAGACCATCGGTCTCATAACACAGAACTACTACAAGGTGTCGGTAGGTTTCTCACTATTCTCGGCCGATACATCTGACTATTGGTTTGTACGCCAGAAGTATGATTAATGGGGCACAAAGCAAGGGATAGAGAGATTGAGACGCAAACAAAATGCAGAAACAAAATAACTAAAAATTAGATCTATGAAAAGTGTAAAAATTCTTTTGGCTGCCGTTGCGATGCTTGTTGGCTACACTGCCACAGCACAGGACTTCAGCGACGACAGAGTCTACGGTAAGTGGGGTACCACAGTAGAGGAACGTCAGGCAAACATCAGCGCAAGTAACTACCTCAAGGAGGCTCTTGACGCCAAGGACTTCAAGGCTGCTACAGAGTACTTCCAGCAGTTGCTCAACAACTGTCCTGCTGCATCACAGCAGACATTCGCACGTGGTGTGACACTCTACAAGAATAAGGCACAGCGTGCTCGTAGCGTCGAGGAGAAGCGTATGTATGTCGACTCAATACTCTTCATCTACGACCAGCGCGTCATCTACTTCGGTGATCACAACAAGAATGGTAAGGACTACATCCTCGATATGAAGGCTCGCGATATGCTCCGCCTCTGCACTACTGACCGTCCATTGCTCCGCCAGGGCTTGAAGGATGCCGTAGATGCTGCTATCGCATCAGGCCGTATCAACCTCGATATCGTTGCTTCATACTACAAGTTCCTCTGCGAGGACTATGAGTATGATGATAGCGTGACAAGCGACATGGTGCTTGCCGAGTACGAACGTCTCTCACCACTCTTCGCAGAGGCATCTGCAGAGGATGAGCAGTACAGAGATCAGTTCGAGACAAGCTTCGGTACAAGTGGCGCTGCAAGCTGCGAGAACCTCGAGGCACTCTTCAGCCAGAAGCTCGCTGCAGACCCAGACAACGAGGCTCTCTTGGCACAGGCCGTAGCCCTCATGTCACGTGCACAGTGTACTAGCGACTTCTTCTTCGCATCTACAGAGAAGTACTACACCGTGAAGCCATCATCAGAGACAGCGTTGTTCCTCGCACAGGGCTTCAAGAACCGTGGCGACAACGAGAAGGCCCTCAAGTACTTGCGTGAGGCATTGGCAGTAGAGACAGACCCTGCAAAGAAGGAGCCACTCTACACACAGATTGCCCTCATCGAGATTGCTGGTCACAACTACACAGCTGCGGCAGATGCTGCACGTGAGCTCCGTGGCATCAACCCAGACAACGGCTACTCATACTTCATCCTCGCACAGTGCTACGCATCTACACCATGCACAGATGACAAGATTGGTGGTGCTTCAGTATACTGGGCGGCATACGATGCTATGGCACAGGCAGCAAACCTCCTCAAGGATGAGCCAGAGGTACAGCGCGCAGCACAGCAGATGATGAACGCATACCGCGCAGCATTCCCACCACAGGAGACTTGCTTCTTCGCAGAGCTCACATCGGGTGATCGCTACACTATCTTGTGTGGTTTCGCTGCAGGTATCTCAACAACTGTACGTTACCGTTAATAGAGTAGGATTCGGGTATATGCACCTTAATCTCACACGATATTGCATGTTAGCACTCTCCATACTGGGGAGTGCTACATTGCTATTCTCGTGCGACAGCAAGCCTGAAGCCACACACTACGACTACGAGACATTGCTCACCGAGTCGAGTGAAAACCGCACCATAACGATGATGGAGAATGGCAAGCGTTCCTACACCTTCACCACACCGCTTATGGAGGGTTACAGCATGGCATCAAACCCCTATCAGGAGTTTCGACGCGGCATATGCATGACAACATACACCGATACACTGTCGTTGGTTGACGCCACAATATCAGCCAACTACGCCATATACTACGAACGCCAGAAACTGTGGGAGGCGAAGGGTAATGTTGTCATTGTCAAGAATAACCGTAAGGAGGGTGACACAACTGTCACAGGCCTAACGGAGGTATATACACAGCAGCTCTTCTGGAATGCCACAACAAAGAAGATATACTCGAATGTAGACACCAAGATACTACAGCCCGACGGCTGGCACTTCGGCGTAGGCTTCGATGCTGACGAGGACCTTAAGAACATCCACTTCAGAAAGTATAGCTCCGAGATGGAGTTCGACATGAGTCAGCCAGAGTCTACACCAGACCAGGAGGGTGCTGATAATAGTGATAAGAACAAGGGCACAACCTCAAGTGCTGACAACAGCGCCAAAGCACAAAGTGGCAGGGGGTCAAGCACCGCGCGCCCCACAAGCCGTGGTAACACGTCGCGCGAAAACCTCTCGCCATCGACAGTAACCTTATCACGCCCCGACGAGCAGAGTGGCGTACAACGTCCTACGTTGACACCTCCATCGATGGGAAAGACCGCAACAAGACCACACCAGCAGGTAGCAACACCCCAGCGAGAAGCCGGACGCATAGAAGAGATTGAGTCGGCAGTGGGCATGGGATTGGTTGTTGATGGTCCGCAGGACTAAACAGACGAAGAGGTAGCACGCCTCTTCGCATCATTAGATACGCAACAATATGGGAGATATAACAATAACTATGGTCACCACCATTGCCGTGATGCTGCTTTTCTCGGCATTCTTCTCTGGCATGGAGATAGCCTTCCTCGGACGAAATCGTCTGAAGGAGGAGATTGACCGTAAACAGAGTCCCATGTTCAACCATATCGCCGAGATATTCTCGCGCAACGCAGGCAACTATATCACGACCATACTCGTAGGTAACAACATAGCGCTTGTTGTCTACTCTATGTTCATGGCAAAGATGCTCCTCGAGGGCTTTGGCATAGAAAACACACTTATACAGACGATAATATCTACCATCATAATACTCTTCATAGGCGAGTATATCCCCAAATCTATAGTACGTCGTAACCCCAACTTCTACTACTCACTATTCTCACCCGTAATATACCTCTTCTATATTATATTGTATCCTTTAACACGCTTCACAACACTCATCTCATATGGTCTCATGCGCCTCACCGGAACACGTGTTGAGAGCCGTGAGGAGCCTACAGAGTTCAACCGTGACGACCTGGCATCGCTTGTAGAGGCAGAGAATGTTGCCGTAGATAGTGAGGACGAGGAGGATATACGCCTATTCCAGAATGCTCTCGACTTTGCCGACCTTCGTGTTCGTGACTGCATGGTGCAGCGTGTTGACGTGGAGGCTGTAGACCTTGAAAGCACCACGATAGAGGAGCTGACACAGCGATTCGTCGAGACACACTATTCGCGCATCTTCGTATGGCACGACACCATAGATAACATCATAGGCTATGTTAACTCGAAGAGCCTCTTCGAGCAGCCTAAATCTATCTCCGACATCCTTATAAAGACGCTATATGTAGCCGAGACGATGCCACTGCAGTCAATGCTTGAGACATTCACCAAGCGTCGTGCGAGCATCGCCGTAGTGATAGATGAGTATGGTGGCACAGCAGGTATTATATCGCTTGAGGATGTTCTGGAGCAGATATTTGGTGAGATTGAGGATGAGCACGACACACAGGAGCTCATAGAGAAGCAGACGGGCGAGGATGAGTGGGTATTCTCCTCACGTCTGGAGGTCGAATACCTCAACGAGCACTACATGCTGGGAATACCCGAGAGTGATGAGTATGACACCCTTGCTGGTTATATCATCGCCGAGCATGGTGGCATCCCACATGAGGGAGAACATATAGAGACCGAGCTCTTCAGCATAAGCATCATGCACCGTGAGGGTTCGCGCCTTGACCTTGTGGGCATAAAGAGGATTAAGTAGAGTGGGCATTGACCCATAGCATGGGCATTGAATGTAGCACTATGCGAGGTGCTACACCATAAATATATGCATCTGCGCCAGCATAACGCAAATTTTATGCACTAATATTATGGCATTTAATAAAAAATTACTACCTTTGGTGGCTAAAACGAATTTAACGATAAAACAATAAATTTTATGGCATCACTAAACACATTAAGAACCAAGTACGGCATTGTCCTTTCAGTGGTAATTGCCCTCGTACTTGTAGCGTTCATCCTCGGTGACCAGCTCTCAAACCAGGGTCGTGGTAGCAACATGCCCGAGGATAAGGCCGTGATTAACATCAACGGCGAGGATATCATGGCTTCGGAGTACTATCAGTATCAGGAGATGTTCCGCGATAGCGAGATTCCAGCTGACGGCCAGGCAGACTTGGCGTATGAGGTAACACTCTTCAACAACTTCACAAGCGAGGCTCTCGAGGCTGCAGGTTTAGGCGTTAGCGAGGAGGATATCAAGAGCTATGCTCGTGTATTCGCGAACAGATTGACTCCTATGTACCAGGCTTACGGCTACCCTGCAGACATGATTCAGCAGCAGATTCAGCAGCGCTGGATTGCTGGTCTTCCAACTATCGACATCGTAATCGGTCAGGAGAAGTTCGGAGCAGCATACACTGCAGCAGCATACGTTAACCGTCTTGAGGTTGAGCAGGCTCTCCGTGAGGATAACATCACATTCGATGGTCGCTACATGATGGTTCCTTACGCTGCTATGCCAGAGGTAACCGTTACAGCAGAGGAGATAGATGCTTACTACGAGCAGAACAAGAAGGCTAACCCATACTTCGGCACTCGTACACTCCGCTACGTAAGCTTCCCTGTAGAGCCTACAGAGGCTGACCGTGCACAGGTTGAGGAGGCTGTAATGGCTGTTAACAACGCTATTACAGAGGCTAATGGTGACACTGATGCCATCAAGCGCGCTGTATACTCTATCGGCGGTCGTGTTGAGAACTACAGACTCGTATCGGCACTCGATAGCAATGTTGCAGAGGCTGTGAAGGCTGGTAAGAACTATGGTCCAGTATTGGAGGACAACACATGGAAGGCAAGCTACATCATCTCTGATGTTACTGCTCCTGCTACATACGACTTTGAGGTTGTGACTGTTGCTAACTTCGTTGAGGCAAAGGAGCTTCTCGAGGCTCTTCAGGCAAACGGTGGCGACTTCACAAAGCTCGACAATGCTGTTGACGTAGCTACAGGCAGCCGCGCAATGGTTAACATGAGCAAGGCTGATGCCGACTACTTCATCGGCGCAAAGGTTGGTGATATCTTCACTTACACATACGACAACAAGCCAGCAGTTGTTAAGATTACTGCTCTTGGCGCGAAGGATCGCTTCGTAGTTACTGCCGACATCGCAAAGAGTATCGTTGCAAGCGAGATCACACGTAACAACATCGTCAAGAGTGCCGAGCAGTTCATCGCTGACGCTGGTGACAACATCGAGGCGTTCAACAGCGCTGCAGATGCTGCACAATACCAGATTCTTGAGACAACAGTTAACCGTAACGACTACACATCTATGCAGGGCATGGCACGTGGCGTACGTAACATCCCTGGCTCACGCGAGTTGGCTATCTGGGCATACGACGCACAGGTGGGTGACAAGAAGAGCACTCATGGTGAGAACGTAATCTACGTTGCTATGGTATCAGCTGTAAACGATGAGGAGTTCGAGGCGAAGAACACATTCGTGATTGAGAACACTCTCAAGCGCGATAAGCAGTATGAGGCTATCGCAGCACAGATGACCATGGGCGCAGAGATTGAGGGTGCAGAGATGGGCACATTCTCTGGCGTTAAGTTCTCTGACAACAACGTAGACAACCGCTACGAGTCTGCACTCGTTGGTGCTATCACCATGTGTCGCGAGACAGGTGTTGAGACACGTGTTAAGGGTCGCACAGGCGCTTACGTATTCGTTGTTGAGGCTATCAACGGCACTATCGACCCAGCTACACTTGAGACAGAGCGCACACCAGAGATGACACAGCGTGAGACAGCTATGAGCTCTGTTGCTGTTGAGGCTCTCAACTCAAAGGCTACAGTTAAGGATTTCCGTGGCGCAGGTGAGATTTAATCACACGCAACGAGATATAGTAGAGGGTGTTCGGCAGATGCTGAACACCCTCTGCTATTTTCTGTGGTATCGAGGAAAGAGTATATATAATCCAATTGATGTCGTTACAAATTTAATTATTGGCATATTTTTCTTAACTTTACCACAATATTTGTAACGATAAAGATTATGGGACAGATTAAGCGCATTGGAGTCCTCACCTCGGGAGGTGATGCTCCAGGCATGAATGCCGCGGTAAGAGCCGTAACACGCACAGCGATATATCATGGTTACGAGGTTATAGGTATCAAACGTGGATACTACGGTCTTGTATTCAACGAGATGGAGAGGTTCACGACAAAGTCGGTGAGCAACATAATACAGCAGGGTGGCACGATACTTAAGACGGCACGATGCAAGGAGTTCACAACAGCCGAGGGTAGAGAGAAGGCGTATGAGAATATGAAGAGTGCCGGCATAGATGCCCTTGTTGTCATCGGTGGTGACGGCTCATTGAGTGGTGCCCGCACCTTCGCCGAGGAGTTTGATGTGCCCATCGTGGGTCTACCAGGCACCATAGACAACGACCTGGGAGGTACAGATAGGACTATAGGCTATGACACAGCCCTCAACACCATTGTCGAGGCTGTCGATAAGATCCGCGACACGGCAACAAGCCACGAACGTCTCTTCCTCGTGGAGGTTATGGGTCACATGGCAGGCTACCTCGCCCTAAATGGCGCTATAGCCTCGGGTGCCGAGGCGGCAATAATACCAGAGAAGGAGACAGAGATAGACCAACTTGCAGACCTTGTAAGCCGCGGCTTCCGTAAGAGTAAGAACTCGGCAATAGTACTTGTGGCAGAGAATCCCGAGACGGGAGGTGCCATGGGTCTCGCAAAGCGCATCAAGGAGGAGTTCCCCGAGTATGACGCACGTGTGACAATACTGGGACACCTACAGCGTGGTGGCTCACCTACAGCTGCCGACCGCATACTCGCATCAAAGATGGGAGCACAGGCTATAATAGCACTTATGGAGGGGCAACGCAATGTTATGATAGGCACAAAGAATGGCGAGCTCGTATATATACCATTCTCGAAGGCCACAACACACAAGCAGAAGCTCGACATACAGGGCATGGAGCTCGTAAAGATGCTATCAATATAGGACAAGGAGAAAACCCAATAAGATGATGAAACGAATTATAGGCATAGGAAATGCACTCACAGATATGCTCGTAAACCTCTCCAACGATGAGGTGTTGAGCACCTATGAACTTGCTAAAGGCTCCATGAGTCTTGTTGATAGCCAGCTGCAGACAGACATATCGAAGGCTGTTGCAGGCTGCCCCTACTCACTATCACTGGGTGGCTCGGCAGGTAATGCCATACGTGCCATGGCGCGCCTCGGCACAGAGGTGGGCTTCATTGGCAAGGTGGGCAACGACACTACAGGAGACTTCTACGAGCAGGCGCTACGCAACATCGGCGTGGCACCCTATATCCTACGTTCGAAGCACCGTTCTGGCAAGTGCGTGTCGTTGATATCTCCAGATGGCGAACGTACGTTTGTCACACACCTGGGTGCTGCAGCACACCTACACCCCGAGGATATAGATGGTGTTATCTTCGATGACTACGACTGTCTATACATCGAGGGTTACCTCGTTCAGGATCACGACCTTATACGCACAGCCATGGAGAGGGCAAAGGCGCGTGGCCTGAAGATTGCCATCGACCTTGCATCGTTCAACATCGTGCAGGAGAATCTCGAGTTCCTCCGCGACCTTGTGGAACGCTACGTAGATATTCTCTTTGCCAATGAGGAGGAGGCACGTGCATTCAGTGGTGAGACAGAGGCGCTAAATGCCCTGCAGTACATAAGTCGCATGTGTGAGCTCACAATAGTGAAGATTGGCGTCAAGGGTGCACTCATCAAGCGTGGCGACGAGGTCGTGCATGTAGGTATTATGGCCGCAGCAAAGCGTGTAGACACTACAGGTGCTGGCGACTTCTACGCCGCAGGATTCCTCGCAGCCCTCTGCGAAGGCCTCGACCTACGTCAGTGCGGCACCGTGGGTGCCATAACTGCCGGCAAGGTCATAGAGGTTGTAGGCACCACATTCGACGAGGAGGCGTGGCGCGAGATATTCACACTCTACGACAGGGTGCGCAACGAGAGATACCTATTCTAAAGTGACAAAAGAGGTTGCCCACAACAACATGGACAACCTCTTTTACCTACTATGTGACGCCTACTCTGCGAGTGTCTCACGCACACGGTCAACAACATCGCTACCCTCCTCGATGACGATATCGTAGACCTGACCACTCTTTCTCTTGGCATTCTCCCAGTCATCGCTACCTCTCTCCTTAACAACATCGATAACCTCGCCTACCTCCTGCTCTGCCTGGTGGTATAACTCACCACCCTTCTCAATTACTACAGCAGCACCGTCAGAGATAATCTCGCCACCTATGGTTGCGGCCTCGCGTGCGCTATCGATGAAACGATCCACTTTAGAGGGCTCGGCAGCCTCTGTACCCTCTGCACTCTCAACAACAGCGGTAGCATCTTCAGCCTCAACACTCTCTGTAGCCTCAACACCATTATCTTCCGTCTCCTCTACATTCTGCGTATTGCCACACGCCACAAATAGTGGCAGCATGGCTACAAACATCATAAATCTCTTCATAGCATGCATTGTTTTATTATTAAACTACTTCGTCTTACCTATTTTTAAGTGATGGGTGTGAATGCTTCATCTTGTGATTCTTGTAATGTGCCGACTTTTCAGCAGTCATAGCATCTACGGGTAATGTATCGACAAGTGGCTGCTCAAGCTCCACTGCCTCGACATCCTTTTCAGCCTTACTCTCGCCTGCACAGCCTACAAAAAGGGACAGCGCAGCAATAAACAATATTTTCTTCATACGATCAATAATTTTACTCTATCTTCTACCTCTTGTTGGTCGCTTCGCAGGTCTCGAAGCACCAGGCCTCTCGCCACCGCGGCGTGTGGGCTGCGCAGGACATCGACCCGATGATGTGCGTGGCACAGCTGTGGGGAGTTCTCCACCAAAGAAATAGCTCTTCTGCTTACGCTTATCATCCTGTGAACGTGCCACATAGAGACTCTCACCCGTATATGGATTCTTACCCATATAGAACATTACAGACGACAGCGTCATTGGCGTAGGCGTGAGATCCTGCACCTGCTCGAGGGTGAAGTTAAGACGTCCAAGAACCTTATCAGCGAGTGACTGCATATCTCGTTCTGTGCACCCTGGGTGCGAGGATATAAAGTAGGGGATAAGCTGATACTTAAGCTCCTCACGACGACATATCTGCTGGAAGCGGCGGTTCATATCCTCAAAGAGGCTGAATGAGGGCTTACGCATGAGGCTCAACACCCTATCCTCGGTATGCTCTGGCGCAACCTTTAGGCGACCAGAGGTGTGGTGCTTAACAACAGTCTCGAAGTATGGCGAGTCATCAAAGAGGTCGTAACGTATACCACTGCCGATAAATGCCTTCTTGATGCCCTTAATCTCACGAATCTTACGATACAACTCCAGTAGCGGCTGGTGGTCGTTATTCATATTGGGGCATAGCTTCGGATGAAGGCACGAGGGACGCTTACACCTCTTGCACAACTCCTCATTCTTACCACTCATACGATACATATTCGCCGAGGGAGCACCTATATCCGAGATATAACCCTTAAAATCGGGCATCTGCATAAGACGCTTAACCTCCGCGAGTATAGATCTCTCGGAACGTGAGTGTATGAACTTACCCTGGTGTGCCGAGATGGTACAGAAGGAGCAGCCACCGAAGCATCCGCGGTGGATGTTCACCGAGTGCTTAATCATCTCCCACGCCGGGATATCACCCTTACCCTTATATCGTGGATGGGGAGCACGTTCATAGGGAAGGTCGAAGGAGTGGTCTAACTCCTCGGTGGTGAGACGTTCGTGGGGTGGCGTGATGACGACATACCTGTCGCCCACACGTTCTACAAGCGTGGTGTTACACTCCATCATATTACTCAACACCTCTATTTCGGTGAAGTTACGACCAAACTTATCCTTATCAGCAACACACGCCTCATAGCTCTCAAGCACTATCGTCTTGCCATTATATAGGCGTGTCACATACTCCTCATCAGCCATAAATCCCACCTGTCGTAGTCCACGTAGCAACTTCATATTAAAGCCATTACGCATAGCCTTTGCCACCTCACGGATAGGTTTATCGCCCATGCCGTAGATGAGCAGGTCGGCACCACTCGTCTCAAGGATTGAACGCTGCAACTTATCCGACCAATAGTCGTAGTGTGTGAGACGGCGCAACGACGCCTCGATGCCACCAACGACAACAGGCGTATGTGGATATAGCCTCTTGAGGATACGCGTATATGTATCTACCGTGCGGTCGGGGCGGAAACCAGCCTTGCCACCAGGCGTATAGGCATCGTTAGACCTCAAGCGCAAGTTTGCAGTATAGTGGTTGACCATGGAGTCCATAGCACCTGCCGTTACAGCAAAGAAGAGACGTGGCTTGCCCAACTTCTTGAAGTCGCGTAGGTCGTCACGCCAATTGGGCTGCGGCACGATGGCTACACGATAGCCCTCTGCCTCGAGGATGCGGCCAATGACCGCAGGGCCAAAGGCGGGGTGGTCGATGTAGGCATCACCCGAGAAGATGATGACATCGAGTTCATCCCATCCACGAGCCTCAACCTCCTTGTTTGTTGTTGGTAGAAACATATCCTCTATCGTTTAATATCGTTACTCGCTAAATCTCATCCATGTCGAGACCCACAGCATCGGTGTAGGTATCCCACTTCTGGAGTACAGCCTTGAAATCATCGGGTAGCTCCGACTCGAACTGCACATACTTGCCCGTTGTGGGGTGCACAAAGCCCAGGGCGCGGGCATGGAGTGACTGACGTGGTATTAGCTTGAAGCAGTTCTCCACAAACTGCTTATACTTCATGAATGTTGTGCCCTTAAGGATGCGGTTACCACCATATCGTTCATCGTTAAACAGTGGATGACCCTGCCATGACATGTGCACACGTATCTGGTGTGTGCGACCCGTCTCAAGACGGCACTCAACAAGGGTGACATAGCCATAGCGACGTAGCACCTTGAAGTGCGTAACAGCATGCTTGCCATCCGAGCCATCGGCAAAGACATACATCTGAAGTCTATCTTTGGGGCTACGGCCTATATTACCAACTATCGTACCCTCATCCTCGGCTATGTTACCCCACACAAGGGCTACATAGCGGCGATAGATGGTGTGGTCGAAGAACTGCTTGGCAAGCGACGTGTGGGCATGCTCGGTCTTGGCAATAACCAAGAGACCCGACGTATCCTTATCTATACGATGCACGAGGCCAGCACGTGCATTACCCTCGGAGAACATCTCGAGAGCCTGAAGGTGATACGACAGGGCGTGCACAAGGGTGCCACTATGGTTACCCACACCAGGATGCACAACCATGCCCGCAGGCTTGTTAATAACGATGATGTCATCATCCTCATACACGATGTTAAGAGGTATATTCTCTGGTACAATCTCCTCCTTACGACGTGGATAGGGCATCACAATAGATATCTGATCGAGAGGCTTAATCTTATAACTCGACTTCTGTGGCTTGCCATTGACGATGATGTTACCACCGTCAGCAGCAGTCTGTATCCTATTGCGTGATGTATTCTCAAGGCGTATGGTGAGATACTTATCCAGACGCATAAGCGACTGACCCTTATCTACGGTCACTGAGAAGTGCTCATACATCTCATCGCCCTCCTCGCCCTCATCCTCGACATCTACATCTACGGCGGGGAGTGCCTCGTCAATCATCTCTAAATATTTTTCAGCATCCATGCTCTGCTTCATCTCTTACTATCTCTTTTTATTGCTTACATCGTCTCCTGCGCAAGGCTATCCTGCGCCAAGCGACGCTTCATGCGCTCCTGCTCAACGCTACGTGCCTCACGTTCTGCGATGATGCTCATAGAGTCGGCAAGGGCCTCATCACATGTGAGGTATAGCGTCACATCACCACCACGACGCACCTCCGCACCGATACTCTTCGACTGACGGTATACACGTGCCTTGCGACGCGATATCATATCCTCAACACTATCGTCATAGACAACATCGCCTACATTCAAGCCATTATCCCACAATGCACTCTTGGCCTGCTGCAGCGATAGACCCACGAGGCGAGGTGTATAGGTATGCTGCTCATCGCGGCGGTAGCTAACACGCAACGTGACACCTGTACCCACCTGACCCGTAGCGTTTGTCGCAGGAAGAATCTCCTTACGGCCAACAAACTGCTTGAGGACATAGTCCGTAGAGGTCATATCGGGCTCGTATATGAGTCTGTCGACAGTGAGACCCGAACGTTCTATCTGGTTGAGTGCCTGACGTAGCGTCTGCTTGGCAACATATGGGATGTCGACAATACGACGGCTGTAGGCGTTGATGGTGACATATATCTTACGGCCAGGCTTAACAGTAACCTCACGCACACTCGAGGTGCGAGGTAGCTGGTCGACGACCATGCCACCAGGAAGGTCCACATCAAAGATAGAGTCGCGCACGATAATCTGCAGATCATCACTATTGGCAACATCACGTGCCTGCTCGATGGTCATACCGAGGAAGTTAGGCACCTCGATGCTCTGGCCATGGCGTGTGCCAAACCTCAAGCCTACATACAGCATGACAAGGGCAATGATGCCTAGGATGCATATGACCACCATATTGGCAATCACGGGCATACGTCTAAAGAGACGACCTATAGAGCCGCCATTATCACCCTTACTACTCTTTGCTGCAGAGCCTCCCTGTGGCTGCGCATTATCACCTTGCGACATACTCTTATCCTGGTTAATATTCTCCTTTGCTTTCTCCTTCACCTCCGCACTCTTGACCGCCTGTTTCTCCTCCACAGGCTCGTCATAGAGCACCCTCATGGCCTTCTCCCTACGTAGACGTGGTTCCTCCTTTGCTGGCACCACAACCTCGGCCTTAAGCTCGCTGATGGCAGCCTCGGGGGTAACCTTCGCAGCCTGCACCTGCTCAACCTGCTCAACCTGCTTGGCATCATGCTCCACGACATTGTAGTGTGAGTCACGTTCCACAGGGACAAAGCCTGCATCCACGACCATAGCCTCAAGTTCATCGACACTCATAGAGGGTCTATCAACACCTCCTGCCATAGAGTATATCTTCGTGGTGTCGCCAATAGTGCCATCTATGTCGTCGGCACCAAAGGCAAGGGCCATCTCCGTAGTAGCCTTACCATAAGAGACCCAGTATGCCTTGATATGAGGTATGTTATCGAGGAATATGCGGCTAATAGCTATCATGCGCAAGTCATCCTCCACGGAGCACTCACCCACCTGACCAAGCCTATTACCACGGCTGTGATACTTCAACGGGATGAAGGCATCGAAGCCTGGCGCCTCATCCTGCAACATACGCAAACGGTTGAGGTGGTCTACCCTATGCTCCAAACTCTCTATATGGCCATAGAGCATCGTGCAGTTAGTGGCGATACCCATGTTGTGTGCGGCACGGTGCACAGCGAGCCACTCGTCAGCACTACACTTCTCGGGACATATCTTCTCTCTGATGGCACTATCGAAAATCTCGGCACCACCACCAGGGATACACTCCATGCCCGCCTCCATAAGGCGACGTAAGCCCTCGACAACAGAGACACCCTCATGGCGTATCATGTAGAATATCTCAACCGCCGTATAGGCCTTGACGGTGACATGAGGCAAGGCACCCTTCACCCTACGAATCATCGCACAGTAGGTGTCGAGGTCGTGCTTGGGGTGTACACCTCCGACGATATGCACCTCTGTAATGTCGGTGCCACGCAACTCCTTTGCGCGCGCCTCGACCTCATCAAGCGACATATACCACGCATCCTTATCACCCTCCCTACGGCGGAATGAGCAGAACTCGCAGTTAAACAGACATATGTTCGTAGGCTCGAGGTGCACATTACGGTTATAGTACACCTCGCGGCCACTCGCCTTAACCTTACGCGCTACGGCAAGCTCACCAAGGAGCCATAGTGGCGCCTCACGCCATAAGGTGAGGGCCTCTTGTGGTGTGATGCGTTCGTCACGACGGACAGCATCAGCTATATCAGTAATCGTACGCATAACTATTTCGGTGCTTTACGATAGACAACAATGGCTATTATTGCAAATATAATATTAGGCAGCCACACGCCCAACCATGGTGGCATAGAGCCTCCGAGGGCTATCTGCTCGAAGACACGACCAAGCATGATATAGGCGAAACAGAGTGCAATACCGAGGCCTATATGCATACCCATACCGCCACGCACCTTACGCGAGGCAAGGGCCACACCTATAATCGTTAGGATGAAGGTGGAGAAGGGGTATGAGAAGCGTGTATGACGTTCCACCTCTATAAGGAAGAGACTATCAGAGCCTTTACGCTGCTGCTGTGCGAGGAAGTCGTTGAGTTCCTCATAGGTGAGGGTCTTGACAAGTCCCTTTGTGTCGACAAGCTCGCGCACATCGAGGTCTATAAGTGTGTCGAGGTTACGGAACTGCTCATAGCCCATAGAGCCATCCTCGGTACGTGTGTAGATGACATAGCGAGGTGCTGTCCAGCGACCAGACTCCGCATCGAAGGTGGCACTCGCAGCATTAAGCGTCTCGACCATGGTGGAGCCCTCATATCGTTCTATGGCGAAGAAGGGTACACGTTCGAGGTGCGGCGAGTAACCACGCACATAGGCAAACGTGCCAGGCTCAAGCTGACGATATACATGCTCGTTATAGGTGATGACCTGGTTCTGCTTTAAGTACTTACTCAGGAAGGCTACACTAGCTTTCTGGCCCTCGGGTATAACCCACAGGCTTAACGACAGACTCAACGCGGCGATAAGCGTAGCACCGAGCATATAGGGCCACATGAGACGACGGAAGCTGACACCACCCGAGAGTATCGCCACAATCTCGGTCTGCATAGCCATCTTCGAGGTGAAGAAGATTACCGAGATGAAGGTGAACAGCGCACTAAACTGATTTATGAATTGTGGGATGAAGTTCTTGTAGTAGTCGAAGATGATGGCACTCCACGGCGCCTTAAGCTCCGTGAAGTCATCGACCTTCTCTACATAGTCGAAGACTACGAGGATGATGGTCATCATCAAAAGACCGAAGATATAGGTACGCAGAAACTTTCCGAGTATATATCTATCGAGTATTCGATAACCTGGTATGGATGGAAATATTCTCACTTTAAAACACTTTTTAAGTCACTTATGACCTGTGCTACATAGCTTTATGCGGTTATAGACGTCTGCCAAGTTTGACAACCATCATCTCCTTCCATGGCTTAAAGTCGCCAGCGATGATGTGCTTACGCGCCTCACCAACGAGCCATAGGTAGAAGGCCGTGTTGTGCAACGAGGCTATCTGCGCCGCGAGCATCTCCTTGCATACCACAAGGTGATGTAGGTACGCCTTGGTATACTGCTTATCGGCGAATGTCACACCATTAGGGTCGATAGGAGAGAAGTCGTCCTCCCACTTTTTATTGCGGATGTTGATGATACCCTCCGACGTGAATAGCTGACCATTACGACCATTACGCGTAGGCATCACGCAGTCAAACATATCGACACCACGGTCTATAGCCTCAAGGATGTTGATAGGTGTACCCACACCCATTAAGTAGCGTGGCTTATCTGTTGGTAACACCCCATTACAAACCTCTATCATAGAGTACATGACATCCGTAGGCTCACCCACAGCAAGACCGCCAATGGCATAGCCATCGGCATTATACTGCAACACATTGCGTGCGGCACGTTCACGAAGGTCGGGGTAGCCAGCACCCTGCACAATGGGGAATAGTGCCTGATAGTGACCCCACTTTGGTTGCGTCTGGTGGTAGCGGTTGAAGCAACGGTCGAGCCAGCGTTCTGTAAGCGCCAACGACTTTGAGGCATAGTCGTAGGGGGCATCACCCGGAGGACACTCGTCGAAGGCCATCATGATGTCGGCACCTATGGTACGTTCCGTATCTATGACACTCTCGGGCGTGAAGATATGTCGGGAGCCATCTATATGCGACTGGAAGTGACAGCCATCCTCCTTGAGCTTACGGCATGCCGCAAGCGAGAATACCTGGAAGCCACCACTATCGGTGAGCATAGGCTTTGTCCACGACGAGAAGCGATGTACACCACCCGCCTTCTCCAAGATATCCATACCAGGACGTAGATATAGGTGGTAGGTGTTAGCAAGGATAATCTGCGCCTTTGCCTCATTCTCCACATCGCGGTGGAAGATACCCTTCATTGCCGCAGCAGTACCCACGGGCATAAATATTGGTGTCTCGATAGGACCATGGTCTGTCTCGAGCAGACCTGCACGCGCCTTACTCTCGGGCGCGGTATGTTGCAATGTAAACTTCATAACATATATATAACGTGCAAAGATACTAAAAATAATTCATTCTTCAGCTAATAAATTTAATAACTTCCAAGCCAAAGCATCAATTAACCCTTTACCCCAATATTAGGTCTATAGTTTTCATGTGTAGCATTGTCCCTTTCACATTTTTTTACTATCTTTGTGCGATTATATAGATACTTGAAAAGTGACACATTTTTTTAACCAGATACTTGAACACTATACATGGCAAGGCGTTGCCCTGATGGCCGCAATCATAATACTCTTTATGGTGCAGCTATACTACTATGCCATAGCCTATTACCGCATATATCGCTTCCGTCTAATGCGCCGTCGCAAGAAGCACGACAGCATGCCTCCGATATCGGTCATTGTGGCACTGCGCGGCGAGAGTGACAACTTCCTCACAACAGAGCTCCCAGCACTCCTACAACAGCAGTACGACCACTACGAGATTGTCGTGGTATACATCGGTGGCGACATGGAGTATTACGAGGAGTTGCAGCGCATACGCGACAGCTACTCATACATGCGACTCACGAAGATGGGTGGCAACGACCACGTATACATAACCAACAAGCAGGCACTCAACGTAGGCATAAAGTCGGCACAGTACGACGCACTGCTCTTCACAACACCTGGTGCTGCACCCCTCTCGGAGAAGTGGATAGCTCTCATGGCAAAGGGTTTTGAACGTGGCTCGGTGGTATTAGGTCCTGTGGTACCCTCATTCGAGAATAATAGTCTTAAGACATATTTGATGCGCCTAACGGAGCTTCACCGTCTGCGCAATGCCATGTCGCGTGCCGTAGTGGACAAACTATACTACGCACCACGCAGCAACTATGGCTTCACACGCGAACTCTACGAGTCGACACGCGGATACAACCACCTCGGCATAGACATAGGCGACAACGACCTGTACCTACAGGATATCACACGTCCAGAGCACATCGCCGTGGTGCTATCTCCACACTCCCTCGTTGCCGAGGAACGACCATCACAGTGGTCAGAGTGGATGGAGCATATGCGCTACTACGGCTCTACGGCGAAGGACTACCCCACATCCGTGAAGACATTCATACGCCGTGAACGTGACAGCCGCCTACTATTCTTCCTCACAGCCGTCACAGCACTCGCAGTGCTACCCCTCGAGTTAAAGTGCATAGTAGCAGGATTAATACTCCTACGCTACGCCATAGTGGTGTGGACATCGCACCGCACAGCACGCAAGCTCGGAGAACGTGGCATAGCACTACACTACTGGATATACGACCTCATAGGTCCATTTATAGAGTGGATGATAGGTTCACACGAGAGTCATAACACACCGCGCGTATGGAGATAGATGACTACATCGTAGCCAGCGACAGCTCTCTTGTGGAGCTTGCTGCCTCGGGCGACCAGCAGGCCTTCGAGTACCTCTTCACACGCTACCGCGATGCCCTGATGCGACTATTCGAGCAGCGCCTTGGCGACAAAGCGATGGCCAGCGACCTACTGCAGGAGACCTTCATAAAGGTCTATCTGCACATAGAGAACTACTCGAAGAGCTACACCTTCGGACAGTGGATATACACCATTGCACGAAACACGCTGATAGACCATCTGCGCCGCCGTAATGACGACATATCCATCGACGAACGCTTCCGCATACCGATGGCAACGACACCATCACCCGAGGAGTCGGTGATAATAAGTCAGAGTCGTGCACACTTCTACGCCGCCCTCGAGGAGTTGAGTGACGAGTATCGAGAGGTGATTGAGATGCGCTTCCTCGATGAGTACTCATACGATGAGATTGCCGAGAAGCTATCACGCCCACTGAACACCGTAAAGACGCAGATACGTCGCGGCAGAGCCGAGATATGCAGACGAATTATTGAGAAGGAGTAAACGATAAGCTACAATAGGATGAATAGCGACATCATACTAAAATACTTCCCCGACATAACGGGAGAGCAGCAGGAGCAGTTCGAGAGACTCGGGAAGCTCTACGAGGAGTGGAATGCGCGCATAAACGTCATATCACGCAAGGATGTAGAGCACCTATACACACGCCACATACTCCACTCGCTGGCAATAGCCAAGGTGTGCACCTTCGAGCCGGGAGCAAAGGTTGTAGACATAGGCTGCGGTGGTGGTTTCCCCTCTGTACCTCTCGCCATCATGTTCCCCGAGACGGAGTTCGTGGGCGTAGACTCCATAGGTAAGAAGATACGCGTTGTTGAGGGCGTGACAAGCGGCGCTGGCATAAAGAACCTACGTGCCGAGAACTGCCGTGCCGAGCAGCTGGGCGAGAAGTTCGACTATGTGGTGTCACGCGCAGTGACAGAGATGTCTCGTTTCATGCCATGGGCATGGTCTCTGCTACGCAGCGGACAGCGCGGAACACTCCCCAACGGCATACTATATCTCAAGGGCGGAGACCTTGCCGAGGAGCTCGCAGCAACACGCCGCCGCTGGGATATACATGAGATTGGCACAATGTTCGAGGATGAGTTCTTCGACACAAAGAGAGTTGTATACACCCCCTTCAAGAGGTAAGATAAGTATAATATGAGTGAGGCGATGATTAAGCACAGAGTAACGACAGCCGAGGAACGAGCAGCACTTGCCATGCGTGGGTGCTACACCGAGGCGTGGGACAAGGTTCTTGTATCCGAAGACTTTACCCCCGAGCAGCTACGCAACGTGCGCTTCGAGGGCGAGGTTACCATAGGCTCACGCACACGCATCACCGACTCAACGATTGCAAACTACACTATCGGCGACGACTGCATAATAGACGACGTGCTACGCATGGAGTGTCGCCACGCCTCGACATTTGGTGAGGGCGTGAAGGTTGCCGCAGTAAATGAGAATGGAGGTCGCACAGCGGTGATATACCGCAACCTCACGGCACAGACAGCATACCTCATGACAATGATGCGCAACCGTGCATCGCTGGCAGAGAGGATAACACACCTCATCATGGAACGTGCCGAGGAGCATAGGTCAGCCATAGGTAACGTGGGCAACAACAGCACGATTGTGGGAGCTCGCTTCCTGCGCGAGGTACTCATAGAGGAGGGCTGTGTGATAGAGGGCTCATCGCACCTTGAGAATGGCACGGTGGGACGTAATGCCTACGTGGGCATCGACGTGCGTGCCCGCAACTTCATAATAGACAATGCTGCACGTGTGGATGGAGCATCGAGCATAGAACGCTGCTTCATAGGCGAGAATACGGTCATCGACAATGGCTTCACAGCCATCGACACGCTTATGTTTGCCAACTGCCACTTCGAGAATGGCGAGGCAGCATCGGTCTTCGCTGGACCATTTACCGTGTCGCACCACAAGTCGTCACTACTGATTGCCGGCATATTCTCATTTTTCAACGCCGGCAGTGGCACAAACCAGTCGAACCACCTATTCAAGAGTGGTGCTGTGCACCAGGCGGTGCACCAGCGAGGCACGAAGTTCGGAAGTAGCGCATACGTAATGTCGCCAGCGATAGAGGGCCCCTACACCGTGGTACTCGGTCGTCATACGCGCCACCACGACACACAGGATATGCCCTACTCATACCTCATCGAGGAGAATGGACACACGCTGCTCATGCCAGGCCTCGCACTCAAGAGCTACGGCACGGTGCGCGATATAGAGAAGTGGAAGGCACGCGATAAGCGCACGCTGAAGCGCGACAACATATGCTTCGACGAGTTCAACCCCTTCATCACAGGCAAGATGCTACGTGGCGTAGATGCCCTGACACGCCTACAGGAGAGTGACCCCGAGGCAAAGAGCTACAGCTACAACCGCACGACGATACGCGCAACGATGCTCGCACGAGGCATAAAGCTATACAACAGCGCCATAGCAGCATCCCTTGGCACCATGCTACGTGGTGGTGACAGAACAGCCGTGAAGGTGGATGGCAGCGAGTGGATAGACGTGGCAGGTCAGTATCTGCCAATAGGCATTGTGGAGGATATAATGTGCCAGACAATAGAGGGTAAATTAACGCTGGAGGGCATAACAGAGAGGTTTAACACCCTGATGTTATCCTACAACGACATGGCAGCAGCATATGCAAGCGACATCCTTGCCATGCTCCTCGGACACGCACCCACAGAGGCCGAGGTGGAGGATATAATAGCCTCATCCGAGAGGATTGTGGCACGCATGAGAGAGGCTACAGAGGAGGATAGACAGCGTGATGCTGGCACCGACATGATGGTGGGCTATGGCTACGACTTCCGCAACGAGAGTGAGCACCTGGCAGACTTCTTAAACACACGATAGACTACAACAAACAAACTATACAATAACTAAAAACAACTAAACCATGGAGAAAGTAAAAGTATTGATCATTGGTAGTGGCCCAGCGGGCTTCACAGCAGCTATCTACACATCACGTGCTAATCTATCACCAGTACTCTACGAGGGTATCGAGCCAGGCGGTCAGTTGACAACAACAACAGAGATTGAGAACTTCCCAGGCTACCCAGAGGGCATCACAGGTACAGCCATGATGGCCGACCTCAAGAAGCAGGCACAGCGCTTCGGTGCTGACGTGCGCACAGGTATCATCACAGACATCGACCTCTCACAGCGCCCATTCAAGGTTACTGTTGACCACGAGCATCAGATCGAGGCAGAGGCAGTGATTGTGAGCACAGGTGCAAGTGCAAAGTACCTCGGCTTGGAGTCAGAGTCAAAGTTCCGCGGCATGGGCGTGAGCGCATGTGCTACATGTGACGGTTTCTTCTACCGCAAGCAGGATGTTGCTGTTGTTGGCGGCGGTGACACAGCATGTGAGGAGGCTACATACCTCGCATCTATCTGCAAGAAGGTATACCTCATCGTTCGTAAGAACTACCTCCGCGCATCAAAGGCTATGCAGGAGAGAGTATTCAATACTCCTAACATCGAGGTTCTCTTCGAGCACAACACAAAGGAGGTACTCGGCGACGAGGATGGCGTAACAGGCGTACGCGTGGTTAGCAACGACGGCGTAGAGCGCACTCTCGACATCATGGGCTTCTTCCTCGCCATCGGTCACCACCCTAATGTTGAGGTATTCAAGGGTCAGCTTGAGCTCGATGAGCAGGGTTACATCAAGGTTGTTCCTGGCACATCAAAGACATCTGTTGAGGGTGTGTTCGCTGCTGGCGACGTTAAGGATCCTCACTACCGTCAGGCTATCACCGCTGCAGGTTCTGGCTGTATCGCAGCCCTCGACTGCGAACGTTGGTTGCTCGCACAGTAACATATGGCTTTCAGCGTCACCATATTAGGTAATTCGTCTGCCAAGCCAACACCCACTGCCCACCCCTCGGCACAGGTAGTAAACCTCAACGAGCAATACTACCTCGTAGACGCAGGTGAGGGCGTACAAAGGCAGCTCATAAGGCGCGGCATTAACCCGCTGCGCCTACGAGCTGTGTTTATATCACACCTCCATGGCGACCACTGCTTCGGACTCTTTCCCCTCATAGCCACCCTGGGCCTCGAGGGTAAGCGTACACCTCTTGACATATACGCCCCAGCACCCATGGGCGAGATTCTGGAGTTTCATAGACGATACTTCTGGGAGGACCTCCCATATGAGGTTAGGTGGCACGAGATACGCACCACGGAACATAGACTGCTTATGGAGAACAACACCCTCGAGGTGTGGAGTATACCCTTGCGACATCGGGTGCCCACAGCGGGCTTCCACTTCAAGGAGAAGCAGCCAGGACTTAATGTCGACAAGTTTAAGATTACGAAGTATGGACTATCCATAGCGCAAATTACAGCCGCCAAACGTGGCGAGGATGTGGTGATGGATAGCGGCGAGATAATACCCAACGCCGAACTCACATACATACCCTACCCTGCACGTTCTTACGCCTACCTCTCTGACACCAACTACTCGGCAAAGGCCGCAGAGCTCGTCAGGGGCGTAGACCTCCTATATCATGAGGCCACATATGGCATAAAGGAGGAGATGTGGGCAAAGGGACGTGGGCATGCCACGACAATAGAGGCCGCAAAGGTGGCACTCAAGGCCGAGGCACAACGACTCATCATAGGTCACTTCTCATCACGCTATAAGAGCCATGATGACCTTGTTGAGGAGTGCCGAACAATATTTCCGAATACGGATGTTGCGCGTGAAGGCTCAACATTCACCATAGAAGAGAGACGATGACAAAGGCCGAGATACAATTCCTACGATCACTCGCCGACAAGCGCACACGCGATGCCGAGCAGCTATTCATTGCCGAGGGTAGCAAGCTTGTCGAGGAGATAATGGCATCACAACTTGTTGTGCGCAACGTCTATACGACAAATGCTGCAATGCGTGGCGATAATGTCACACTCATAGAGAGAAGGGATATGGAACGCATATCGCAGCTCAAGAGTGCTAACGACACCCTCGCCGTTGTTGAGCAACCACACTACAGCCTAAACATCGACAGCCTACGCGGTAACCTCGTTCTCGCACTTGATGGCGTGCAGAACCCTGGTAACCTCGGAACAATAGTACGCCTTGCCGACTGGTTTGGCATAAAAGATATAATATGCTCACGCGAGTGCGCCGACTGCTACAACCCCAAGGTTGTGCAGGCGACAATGGGCGCAATACTTCGTGTGCGCATACACTATACGGATAACCTCGCAGAGCTCCTATCACGCGCCGCGAAGATGCAGATGCCGATATATGGCACGCTGCTCGATGGCGACAATATATACTCGGCGCCCATAACCTCGTCGGGCATCATAGTGATGGGCAATGAGGGTCGTGGACTCTCGGATGCATGCCGCGAAAGATTAACACATAGATTGTACATACCTCCCTACCCTGCCGATGCGCCTACATCAGAGTCGCTAAACGTCGCTATGGCAACGGGCATAATACTCGCGGAGTTCCGCAGACCAAGATAGCATACCCAAGGCATATAGCGTCGAGCTATCTGTATACAACATTCTGGAAGTTCACTTAAAAAAAAGAAAACCACCCTAAAATTCGGGTGGTCTTCTTTTTTATGTCTCGGGTTACAGACTATAGTCTCTCGAGCTTAACAGTGAAGTGACGCATCAACTCTGTCTCCCATACGATCTTCACACCACGTGTGATCTCATTACGACGGTCGTATACGTTCTTCAATGCTGCAGCGATAACGTCCATGTGGTTGTTAGTGTATGAACGACGTGCGATGCAGAGACGAAGGAGGTCAAGACCACCGAAGCGGTTCTCACGAGTCACAGGATCACGGTCAGCAAGGATGTAACCGATCTCGCAACCACGAACACCAGCCTCGAGGTAGAGCTCGATAGCGAGAGTCTGTGCTGGGAACTCCTCCTTTGGAATGTTAGAGAGAACCTTGTCAGCATCTACGAAGAGGGCGTGACCACCAACAGGGCGCTGGTAAGGAATGCCGTACTCGTCGAGCTTCGCAGCGAGGTACTGAACCTGCTTGATACGTGTCTCGATAGTCTCGAGCTCTGTGTTCTCATCCAAACCTACAGCCAAAGCAGCCATATCACGACCGTTCATACCACCATATGTCAAGAAGCCCTCGAATGGGATGCAGAAACGCTTTGCACCCTCATACCAATCCTCATGACGTGTAGCGATGAAACCACCCATGTTTACAAGACCGTCCTTCTTTGATGACATTGTCATACCATCAGCATATGAGAACATCTCCTTGCAAATCTCCTTAATAGTCTTATCAGCGTAACCCTCCTCACGAGTCTTGATGAAGTATGCGTTCTCAACGAAACGTGCAGAGTCGAATACAACACGCTTGCCATACTTGTCAGCGATGGCACGTACATCACGAAGGTTCTTCATTGATACAGGCTGACCACCTGCTGTGTTGTTTGTTACAGTAACGATGATGAAAGGAATCTTCTCTGCGTTCTCCGCAAGAGCCTTCTCCAACTTTGCGCAGTCAACCTCACCCTTGAAAGGAATCTCGAGCTGTGTATCCTTTGCTGCGTCGATTGTGCAGTCCAAAGCTGTAGCCTTACGGAACTCGATGTGACCCTTTGTAGTGTCGAAGTGTGAGTTACCTGGGATGATGTCACCAGCCTTTACGAGGTGTGAGAACAACACGTTCTCGGCTGCACGACCCTGGTGTGTAGGGATAACGTAATCGAAGCCTGTAATCTTACCGATAGTCTCCTTGAGCTCGAAGAATGACTTTGAACCAGCATATGCCTCATCACCTGTCATCATAGCAGCCCACTGACGATCACTCATGGCACCTGTACCAGAGTCAGTAAGACAGTCGATGTACACCTGCTCTGACTTCAAGCCAAAGAGGTTGTAGTGTGCCTCCTTAAGCCACTGCTCACGCTGCTCACGTGTGCTCTTCTTCAATGGCTCAACCATCTTAATTCGATACGCTTCTGCAAATGGGATTTCCATAGTAGTTAGTTTTTTTAGGTTATACGTTTATTTAATAATTTATTCTTTTATTTATCATTCTGCAACCGCGCTACACTATGCTTAATCAGCAAAATATAGCCATTTACACACTGTCACGGTACAAAGATACACAAAAATATAGTCATTTGCAACTGTTAATTCAAATTATTTTCTGAACGACAGCGCAAGAAAAACCATATAACTATTTATTTGCAACAAGAAGTTCCAATATCTGGATAGCATTTAGGGCTGCTCCCTTACGTATCTGATCGGCAACACACCAGAAGGTAAGACCACACTCCGAGCCAATATCCTTACGCACGCGACCTACATATACAGGGTCTGTACCCTGCGCAAAGAGAGGCATAGGATAGCTCTTCTCGGCAGGATTATCGAGAAGAACAACACCTGGAGCCGCAGCAAAGGCCTCACGAACCGCCTCTACAGAGAGTGGCTCATCAGTCTCCACCCACACAGCCTCGCTATGTGCACGCATGACAGGCACACGCACGCATGTAGCCGACACATGGATATCGGAGTGCATAATCTTGCGCGTCTCGTAGAACATCTTCATCTCCTCCTTCGTATAGTCGTTATCCTGGAAGACATCTATATGCGGAATGAGGTTATAGGCGAGCTGGTAGGCAAACTTCTCAACTGTAGGTTCCTTACCCTCGACAATGTCGCGATGCTGCTGCTCGAACTCCTGCATAGCCGTAGCACCCGCACCACTTGCCGACTGGTATGTGGCAACATGGACACGCTTGATGTGCGAGAGCTGCTCGATGACGTTGAGGGCCACGACCATCTGTATCGTCGTACAGTTGGGGTTGGCAATGATGTGACGCGATGCACTAAAGGCATCCTCGCCATTCACCTCGGGAACAACCAATGGCACATCGTCGTCCATACGGAAAGCACTTGAGTTATCAATCATGAAGGCACCATGCTTCGTTATAGTCTCGGCATACTCCTTTGATGTTGATGCTCCGGCAGAGCAGAGGGCAACATCTATATCCATAAAGTCATCATTATGCTGCAACTCACGTACTACGACATCTTCACCACGGAAGCGATATGTTGTACCAGCACTACGCTTCGAGCCAAACAGACGCAACTCCTCGATAGGCATAGGGTGGTTTTCGAGTATCGCAAGAAACTCCTGACCTACGGCGCCACTTGCGCCAACAATTGCAATCTTCATAATATATTCAATTTTAAATGGTGATAACAGATTTTATTAGACTATAAATTTAATCTTTTGTGGCAGAGGACTAAAAGAAGTCATCATCGCCACCAAAGAAGATATCATCCTCCATAGAGCCACCCACATCCTCCGATGCCATATCTATATCGCAGCTATAGTCGGGCACCTCGTCTGATCGTTCGAACCTATCGGCACGTGTGACACCGAGTTGGCCATCGGCAAAGACCTTTGTGAGGAAGCGACCAGCAATAGGCAGTGCTATACGCGAGCCATCGGCGTTACGCGTAAAGTGAATGCCATTCTCCTCACCACCAACCCATACACCCATGACAAGGTTGGGAACACAGCACATAAACCATGCATCTACATTGTCGTTCGTAGTACCCGTCTTGGCAGCCATCTCAACATCGTTGAATCCAAACTCATAGAGCATACGACGTGCCGTACCCATGGTAACAACGCGCTGCATCATAGTAATCATAGTATAGGCCACACGCTTCGACAACACATCGCTGGTCTTGGGCGTGAACGTAGCAAGGACATTACCCTGGCTATCCTCGATGCGAGTGACAAATATTGGGTCTACGTGCACACCACGATTAGCAAATGTAGAGTAGGCAGATGCCATCTCGAAAGGGTTACTATCGTACGAGCCTATACACAACGCAGCGACAGGGTCGATGAAGCTCCTTATACCCATATCGTGGATAAACTCTGCAACAGCCTCCGGTTGCTTGGCCTGCTTCATAATCCATGCCGAATAGTTATTACGGCTGTTTGCCAAACCCCAATACAAGGGGTGAACACCCGTATACTCAACATCGCCCGCCTCCTTGGGTGACCATATACCCGCAGGTGTCTCTATAGAGACTGGCACATTAGGCACAGGCGTACAGGGTGTTAGACCGAGGTGGTCGATAGCGAAGGTGTAGATGAAGGGTTTCGACGTAGATCCCACCTGACGCTTACCCTGCGTTGCAGCATCATACTTGAAGTAGCGGTAGTCAGGACCACCGACATATGCCCTGACATAGCCCGTTGCAGGGTCCATGGCAACAAGGGCACCACGCATAGTCTTCTTGTAGTGCACAAGCGAGTCGCGGGGTGTCATCACAGTATCCCTCACTCCATTGAACGTAAATACAGACATCGACATAGGCGTGTTAAACGCAGCCCTTATCTCTGCCTCCGTAGCACCCTCCGAAGACATATTCCTCCAGCGTTCCGTCTGGCGCATAGCAGATGATATCTTCTGATCCGACTCCTCGCGTGTAAGGTCGGGGAAGAGTGAGCCGCCACGGCTCTTTATCTGCTGATCCATGCGTGGCTGCACAATATCGGCCATATGCTCACGGAACGCCTCCTCGGCATATTGCTGCATGCGAGCATCTACCGTAGTATATATCTTAAGACCATCACGATAGATGTCGTAAGGCTCACCATTAGCCTTGAGATTCTTATAGCACCAGCCATATATAGGATTCTCATTATACTCCTTAAGTGCCTGCTCATAGTCCCACTGCGTATAGTAGTTTCTGCGCTGTGGCTCCTGTGCCATCATCGTGCGACGTACCATCTCGCGGAAGTATGTCGCCGCACCCTCATTATGAGCATCACCAGCACGACGGTAGCGAGTAAGGTCTATAGGCAAGGTCTTAAGCGAGTCGGCAACATCCTGCGCTATGGCTCCTGCAGCAGCCATACGGTCAAGCACCGTATTACGTCTCTCCCTCGCCTTCTCATTAGGCTCACCTCGCTTCATGGGAGCATAAGTACCTGGCGCCTTAACCTGACCTGCGATGACAGCAGCCTCCTCAACAGATAGGTCACAAGGCTCCTTGCCGAAGAAGTTATTTGCCGCAGACTTAATGCCGAAGTTGGAGTTGGAGAACTCCACGGTGTTGAGGTACATAGCGACAATCTCCTCCTTCGTATAGTTATACTCGAGCTGTGTGGCGATGACATACTCCTGCGCCTTGGCGGCAAGTGTGCCAGCGCTACCCTCCAATCCCTCCTTATTGCGGCGCGTCTTATAGAGGTTCTTGGCGAGCTGCTGCGTGATGGTACTACCGCCACCCTGACTACTCTGACCCAGGATCACCGTTCTGATACCTGCACGTGCCGTAGCCTGGAAGTCGATGCCCGAGTGATCGAAGAAACGGACATCCTCCGTAGCCAGCAGCGCCGCAACGATAGGGGGCAGCATATGACCATCTATCTCGAGCCACTTACTACGGTCTGCGGGGAATAGCTCCTCGTAGGATAGGTATGTACGATTCTCGATAAAGTAGGTGCCGAGCACCTCGCCATCCTCCGAGAAGATCTGTGTTGCGAGGTTAGTCTTCGGATTCTCCAACTCATCGAAGGTGGGCATAGGGCCTAACTTCTCGTACCTGGCCATAAGGAAGAGGCTCGTAACGGCGATAACACCCAATATTGTCACCGACCACATGGCCACAACTATGCCACGTCTCCACGACCTCTTCTTCTCTCTCTCTTGCTTCTTTGCCATATTGTTTGAGTTTTTTTGTTTCTTCTATAAATCATTCATTGTCATCATGTCAGAATGGTAGTCCTACGCCAAAGGCAAAGTGGAACTTACCATCTTTAAGCGGATCAAACGATACTGTTCTATATAACGTAAATGTTGCCGACATTGTTGCTGCCTCGGGCATGGTAAATATGTTAAAGTCGACACCAACGTCTAAACCATAGGAGCCTATATGCCTACGTCGCTGCACCACACTGCCACTATCATCGAAGCCACTCACCTGGTTGAACGATGCGTAGTCCACACCCACATTTAGGCGCAGACGCTTGAAGAATATCACACCCTGGATACCACCATCTGGATACCATATTGGCAGGTGATAGTTTAGCGACGTGGCGACATAGTTGTTGTTCTCTATGTCGTACGACGAGTATCCGCGGGGGATAAGACGTGTTGACTTGAACGTAAGACCCGAGAGCACCACGTCCGAGTGGAAACCACCCATTGATGTCTGGAACGACACGGCAGCAGATAGCGAGTGGTGAGGAGCAAAGCCTGGCGTATAGAGCTTGCCATATAGGACCCACAGATGTCCGAAGTCGTTAGAGGTGGGATTAAGTGCCGAGTTTATCGACAATGCGACACCCCATGGTGGCAGGAAGTCACGATGTGCCTGACGCACATAATCTTGGTATGAGAGTCCCACATTCAACAAATGGACACCCTCCTTATAGCCTATTGTTGCAATGTTCGTAACCTTACCCTCCTCAAAGATAAGTCTATCTACATTTGCCACCATGCCATTCGAGAAGTTCCACGACGCTGCGAGAGCAAGCTGACGTGTATGGTAACCACCCTGCAGGAGCAGTGGCAACGATGCTCCCGCCGTCACAGAGTAGTATCTACCTACCTCCGGCTCATCGGGATACTCCAGCGCACCCTTCTCGGGGTCATATACCGCAACCTTATATATCTGTTGCGTTCCGCCATACGTGCCATTAACCCACAGGTTAACGCCGAGACCATAGTAGCGTAACTTCGCCTTGAAAACAGAGCCCTCACGCGGATTCCAACCCCACGTCAAGAAACCCTCCATGGTGGATAGTATGTTCTGTGTGAGCACCGTAGCACCGAGGTTGAAGGCTACAGACGACTCCTCCATAATCTCATATGGGTCGTATGATGCTGGCGCCCAGCTATGTATATTAAAGGCGTGTGCCACACGGCTAAAACGTCGTGGTGGCGTATTGCGCATCACACTATCTGCCGCCGCATCACCGTAGCGCACCGTATCGAGGTTTACAACGCCCCATGGTTTACTCTCGGGAAGCATAATCTTTGGAGGATGAGGCAACCACGCCACCTCATGCGCACCATCCACATCCTGCACCACTGGCAGATAGCCTCGTTCATCAAATGTCGTGGCCACAACCCTACAACTATCCAATGGCATCGGTTGGAATGAGCCATAGCGCGACTGCGAGAGGCGATACTCACGTCTCGTGGCAAGGTCATAGGCATGAAGCTCGTCACGCCCCGAGGCTATAGAGCCGTAGTAGAGCCTACCACCCTTGGCCTGAAGATCGCTGATGGTGGTATAGGCAGGCACGGTGACACCCTCTATGCCATCTGCCGTGATGCTGGCTATATGCATACCATCATCATCGGTGACTATCATATACAGCGCCTGTGTGACATCATCCCATGCCAAGCCGTGCACCTCGCTACCCATAGGTATCTCCGTGCGACGCTTAAGCTCCGTTCTGCCATTCACAACAACGGTATATCTACCATCTGGCGTATACTCCACCCATGCTATGCCAGCCCGATCCATAGGCGTTGGGTATAGCACGTTACGATACTTATGCATCGTGCGGGGGCGGCCACTCGCAAGGTCCATGTAGCATAGCTGTGAGTTAACCTTCTGCGCAAAGAGTGTACTCTGGCGATACTCTGTCCACCACACCCTGCCATCATCACTCAAGGCGGGACGTGTGGAGATATGACCCGTATAGGCTATGCGCCTCTCTCTACCTGTGAGGGTGTCGATGGCGACAAAGGCCGTGGGCTTATCTAAATCCTCCTTGAGGGCTATGATAGTGCCGTCGTCACACGGCATGGGGTGGGCATATGTCGTAAAACTACGGAGTTCGGGGGTAGGTAGTGGGCGCGTGGTCTCCACGACACTCTCCAGCGGCTGCCAATGACGATATAGTCTACGGAAGGTGTCGTGAAAGAGCTGTGGACGTGTGATGCCATACAACTTCTTGAGCACCCAGCTTGCTGACACAATCATGTAGGGGCGACGCGACGTGAGCTCTACAACATCATCACCCATAACCCTGCCATAGGTCACATAGCCATGACGGCTCATGAGATATCCCAGATGATAGTGGTTCGGGATATAGTCTTTAAACGAGCCACAAAACCACTTATCTATATTTCGGTATTTATACGATACGTTACCATAGGCACGATATGCGATGGTGAACGACGGCTGTAGTCCGCGACCAAAAGTCGACATTTCGGTCTCGGTCATCACGGCATCACCCTCCATCATCCATAGTGGCATAGCAAGAAGACCTATTGTAGAACTCTGCTGTCCCAGGATATAGCTTAAGCCCTTGAATATACCTCGATTGATGTTGTTATACTGCACAGCATGGCGATACTCATGTGCTATGAGCTGCTTAATCCACGGCATAGAGTAGCCATCAACAGCAGGTGTCGATATAAACTCCACACGACGTGGCATCCACATCACAAGACCATTTGATAGGAAGTTGGAGGGGTGAACAACAAAGGGTATTGACATCTGCGGATGTCGGTAGCCATAGTCTATGTCATCCTTCACAGCATCGAGATAATACATCATGCGCGAGGCTATATGTCGTGCCGTATCGGGGTATACCACACGATACTCATCCGCCTTCATCTGTCGCCAACGGAAAGATAGCGGATCAGCACCCCAGCTATAATACTGCGCAGCAACACGTTCAGTGGTAAACATACCACCGATGACCAGCAGCAATAGTATCATTAGCCTTTTCATTCGCACACACATGTACATATAACGTGCAAATATACGAAAAAAATATTAAAGTGATGTAACGACAAAAAATTAAGCCCCCACTGCTGCTGCAGAAGGGGCTGTTGAATGTCTATATAGTAGCTCGAGAACTAACTCTTAAGCCACCTCCACAACTCCGCCCACGAAGGACGCTTGCCATGCATGAAGATACCTACACGATAGATTCTTGATGCAAGCCATGTGGTGACAATAAAGGATGCGTAGAGCAACACCAGCGATGTCACAATCTCCCATGTGGGGATGCCAAAGGGTATGCGCGCAATCATAACCACAGGCGAGGTGAAGGGTATGAGTGATGCCCATAGCACCATGGGGGAGTTAGGGTCGTTGAAGACCGAGGTCATGACAATCATAGCAAAGATGATAGGCAGCATGATGACCGTGTTGAACTGCTGACCATCCTGCACAGAGTCCACCGCCGAGCCCGCAGCAGCATATAGCGAGGCATAGAGCAAGAAACCACCAACGATGAAGAGTAGCAGGTAGCAGAAGAGCATAGCTATGTATGTAGTGTCGCCAAATGTGCCAACAAGCGTCTGTAGCATCGTGTCACTCATAGCTGTCACATCCGTTGCGAAGACCGCAGGCACAATGAACTTCGAGGCACCGATGACGAGCAACGCCCAGATGGCAATCTGCGTGATGGCAACAGAGGCGATGCCGAGAATCTTACCCATCATAAGCTGGAAGGGTGTGCAGCTTGTCACCATAACATCTATAACACGACTCGCCTTCTCCTCAACAACAGAGGTGAGGACCATCTGACCATAGATGATGATGACCATATATAGCAGCATGCCGAGCACAAGGCCCAGAATATAGTTCATGCCAGAGGATGTAGACTCCATGGTTGCCTCCTCGCCAGTGCCATCGTTGAGGAAGGTGCTCAACTCGATGTCTGTCTTTACCGAAGCCAATATCTCATCTAAATTCTCAATATCGTAAGCTCGCAGCTTCTCACTCTCTACAATCTTCGATATCTGGCGCGATATATTCTCCTCGATGGCCATTGAGGATGAGCTATTTGTTATGAGCTGCACAGAGTCGCGCGCCTCGATGGTGCTACCTATATACAACACGCCAAAGATGCCACTCTCCGCATTATATATGTTACACGCCTCGGCCTTCGACATCTCATCCTCGAGGATGAAGGTCACCTCGGGGCCGCTATATAGCTTGTCGGCAACGATGCCCGAACGATCCACCACAACAACCTGCTTCTGCTCGCTACCACCATAGAGCATGATAAGCGAAGGTGCGAGCATCATGCCTATCATAAACAGTGGCATGAGCAGCGTGACGATGATAAACGACTTCTTGCGTACACGTTCCGAGAACTCACGCGAGACTATAAGGTATAACTTATTCATAGCCTAAAATTTTATAGTGTACCATTCACGGCACGGATAAATATATCATTCATCGAGGGCATAACCTCGCGCAACGAACGTAGCTCACACCTGTCGTTAAGCGCCGCTATGACGCTACGCACATCCTCATCCTTGGGGATATGTATCTTAACCGAACGATAGCCACCCACGATGCCGCAACTATCGCCAACAGCCATGGCATGGCTGCCAAGTGCTGCCACAAGTACCTCATCCGAGGCTCTATGCACAACCTCGAACATATTACCTCCCGCGGCACGACGTATATCCTCAACAGCACCCGAGAGTATGTTGCGCGACTTGTTGATGAGGGTTATATGGTCGCATATCTCCTCCACAGAGGCCATGTTGTGTGTAGAGAATATCACCGTGGCACCACGATCGCGCAGCCCGAGAATCTCCTCCTTGAGGAGGTTAGCATTTATAGGGTCGAAGCCCGAGAATGGCTCGTCAAAGATTAGGAGCTTGGGCTCATGCACAACGGTAGAGATGAACTGCACCTTCTGCGCCATACCCTTCGATAGATCCTCCACTCTCTTATTCCACCAATCGGCAATATTCAGGCGGTCAAACCAGATGCGTAACCTACGTTCTGCCTCGCGCCTATCCAGACCTTTGAGGCGTGAGAAGAATATCGCCTGGTCACCAACACGCATCTTCTTGTAAAGACCTCTCTCCTCGGGCATATAACCTATATGGTATACATCCTCGGCCTTGAGAGGCTTGCCATCGAGCAACACACGACCACTATCTGCCATGGTGATGCGTGTGATGACACGTATAAGCGTCGTCTTACCCGCGCCATTAGGGCCTAACAGACCATATACAGCACCTCGTGGCACCTCCAACGAGACATCATCGAGTGCCACATGCCCCGTATAACTCTTCGTAACACCCTCAATCTTTAGAATAGCATCCATAGCTTATAAAAATTTACTATAATGAAGATGGTAACAGCGACAAACTCAAGCCACGTGTCACATATTGTCTCGGCAATAGCTTGCTGTAGTAGGACCATCTTACGATGGCAAAGATACTAATAAATAATCCATTATGCAAGCATTTCACGGGGGGGGGTAAATTTTATAGTCTCAAGCCATCGCATAGTTTTAGACTATAGAAAAAGTTGCTCTGTTTGCCCACTTTTACTCTTTCGAGACCTTTAGTCTTCTTTGTATCTTTATTTGGGACAATGGGACATAGTGATGTCGCGGAGAGAGGTGTTGTGATACTCGGCTACGCACTCCCCTCCTCTCATTTGCCATCTATCTTCTTGATATCACAACAACACAAGACAAAAAAAACTCTGCCCGATGCCGAAGCACCGAGCAGAGAGTTATATGTTACTTTAAATTGGTGTAAAATCTACAATAACCAAGTCATCGTATTAGTTGATACCAATTGAAGAACCCGTAACTAGATTACCCTCGGCAGAGATTGTCACCTTTGAGTCCTTTGACTGCCAGCCGTTACCATTGTGTACAAGGAAGTTAATAGTCTTACCCACCAACTCTGATGGCACGATGATGCTCCAAGTATAGTTACCCTCGCTGGTCATAGTATTACCTGGCCAACTTGTGTCGAATGATGTACCAGTACCCCAAGCGTGAATCTTCATAGTGTCACCCCACCACTGCTTTGCATTGGCAGTGTTCAACTGAACCTTAAGCTTAATAATCGTCTCCTCCAAAGTTATAGATGCACCATCCTTGTTAATAGCAATGGTCATCTCCTCTGTTGCCTTATCTCCAGAGATAAACTTGCAAGTAAGCGACTTACCAATAAACTCTCCACCAATAACATACTTGTTATCAGTAACTAGATCACCATCTGCAGCAGTAAGAAGAGTATTACCATCCTTAAGTACGATATAAAGTGGGCTCCAATTTGCCTTATTATTGATAGTAATAGTAACCTTAAGGTCTACATACTCCTCAACACACTCTAACTTAAAGGCATGCGATACCTCGTTGAAATATATGTTGAACTTACCATTCTTTGTAGGTCTAATATTCTTACCATCATTGTTTGTGAGGGTATACTCTGTACCCTCTTCGGCAACCAAAACAGCATCTTTTGCACCAAAGCTAACGTCCCATGAGTTGCCCTTAACGATCTTAATCTCATCAGACAAATAAAGTTCAACATTCTCCGCAACAACCCAGTTCCAGTCAGCCTCAACATGTCTCATCTTAACAGGATTTGCTACATCCCAAGTAGTTGGAGTTTGGAATGAACCCACAATACCGTAATCAGTTGTTTTTGAGAATGTACCAAGGTTATAAACCATACCAGCAGCAAAAGTATGCGCCTTCTGCTTTGCAGTCACGCCATCAATAGCGTAAGTCAAAGTTACCTCCTCGCCAGTAGGCCAGAAAGCAACAAACTGCTCACCATTACCAGAGATAACAACCTCATTAACAGCCTCACCAGCCTCATTGCGGAAGGCTGCTGCAGACAAGGTAAGCTTTACCTCGCCCTCGCCATTGAATGTGTAACGGAAGAATGAGGTGAGTGCCTCAAGCTTAATATTAGCATCAGGACCGAATGACTCAACTGTAGCAGTTGTGTAGAGTGCCTTCTTGCCCTGAAGTGAGTGGTGCTTACCATCAGTAGTGATAGTCACAGACTGACCAACAAGCGACTCAACACCATCAGCACTGCAAGTGAACTTACCCGACTCAACATCTGCACAAAGGAACTCATAAGATGTCTCACCAGCAGTAACATAGAGCTTATCGTCTTCCTCCCATACTGTATTCCATACCTCACCATCCTTCTCGATAGTGGCACGTGTAGCATCAGCTACCTCTGCGTAGAATGAGAAACCTGCCTTCTCGTTAGCATCTACATTTGCATCCTTCTCTGTACATGCTGCTGCACCCAACATAACCAATGCAACAAGCATCAAATTCCAAATCTTCTTCATTGTCATTTGCTCTTTTTGTAGGTTAAACATTGGTTACCAGATAATATCCTCCTCACCATAAGAAGGACCATCAACGCCCTCCGAGCTAATCTCGAAGCCACGTTCGATTGCTACCTCTACGACCTCCACCGCAGGAGCCTCGTAGCGAGACTGACATGTTGCCATGTCCACGAAATTCTTTGTAACTTTCATCTTTGATAGGTATTAGATTGTTATATTTCTGTTTTGTATTTCATACAACAAGTGTACAAAAGTATAAAATTTTATACAAGCGTGGATAACAAAAGCCCTATTTTTAGACGAAAGTACGTTTTTTATAGATGAGTGGAAGAAAACACGCACCCAAAGGAGAGCTACACACAAAGAAAAAGAGAATACAAAGCAAAAAGAGACAACGAAACAGAGAAACAGAACGAGGCCAAGAATCACATCTTAAGCGACCGTCTCTCTGTCTCTCTGTCCCTCTGTCTCACATATCACGTTAGTCGAAAGGGTATGCTGCGACGAAACAGTCAGCAACACGCAGCTGCTCCTGGTGCGCCTTAAGGTTGGCAAGCGTAACATCGCCAACGATATAGTTGTAGTCGTCAGACGAATACTGCTCCCTAATCTTCAGGAAGTTAAGAAGGTTACGCTGCTCGGCACTCTTATAGCGGAAATATACGCGGAAGGTGTGGTCGGTGGTATAGACAGGAAGCACCGAGTCCTTACGTTTCTTATACTCGTAGCGGTAGTTATAGCCACACGCCGTGATATCACTCAACACCGCAGAGCCTGTAGGGTGACCACCAGCACCACGGCCGAACATAAACTGCTTATCGTAGAACAAGCCCTTGATGACAACGCCATTAAACTCATCCTCAACACTATAGATATACTTGTTGCGCGATATGAGTTGTGGCAACACACACATGATGAGCCTATCGTCAATCTTCTCGACATGTGCAACGAGCTTTATGCGGCGATCCTTCTCCAACGCAAAGCGTATATCCGAGTCGTTCATCGTAGAGATACCATAAGTGAGAATCTCCTCGGGGGCTACATATACGCCAAAGGCGTGCATGGTGATGATGATAAGCTTATACAACGAGTCCCAGCCATCTATATCGAGTGTTGGGTTACTCTCGGCAAAGCCGAGGTCCTGGGCGAGCTTGAGGGCCGCCTCGTACGACATATGCTCATTAAAAATCTTCGACAGGATAAAGTTTGACGAGCCATTGAGGATGCCCTTAACCGAGCACAACAGGTCATTGTCGTAGTACTCCTCGAGGTTACGAATAACAGGTATAGAGCCACAGGCCGAGGCGTCGTACAACAGCGGCGTGTTAAACTGCTCCTGGAGGTCTATGAGCTCGATGATGTGGTGGCCGAGCATCTTCTTATTTCCCGACACCACGGGGATGCGGCTCTTGAGAGCTCGCTTGACAATCTCATATGCCGCCTCTGCATCGTCGATAACCTCAACGATAAGGTTTATATCCCTATCCTCAAATATATCGTCAGGGTTTGAGGTAAACTCCGCCTTGACACCTCTATCCTTATTCAAGTCGCGCACACAGATACGCTTGATGTGCACGTGCGATGAGTTTATGCGCTGCAACACGTCATAGAGACCATGACCCACATTACCAAAACCGAAGAGTCCAATATTAATATTTTTCATATATCGTTATGCATTTATAAAGTTCTGTATTATAGTGTTTAGTTTTTCGTGTTCCACAAGGAAGCCATCGTGGCCGAACTCCGACTCTATGAGGTGGTACTCAACATCGGCGATATGCTCACGTAGAGGTATATGTGCCTCGGGAGGAAAGAGTATATCTGACGAGATGGCAACAACAAGTGTGCGCGCAGCAATACGACCCAACGCCTCGGCGATGCCACCTCTGCCACGTGCTATGTTATGCGAGTCTACAGCCTCCGACAGGCGGTAGTACGACATGGCATTGAACCTACGGCGTAGCTTCTCACCCTGGTACTGCTGGTAGCTATGTGCACGACGTACAAACGACGCCTCACAGGGCTCCGTCTCCTGCTGCGTGGCGTTATAGGCAGCACCACCACGGTAGCTTATAAGGGCTATGGAACGCGCCACGGCCATACCATCCAATCCTGCATCATCACTCTCCTCGCCCCATGTCTTATCGAGGCGTATGGCCATGCGCTGCGACTCATTGAAGGCTGCCGCCCACGGCTCGGAGCAGGGCGTGGTGGCGATGAGTGCCAGATGCTGCATAAAGTGAGGCTCCATAATTGCCCACTCCATACACTGAAAGCCACCTATAGAGCTACCAATAAGTAACTTGACACGTTCTATGCCGAGGTGCTTGGCAAGGAGCTGATGACACATAACCATATCGCGCACGGTAATCTGCGGAAAGTCATAGTACCACTTCTTGCCCGTAGCGGGGTTTATCGATAGTGGAGAGGTCGTGCCATAGTGCGAGCCGAGGAAGTTGGCACACACGATGAAGTACTTGCCAGGATCAAGGAACTTACCCTCCTCGACAGTATGTGGCCACCAATCTGCCACATCGGAGTTCGCCGTGAGAGCATGACACACCCATATGACATTATCCCTCTGGGCATTGAGCTCACCAAAGGTGTCGTAGGCAATCTCCACCTCGGGCAAGAGAGCACCCGACTCAAGAGTCACAGGGGCGCTATATCTAAATAGCCTGCTCATACTATATGTTGTTTAGCGCCTGCTCATAGTCAGCGATGATATCCTCGACATTCTCCAAGCCGAGAGATATGCGTAGCAGCGTTGGGGTGATGCCCGCAGCACGCTTCGCCTCGTCAGAGAGCTGCTTATGTGTTGTCGAGGCGGGGTGCGTAACAACAGTCATAGAGTCACCAATCATAGTCATATTACCCGACAGCTTGAGGCTCTCGACAAACTTCACGGTAGAGTCAAGGTCGCCAGCGAGCTCTATGGTCATGACTGCCGAGGCACCATGACGGAAGTACTTCTTGGCAAGCTCATGGCTGGGGTGATCCTCATGACCCACAAAGCTGACACTCTTAACTTTAGGGTGACGACGGCAGTAGTCGGCAAGCTTATATGCCGACTCCACCTCGTGTCTTACACGCAACGATAGGGTCTCAAGGCCTATGAGCATGAGGTATGCATCGAAGGGCGATGGGCAGCAACCGAAGTCACGCATGCCATCAACACGACACTTAACGATGAAGGCAGCATTACCAAAGCTATCACACAGGTTAAGGCCGTGGTAACCCTCCGAAGGGCCATCAATCTGTGGGAACTTACCCGATGCACGCCAGTCGAACGTACCACCATCGACGATGATGCCACCCATGGCTGTGCCATGACCATTTATCCACTTTGTTGCCGAGTCGGTGATGATGTCAGCACCCCACTCAAAGGGGTTACATAGGTAACCACCAGCACCAAACGTATTGTCGATGATAAGTGGAATATTGTTTTGATGCGCCACCTTCGCCAAAGCCTCAATATCTACAACTCGGCATGTCGGATTACCCATAGACTCGGCAAACACTGCACGCGTATTCTCATCTATCAAGGCTGCGATATCCTCTGCCGAGTCACTCTTTGCCAAGCGACACTCGATGCCCACATTTCGCAACGATATAACAAACTGGTTGTGTGTGCCACCATAGAGGTATGGCGAGGCAACGATATTCTGTCCAGCATTCGCCAAGGCAGTGACAGTAAGCAATATAGCCGACATACCCGATGCCGTAGCAAGAGCTCCAACACCACCATATAGGGCAGCTATACGTTCCTCGTATGATGCTGTAGTGGGGTTATGAAGACGTGTATAAATGTAACCTGGCTCACTCAAAGTGAAGAGGTTTGCGGCATACTCGCATGATGGGAAGTGGTAGGCGGCAGTTGGGTGTATGGCGATACCTCGCGCCTGCGAAGCATCTACATGGTAGCCACCGTGAATCTGCAAGGTCTCGAAGTGTAGTTTTCTATCAGACATAGTTATATCGTTTTTTTTAATAATCACACATAGCACATCCACACACCTGTGGCGCACTTCTTGGTATTTAAATGGGGTTGGGTGCGTGCGGCACGTAGCCACACGAGGTGAAGAGTAGTGCCTAACGGCACATTCGCATAGAGATATACATATCACAGCGAGCCATCATCACAACGGCTACACACAAACAATCTATATCTCTTACAGCGTTCATTTTTGTTAGTAGGTTATGCAAAGTTAATAAATTATTTTTAAATATCAAAATAATATCGCCATGTAATTAACTTTTACCAGCCGCCACCTTACCATACAGCCACCACCACAAAACATAGCATAAACATACAAAATCGAGCATTTAGCACTATACAACATGCTTTTATTTTAAATATAGGTATATGATGTTGTTATTTTTTGTATATTTGCCAAAATTAACCATAATCGTCATAGACAATGAAGCGAATAATGGACATATCGTACGAGCACTATGACAACTTTGATGAGTTGTCAGCCCCCGACCGTGCCCTCGTAAATGAGGCTATAGAGGCAACAGCGACAGCAAATGCCCCATACTCGCACTTCCATGTGGGCGCCGCCGTGAGACTACGCAGCGGCAACACCTACCACGCCTCGAACTTCGAGAGTGAGGTATTCCCCGCAGGCCTATGTGCTGAACGTTCCCTGCTATTCTACATCGAGGCGAACTATGCTAACGACCCTATAGAGACCCTCGCCATAGCATCAAACCCATCGGAACGCGAGTGCTACCCCTGTGGTCAGTGCCGCCAGGTGATTGTAGACGTGGAACGCCGCCAGAAGAGCCCAATACGTGTGATAATGTCGGGAGCAAACAGCGCAACAGTGGTAGATAGCGCAGAGAAGCTCCTACCCTTCACATTTAAGCTATAAGCGATACGACAGAGAGAGAGTAATCATTTAACAATTTAATAGGACATACCCATTATATGTTCACTATCAACGACATACTATATGAGGACAACCACATAATAGTGGTAAACAAGCATGTGGGCGACCTTGTACAGAGTGATCCTGATGGCACAGAGGCCATTGAGGATCAGATAAAGGCGATGATAAAGATTCGCGACCATAAGCCTGGCGCCGTATACCTCGGCGTGGTACACCGCATAGACCGCCCGGTGAGTGGCGCTGTGGTATTTGCCAAGACATCGAAGGCTCTCACACGCCTAAACGAGATGATACGTTCGGGACAGATAAAGAAGAGCTACTGGGCAATAACAGAGAGCCGCCCAGCAGAGGAGGAGGGATCGCTACGCCACTGGATAGTGCGCAACCCCAAGACAAATCGTTCGCATGCACACCAACGACCAAAGGGCGACGGTAAGGAGGCACTCCTTGACTACCGCGTACTCGGAGCATCAACAAACTACACTCTCGTGGAGGTAGACCTCAAGACGGGTCGTCACCACCAAATACGTGCACAGCTATCGGCGATAGGCTGCTCGATAAAGGGCGACCTCAAGTATGGTGCAAAGCGTTCGAATAAGGATGGTGGCATATCGCTACACTCACGTCGCGTGGAGTTCCGACACCCCGTAGGTGGCAAGCCAATATCTATAACAGCCCCCACACCCAAGAGTGATAACCTTTGGGCATTCTTTGAGGAGGCACAGCAGTAGGTCACAATGCGACTACTAATACAACGTGTCACCGAGGCACGCTGCCACATCGGTGGCCAGGTATATAGCCACATAGGCAAGGGTCTTGTGGTGCTCGTAGGCATAGGCCATGACGAGACTCCCGAGGACCTCACATGGCTAACAAAGAAGCTCGTGCAGCTACGCATCTTCGACGACGAGGTGGGCGTAATGAACCGTTCAGTGATGGACATCGAGGGAGAGATAATGATTGTTAGCCAGTTTACGCTGCACGCCATGACAAAGAGGGGCAACCGCCCATCGTGGATAAATGCTGCACCCGAGGCTATATCGAAGCCACTATATGAGGAGTTTGTGGCAATGGTGGAGGGTGCCCTGGGCCACAAGGTGGCAACAGGAAGCTTTGGCGCCGACATGAAGATAGAGCTAACAAACGATGGTCCTGTGACAATTTGGATCGATTCAAAGAGTAGAGAATAGAGATATATGAGACGAATACTTACATTAGTTGCTGCGTTAGCCATCGCAGTGATAGGTTTTGTGGGCTGCGAGAAGGAGACCCCCTTCATCTGCAGCGTCGTGGAGAGCAATGCCACAAGCATCACAGCCACAAGTGTGACAATAGAGGCGACAATAAACGCCTCTGACTTTGGCGCAATAAAGCGCATTGGAGTATTATTGAGCTTATCAGGATCGGATAAGCAGCAGCTACACGATGCACCCCTCGGTCGCATAATAGAGGTCAATATCGAGAATCTTAAGCCATCGACAAGCTACGCCTACAGCATCTTAATCATGACCGAAGACGACAGCTGGCAGCTCAAGGGCGACACATTCAAAACACTGGCCAACGGCGAGACCCCCAACCCCGAACCAGACCCAGAGCCCGACCCTGAACCAAATCCAGAGCCCGACCCAGAACCTGATCCAGAACCCGACCCAGAACCTGATCCAGAGCCCGACCCAGAGCCCGACCCAGAGCCAAATCCATCGAGTGGCAACACCTATCGTGCGGGATGGTTTGAGCTACCCGCCGAGATGGATAGCAATGGTGACGGCAGGGATGATGTGAACACATCGTACTACTATGCACACCACCTATGTGCTGGTGGTGAGAAGAATGCGCAGCGCAACGGTGCAGCACGTAACTTCACCGTATGCTTCTCTGCCGACCATCACTGCCCTGTATGGGTAGCTGCACCACGCCACTCGTCATACGAGTCGGGAGCAAGTCGCACGGATGCCTACGCACAAGATCCACAGATACCATCAAACATACAGTACTCGAGCAAGAGTACGGGTGGCGGATGTAACAAGGGTCATATGCTGGGCTCGGCAGAACGACTATCGTCATCTGCAACAAACAGACAGGTATTCTACTACTCTAACATCGCACCACAGTACTCCGACACCTTCAATACGGGAGGTGGCGCATGGAACAACCTTGAGGACCACATCGACGGCCTCGTATGTCGTGACACGCTATACACCGTAATAGGCTGCTACTTCGACACATACACCGACAAGTATGGCAACACTGGCAGACCAGCAAAGATATCATTCGGTGGTCGCACAGACGTATCACGCCCAACGATGTTCTACTACGCACTACTGCGCACCAAGAGTGGCTCATCGGGTAAGTCAGTAAAGGATTGCTCGGCATCAGAACTGCAGTGTGCAGCATTTGTGATATGCCACGAGCAGCAGAAGGGTCACAAACCACAGGTGAAGGATATCATCTCTATAGAGGAGCTCGAAGAACTAACAGGCTTCACCTACTTTGACAATGTGCCCAATGCACCAAAGGGCACGGTAAACACTAACGACTGGTTATAATAGAGAGATTATGCTTATAGCACTACAGAAACGTCGCGAGAACATCGCAGAGTACATACTCTACATATGGCAGGTAGAGGACCTACTACGCGCCATGCAGTTCAGCCCCGAGGCTATATACTCGACACTTGTGGCCAAGACCGATGGTACAGACGAGCAGCAGAAAGAGAATATATTTAACTGGTACATGCAGATTGTGGACCTGCTACGCAAGGAGGGCAAGGAGAGCAAGGGTCATATAGACCACACGCTACACCTCATTGCCGACCTCCACAACCTACACCTACAGCTCATGGAGCTGCCCATAGGTGAGCACTACCGCACCACATACGCTGCACTTGCTGCCGAGCTACCACGCCTACGCACAATCCTCGACAACGACGACATCAGCGACACCGAGCTATGCTTCCGCGCCCTCTACGCAGCACTCCTCTACCGCATAAAGGGTGGGGGTGAGAGAGCCATAGAGGATACGTTGGCTGTAATATCGCCATGCATAGGTGAGCTTGCGGCAATACATGGCAAGGTGGAACGTGGCGAGATAAACCTCTTCGAGGAGTAGGCTGCCGGGTGACAAACGATTTATACAACTTAAATATAGGTATCTAATATGAAGAGACTACTATTACTATTGGCTGCGACGCTTATGTTTGTTGGTTGCAGCACATCAGAGATTGCAACAGAGGCGGAGAATCGCCTTATAGAGATTGAGAAGGCAGTAGAGAATAACGACTACGAGACTGCATCGATGCTCGTTGAGGACTTGGAGAGATGGATAGGCACACTCTCGGAAACAGACACCTTGATTGTTGCCGCTGCGCTTGCCTCAAAAGAGGAGTGGGTAGAGGAGGTAGAACACAAGTATAGAGACCTGGAGTCAACAGCCAACTATAGCACACCATCGCGTAAGTATGCCGACACATTGTCACTACCTCACGACATAGATGGCTACTTCGACATCGACGAGGCGATAGAGGCGGCAAAGGACCAGCAAAAACCAATACTCGTATACATCACAGCTCATGCCTGCAACAATAGCCGCGACATGGAGAACAACGTGTTGGGCGATGAGAGGGTCCTCAAGATGCTCCACGACAGCTTTATTGTGTGCGCACTCTTCGTTGACGACAATACAGATGTCGACGGCACATCTCTTGGCCGTAAGAACTACCAGCTTGCAAGCACAAACTGGAATGTTAACGCCAACCCATCATTTGTGCTCCTTGCAGCCGAAAGCAACACTATAGTAGGCACTCCATATGCCTACAACACCGATGTTGAGGCATTCATCGAGTTCCTAAACACAGCTTTATAGCTCCCAGAGGCTGCTGCACAACACACTATAACGACTCATCGGAGGCACTACAAACCACTAAAAGAGCATAATAAGAGGGGATAACCCAAATATTTTCAGTGAAAAGTTTGCAATTAAGAAAAAAGGTTGTACCTTTGCACCTCGCAGATGAAGCGCTATAGATAGTAAAAAACGGAACAAAAACAATAAAAAACAGATACAACTATGGCAATGAAAAGAACTTACCAGCCTTCTCGTCGTAAGAGAATCAACAAGCATGGTTTCCGTCAGAGAATGGCTACTGCCAATGGCCGTAAGGTATTGGCTGCACGTCGCGCAAAGGGTCGTAAGAAGTTGACTGTATCAGACGAGGCAACATTCAAGTACAACTAGTCCCAGGCGGATGTAGAAGAATAGAGGGTGTCATGTATGGCACCCTCTTTTCGTATTTGTTGTAATAATAGCGCATCTACTGCTGCTAACGAATTATCTCACCGAGCATTGTATCTGCATTATTCTAACAACAAATATATTTAAGGTAAAACTCCGCCTTTTAGAGCTGCGCAGCCTAAAATTAGCATTTGTTATACAACCTAAAAAAAGGGATTATCCGTTTGGATAACCCCTTAATATTTATAGGTATACGTCTATACTACTTAACCTCAACACCAAACAGCGTTGCCGATGAGCAACCCGTAATACGAACCTTGACGTAATCACCAACCTTATGGTCTCCCCTATCGAATACGACCATCTTATTCTGCGATGTGCGACCAGAGAGCTGCTCCTCGCTACGCTTCGAGGTACACTCAACAAGAATCTCAAACTCCTTACCCACATCCCTCTTATTACTCTCCTCCGAGAGCCTATTCTGCAGATCTATAATCTCTGTCAGACGACGTGTCTTTACATCCTCGGGGATATCGTCACCGAGGTTGCGCTGCGCAAAGGTGCCAGGACGTTCCGAGTACTTAAACATATAGGCGAAGTCGTAACCTACCTCCTCCATGAGTGTGATGGTCTCATGATGCTCCTCCTCGGTCTCATGCGCAAAGCCTGCGATAAGGTCGGTGGTGATAGCACAGTCGGGCATATAACGACGTATGGCTGCAACACGTTCCAAATACCACTCACGCGTATACTTACGATTCATGCGCTTGAGCATCTCCGTAGAGCCTGACTGCGCAGGCAGATGAATAGCCTTACATATATTAGGCATAGAGGCCATAGTCTCGAGCAACTTGTCGCTGATATCCTTGGGGTGTGACGTAGCAAAGCGCACACGCAGGAGTGGCGATATCTCGGCAACACGCCTCAACAACTCGGGGAAGTCAACCTCACCTGTGCGGTATGAGTTAACATTCTGGCCGAGGAGTGTAACCTCACGGTAGCCATTCTCAAAGAGTGTACGTGCCTCCGCGATGATAGTCTCGGCATCACGACTACGTTCTATACCACGTGTGTAGGGCACAACGCAGTATGAGCAGTAGTTATTGCAGCCACGCATGATGGCTATGAAGGCACTCACACCATTACGGTCAAGACGCACAGGGGCAATCTCGGCATATGTCTCCTCCTTCGAGAGCTCCACATTAACACCCGTAGAGCCATTATCCACCTCACGAACAAGGCGTGGCAGATCACGATAGGCATCAGGGCCAGCAACAATGTCAACACCTGTACCACCCTTCGTAAGATCCTCCTTGAGGCGTTCTGCCATACAGCCTATGATACCGATGATGAGTGATGGCTTCTGCTTACGTATACGGCGCATCTCACTTAAGCGACCCCATATACGCTGCTCGGCATTATCTCGTATAGAGCAGGTGTTGATGAGCACCACATCGGCCTCCTCAAGCACATCGGTATAGCGATAACCCTCCTGCTGCATGATAGAGACAACAATCTCCGTGTCGCCGACATTCATCTGGCAGCCATAGGTCTCAATGTATAGTTTACGACCACTACCTGTGAGTGGGCGCAAGTTATTAATGTTGATATTCATATCCTTAAACTTAATAAACGGGTATCATAGCCGTAGCATGACACCCGTAATACTAATCATTTAGTACACTACTCTGTAGGCATGCCATCCTCCTGTGGGAATGGCTTGAAGCCCTGACCGAAGGTGTCGTAGGCGTCGGTTACAACAACGAAAGCCTTGGGGTCGAACTCCTTAATCTTCTGCTGCACGTTACGCACCTCCTTACGGCTTACAACAAGGAATATCATCTCCTTATCGTGACCTGTGTACATACCCTTTGCCTTGAGATAGGTACCACCACGGTCGAGCTCATTGAGGATGTAGTTACGCATCTCCTCCGAGTGGTTCTCACATATAATATATAGTAGCTTATCTCGTGAAGCACCATCAATAGTGTAGCCCAAAACTTTGGCATTGACAAAGATGCAGACACCAGAGTAGAGTGATAGCATGACACCCTGACCAGGACCATCGATACCCAAGCCGAAGCCGATTACCAAAAGACCACTCAACACGATGATGGCATCCGAAAGAAGCACACCATTAGCAAACTTCATCTTTGCGAACTTGTGCAGCAACATACCTGTGATATCTGTACCACCCGTAGCGGCATTATTACGGATAACGATACCTACGCCGACACCACTGAAGCAACCACCTATGATGGCGGCAAGCATGAGGTGATTAGAGAGGTCAATCTGTCCGAAGAGAAGCTGCGTAGGGTCGAGTGCCTCAATAGCCTCACGTGAAGGGTAGACGAGGTAGTCGAGGATGTTCATGATACCAGGTGTGAGGAACGACGCAAAGATTGTGCGACCTCCAAACGTACCACCAAAGAGCACAAGGGCTGTAAGAATCAACGGCACATCGAACATATAACCGAAGGTACCCACCTGCACAGATGGGAAGATGTTATGCAACACCAAAGCAAGACCATAGATGCCACCAGGCACAAGGTCATAAGGGTTGATAAATACGACGAAAGCGACCGCTACAAGGAAGCAACCGACGACAATCTGACCCATCGATGACCACCAACGCCAATCTGTTATCGACTCACGAGCCGAAGTTGCAAGGTTAGCAAAGTTAAGTTGTAGTTTCATAAATATGCGTTTATGTAATAATCAAAAACAAATTTACACATTTTTTTCATAACTCCAACTAATTTCCTCCATTTTTCTCACGACACCACCACCCAGAGGAGTTCTACAGCGCATATCGAGAATAGCAGATGCAAGGTACAAAAATTTGCAAATAACGATATTCTTTGTAACTTTGTATTTAGCGACATTAGCTCGTCGCTACGTAAAACATTTATTTTCAACACAATAGACTCACTATGGAGGCTTGGGATGCAATAACATGGTTATCGGCAATAGCGCTTATGATAGCCGCCTATCTACTCGGCTCGATACCCAGCGCAGTATGGATTGGCAAGAAATATTATGGCATAGATATTCGTGAACATGGAAGCAAGAATGCCGGCACAACAAATATGCTACGCGTGCTCGGCAAGCGTGCCGCAATACCTGTATTCATCATCGACTATTTCAAGGGCTTCATCGCCGTGATTCTAACATCGTTGATGCGCTATGATGATGCTGTGAGTGATGCTTGGCTGATAAACCTACGTATCATAGCAACCATCTTTGTGGTCCTCGGCCACATATTCCCCATATTTGCTGGCTTCAAGGGCGGCAAGGGCGTGGCAACACTCCTCGGCGCAGGAACAGGAATATATGCACCTATACTCATGTTATGCTTCGGCATATGGTGTCTTGTATTTGCCATATGGCACTACGTGTCGTTGGCATCGATGGTGGCAGGATGCTGCTACCCATGCCTCGTGCTGATATTCTCGACGATGACGTTCGACAAGGCGGCACCCTTCCAGAGCATTCCATTCATCATATTCTCATGGGTGGTGGCAATACTTCTTGTGTGGACACACCGCAAGAATATAGATCGTCTTCGCGAGGGCACAGAGTCCAAGATATATATATGGGGAGATCCCAACCAGCAGGATAAGTAATAACGTAAAACTATATTGATATGAAGAAGATTCTACTTTGCGTCATCGCCGTATTAGCAGTATCTGCGCTTCAGGCACAGGACTTCGACGCATCGTTCAGCGACAACACACTACGCCTCGACTACACATTCGCAGGTAATGCCCACGAACAGTATGTAGCCCTCGGAGATATGTCGAAGACACCAGGCTGGTGGGGTCGTCGCATAAACCTCGACAGCGTACCATTGGAGGGTAATGGCGACCTTACACTTACTGATGCCGAGACAAACAGCGTGATATACAAGACATCGTTCTCGTCACTCTTCCAGGAGTGGATAACAACACCCGAGGCCGAGACTATAACACGCAGCTTCGAGTTCACACTCCTCGTGCCCATGCCTCTTAAGGCTACGGTAGCGACACTCGTGCTACGCGACAACACTGGTAAGGAGAGCACACACACCTTCACTATCGACCCCTCGGATGTGCTCATTCGTGACCGCACAAACGAGGCAGCACTACCCTACACCTACATACACCAGGGTGGCGACTCAAAGGAGTGCATAGATGTGGTGATATTGGCAGAGGGATACACAGCAGAGGAGATGGATATATTCATGGCAGATGCCAAGATAACTGCCGACGAGATTCTCTCATACGAGCCCTTCAATACACACCGCGAAAAGTTCAACTTCATCGCCGTGACCTCACCATCACTTGATAGCAACGTTAGTGTGCCACAGGAGGGAGCATGGCGCAGCACCGCCGTGGGCTCTAACTTCATGACATTCTACATGCCTCGCTACCTCACATCGTCAAGGGTATACGACATGTATGACCTTGTTACTAACATCCCATGCGAGCACTTCATCATCCTTGCCAACACCGACACATATGGTGGTGGCGGCATCTACAACTCATACACCCTAACCACTGCACACCACCGCGACTTCAAGCCTGTTGTTGTGCATGAGTTTGGTCACTCCTTCGCGGGCCTCGGTGATGAGTACTTCTATGACAATGCCGACAACAACGACGAGATGCACTCACTCTCGCACGAGCCCTGGGAGCCCAACATCACAACTTTTGTCGACTTCGAGTCGAAGTGGGCAGATATGGTTGCAGAGGGCGTAGAGATACCTACACAGGTTACCGAGCAGAGAACACGAGAGTATGTCGTGGGCGTATATGAGGGTGGTGGCTACCGTTCAAAGGGCATATATCGCCCAACAGACGTATGCCGCATGCGTAACAACACCGCAGAACGCTTCTGCCCCGTATGTGAACGAGCCATAGAACGTGTGATTCTACATCAGGCAGAGTAACAACTATCCACAACAAATAAATAAGTGGTTGTCCGCGGACAACCACTTATTTTGTTTTAACAAACATCTACAATCTTTAGAAGTAGATGTGCTCTATAACTATCTTGACGCCTATGGCTATGAGTATCACGCCACCAATAATGCCCGCCTTCGTGCCTATGCGCGAGCCAAAGCGAGCACCAAGGTGTATGCCGACAGCTGATATGATGAACGTTACTACACCGATAATCAGCGCTGCCACCCATATACTAACATTCAGGAATGCCATACTTATGCCCACAGCCAGAGCATCAATGCTGGTAGCAATAGCCATAAGCAGCATATGCTTAAAGCCGAAGTCGGCACTATGACCCTCCTCATCGCCCGACAACGTCTCACGAATCATATTAAGGCCTATCAACATAAGCAGTCCGAAGGCGATCCAATGGTCGACACTCTCCACGATGCTCGAGAAGCTCGTGCCCAGAAGATAGCCGATAATAGGCATGAGGGCCTGAAAGCCACCAAACCACACACCTACAAGAAGGCCATGACGTGGCGTGACATTGCGCAGTGTGAGGCCCTTGCCGACAGAGACGGCAAAGGCATCCATAGCCAGACCTACGGCTATCAACAACAGTTCAACAATACCCATAACTACCTCACAACACCATTATATCTATCGAGAGCCTCGGTGGCAGCACCCCTCTCATCAAATAGTCCACCCCACTGTGGCGATGTGGCCTCCCAGATGAATGTGCCACGACCCATGCCATTGGGCAATGAGCTAACGATGCGTTCAATATCGAGGTAGTGGTCGCGATACTCAACAACGATTAGTGGCTTCATATACTTCACAACAAGAGCCTTGGTATTTGCCTCGAGCTCCTCCAACGTGCCATGCCACTCGGGATAGTACGACTGACCTATAATATCATACTCCACGCCATACTGCGCCATAGCATCAAAGAAACGTTCCGACTCCTCGGCCTGACCACCCAGAGCCACATGAATCATCACCTCGGCACCTGGTGCATACTCGCGCGTAGCACGCACACCCTCCTTAAGGAGTCCGCACAAGCCTTCAAACGAGTGACGCACAGAACCATAGGGCCACAGCATACCGTTGCTCACCTCATTACCCACCTGCACCATGTCGGGCATAGTTCCCTGCGCCTCGAGGGCCTGCAACACCTCACGTGTGTGGCTATACACCTCGTCACACACCTCATCATAAGAGTATGTCTGCCATGCCTGTGGCATTATCTGCTTCTGTGGGTCTGCCCAGTTATCCGAGTAGTGGAAGTCGAGGAGCAGATACATACCAGCGGCCTTGATACGGCGTGCCATCTGCAACGTATGCTCAAGGTCGCAATAGCCATCGCGCTGCGAGTAGCCAAGCTCCGAACGAGGGTTAACGAAGATGCGCAGACGTATGTAGTTAAAGCCGTTATCGCGCAATATCTCAATGGCATCGCCCTCAACACCCCCATCGCTAAACACCACGCCATAGTCCTCCTGTGCCTGTAGCCACGATATATCGGCACCTACAGCATAAGGTCTATCAACTGTCACTTGCGCAGCAACCATCGACACCATCAATGATGCTACTACCATTAAGATAAAACGTCTCATAATCATATATTTATTATACGTTAGCAAACTCCTTAAGCTTGGCAATCTCCTCTGCCCAGCGCGACTCGTCGGGAGTCTCAAGGATCAGAGGTATGTTATCGAAGCGGCTATCTTGCGCTATATAGCGGAAGCACTCCCAGCCAATCTCACCATCGCCAAGTGGCGCATGGCGGTCTACACGACTACCCAGAGGGCGCAAAGCGTCGTTGAGGTGCATGCCACGTAGGTAACCGAAGCCCACGATGCTGTCGAAAGCACCAAAAGTGGCATCGCACGCCTCACGTGTGCGCAGGTCATAGCCCGCAGCAAAGGTGTGACACGTATCGAGGCATACGCCAACACGGCTCTTATCCTCAACACGGTCAATGATATAGGCAAGATGCTCAAAGCGGTAGCCAAGGTTTGAACCCTGACCCGCAGTATTCTCCAACACGGCAGTGACACCCTTGGTGCGGTCGAGGGCCATATTTATTGAGTCGGCAATGCGGGTGAGGGACTCCTCGGCGCTTATACGCTTGAGATGGCTACCTGGATGGAAGTTTAGGCGATCGAGGCCGAGCAACTCGCATCTACGCATCTCCTCGAAGAACGACTCGCGCGACTTCTCGAGACCTTCAGCCTCGGGGTGACCGAGGTTTATGAGGTAGCTGTCGTGAGGAAGGATGGTTGTTGCGCTATATCCAGCGGCCTCAACAGCCCTCTTGAAGAGGTCTATCTGCGTAGGTGTCAATGCTGGCACCATCCACTGACGCTGATTCTTCGTAAATAGTGCAAAGGCCGTAGCCCCTATATCCTTGGCATTCTTGACGGCATTCTCTACACCGCCCTGTGCGCTTACATGTGCTCCAAAATATTTCATATTATATCCTATTCTTACTTATTTTTCTTTTCTTCCTTTTTATCACCACAAAGATAGGAAAAATTTGAGAAAAGATTTATATCTTTGCAATTGTAAATTCAAATCACCATATAAGCAAATACTATAACTCACTAAAATACCATGAAGAGAATCTATCTTATACTCATGTTTGCTGTCACCACGCTTACGACAGCCACAGCACAGGTCTCTATAGACGATGTGACAACCGTAGAGGAGAAGCCAACATTTGCAACCGACATGAAGAGACAAGATGTGGATGCCTCATACTTCTCGGAGGCTACATACCGTGCCGAACGTGCCGCGATACGCAATGAACGTAATACCATTGACTTCTCGGCGAACCTACACGGCTCACTAACAGCATATAGTAAGTCGTGGCAGGCGGCGGGCGACAACACCGTGACAGTACTTGCCAACATCAACTTCACACACACCTACAAGCGTGGTAAGTTCACCCTCACGAACATTGCAACAGCAAAGTTGGGCTACAACAACATGAAGACACAGCTCGACAATGGCGATAGCCGTGGCATATGGTTCAAGAATGTCGACGAGATACTCATCTCAACAGCACCACAGTTCGACATGGTGAAGAACTGGACATATGGTGCTAACCTGAAATTCCGTACGCAGTTTGCACCAGGCTACTCTGCACGTGGCGACAAGCAGAACGGCAAACCACGCGTATCGAACTTCATGACACCTGGTTATCTCGATGCGTCACTCGGTTTTACATACATACTCCCATCCGAGAAGTTCCCACTCAAGGTGACACTTGCGCCAGCGGCCTTGAGTGCCACATATCGTCACGACCAGGCGACATCGAACAACTACGGCGTAGACCCAGGTCTAACATCAAAGTATGAGGGTGGTCTCTCTGTACAGCTCGACTTCGACCGTTCATGGGGTAAGGATGGTTGGTTACGCTACCGCACAACAGCATACTCATTCTATGGCTGGATAACAGATATATGGGCACAGAAGAAGTTTGTGGCAACAGAGGATGCGCCCAAGTATGAGCATGTTGTGCCAACAATACGTTGGGAGAACACCATCGACATCAAGGCCACAAAGTATATATCAACACAGATATACTTCCAGCTATACTACAACAAGGCAGAGTGGCGCCAGCTGCAGGTATCGTCAATGTTAAGCGTCGGCTTGACATATACATTTAAGAATAAGTAGAAGAGTACGCAACACGCGAAGTGTTGCGGCGCGACAATTGCACACCCACGGGTGATATAACGATTATCAAGGAGAGTGAAACAGAATTACGCAACAATGAGGATAGTCATATCGACCATAGGTCTGATATGCGCAGTGTGGATTGGTGTAAACATAGGTCGTGGTGTAGAGCAGGTACGCCTCTACAACACTATGAAGGCGATGTCGGATAACGTCGACGTCTATGAGAGGGCTATGTCGGAGGTGGCAAGCGACATTGCTGCCATGGAGAGATATATGGCCGGCGATGATAAGATGATGAGCACCATAATCAACATTCGCAACAACTATGTAGACCCCGTAAGCCTCGACACCCTCTACGAGAAGGCCATACCAGCACTCCTCTCGGAGCTCGACCCTCACTCGGAGTATATCCCCGCAAAGATGTTCAATCGTGTGAACGAGTCCCTCGAGGGCGAGTTCGACGGCATAGGCATAGTCTTCAACGCCATGACAGATACCATCACCGTGCTTAACGTCATACCACAAGGTCCCTCGGATAAGGCGGGTGTGCGTGCTGGCGACCGTGTGATGAAGATTGACGGCATGGAGGTTGCAGGCAAGGGCATACCCCAGGACTCCATGGTGCGCATGATGCGTGGCCCACGTGGCTCACATGTGAGACTATCAATAAAGCGTGCAAGCATTGATGAGTTGGTAGATATAGATGTTACACGTGATGCCATTGAGCTACACAGCATCGAGACAGCCTTCATGCTCGACAAGGAGTCCAATATTGGCTTCATACGCCTATCGCAGTTTGCCCGCACATCGTACACAGAGATGCGTGCAGCCCTCGACAAGCTACACGAGGAGGGAATGCGTGGCGTAATAATAGACCTTCGTGGCAACAGCGGCGGCTTCCTCGACCAGGTGATACCCATGGTCAACGAGTTCCTCCCCGATGGCAAACTAATAGTATATACCGAGGACCGCTACGGTCGTCGCGCTAATGAGTTCAGCGATGGCAAGGGTAAATATCAGGGTATCGAGGTGGCAATACTCGTAGATGAGACAAGCGCCTCGTCAAGCGAGATTCTCGCAGGAGCAATTCAGGATAACGACAGAGGACTAATCATCGGCCGACGCACCTTCGGCAAGGGCCTCGTACAGGCACAGATACCATTTGCTGACGGTTCGGCAATGCGCCTAACGATAGCACGATACTACACGCCAACGGGTCGTTCAATACAGAAGCCATATGTCAACGGCGACGAGATGGCGTACCACATGGATATACTTAACAGATTCAATCACAGCGAGTTCTTCTCGGCAGACTCCATACACTTCGATGACAGCATGAAGTTCAGAACGCCTGGTGGTCGTACCGTATATGGCGGCGGCGGCATCATGCCCGACATATTTATACCGCTTGATACCATGTCGTTATCCGACTACTACAACCAGGTATGGGATAAGAATGTGTTATATCGCTACACCATAGACTTCACAGACCGCAATCGCGAGGCGATGGATAGAGTAACATCTCTCGACATGCTCGACTCGCTACTCGACAATGCCAACCTTTTGGATGAGTTTATAGCCTACGCAGAACGCAACGGCATAGAGCGCGACGAGGCGGGATTAGAGAGATCTCGCAAGGTGATAGAGGCACAGATAAGGGCATACATAGGCCGCAACTGCCTAACCGACGAGTCGGGATTCTACAGTAACATATACGCCATTGACGACGCCATGCAACGCGCAGTAAAGGAGCTCAAGGGTTTGATTAAGTGATAATATTAGAGTATGAATAGAGTTTTAGGTGTGCTCTTTGCACTCGCCACAATAGCCATTGTCGTATTTGCAATCCTCAACGCGGGAAACTACCGTTCCATATGCTTTACAGCCGAGGCGGAGGTAGCAACAACCACCATAGAGGTTGTTGAGACTGTCGTAGAGGAAAATATCCCCGATGCAGTAGGCACCGAGGATATTGTAATTGAGCCTCTTGCCCCCTCAACAGATGTCGTGGAGGGCGAGGATATCGTACAGGAGCATACAGCAGCTATCGCTGTGCAATAATCTCCTTTAGCTTTGCGCCAAGCTCGGCATTCTCCATGATGCCATTGATAAGCTCTGCACCAGCACCATATAGGTATATAGGCACCATCACACCCGAGTGACCGCGTGTAGACCAACGGTACTCGACACCCTGCTCCGAGAGGGTGAAGTCGGCATCGCTACTAACGATAGAGAGGCCTCCCGTCTCGTGGTCCGCAGTGACGACAACAAGTGTTCCCTCATGGCTATCGGCATACTCAACAGCCGCCTCTATAGCCCTCATAAAACCACGTATCTCCGCCTGCTGTGCAACAGCATCGTTGCCATGACCCATGCCATCGATGAGTGAGCCCTCGACCATAAGCACGAAGCCCTCATCACCACCACGCATATCGAGGAGTCGCAATGCCTCGCGTGTGGCACCCTCAAGGTAATCACCCTGATTAGCACCTACCTCCAAATCGGCGACAATGGCCATAACAGCCTCCTCGCCATCGCACTCGCCAACAGCCTCGAGGCTCTGTGCAAAGTTAAAGCCCGCACCACATATAGCCTCTTGAGCCGCCTCGGGCGAGCCATATAGCTCATTAAAGAGTGTCATGCCGCCACCTATAGCCACATCAAGACGGCTGGCCACGAGCTGCTCGGTGATGTTTAGATACTCGCTTCTACTCTTCGTGTGGGCATAGAAGACTGCGGGTGTGGCGTGCTGAATAATCGTAGTAACGACAATGCCTGTGGCCATACCTCTATCCTCTGCAACATCCATGAGTGACACCAGAGGCTCACCATCAGGAGTCACACTTATATATGTATTATTAGTCTTACTACCTGTGGCGAGTGCCGTGCCCGAGGCTGCCGAGTCGGTAACACGGTTATCCATCGAGTAGGTCTTCTGCAGAGCCACATTATCTGCCTCATCGAAGATAGTGGCCTCATAGCCACCCTCAAGAAGCATCATAGTGACCGATGAGAGACCCATGCCGTCGCCGATAAGGTAGATTATATTCTTAACCTCCTGTGCTGTAGCTGTGGCAGCAAGGAACATAACTGCCGAGATAAGTGTTATTAGTCGTTTCATACTATCATATTTTATCATTTTGCAAAATTAACTAAAATATCGTATCTTCGCAATATATTCAAAAAGATTAGCACCATGGCAGATGTTCGTATAGCTCAAGATTGGAAGAGTGTGCTCGGCGAAGAGTTCGAGAAGCCATACTTCGATAGGCTCGTATCATTCGTAAAGAGTGAGTACGCCACAGGCGAGGTGTTCCCAGCAGGCCGCAATATCTTCCGTGCCTTCGACAAGTGTCCCTTCGACAAACTCAAGGTGGTAATCATAGGCCAAGACCCCTACCATGGTCCTGGACAGGCCAACGGACTATGCTTCTCGGTAGGTGCAGGCGTGCCCTTCCCGCCATCACTGCAGAATATCTTTAAGGAGGTGGCCTCCGACATAGGAACACCAATACCGCCAACAGGAGAACTCGACAGATGGGCAGAGCAGGGCGTGCTACTACTGAATGCCGTGCTCACGGTACGAGCACATGCCGCAGCATCACACTCTGGACAGGGATGGGAGCAGTTCACCGACGCCGTGGTACGTGCCATAGCGCAACGCAAGGAGGGCATAGTATATATGCTCTGGGGTAGTTACGCGCAGAAGAAGGGAGCCATAGCAGACCCCACACGCAACCTTATACTCAAGGCTGTACACCCATCGCCACTATCGGCATACCGAGGGTTCTTCGGCTGCAAGCACTTCTCGGCAGCCAACGACTACCTCACAGCGCAGGGCAAGGAGCCAATACTCTGGTAACGACTACTTTGAATGTCTATACTGCTTTGGCGAGAGACCCGTGGCACGCTTGAAATATTTACCAAAGAATGATTGGTTCGGAAAGTTTAGCGACACGGCAATCTGCTGTATTGTCATATCTGATGACTGAAGCATGGCGCGAGCCTCGAGTATGACATGACTCTCAATCCACTCGCCAGCCGACCTGCCAGTATGATCCTTTACAAGCTTCGAGAGGTACTTGGGTGTGACACACAGCTTATCGGCATAGAAGCCTATGAGACGCTGCTCGCGGTAGTGCTCCTGCACGAGTTCCATGAAGTGCTCGACGATGCTATTCTTGACAACACCACCACACTCAAACCTACGAAACTTACTAACACCACCATAGTAGAATACGCGTATTAGGTTCTCAATGACCTGCAGACGGAAGGGGTTCTCCACATCCGAGGCAGCATGATGAAGAATTGCGTAGAATATCTTGATGTGGTGCAGCGTATCGGCAGATATAGCACTCACGGGGTTATTAAATATCAACATATACTGCTGCTGCCAGCCTGGCAGGTTGAGCATGTCGAGGAAGCGCTTTGAGAGCATAATGAAGAAGCCATCTAAATTGGCACTAAAGTTAACACCCTCGATAATCTGCCCAGGCATCATAGTGATGAGCATAGGACTCTCCACATCATAACTCTGCAGGTTTATCTTTATCTCACAATGGCCCGTGACACATATACCAATTACAGCATGTTCGAGCTTAAATGGTTCCTTTGACACCTCACCACGACTGCGACCCATGGGCACAAGCGCCAAGTCATCGCCGATGACTATAGAGTCCAAGGGGATGTCGTCTATACCGAGATTATGGATAAATCGCTTCATAACACTTCACATTTTGAGTTTTAAGCCACATCGGCATATGCAAAGTAACAAATAATATTTGATACCACAATAGCATATTCATCCTTTTGACCAATATTATAATACATTTTATCTACTACAACGACAAAAATAAGACGAAATGTCAAATATTATAAACCAAGACGTCTACAACCATCGAGTCAACAAAAGCCCTATTGTTGAAAACTTATCATCACTTTATTTGCCGTTATTTCACAAAAATTACTATCTTTGCAAACAGAGATGACCCTACTGCATTTATGCTGCATAGAGCCAAGTCACGCAAAGTGACACAAGATTGAATCTGATAGAATAAATATATAACCTATGGCAAAGTTTATCGTCGAGGGTGGCCATCGCCTTAAGGGTGAGATTATGCCACAAGGCGCCAAGAATGAGGCACTTCAAATAATTTGCGCAACACTACTAACATCGGAACGTGTGGTGCTACACAACGTACCCATCATCGCCGATGTCATGCAACTCATAGAGCTCATGCAGAAGATGGGTGTGAAGGTGGAACGCCTCGGCGACGACATATTCGCATTCCAGGCCAGCGATATTGACCTCGACTACCTGCGCACGGCAGACTACCACAAACGCTGCCGCCGCCTACGTGGCTCGGTGATGATGATAGGCCCACTACTCACTCGCTTTGGCGTGGGATTCATGCCCAAGCCCGGTGGCGATAAGATTGGCCGTCGACGCCTCGACACTCACTTCCTCGGCTTCCAGAAACTCGGCGCAGACTTCAACTTCGACATCAGCGACGAGTTCTACACCGTGGAGGCAAAGCGCCTTAAGGGTACATACATGCTCCTCGACGAGGCATCTGTAACAGGCACAGCGAACATCGTCATGGCCGCAGTGCTCGCCGAGGGTCGCACAACAATATACAACGCAGCATGCGAGCCATACCTACAGCAGCTGTGTAAGATGCTTAACCGCATGGGTGCCAAAATCTCGGGCATAGCATCTAACCTACTCACCATCGACGGCGTGGAGAGCCTCGGTGGCACAGAGCACACCATGCTCCCCGACATGATTGAGGTGGGTAGCTTCATAGGCATGGCGGCGATGACACGTTCCGAGCTGACAATAAAGAACGTATCGTACGACAACCTCGGCATCATACCACAGCAGTTTGCACGCATGGGCATACGCTTCGAGCAGCGTGGCGACGACATATACATCCCTACACAGGAGAACTACAGCATAGAGAGCTTCATAGATGGATCAATCATGACCATTGCCGATGCTCCATGGCCAGGTCTCACACCCGACCTACTCTCCATATTCCTCGTTGTGGCAACACAGGCAAAGGGCTCGGTGCTCATACACCAGAAGATGTTCGAGAGTCGTCTCTTCTTCGTCGACAAGCTCATCGACATGGGTGCACAGATTATCCTCTGTGACCCACACCGCGCCACAGTCATAGGCCACGACCACCGCATACCTCTGCGTGCTGCTAACATGACATCGCCCGACATACGTGCGGGCGTGGCACTGCTCATCGCCGCAATGAGTGCACAGGGCACAAGCACGATACAGAACATCGAGCAGATAGACCGTGGCTACCGCGATATAGACAAGCGCCTAAACGCCCTCGGAGCCAAGATTATACGCCTCGATGAGTAACACCCCAACATAAAAAGAGTTAAAAAAAGATAGATAATGTTTTTAGAGAATAATAAGCACAAAGGATGGATTGAGGTCATCTGCGGATCTATGTTCTCGGGAAAGACCGAGGAGCTCATCCGCCGCATGAAGCGCGCACAGTTTGCCAACCTCAAGGTTGAAATCTTCAAGCCCTCGATAGACGTACGCTACTCCGAGGAGGAGGTGGTGTCGCACGACGCCAACGCCATACAGTCGACACCCGTAGAGTCGGCACAGAACATACTCCTCTTGGCATCAGACGTAGATGTTGTGGGCATAGACGAGGCACAGTTCTTCGACGATGGCATCATTGAGGTGTGTCGTAAACTTGCCGACAGCGGCATACGTGTGATTGTCGCAGGCCTCGACATGGACTACATGGGCACACCATTTGGTCCTATGCCAGCACTCATGGCTACGGCAGAGTATGTCACAAAGGTACACGCCATATGCGTGCGCTGTGGCGACCTTGCACACCACTCACACCGTCTCACAGCCGACGATAAGCAGGTGTTGCTCGGTGCGCAGGATACATATCAGCCAATATGCCGCCACTGCTTTAACGAATTAAGAAATAAGTAGATATCATGCTAAAGACTATAGAGAAGTGCGTCGAGGTGCTTCGTGGTGGAGGCATCATCCTCTACCCCACCGACACGGTATGGGGCATAGGCTGCGACGCCACAAACGAGGAGGCCGTACAGCGCGTATACGCACTCAAGAGAAGCCAGGATAAGCACTCGATGCTATGCCTCATGTACAATGCCGACATGATTGTGCGCTACGTGAACAACGCCCCAGGCATCGCCTTCGAGGTTATGGAGCTTGCCGACAAGCCACTAACAGCGATACTTCCAGGCGCCGTGGGCGTGGCACCAAGCCTAATCCCCGAGGCCAAGACTCTCGGCGTGCGCATACCACAGCATGAGTTCTGCCAGGCACTGCTACGCAAGTTTGGCCGCCCAATAGTATCTACCTCTGCAAACATCTCGGGGGAGCCCACAGCAAAGCGACTAAAGGAGGTGACACAAGAGATTATAGATGGCGTAGACTATGTTGTACACCCACGCTTCGAGGGCAAGCCAACGCTTAAGCCCAGCTCTATAATCGCCTTCGGCGAGGGCGGTGAGGTGGAGGTTATAAGAAATTAACGACCTATGGCAAAGCAGTTAATAACACACGTACAGAAGCGTTTCTCGGATGTAGACTCCTTCATGCATGTCAACAACATATGGCAGCAGAGCTACTTCGACATGGGCAAGACCGACTTCTATACCACGGTGCTCGGCACAACAGGGGTCTTCGACAAGCTACGCATAATAACAGCCTCAACACACACCGACTACTACGACCAGGTGCGCCTTTTGGACGACATAGTGGTGGTGACCGACATCTCGCGCATAGGCACAAAGAGTATGACACTGCACCAGCGCATTATGTGTGGCGAGAATTGCCTAACGGAGAGTAGCTCGGTGATGGTGGCCTTCGACTTCGAGCTACAGAAGAGTGTCGCCATGCCAGAGGAGTGGCGATCAAAACTCGAAGAGTACCTAATCCACTCATAACGCCATTAAATCCACTCATACACAAAATATCACCATCGGGTAAAAACCTTCGATGGTGTTTTTTGTTGTCCGATATTTATTGTAACTTTGCCGTGATAATGTGCGCGTGCGCACATGCACTATTGGCACGCGCGAGCAACATCGAAATAATTGGACAAAACTAAATAAACACTACACAGATGAAAACATTACGTTTTTTGGCCATGGCAATGATGGCCATAATGATGTTTGGTTGCGCTGACGACAGCGGCATCGTACTTCCACCCGACAGACCAGCACCAACACCAGACAATCCTAACACCCCAGGTGAGTATCCTCTTATCTCGACAGACCCAGCATTCTTCACCGAGAACTATACAGAGGATGTAACCATCATCCTCAACACCGCAGGCACTGCTGCCGACGGCTTCTATGGCGACCTCTACGCCCACACTGGTGTGTTGACATCAAGCAGCGCAGACTCTGGCGACTGGAAGTATGTCAAGGCAGAGTGGACAGAGAACATCGACGACTGTAAGTTGGAGAACGTTGAGGACAACATATGGCACCTCACAATCAAGGGTGGCCCACGTGCCTTTTACGGCGTACCCGAGACAGAGAGCATCACACATTTAGCCTTTGTATTCCGTTCAGCAGATGGCAAGACAGAGGTCAAGGATGCTGGCAAGGATATCCTTATTGAGCTCGGCATTGAGGGTCTTGATGTCAAGTTCCTCACACCAAAGAATGGCACAATACTCAATATTGGCGAGGAGTGCGCCGTTCAGGTGCTTCAGCAGAAGGCTACAAAGGTAACACTCTACAAGAATGATGAGGTTGTTGCCGAGGGTAAGACATCAACATTGAACTACACATACACAGCAACACAGGCCGAGGATGTGGTATTCAAGGCCGTAGCGACAGATGGCACTGACACCAAGGAGGTGACAGTAAATGTTGCAGTATTGAACGAGACAGAGGAGGCAGCACGTCCTGCGGGCACCAAGGATGGTGTTAACATCGACGGCACATCTGCAACCTTCGTGCTCTATGCACCAGGCAAGGAGTCGGTATTGCTCCTCGGTGACTTCAACAACTATGTACCATCGAATAGCGCGATGATGAAGCGTGATGGCGACTACTTCTGGGCAACAATAGAGAACCTCGAGAAGGGCGTTGAGTATGGCTACCAGTTCCTCGTTGATGGCACCATCATGGTGGGCGACCCATATGCAACAAAGATTCTCGACCCATGGAACGATAAGTGGATTGACGCATCTATATACCCCGACCTCAAGGCATACCCAAGCAAATACACTACAGGCATCGTATCTGTATTTGAGATTGATGCCGTGGAGTACAACTGGATTGTTACAGACTTCGACCGCCCAGCAGAGAACTCATTGGCGGTATACGAGTTGCTCATCCGTGACTTCAGCGAGACAAGCTCTATCGACGCTGTGACAGCGAAGCTCGACTACCTCGAGACTCTTGGCGTCAACGCCATCGAGCTTATGCCTATCCAGGAGTTCGACGGTAACGACTCATGGGGCTACAACCCATGTTTCTACTTCGCTGCAGACAAGGCATATGGTACAGAGGAGGCCTACAAGCGCTTCATCGACGAGTGTCACAAGCGCGGCATCGCCGTAATCCTCGACGTAGTATTCAACCACGCCACAGGTCAGTTCCCATGGGCAAAGATGTGGTGGGATGAGTCGAAGAACTGCACCGCTGCAGACAACCCATTCTTCAACGTCACTGCGCCACACAACTTCAGCGTATACCACGACTTCAAGCACCTATACCCAAAGACAAAGGAGTACTTCCGTGATGTTCTTCAGTATTGGTTGGAGGAGTACAACGTCGACGGCTTCCGTTTTGACCTCACAAAGGGTCTTGTGCAGAACCCATCATCATACGACGCTAGTGGCTACTCAAAGGAACGTATCGACATCCTCACATACTATGCTAACGCCATCCGCGAGGTTGAAGAGGATGCATACATCATCTTCGAGCACTTCTGCGCCGAGAGTGAGGAGACAGAGCTATACAACACCGTTGGTGGCTTGTGCTGGAACAACAACGCCATGGGTGGTTACATGGAGTCTGTGATGGGCTGGACAGGTAACAACAAGAGTAACTTCTCGGATTTCAAGCGTGGCCGCATGAACAACATCGAGACACACGATGAGGAACGTATTGGCTACAAGGCTATCACATGGGGTGACACTTATGTTAAGAGCAACTGGGCAGTCATCTCAAAGCGCATGCAGGCAGCCTATGCCTTCCACTTCCTCACTCCATATCCAAAGATGATGTGGCAGTTCGGTGAGCTCGGCTACGACGTATCTATCAACGCCAACGACCAGGGTGTTGTGGGTACTGGCGATGAGTATCGTACACACCGCAAGCCAGTACGTTGGGAATACTACGAGGATGCAAACCGCCGTGCCCTCTACGACGCTATGTCGAAGTTCGTAACATGGCGTACTGACAACGAGGAGTACTACGGTCAGGACAACCTTTCGGTTAATACATGGACTGTTGGTGACGCCAACATGGGTGGCAAGGTTCTCGTTATGGATCGTGTTATCGTCGTTGCAAACTTCACTAACGCATCGACTACAACAAGCGTAAACGTGCCACAGGCTGGCGAGTGGACCAACCTCATCACAGGTGAGAAGGTTCAGCTCGGCACATCACACAGCTTCACATTGGCTGGTAGCGACTACGTAGTCCTCGTGAGAGAGTAAAACCAAGTAATGTAAGTATATTTCGGGCAATCCTGCATGGCGTAATGCTGTGCAGGATTGCTTTTTTTTTCTATTTTTTGACGAAATATTTGGATTTTAAGAAAAAAAATGTTATATTTGTTATTCGAATAACAGCAGTGTGCATGCTAACGAGAGATTGACAACTTAAAACTAACTAAATAAACCTTTATTAAACGTATGACAAGGATCCTTAAAATTCGCGATCTAACGTTGCGTGACGGACAGCAGTCCTCTTTTGCAACACGTATGACACAGCAGCAGGTTGACCGTTGCCTTCCTTACTACAAGGATGCTGGCTTCTATGCTATGGAGGTATGGGGTGGTGCAGTGCCCGACTCTGTGATGCGCTACCTTAACGAGAACCCATGGACACGTCTTGAGACTATCAAGCGCGCAGTGGGCGACGTATCAAAGCTTACAGCACTCTCACGTGGTCGTAACCTCTTCGGTTATGCTCCCTATACAGACGAGATCATCGACGGCTTCTCACGTAACGCCATCGACAGCGGTCTTGGAATCATGCGTATCTTCGACGCGTTGAACGACGTTGATAACGTAAAGTCAACAATCAAGTATATCAAGCAGTATGGCGGTATTGCTGACTGCGCAGTATGCTACACCGTAGATCCAAAGTACTCGGATGGTGAGGAGCACGAGAAGGTGTTTACCGATGAGTACTTCCTCGATAAGGCTCGCCAGATGGCAGAGCTCGGCGCCGACATGATTACAATCAAGGATATGTCGGGTCTTATCCCTCCTGCACGTGTGGCTGGCCTCATCAAGCTTCTCAAGAAGGAGCTCGGCGTGACCGTTGACTTCCACACACACTGTACTCCTGGCTATGGCCTCGGCTCTGTATATGCAGCCATCGTAGCTGGTGTAGACATTGTAGATACAAACTGCTGGTGGTTCGGTGGCGGTACAGGTGCCCCTGCCGTAGAGCTCGTATACCTCTTCTGCAAGAAGCTCGGCATAGAGCTCGGCGCAAACATGGAGGCTGTAGCGAAGATCAACGAGCAGCTTAAGGATATCCGTAAGGAGCTCGAGATCTCTGTATTTGGCGCAGAGAAGCCTCTTCCAAAGCCATTCAACCCTCTCACTGATGAGACTCCAGCAGAGGTTGACGCATTGCTCGACCGCTGTGTGAAGGCCGCTACAGAGGAGAACTGGGATGAGCTTCTCGAGGCATCACAGGCTATCGAGGCATACTTCGGCTTCCCAGCACCTAACAAGCTCGTTCAGGATGCCGAGATTCCTGGCGGTATGTACTCTAACATGGTGGCACAGCTCAAGCAGCTCGGCGCAGAGGACATCCTCCCACGTGCTATGGAGCTTATCCCTCCAGTACGTCTCGCAGCAGGTCTTCCACCTCTCGTAACACCAACATCGCAGATCGTAGGTGCACAGGCCGTTAACTGCGCAATGGACGAGAAGGCAGGTCGTGCCATGTACACTAACAAGTCGGCACAATTCGTTGGCCTCGTGAAGGGTGACTACGGCCGTACTCCTGTTAAGATTTCAGAGGACTTCCGCGAGAAGATTTGCGGTTTCCGCGAGGAACGTCCTTACGATACATCGAAGTACCAGAAGCAGCCTAACCCAGTATTGGAGAAGGCGGGTGGTGTTCTCCTTGCCGAGAACGAGAAGGAGGAGCTCTTGCTCGAGTTGTTCCCATTGGTAGCAAAGGCATACCTCACAGGTGTTAAGGAGGCTGCATATGCCGAGAAGGTAGCTGCAGACCCATCACTCAAGAAGGAGGAGGTTGTTGAGCTTAAGCCTATCACTGGCGACACTATCGTTGCTCCACTCCCAGGTCGCGTTATCGAGCTCAAGGTTAAGGTTGGCGACACAGTGACCGTAGGTCAGGAGGTAGCAATCCTCGAGGCTATGAAGATGGAGAACTCTATCACTTCAGACTTCGCTGGTAAGGTTAAGCAGATTATCGTTAAGGAGGGTGACACCGTACAGGCCGAGGGCATCATCATCGAGATTGAGAGTGCCAAGGCTGGTGCTGGTGCTGCAGCAAAGCGCCCCGTAACAGGTAAGACAGTATGTGCTCCACTCCCAGGTCGTGTTATCGAGCTTAAGGTCAAGGTGGGTGACAAGGTGTCTGTAGGCCAGGAGGTGATGATCCTCGAGGCCATGAAGATGGAGAACTCTATCACTACAGACCACGCAGGCTTCGTTAAGCAGATTCTCGTTGCCGAGGGCGACACCGTTGCTGCTGATGCTATACTTATCGAGGTTGCCGACTCTATGGAGGATAGTGGCGAGGAGGCTGCAGAGCGCAAGGTTACAGCTGCCGATGGCAAGACTGTGAATGCTCCACTCCCAGGTCGCGTTATCGAGATTAAGGTTAAGGCTGGTGACACAGTGACAATGGGTCAGGAGGTTATGATCCTCGAGGCTATGAAGATGGAGAACTCTATATCTTCAGACTACGCTGGTAAGGTGCTTGGTCTCCTCGTTGCCGAGGGTGACACCGTACAGGCAGATCAGCCACTCGTAGTTATCGAGTAACACTCCGATAGCGTCATCACACGACGCACAAATAGAGGGATGACTAAAAAGTAAATTAGTCATCCCTTCATATTGTTGGGAGGTTGAATAAAAAGATGTAGTTTTAGGCTTGCGAAGCCCGAAAAACCGCAGTTTACTATGCGTAAATGAGGATTTTGAGGGCGAGTATAACGACAAAATACACTTTTTATTCAGCCTCAATTTATATGCTACATAAAGAGATAGACTACCCTACGGCGGCAGCATACCTATCCTCCAACACCCTCCAATCAACGATATTCCATATATCCTCTACCGCCTCCTTGCGTATATTGCGATAGTCGAGGTAGTAGGCATGTTCCCAAACGTCGATAGTCATAATGGGTATCAGGCCATCAGTCAACGGTGTGCCAGCATTCTGCGTGGCAAGGATAAAGAGTGTGCCATCCCTATCTGTTGCAAGCCACACCCAGCCGGAGCCGAAGAGTGAAAGGGCGGTGGCTGTCATGCGGCGTTTAAGCTCCTCAAGACTCCCAAACTCCTCATCTATGGCCCTACGCAACTCACCCGAGGGTTTATGCTTCGCGTGGGGCGATAACTGCTCGAAGTAGAATACATGATTCCATGCCTGGGCAGCATTATTAAAGATGGCACCCTCGCTATTCAATACTATATCCTCCAACGACATTGTAGCATAGCGAGTGCCCTCGATAAGCTCACCGAGCTTGGCAACATAGCCAGCATAGTGCTTGTCGTGGTGGAAGTGTAGAGTCTCGGCAGAGATGTAAGGCTCTAAAGCGTCGTAGGCATAGGGAAGCTCAACAAGTGTAAGAGCAACGGCGGCAAGTGTTGTCATAGTCATAAAATACGGTATTAGTTAGACATATACACCACGCTATGCAACAACAGAGCCATACTCGCACAAAAAATATGGGTTGCCTAAAGAGGCAACCCATATATATAAAGGTGTGTTGTATAACTACTTTGCCACACTCTCCAAACGCTTCATCATGACAAACATGAAGAGAGCCGAGAGCAAGCAGAGTACGATGAACACTGCCCATACAGACCACAATGGAATACCTGCCCAGAGGAAACCACCAACAGCAACGAGAAGGTTACCGATAGCAGTAGCCACGAACCAACCACCCATCATAAGACCCTTGAGCTTTGGAGGAGCAACCTTCGATACGAATGAGATACCCATTGGTGAGAGCAAGAGCTCTGCGAAGGTAAGAATCAAGTATGTGAAGATCAACCAGTATGGTGAAGTACGAGTCTGCTCCTTTGTATCAGCCTTGATGGCGAGGAGTGTAGCCTCTGCCTCTGCAACAGCTGTATTCTCCTCAACAGGAGCAACAACAGCCTCTGCAACAACCTCTACATCTGCAGGTGCCGCTGTCTCGTCAACCTCAACAGTCTCCTCAACTACAGGTGCCTGCTCCTCAACAACAGGTGCCTGGGCAGCAAGGATTACGCATGAAGCATTGTATACGTCGTTGAATATTGGTCGAGTCTTCTCTGTGAGCTTACCCATGAAGTCCTGGGCAGCCTTAACATCAGCATTCTCCTTACCATCAGCAGCCTTAAGAGCCTCAACATCAGCAGCTACAGTGTAGCAGTTCTCGGCGAACAACTCTGCCTTATCAACTGCGATAGCGCGAGCCTGCTCGTTAGGTGTGTTAAGACCATCTGAACCGAAGGCCATGATAGCGAAACCGATGGCAGCAACCAACATACCGTAAGCGATCTTACGTGGTGCTGATGGCTCCTTACCCTTACGTGCCAATGAGCCGAAGATAGCCATTGATACTGGAGTCAATGCTACAACATAGAATGGGTTAAACTGCTGGAAGATAGGTGCAGCAACAGAGATCTCTGTTGATGGCTCAATACCCATAGCGCGGTATACGAGGAACGCAAGAACTGCAGATGCAAGAACACCCGAGAAGAGCTTACCCTTTGCGCCTTCACTCTGGAAGATTGAGAATGTAGCGTATACAGCAACGATGAGGAGTGCGAGGTTCCATACGTCGAACAACATAGTGTCGAAGCCAAATGCTGTTGTTGAAGTGAACTCATCAGCGAAGTAAGTGAGTGTAAGACCATTCTGGTGGAAGGCCATCCAGAAGAAGATTACAACGGCAAATACGAGGCATAGAGCCACGATGCGCTGCTTTGTCTCCGCTGGAGTAAGGTTGTCAACAACCTGTGCTGCCTCACCCTTTCTCTTACCACCCTCAACGTGACGGAATGAAGAACGGAAGACGTAGTAGATGAGGATAGAGAGTACAAGAGCTGCACAAGCCACCATGAATGAGAAGTGGTATGCGTCGTTAGAGCTGTAGCCAAGGCTCTGCTCTGCCCAGTTCTTGATACCAACGGCTGTTGTAGGAGCAAACAAAGAACCTACGTTGATGGCCATGTAGAAGAGTGAGAAGCCCGAGTCACGCTTATCAGCATATTTAGGATCGTCATAGAGGTTACCAACCATAACCTGAAGGTTACCCTTGAACAAACCAGTACCAACACTGATGAGTATCAACGCAGCCATCATCGCAATCATAGCGAATGTCTCGCCACCAAGAGGCGCAGAGAGAAGAAGGTAACCACCGAACATGACCATGATACCGGTAGTAACCATACGGCCGAAACCAAACTTATCGGCCATGATACCACCTACCAATGGCATGAAGTAAACCAAGCCGAGGAAGGTTGAGTAGATAGCACCTGCTACACCAGCCTCGAGACCAAAGTTCTCACGAAGGAAGAGGGCAAATACGGCCAACATTGTGTAATAACCAAAACGCTCACCTGTGTTAGCGAGGGCTAAGGCATACAGACCTTTTGGATGTCCTTTAAACATAAAATAAAAGTTTTAGTTAATATAATAAATTGTTATTTGTTATTCAACTAACACAATATATTGGGCAAAGATACGAAGATTTTTTATATCTTTGCTAAAATTAAACAAAAAAAGTATGAAAGAGCAGAATTCTAAACTCGCAATGGTAGCGGCAGATGAGTGGCTGCTGCCCGTAGAGGATGAGATACAGCGCCGACATGATATGTATACTAACCGCCTGGAGCAGATAGAGAAGGCTGCAGGTAGCATCGTGGACTACGCCAACGGCTACCGCTACTACGGCTGGCAGCGCGACGAGACTATGAAGGGCTGGTGGTTCCGCGAGTGGCTCCCCGAGGCAAAGGATGTATACATCTTTGGCGACTTCAACAATTGGCAGCGCACAGAGCTGCGTCTCGACCGCAACAGAGAGGGTATATGGAGCATATTTCTGCCCGACGCAATGTATGAGGCACGCCTAACAGATGGCTCACTATACAAGCTACACATACATGGAGATAACGGCTGGCGCGACCGCATACCCGCCTACGCAAAGCGCGTGGTGCAGGATGAGACAACGAAGAACTATACAGCACAGTTTGTCGTAGAACGCCCCTACGACTGGAAGAATGACGACTTCCGAGCTCCAAAGGTAGGTGAGCTGCTCATATATGAGGCACATGTGGGCATGGCCGAGGAACGTGAGGGCGTAGGCACATATGTAGAGTTCCGCGACAACATACTACCACGCATCAAGGCCGCAGGATACAATGCCGTGCAGCTGATGGCCATCGCCGAGCACCCCTACTACGGATCATTTGGCTACCACGTATCGAGCTTCTTTGCCCCCTCATCACGCTTCGGCACACCCGACGAGCTACGTTCGCTGGTAGACCGTGCACATGAGCTCGGCATAGCCGTAATCATGGACCTTGTACATGCACACTACGTAAAGAACTTCGACGAGGGCATAAACGAGCTTGATGGCTCGAAGCACCACTACTCGAAGGAGGGAGGTGCTGGATATCAGCAGTACTGGGACTCAATGATATTCGACTATGGCAAGCGCGAGGTGGAGCACTTCCTACTATCGAACGTAAAGTACTGGCTCGAAGAGTTCCACTTCGACGGCTACCGCTTCGACGGTGTGACATCTATGCTATACCACCACCACGGATATGTGGAGTTCGACTGCCGCGAACGATTCTTCGATGAGGGAGTAAACCGTGATGCCATAGTATACCTAACTTTGGCCAACAAACTCATCCACGACCTACGTGACGACGCTATAACCATCGCCGAGGATGTAAGCGGCATGCCTGGCTCATGCGTAAAGCCCGAGGAGGGAGGCATGGGCTTCGACTACCGTCTGGGCATGGCAATACCTGACTACTGGATAAAGCTACTCAAAGAGCAGAAGGATGAGGATTGGAACATATGGGAGATATGGTCGGTGATGACAAACCGTCTGCCCTCGGTACGCACGGTGGCATATGCAGAGTCACACGACCAGGCACTCGTGGGCGATAAGACCCTCGCCTTCCGCCTAATGGATAAGGAGATGTACTTCGCAATGGATAGAGCATCCGAGAACCTTATGGTAGACCGAGGCATGGCACTGCATAAGCTCATACGCCTGATGACTATAACCACAGGTGGCGAGGCGTACCTCAACTTCATGGGTAATGAGTTTGGTCACCCCGAGTGGATAGACTTCCCACGTGAGGGCAACGGATGGTCGTATAAGCATGCACGTCGTCAGTGGTCACTCGCCGAGAATGGATTTCTACGATACTCACTACTCGCCGAGTTCGACAAGGCGATGATCAAGACGGTGAAGGAGTATGGCGTGCTGGCTGATGGATATCCTTACAACCACATGATGGATGAGAACAACAAGACGATGGTATACTCACACCGTGGTCTGCTCTTTGTGCTCAACTGGCACCCTACAGCATCTATACCCGACTATCAGCTCAACGTGCCATGGCCAGGTAAGTATACCGTGCTCTTCTCATCCGACGAGAAGCGCTTCGGTGGTCACGACCGTGCCGACATCAGCAGTGAGCACTTCACAACAACGCACAAGGCAGAGGATGGCACAGAGTACTATACAATAAATATATATAACACCTCACGCACGGGTCTTGTGCTTAAGTGGGAGGAGTAGACTTAAGGAGGCATATATGAAGAGGATAATATTGATACTCCCCGCCCTAATGCTCACGATAGTGGCATGCGGCAACCAAACGACGAAACCCACTATCGAGGAGCCACAGCAGATTATAGAGGTTGTGGAGAGTCTGGAGGTGGAGCCTATGGGGGATGCCACAAAGGCAAACCACATAATAATCTCGAAGGAGACGATGACACTCACGCTTTACGATAGCGATAGTCTTGTTGTATGTCGCTTCCCTATTGCCGTGGGTAAGGCGCTGGGCAACAAACAGCGTCGTGGCGACATGAAGACACCCGAGGGATTGTTCAGCATAGAGCAGATACAGAATTCTTCGGCGTGGTGTCACGACTTTGGTGACGGCAAGGGCATAATAGAGGGTTGCTACGGCAACTGGTTTCTACGCCTCAAGACCCCACCACACAAGGGCATTGGCATACATGGCACCCACGACCCCGCATCTATAGGCACACGTGCCACAGAGGGTTGCATACGCCTCGAGAACAGCAACCTCGACAGCCTCAAGCCCCTCGTACACATAGGCATGGCCGTGCGTATCGAGAGTTCAGTTGCAGACCGCAATGCCGATGGCATTGTCGAGGAGGTGCCACAGCTGGCACAAACAAGTGGTGAGCCACGCAGAATAGGCGCCCCTATGGAGCAAAGTGTAGAGGTGGCGACAGAGGTGGTGGCAGAGGTGGTGACACCTGCTGCGGAGAGTGAACATGCCGTGGCGGTGATACCAGAGCCACAGGTTGACGAGGAGGTAGAGTGGTACACAATCAAAGATGGTGACCTCATTAGCCGCATAGCATATCAGTATGGCACCACCATCAGCGAGATTAAGCGCCTCAACCCCGAGCTAAACGTAGACCGCATATCTATAGGTCAGCGTATACGTATTCGTGGCACAGCACGTGCAGAGGAGAGTTCAGACGCTGTGGAGACGACCCCAACGCCTACACCCGTAGCGGAGGGTGACGACGAGGTGTGGTATACCATTCAGGATGGCGACCTAATCAGTCGTATAGCACAGCGTCATGGCACAACCTCACGACGTATCGCCGAGCTCAACCCCGACATCAACATCGACCGCATATCTATCGGTCAGCGCATAAGGATTAAGTAGATACCTTCAAAAAAAAGGGGGGCTGACTAAAAAGTAAATTAGTCAGCCCTTCATATTGTTGGGAGAGTGAATAAAAAGATGTAGTTTTAGGCTTGCGAAGCCCGAAAAACCGCAGTTTACTTAACCGTAAATGAGGATTTTGAGGGCAAGCGTAACGAGAAAATACACTTTTTATTCACTCTCATCATCACAAGACTACATTGCTGCGGTAATATCCCACACAAAGGCTCTCGAGCCCTGCATCTTCGTTGTCGAGTCAATCTCGCGCATCGCCTCGAGCAACACAGGTATCTTCTCATCCTCGACAATAGCAAGGATAGAGGTGTTCATTGAGGGCCACGCATGAGTGCCATAGTGAGGTTCGCCATCTACAGAGCCACGACCCTCGGTGAGAGCCCAGCGTGTGAAGCCACGAACACCATGGTCATCGAGCATCTTATTCACACGGTCTGTAAGTGCCTGGTTATATGATAAAAAGAATGCTTTCATATGCTATATTTAGTTGTGTCGTTGTCGGCAGCGTATGACCGCCGACAACGACGTTGATACTACTTATTTAACTTTGCCTGCTGCTCGCGGATGAAGGCCTCCTCCTGTGCCAAAAGACGCGCCTCACGTTCTGCCTTACGTTCCTTACGTCCCTCGAGCATAGCATAAAGCGATGGCACAATGAACAGAGTGAGGAGTGTTGACATGAACAGACCACCCACAACCGAGATACCCATAGGCTGCCATATCTCCGAGCCCTCACCGATACCAAGCGACATAGGCATCATACCAAGGACTGTGGTGAGTGATGTCATGAGCACAGGACGAAGACGGCTCTTACCACCCTCGATAACGGCATCACGCACAGGCATGCCACGTTCTACAAGCAGGTTCATGTAGTCCACCATAACGATACCGTTCTTCGTAACGATACCTACAAGCATGATGGCACCAATAAGCGCGATGATAGAGAGTGGCGTGTTAGTGAGCCACAACGCAATGAATACACCCGACATAGCGAAGGGGAGTGTAAACATGATGATGAATGGGTAGATAAGCGACTCGAACTGCGTAGCCATAACGATGTATACGAGTACAATGATAAGGATAAGCAAGAGACCGATATCACTAAATGCCTCACCCTGATCCTCGATAGAACCACCAAGATCGAGAGTGATACCCGAAGGTACCTCATAGTCCGCGAGAAGACCATTAACCTCGGTAACAGCATCACCAAGCGCAACATTAGCACCAACCATACCCTTAACAGTGACGATACGCTGACGATTCTCACGTTCAATCTGTGGTGATGAGAACTCCTCGCGCACCTCGGCAACCTCCTTAAGGCGTATAGGACGACCCATAGCGGTGTAGAGGATAATATTCTCAACCTCCTCGATGCTCTGGCGGAAAGGCTCATCGTAGCGAACAACGATGTTATACTCGTCACCATCCTCACGATACTTCGAGCACTCGAAACCGTAGATGCGGTTACGGATGAACTGCGCAGCAGTGGCCGAGTTCATGCCGAAATATGAGAGCTTCTCACGGTCGAAGATCACATTATACTCTGGCTGCAGGTCCTCACGAGAGAGCTGCACGTCACGCATAGTAGAGAGGCCTGCAAGCTTATTCTGAAGATCCTTGGCTGTGTTCATCGCATCCTGCATGTCGTGGCCGAAGACCTTGACATCAACGGTACTTGCACCACCCATACCACCACTCTGGCCACCAGGTGTTACCGAGAACTCACGAATCTCGGGGATGGCAGCCAACTCGACACGTAGACCATCGGCGATTTCATAGATAGATGGACGTTCGAGCTCTGAACGACGTGGCATACGTATGTTGTAGTTGATGATATGCGAGCCTGTGGTCTGCATAGCAGCAAAGGCGTTGTCAGATGAACTCTCACCAGCAGATGTAGATACCATATTGATATATGGATACTTGGTAGCGATGATAGAGTCAATCTGTCGTGCCACATTCGTAGTGTAGTCTACATGTACGTTCTGTGGCATCTTAATCATCATTGTAATACGTGCATTATCTGATGGTGGGAAGAACTCCGTAGGCACCTTGGTAACAAGCATCAACGACAAACAGAAGATTGCCATGAGCACCAACACCGTTGTCTTCTTCCAGCGTACCACAAAGCGCAACATACGTTCGTAGATGCCATCGAGCCACTGAAGGAACAAGTCGATAGGCTTATAGATGATACCGATGCCCTTATATGTGTGAGCACCACCATCGAGCTTAAGCATATATGCCGACATCATAGGTGTGAGGGTGATGGCCGCAGTAGTAGATACACTAACCACGATAGTCACAATCCAACCGAGCTCACGGAACATGATACCCGACATACCTGGAAGCATGGTCAATGGCATAAACACGGCAACGACAACAAGCGTTGTTGCGATAACCGACAACCACACCTCATTAGTAGCATATATGGCCGCCTCCTTGGGCTTCGAGCCCTTCTCAATATGCGTAGTGATATTCTCCAACACCACAATGGCATCATCCACAACCATACCGATGGCGATAGACAACGCCGAGAGGGAGATGATGTTAAGCGTCGAGCCAACAGCATATAGGTAGATGAAGGCGCAGATAAGCGAGATAGGGATGGTGAGGCAGATGATGAACGTAGCACGCCAACGACCGAGGAAGAACATAACCACAAGGATCACGAAGATGAACGCAAACATGATGGTCTCGGCCAATGAGTTGATGGCGTCATTAATCTCCTGTGATGACTCGTAGATTGTCTCAACCTTACAGTCGGGTGGCAACGTAGGTATAATCTCTGTCAACTTTGCCTGAACATCCTCGATGATCTGCACAGTGTTCGATCCTGTCTGCTTCTGCACGATGACACGCACACCCTGACGACCGTTGATGCGCTCGTCCATGGTTGCCTTCTCAAGCGTATCGCGGATATCAGCGATATCTGTTAGGCGTATTGTGCGACCTCCCATATTCGAGATGATGATGTCGTTGAGCTCACGGCTATCATCAAACTCCAAGTCCGACTTAAGGTTAAAAGTCTGGTTGCCAAGGTCCAAAGATCCTGCAGGCACATTTACATTCTCCGCAGCGATAAGATTACCGATAGTCTCAACAGTAAGACCATAGGCCTCCATCTTCTGGGGATCTACATTCACCTGCACCTCGCGCTCACGAGCACCAATAACGGCAACAGAACCGATGCCGTTGATGCGGTTAAGCTCGTTGACCATCCTATCATCGAGAATCTTGGCAAGAGCCGTATAACTCTCATCAGCAGTGATAGAGAGCATCATCACGGGCATCATGGATGTAGAGAACTTCATGACAGTAGGATACTCCACATTGTCAGGAAGAAGCGACTGCGAACGGCTCACGACATCACGTACGTCATTTGCCGCCTCCGTAAGGTCACAGCCATACTCAAACTCGAGGGTTACTATTGAGACGTTATCCGACGACTTCGAGGTTATCTTATCGAGGTTATCGATAGAGTTAAGCTGGTCCTCCAAGACACGTGTGATGTTTGTCTCGATATCTTCGGCATTACCACCAGGATACATAGTGATAACACTGATGTATGGCACCTCGATATCGGGGAACTGGTCAACGCCGAGCTTGCTCACAGAGAACAAGCCAAAGACGATGACGCCTATGAATATTAGCGCGGTAGATATAGGTTTACGTACCGCCGATTCGTATATCTTCATCTTGTAAAACTCTTATGATGTTTATAACTGTCCCGACGACTACTCGTTAACAACCTCTACAGCAGTGCCATCCATGAGACGCACAAATGAGGTAGTGGCAACATCCTCACCAACCTCAACGCCAGAGAGAATCTCAACCATGCCATCTACACGACGACCATCACGCACAAGACGATAGTCTGCAATACCATCCTTGATGACATATACGTAGCGTTCTGATGAGCCCGACTGCTTCTGCACAGCTATGTCAGAGACCATAACGCTTGAACGCTGACCCATATTGAAGGTAGCGCGTGCGTACATACCTGGGCGGAGACGTTCGTCACCATTAGGTATGGTAACCTCAACACCGAAGGTGCGTGTCGCAGCATCAAGCGCTGGGTTGATACGTGATACCCTACCCTCGAATACCTCGCCAGGGAAGATGTCGACATGAATCTCAACAGGCTGACCTACCTTAACGACAGGATAGAACTGCTCTGACACGTTTGCCATAACCTTAAGTTTGTCAATCTGCATGATGTGGAGGATAGGCATAGAGGCAAAGAGGTCGCCATCCTCGAAGTTGCGCGCCGTAACAACACCCGAGATAGGTGATACTATCTCCGAGTTCTCGCGCATATGATTAACCATCTCACGCTGAAGATTAAGCGTGTTCTCAAGCTCTGTAAGCTGCTGGTCAGAGATACCTCCCGCAGCATGCACAGGAACCATACGATCATAGGTATCCTGCACTGTTGCCATGTTGAGCTCCAACTGACGAAGGTTGGTGCGGTTAAGTGTTACGAGCACCTGACCGGCCTTGACCCTATCACCTACATCAACCATAATACGGTCGATGTGTAGGCCCTGGGCGGCGGGGGTGATGTCGTTCTCCTTATATGGGAGAATTTCGGATGTGTAAGTCTCCATGAGGTCTACCGTAACAAGCTCGGCAGTAGAGGTCTTAACAACCACAGCAGTGGTTTCAGCAGCATCCTCTGTTGTGGTGCTCTGGTTAGAGTTGCAGGCAACAAACGCTGCAGCTGCAATAATAAGCATTAAACTCTTCTTCATACTCTTATATCATTTTTAATTTATTTGCTTTAAATAGGCTACTTGCTTGCTGCATCGCAGAAGTTCTCAACGCCTAGAGCCTTCTCATACTGGGCATGTGCCGATAGATAGTCGTAGATAGACTGCGAGTAGCTCAACTGCGCCTGTGTGAGTGATAGCTGCGCGCTGTTAAGCTCGATGATGGTACCAGCACCCGCATTATAACGTGTGTAGGTGATATCGTAGGCCTTCTGTGCCTGCTCCACGGTAAGCTCGTTGGCAAGCATAGTCTCACGCGCTGTGAGCAACGTGTTTACAGCCTGCTGAATCTGCAGACGTACACCCTCGGCAGCATACTCGCGCTGCAAGTCGAGCTGTGCTATCTGGTTACGCACCTCACGAAGCTGGTTAGTCTTCTTGAAGCCCGAAAAGATAGGAATAGATATCTGTGCACCTACAGAGATAGGATACTGCCACCACATCTTCGACTGACCAGATTGTGCAGCCGATGTAGCGCCACCCATAGCGCCACCCATAAGACCACTCAAGTCAACACGTTCCTGACCGAGGTATGAGATGCTACCAAAGGCTGCAACGGTAGGCATACGTGTTGTCTGGATGAGCTTCTCCTGATGCTCGAGTAACTCGCGCTGTAGGTCCAACGTGCGGAGTGTAGTATTCTCGCTGATATCCATAGAGTAGTCCTCGGCAAGGAGTATCTGTGTGCGGAAGTCATCGAGGTTACCTGTGACGGTGATGTCTACCTCCTCGGGGATAGATAGGTACATCTTGAGCTGAAGCTTTGTAATCTCTATGGCGTTCTGCGCCTGCAACGCCTGTGGACGTAGGTTAGAGAGCTGCACCTGTGCTGTGAGGTAGTCATACTCGGCAGCAAGACCATTATCGTAGAGTGCCTTGGTGTTGTCCACAACACGCTGTGTCGTTGCTATTGCCTCCTGCAACACCTCTAACGACTGCTCGGCAAGCAACACATTGTAGTATGCAGCGCGCACCGCAGCAACAAGGTCTATACGATTAGCACGAGCACTCTCCACAGCAGTGGCCATCTGCGTACGATTCATCTTCATCTGTCGGTATACCGAAGGTACGAAGAGTGGAAGCGAGATGCTACCAGATACTGTGACGGTGTTCTTACCACCAAACGAGAATCCTTCGGTCATCTCCTGACGACGAAGGGCAAGAGCATATTGGCCCGAAGCATCTACCTGTGGATAGAGTGTCGCCACGGTCTGCTTATAGACATAGTCGTAACGTTCAATCTCGAGGTCGGCAACCTGGATTGTTGGGTTGTCACTCAACGCAATCTCTATCGCCTTGTCAAGCGAGAGTTGCACCTGTGCCTCCGCCACACACAACGAGGCAAGAGCCATACAGATAGTCATTAAAATCTTTTTCATCCTATTAATATATTTTACTTGTTTATTCTCCTACGACCACAGATACTATATATTAAAATACTTCTGTGTGCACTCATCTATGACACGCTGACCCTCGACGGTGCAGAGACCGCGTATGAAGATCAGCAACGAATATGACATCAACGATACGAGCTCATCCGACGGTGTCTCCTCATGTAGTGTGTTTACAAGCACACCATGCACCGAGTGATGAATGAGTTTTATGGCATACTCCGAACGTATCCTACGGTCGAAATAGCCACACTCCAGACACTCCGACACCCAACGCTTAAGGTCGTTCTGCGAGGTTGCCTGCACCTCCTCCTCCAATTTAGCATATACCGTAGGATAGAACCTACGCATATTACGGCGTATGCGGCCCGCCACGGGTGCAGCATCGATCATATCGCGGATGCTGATGACCATGATCTCGAGAGGATTCTCCAGATCCAATATCTGCTTTATGCGACGTTCGCGCGCCTGCTCGGAGTAGTGCTTTATGCTTTGAAAGATGAGTTCCTCCTTATCGCCAAACAACTCATAAAGTGTTCGTTTAGAGATTGAAAGCTCTTGCGCAATGTCATCCATGCGCACAGCCTTAATGCCCTGCTCAACGAACATCTTCGATGCGTGATGTATTATATTATCCCTCTGTGTCATTTGTAACGATAGTTTATCACGGTGCAAATATATGAAAGAAAACTCAAAAAACAAAAAAAGTTTTCCCGTTTTTAGTAACATGTATCACACTACGAGCCATTATAACATTTTTGTTGAAAAAAAGAGCTACTTACAGTCTAAAAAATTCATCTTTTTTGAACTATTTACAAAACTTTTATTAATTTTGTGTTACGAACAACTGTAACATATGTTAGTGGAAGTGTTTCGTCAATCGTCTACGTGCATCAGAAATGAGAGATAATGGGGAATCGGCAGCGTCAAGAAGGTAGGCAACAATCCCTCAACCCTTGACAGCAAACATAACCCGTTTACGATAACGACGAAAGCCTCACACCTCCTATATTATAATAATGCCACCATGAGGCTGATGGCGATATAAACAATTACAGATTAATGAAAAGGATTTTTCTTCTTATGGCACTGCTTCTTATGGCCATCACACCATCTTTCGCGGACAAGAAGCAGAAGGCTAATGAGGACACAGAGCAGTTCCGCTACGACATTGAGTACTGCCGCAACTCTGACGGTTTCCTTCTCGTGAAGGTATGGAGCTACTCAAAGAAGTCACGCATCGCCCTCGAGCAGGCGCGTAAGAATGCTGTACACGGCGTAATATTCCGTGGTTATGCATCAACAGAGCCCGGCTACGCATCAGTATCTCCACTCGTTAGAGATGCCTCTATAGAGTCACGTTACGAGGACTTCTTCAGCGCATTCTTCAACGACGAGACAGGCGACTATGCACGCTATGCACCAAGCGTTCTGGATAGCTCGGCACAGATAATCAAGGTGGGCAAGCAGTACAAGGCGGGTGTTGTGGTAACAGTGAACCATCGTATGCTACGCCAGCACCTCGAGGAGGCAGGCATAATACAGCCACTCGGCGGCGGCCTATTCTAACATAACGACACTTAAACCATAGACAACAATGAAAAGAGTATCACTACTAATAGCTGTAATGAGCATAGCACTTATCCTCACATCGTGCTACGCTACAAAGGATCACTCAACAGACGCCTTCTACCTCAACAAGTGTGAGTTCCTCAACACCGAGTTGGATGGCTCGATGACACTACGCGCCTACGGCCAGGGTCGTAACCGCATAGACGCACGTACACAGGCACGCAAGAATGCTGTATATCAGGTTATCTTCGAGGGCGTAAACGTACCTAACAACCCATCACTCTCACGCCCTTTGATATACGAGGCTAACGCACAGCAGCGCTACGAGGAGTTCTTCAACGCCTTCTTCGCTGACGGTGGCGAATATACACGTTTCGTGAACAAGAAGGATAAGAAGGATGACACTAACGAGAAGTCATGGGGTGGCACACAGACAAAGATGTCTACTACAGTAACCGTAGAACGTGCACGCCTAAAGGCATATCTTAAGGAGCAGGGAATAATTAAAGAATAGAGATAGTTATGAAGAGACTTTTATTGGTTGCGCTATGCGCAATGGTTTCAATAAACGCCTTTGGTCAGGCAAAGAAACCTACAATCATGGTGGTGCCTTCAAACCAGTGGTGTATAGCTAATGGCTACTACGACGAGGTTGACGTTTATGGCACAAAGACACAGGTGGTAAACTACGAGAAGGCAGTACTCGGCAATGCCGACCTCAACGCCGTAATGATAGGCTTCGGTAACGAGATGGCCGACCGTGGCTTCCCTTTGCAGGACCTCGCAGCAACAATCGAGGCTATAAAGCTCGACGAGGCATTAAGCGAGGATTTGGCAATGTCACGCACAGATATGATTCTTAACCGTGCAAAGGCAGACATCACAGTGGAGGTGTCATGGGATGTTGTCGAGACAAGCCCCGACAAGTTCTCTGTACGCTACAACATCAAGGGTGTGGACTCATACTCACGCAAGCAGATTACAGGTTGTGACCTCATAGGTCCCGAGTCAGGCTTCGTGAGCCCAGCACGTCAGCTCAAGCAGGTTACTACAGATGCCTTCGACAGCTTCTGCACACGTCTCGACAACTACTTCCGCGACATGGGCACTAACGGCCGCGAGGTGAGCTACACATTCCTCATCAAGAATAGCTCGGCTTACGACTTCTCATCAGAGGTCGGCACAGAGGGTTATCTCTTGAGTGACATCATGGAGATGTGGTTCGACGACAACACCGTGCAGGGCCGCTACACAGTACCTACAGCATCTGACACACGCTGGGTATTCGAGCAGGTACGCATCCCTCTATACGATGAACGTGGCACAGCCATCGACGCACGTCGCTACATAAACACCCTCGTACGCAAGCTACGCAGCGAGTATGGTGTTACACCTATTAAGATTGTGACTCTCGGTCTGGGCTCTTGCCGCATCGAGATTGGTTAATAACGAAATGATGATTTAAGGGTATGAAAAAGATACTTTTAACAGCACTTGCCACCATATTCATGGTTGGCGCCATGGCACAGGAGGCAAAGCTAACAGTGCCAATGGGTGTATTCGTATCAAACGATACAGAGATAGTACCAGCATATGCACAGAGCATTCTCGAGAATAAGATGCGCCAGATGGTAACAACACATGGCGTGGGCTCTCTCGACAGCTCATCATTCTTCATCACATGCTTCGTGGCATGCACAGACAAGCAGGTGTTGGGTGGCGCTCCGGTGAAGGTTATACAGAAGGTGGAGACAACATTCTACATCGCCGACATCCACACAAAGCGTCTCTATGAGAGTGTTACATTGAGCCATGAGGGTATAGGCAAGAGTGAGAATGAGGCTCTCGCAAACGCCTTCAACAGCCTCAACATACGTTCATCGCAGATAAGCAGCTTCATAGCGTCAGCCAACGACAAGATTGTTGACTACTATGAGTCACAGCTCGACTTCTTCATCGCACAGGCAGAGGCCGTGGCAAAGCTCGGCGACTACAACGAGGCACTCTTCATCCTCGCTTGCATACCTGATGTATGCGAGGGCTACGAGAGGGTTAACGAGACAGCATTGCGCATATATCAGATAATGATAGACTACGACTCACTCATTGCTCTTCAGCATGCAAAGGCCGCATGGGCATCATCACATAGCTACGAGGCTGCTGTAGCGGCTTGCGAGTACCTCGCACAGGTATCTCCATACTCTACATGCTATGCCGAGGCTGAGGCGTTGGCTGCCGAGATTAAGGCGTTCGGTGTCGACGAGCACAGCTGGACACGTGAGCAGACAGAGCAGTTCCGAAACTGGTACTACCAGCACCAGGACCGTCGTCTCGAGGCATGGCGCGATGTAGGTATGGCTTATGGTAACAACCAGCAGCCTATTAACTACGAAGTTTGGTGGCATTAGTCCACCAAACTTCATTACGGACAACACATACACTACTAACAGCAACAACCAATGAAGCGACTACTACTTACAATAATACTTGTAAGCACAGCACTTACAGTCTTTGCACAGCATCGTCCCGACTCGCTTGCAGAGTATCATCGCAGTTCGCTTTACTCGGTGCTTATCACCCATCCCAACCTCGAATATGGTAACTCCATAGCATCGGCATTCCTCAACATGCCTATGCCCGACAAGTTCAACGACCACAACCTTAACATAAGGGCTTTTGAGTCGTCGGCAAAGAGGGTTAAGACAAAGGCAAAGAGTAAGCAGAAGGATAAGATAAACCTTGAGGATATCGAGAGGTTTATCACCAATAATAGCATTGCAAAGAGCATGTGGGCCAAGTGGTTTAACCGCGACCCCAGGACAGGTGTATGCAACCTTGAGCTCATCGGCGAACGTGGCCTCTACGATGCATCACAACTCGACATCAGCATTGCCGACCTCACAATAATGGGTCGTGAGCAGCTCGCCGACAGAGGTGAGTCACTCATAGGCAACACCTTCCTCCTTGTAAACGACATCACCTTTGCAGATACAGGCAAGAGAACAGGCATCGCAGCAGCGATATTGAGTATTGCTGGCGACATCTTCTCTGTGGCAACAGGCCGCGACATATCACCCGCCACCGACCTTGTGGCAATAGGCGTAGATATGATTGACGGCTTCAACGTGAACGTCACATCGTACCTCTACCGCCTGGCATGGGATGAGAGCCGTCTACAGGACTTCTACGCAAGCTACTACGTTAGTGCTCGTCATGATGAAGCAGAGCGCACACGTCGTCGTGAGGCTTTCGATGCTGTGAGTGGCGCCGACACCACACTCTTCCGACTCGAGTATGTGGGTCGTACAACCACAATGGCATCTATCGTGTCATCGAAGTACTTCTCGAATAAGAGTAAGGATGAGCAGATGTTCGTGGCATGTACACGTGCCGTGGATAAGGCCATCGTACAGCTACAGCGCGAATATGAGGAGTTTAAGGTTAACGTGCCTATCTATCGTGTCAACCCAGATGGCACAGTAGATGTGCAGATAGGCCTCAAGGAGGGAGTAAACAACAGATCTACATATGAGGTGCTCATGCCCACAATTGACCAGAATGGCAAGATGTCGTACCGCAAGGTGGGCTCAATAAGCCCTATAGAGGGTAAGATATGGGATAATCGTTTTGGTGCTCTCGACGAGGCTCGCGCACGCTTGGATGACCCAAATGCGAAGACCGACAGCGACGCAGAGGGTGGCAACGCCTTCATAGATGCTACAACATTCAGGGTTAATGGCGTGGCTAATGTGAATAACTTTATAGGCTGTGTGGTGCGTGAGGCACGCGTACATCGCGCAAACTAACCCGCCAACTCAAACAACTAATGAGGGCTGACTAAAAGTCATTTTAGCCAGTCCTCTTTGCTTAATAGAGTGAAATTTTGATATGATACTACGAGCTATCTTTACCCCATTCATTATGGTCACTGCAGCACTGCTATGTGCGGGCTGCGACATGATTAACGACGAACTGCCATCGTACAAGGAGTCCTCACTGGTCACCGTGGGCGACATGGCTCCCGACTTCACGGCAAGAACTCTCCAGGGCGATATCTTCACCCTCTCCGAGGAACGTGGAAACGTAGTCTTTGTAGTACTCTTCTCACACACATGCCCCGACTGCAAGGCGCTATTTAACGACATCGTGCCACGCATGGGGGATATAGAGGCTTCGGGCGTTAGGATGATTGCCGTGTCGCGTGGTGGCACACAGCATGAGATAGAGGAGTATATGCTCTCAAATGGCTACACCTTCGACGTCATTGCTGATAGTAGCGCAGAGATATACAAGCTATACGCCACGGCATACGTGCCAAGGACATATCTCGTAGATAGAGATGGTGTTATACGCCATACCACGATAGAGTATAACGCCACCTATGTAGATGATATCATACAACAAATATCACATCTATAGCATATATATAATAGAGAGATGGGCTGCCCTGTGGACAGCCCATCTCTCTGTATATGTAGCACCTACTCTTGAGTAAGGATGATAGCCTCGCCATCAGTTATAGCGCTATCGTAAAGCTGCTTGAGACTGCTAAACACCCTCTCGTAGACCTTGCCATCCCTAATATATGCAAGGCGTACAGGATCGTTATCCCATGTGAACGAGTACTCGGCACGAAGGTTAAGGGTAAACCTACCATCAGCAACTATATTCATTGAGCCGATACGCACACCGGTACGTTCCACTGCGAAGCTCACGAACTCACCCTTGGCAACACTATGCTGCTGGCCGCCCTCGAGGTATCTTATATCACCCTCCATAAGCACGTTGCTAACCTTAAAACGCTTCTCAAAGAACTCGCACACCTCTGTCTGGGAGCTTATGACAATCTCACCAGCAGATGTGATGCTTGAAGTTACAAATGGCAATGTCTTACGTTCTCCCTGCTGCGATGCTGCCGCGGGGTCTGCAACCATCACTGCGGCACCACTGCCCGACTTACGTTCCTCCTCGCGTGAGGCATCCACAGTATAGACAAACCTACCATGGATGGTGGCGTGAGGCTTTAGCTTCGCCGCCATCTGGGCTGTAAGACGGTTCTCATCTATCTTAAGCATTGGAGCATCGATATATACCTCGAACGAAGTGCCGAAGGGGTCTGCAGAATGACCATCACTACCCACAAAACTTGTTATATCAAGGTGTATGTCTACCTTCTGGTTAGGAATATATGTCCACTCGAGATTATCCACGGGGTCGGGCTGCGTAAGCATATCTGGAGCACTATTCCACGTACCCACAGGCTCTCCACCATTTATTGCCACCTGCGCTGCGAAACGGAAGGGACGATAGGTAGCAAGCTCGAAGATGAATGAACGATAAGTATTGCCATCATACATCAAGCCAGCATCATGGTTAACGACAGACAGGCGTTCCTGACCATTAGAGGCTACACGTATCATATCATCGCAATGCGACGTATTAGTCTTAAGCAGGAGTGTATAGCGACCCTTGTCATCACCACTCTTCTCGGGAGCCACGGGCTGGAACATGAACATACGGCCGTTGATGCTTGGCTGCCAATAGGCCTCGTCAACATCATAGTAGTGACAGTCGCGCTGCCAATCGGCTGGTAGTCCGAACATAGCAAGGTCAGAGGCACTTGCGAGAGTGTCGAGTGTACGTGAGTAGATGAAAAACTCATCCTGGGCACCTGCATTGATAGCCTCGGGATTATCATCTCCCGCAGCGACATTCTGCAGCAACACATCGAGCTGCACAGGGGCATTTACCTTACGTGGCACAAGACGATAGTATATAGGCTCGTCACTCACGCCAGACACACTATATGTATTTAGGTCTGCAACATTTATAGTATTCTGGTGCGAGGCATAGCGGAACTCCTTGTGTGCTGTCTCGAAGAACTCCGCCTCGAGGGTAATACTATCCACGCCACCATTCTCATGCTCGAGGATGCTATGTAGGTATAGACGCTGAACACCTGGTTCTGTGACAGTATATACATACTTGTATCCCAAGGTATTATCCTCGCCATACCAGCCCTCATCGCCCCTACGCACAACAGGCAACACACGACCTGTTGTTGCAGTGCGCACATCGAGACTATTAACCGACACATAGACATTAAATGGGAAGAAGGGGAAGTCATCGGGGATAGAGAACTTGCATGTAGCAAGCTCACCAACATCACCACCATAGATCTGCGTTGCCGCCCACACCGGCGTAAAGCTCTGTGTCTTGATGAGCACAACCCTTATGGCACGCTGCAGACGTCCCTTTCTGACGATGAGAGTACCCTCAAGCATAGCATTGTCACCCATCTCCAAGAGGTGTATTGTAACCTTACCACTGCCACTATATCCATCAGCCGTAAATGTGTGGTTGAAGTTATGTGCCGCCACGGTGTTACCCTCAATCCATGACACCTGTGCTGCATCCTCTGACGTAAGAGGAGTATCACTGACAATGGTGTAGTCAAGCTCTAATGTTCCACCTGCCCTATCCTCGCCAAGGACAACCTCCGTATCACTCACCGAGAGTGTTACGCCATCAAACGACACCTCATTAACCCAATCGGCAACAGCAACCCATATATTGTTTGTTGCAGGAGAAGAGAGTGCCTCCTCGAAGCTCTTCGAGCCATATGTCAGGCGACCAACGATGTTGAGCACATAGTGGTGGTTACGACGAATCATAAGCTGCTCGCCCATCTCATCAATAATCATCACACGGTAGTATAGCTCCTCGCTACCACCAACAGGCTTACCCTTGATGATGATGCTCACAGGGTCGTACAACGAGTTCTCATGCTCAAAGATATACTCCTCGGGCTTCGATGTAACCTCCGTAATATTAGATAGCTTTGTGCGGTTATTAGGCAGCGTAACGAAGTCGTCACCAGGCCACTCGAAGGCTGTGCCATCTGTTGGGAAGCGCTTATCGGGGTGGTAGGGCGCAGTGGTGCCATAGGCATTTATGTTTGTTGCTGTCCAGCCCGTGATATCTATAAAGCCATTTGACGTAGGGTTAGCAATAGTTATCTTCGCCTGGTTGCGGATGAGCTTGATACCCTCGCCATTGTTTACATTTGCAAGCTGCTGCTGGTGGTTACCATCATTCGAGAAGATAAAACGGCTCCAATAGATAATCATGCCCGAAGCACCCACCATATCTACCTGTATCTCATCCTCCGTACGGTTGCGGAACATACTCTCATCATAGAGGCTGGGGTTCTGGTTACCAACGAAGTGTATGATGCGCGTATCCTCGGGGATGAGGGCTGTATATACACCCGACAACGAGGGTGTCTCGATGGCTGGTGATAGCTCCGCCTCTACATGGGCGATATATAGGCCAAAGTCGTTGAAGCAGAAGAGTGTTAGGTTCTGCACATCGATGCCATCAGGGTCGGCACCACGAACCACCACCTCGGTCATAAGAGGGGTATTGGCAGTAAACTCGATACGTGTCCAGCCCTCGGGAACGCAATCCTCCACAGTGGGCACAACGTCGACATCGCTATGGCATGCTACGCTGAACAGCGCCACGATAGCAGTTACTATATATGAAAATCGTCTTGTCATAATCTTTCTGATTAACAGTTATTTCTCAACAGCCAATACTAATATGCGTCGCGGATGCATCGTATAGCCCACGAATCCTCATCAGCACGGCTTTCACTCACGTTGCTATCATTCTTTGGATTAAATACCGGACCTGATGCCGAGTAGTAGTAGTCGGCATTGAGGAGGTAGTCGATAGCATCGGCACTCTGCGATGATGTGCCCTGAAGTTGCATGATAATGCGCAACTCTGACGCTGTGGGTAGACGCCAGTCGTCGTACACAGTACCATCGTCAGCAACCTCAACATAATATGCACAGTGATCACGCGAGAGAGACAAGCGCTTGGTCTGCGTATCTGCTGCACCAAAGTTGTTGGAGTTCACAAAGCCCAAACGCGATGCAATCATAAACGATGGCGAGACAAGGTTTGCATTATCATCACCTGGGTCAGTAAACTCAAAGTCTACATTCGGGTCACTTGTCAGACGAGGCACACCAAGGTTATAGTCCTCGGATGTGGCGGTGATACGCACATGGTACATACGTGCATTACCCGGATCCTGTGCCCCACTATAGCGAAGTTGGACATTTGAGTCACCCCATCCCGAACTATAGTAGCCATAGTAGTCGATATCCGAACGGCCACGGTACGAGGCGTTGTAGTGTGTCGAAGGGTAGGTCTCTCGAACAACCTTCGAGGTCCAGAAGCCTCCTGGCGATGCACTATAGGAGTAGCTCCAACAGCCTGTCGCAGCACTCCATCGACCAAGGCTAACACTGCCTATTGACGAACCCTGATTATAGATAGTCGTAGGGGCATTACTACCACTCTTGAAGTCATCACGGTATGAGTAGTGACCCAAAACATTTACCACATATACCAATGGGAACTGCTCAACAAGCACCATCTCCTGCTGTCCTGTCTCGTTAGTGACGATAAGGGTGAAGTAGCGGATGGTATTGTTTGTTGGCAGGGTGCTATGAACGGTGATGTTACCCGAGATAGCGCCATCATCCGTCGTACCACTTATCCTATATGTCGAAGCACTGATATTCTGTCTGATACCAAACTTATCGATATAGTAGCTATCAGCCACAGTGATAGTCACAGGCGATGACGAGGAGAAGAGCAACGATGTAGAGTCTACATCCGTATTATACATCTTAAGCTCATCGAGGTTAACCTTGAGGTACTCTGGGCCATCCTCGCCACCGATGTCTACCCTATGCTCTGCCCATGGGTGAACACTATACTTAAGGTCGCCAATTATAACCGGCTCGGAGAAGTCCTCGGCACCTGGGGCATGCACAATGGCAGTTACCTCGTAGTAGTGGTTGCGCTGGAACATGAAATCGCGGCTCATAGGCACCTGATAGTAGTTATTCGGGTGGGGCTTAACAACGATGGTATCATCAATCTCCGTGCTATAGAGAGCTGGGATGTCGACAAGGAGGTTTGTAGCGTAGCTAAAGCTGTCGTTTGTCTGCCATATGTGGCTCAAGAGATACAACGTAATCTCCACCGCTGTAACCTTACCATGCTCATCGGCAATCCACTTATAGTATGGAGTCATTGACTCGTGCGTGGTCTCGAGGTGCTCACTCTGGCGCACAACACCATCGTTCATCACACGTGTAACATATGGGGCATTACGCACATAGTAACCGGGCGTAGCATCCTCGATGCCATTTGTAAACTCAATAGCCTCACCCGCAATGAGCTTAACGACAACCTTTGCCGCAGCACGACGTAGCCTAACATTAAGTTCCACAGTATCTGTTATCTTCTCCTCTGCGATGACAATAGCGGCAGCCTGCACAGGCTCCGAAGCACCCATATAGGCGCAGCCATCCATCAGAAAGTGCGAAGGAGTATTCTGCAAGCCCAAACCTGTGAGGTGCGAGTTATGTAGCTCCTCCTCGAGGTCAAATAGACTCTCGACACTGCCCACATTTGCATATGTAGAGACATCAAGCGTGCTATTGGCAACAACATATACCCAATACTTTGCACCCAACACGATGTCGTCGATGTCAACACCGAGGCGTACAGCACCACTCGCCGAGGCTGTGGTGGCACGCTGGTGATAGAAGAGGTGCTTATCGGCATCATCCTCTGCATCCTCAAAAATCATGATGTCGAGGTGACGTATAGCACTCTCCACCTCATTATCTTCGATGTCGCTGGCGCGTGTCTCGACACCGAGGCTGCCACCCTCAACATTTAGCACTATCGCCGCCTCACGAACACCTCCCTGAAGCTCCTCTACATCGCCATCATGGTGGCATGCAACAACGAGTGAGGCAAGAAGCGCCATCGCTATATATTTCATATATCCTATCATAGTAGTTCAACCATATGTTAGTTAGTAACCTGCTGGATGTCGATGATGCGGGGCTCAGAGCCGCTATTGGGCCATATTATATGATCCACCTCGCCATTGATAAGCAGATAACGTGATCCTGCGCCCATCCAATCCTGTGTGTAGGTGATGCCGAAGCGTGCCTTACCTGTATATGCCGCATCTGTAGGTATAATCAAGATGTTATACCAGCCGTTGAAGGCTACAAGCTGCGAACCATCCTTAAGGCTCTCATCAAGGATACTACTCTCGGTGGTGTAAACCAATACACGTGTCACTGCATCAACCTCCTTATATACGCGTATCTCGCATCTATCGGATGCTGCACGCAACGTGGGCAACCATGTCTGACCCGTAGGACTCACCATCTGGAACCAGCATGAGAAGGCACCCTCCTCGCTGACGATGTTACCACGTTCGTTGGGGGCGACATAATACATCGTAGGCATATCGGGGAATATGTCATTCGAGGCGTCGCCATCACGCACCGCGCTATCTGGAAGCACAGGGTTGTGGTAGTTGGGGTAATCGAAGTGCTGCTCCCATGCCCAATTATCGCCTCTCTGCCAATCGGCTACCTCATAGTTAAGCACAAGGTCGCCACTCTTCACCTGCGTGATGCGGAAACGGTAGATGGTGTTACGCACGATGTTTGACGCCTCACCCGCAGGACGTCCATCTACATGCGTTCTAAACTGCAGCGCATCAGGGAACTCCAAGACTGTAGAGTTATAGGTCACATTCAACGATATCTTCGCCTCGAAGTCGGGGAAGATGGTATTGTTATACTCTGGAACATACATCACATATCTTCGACCACTCTCCACCTCGGTGAGTGCATGTGGTGATGTGTGTAACTGACGATACTCACGGAAGATAGCATCGCGGTCCAAAGAGGTAGTAGAGGCTGTAGCATCCCAACCTGCGGGGAGTGCATAGCCCGAACGGTTGTGATAGTTGATGCTCGCACCATCAATTGTGCAGTCTGCAAGTGACTCATCAACCAACACCTCAATCTTGGCAGCGGCACGCAACAACGAGATAGTGCCGAGCTCCTGAACACGCTTATTGAGGAGGCTCGAGATATCTACCTGCTTAACGCCCCACATAGGCATTGCACCACCTGTCATATCGAGGTCATCGAAGCCATAGGTGATTGCCCCACCATCGCCCTCGTCGCAGTTAGCATATACCATAAACTTATACTCTGGCGCCACACCCGCAGCGAGAGTCGAGGCGTGCTCAAGGAGTGCCACAGGCACAGTGCCATGGAACTGATAGCGGCTGCCATCTTCACTGATAGGCCAATACATGAGCTCCTCAACATCGCCTATATAGAGGTTGTCGGCCGTATATATCGACACACGGAGACTCTCGGCCATAATCCTATTCTCGAAGCCCACGCCGAGCTCATCTGTTGCCGTAGCATCATCCCATGACGCACGTGTAGTATTGTGGTTGTCGATGGCAAGAACGAAGTTCACATCATGAGGCTCATCCATCATTGGGCAAGCACCATACTCATAGATGGTGTTGCAGCCAACAAGCGAGACACCCACGAAGGCCATCATCAGCTTATAAATCCAATCTCTCATAGCTCTATATGGTTATGGTTAGAGGATATCGTCGTTCAAAACAACACGCCATGCGTTGACGATGATAGATGCCGAGAGCCAATTGCCATCCTCATCAAGGAAGAAGGTCATGCTATACTCATCCTGGCGGTCGAGGTACTCCTGATTGCTCATGTCGCGGTTGTAGTAGCCCTTAACAAGAAGTGCATAGTCTGCAACAGGGATTGAGAGCACAGCCTTATCCTCCTCGATGTTATATATGGTGAGAATAGGGCTCTGGCCATCAATCATTCTGTTGATGGTGAACTCGGCGATAGCAACAGATACCTGGTCGGCACGTGTGGCATCACTTGTACCATAGCCGGGGGCTACGTCTGCCGTGCCTGTCATAACACTCCACGGAGCATAGGTGAGCTCACCACTGCTCAACACATCGTTATTCCAGTCGAGAAGAGCATTATCTGCAGTTATCTCATAACGGAACTTATCGGCAACAAGACCGTCCGACATCTGCTGCAGCATGATACGCACTACATTAGTATCCTTAACCAACGACATAGTCTCTACATATGTGCCTGGCTCCGAGGTATAGTCGAGGGTCATGGCACCATGGTACAAGGGCTGCAAGTCGGCCTCCACACGTCGTGCCTCGGACATCTTGAGAGCCACCTGCAACTCTTCACGCTTCGTCTTGCCCACAGCAACATCTGCCAAGAGGTCGAACGACTCCTCATCTCCGAGGCCCGCCCATGCAACAAGCTCATACTTGCCACTCTCGAGCTCCAGGGCGATGGCAAAGTCATCAGCAGCGAGTCTCGCCGCATCGCTAACAGTGACAGTCTCAACAAGCGTATCCTCCTGATCGAAGACATATAGCGAGAGAGAGGTTACCTCATTAGCGAAGGCATCCGCAAACTTCATGTTATAGTCATACTTAAACTCTATGTTATAGTATGTACCGCAGTCGCCCTCACCCTCATAGATGAAACCTTCCTTACATGAGCTGGTCGATAGTGCTACAAACAAAGTGGCCAGCATCGAACCCCACTTACAAAATTTAGCTTGGGTCTTCATTCTTATTAATATTTTTACGTTTTACTTATTTCTCATCTAAAAGTCTTATCTTCAGCAAGACTGTCATATATCGTTGGCCCCAAAGCGGGCTCTAATAATCAATGTTGGTGGGAGAGATACGTATAATCCTCTCCGTGCGACATCACTCTCTGCACCGATGTCGAAGTGCACTTCACAGAAGCCTTTAGGTTAATACTTCGCTATCTAATTAAAAGATGGGGCCCGCCGTGCAGTCCACAATGCGGACCCCATAATATCATCACTACGTTACTCGAGTACCACGTCGTACGATACCACGCGCCATGCAAGAACATTAATCTCGGCAGAGATATATGTCTCCTTGTCTGTTGGCTTCACAGGCACTACATTAGCCTCTGGGTCATAGACAGGAGTACCCCAGCCAGCAACACCCTTGATAGCAACCTTATAGCTATGGTTACGGATGATGCCATACTCACCTACAGAGCCTGTAGAGCCGAGGTGCTTAACATCTGCATAGTAGTATGTCATACCACTCTTCCACACCTTCGCTGGCTCAACAGCCTTAAGAATAGCATTAGCATCAACCTGCGTGTATGTTGCGCCGTCGAAAGAGTACCAGTTAGTAGCATCCACACCATCAGCAAGCTGGAAGGTTACCTCATAGCTCTCGGCACCATCAACACCTGCTACGCACATAATCTGTGAGTCGTCGATAGAGGTGTAGGTATCAACGCCATTGAACTGCATAAGCTTATTCTTAAGCGTAGGTGCTACAGCCACCAAAAGCGCATCCTCACCAACATAGTTTGTACCATACCACTGTGCAATCTCCAACGCCTCACCCGCAGCATTCTGCAACTGCGCAGCAACAACATATGTAGCACGTGTACCTACCTGCTCGCCGAGGTATACCACGGTGCTGTCATTGTTGGTAAGCTCATTGTACGAGAAGTCGCCATCTGTAGCTGTTGACACACTCTTCGATGCCCAATATGAACGGTAGTAGGCAGCATCGTTCCACACGAAGCCCAACGCCGCATCTGTCCATGCAGGGTCGATACTCTTAACATAGTATGACTCTGTCTGGTTGCCAATGATGTTCCAACCGAGGATGTCAGCATATACAGGCTCACCATCAAGCTCAACACCTGTATCCACAACGCCCTGACCAGTAACTGTCAAGCGCGCATTAACACGTTCAACATATATTGTCACAGGGTTCTCAAGAGCCTTCTCGGCAGTCGTCTGGAAGTTGTCGATGACAAGCTCCGTAGCATCAACCTGCTCACCCGCAGCATTAGCATATACAGAGTTTGTCATGATGAAGTTAGTGCCCGATGTGTGACCTACGGTCTGAAGGTTATTCTTAAGGTCGTTAAGCGAGAGGCTTGCTGTCGCCTGATAGTTTACCACAGCAACAACCTTCGCTGGGAACTGACCCTTATACTTCTCAACAACCAGCACAGGGTTTGTCATAGACTCGATATTTGGCAACTCCGCACCGCCATTATCGGCAACACTAACATAGAAGTAGTTGCCATTCTGATTGATATTAAAGGTGTTGCCCGCAGCGTCGAAGAAGAAGAACGACGCACCAGTGATAGTCTGCTCCGCAGCAGTACCCTCCTCATATACGCCATCAGCACGTGTAACATCCTCTGATGACTTAAGGTCGATGGCAAGATAGCCCTTATCCGCAGCGACACCAGCAGAAGGAGTTCCCTCATTGGTCTCATTCTTCTCTGAACATGCTACAGTGAGCACGGCAGCAAGTGCCAGAAAGAAATACTTGGTTTTCATAATTTACAATGTTTTAGGTTATTTTATTATATTGATTTATTTTACTCGTACAGTCCAATTTGACTCTATTGCCTCTACTGCAGCTCGCGCCTCGGCAACACCTCTCTCATCAGCCTCGCGGAAGAGGGCAAGCGCCTTATCGTAGTCACCCTCACCGAGAGCTATGCAGCCACGCGAGTATGTCACCTCGGGGCTATCTCCAGCCTTGTCAAGATAGCGCGAGGCCTTATCATAGTCACCACGAGCCATAGCCACATTCGCAGCATTGAAGTTGGCAGTCTCATCCTGGGGGTACATCCTCACAGCAACCTCCCACAACTCCACAAACTCATCGCTACCCGACTCGTAGTGCTGGGCAAGGAGATAGAACTCCTCAAGCGTAAGTTGCTGTGGCGCAGTGTTCATGACATCCTCAATGTCGGCAACATTGTTGCTACGGCGCTGCGCATAGCGTATAGTGTAGTCCGAGTGGCGCAATGCTGGGTAGCAGTTGTCCAAGAGGTGACGATAGTCCGCAGGATAGCGACTCTTGATAAGCCACTCCTTATGGTCGGGGTCATCCGTAGAACGGATAATCTCAAGGATAGCATCGCGGTTGGCAAGTGTAGATGTCTCCACATAACTCTCCAAGCCTGCCCAATCCTCCGCCACGAAGTCCGCAGTGATGATATCCTCATCGAAGAGGTGTAGCGACTCGACATAGCGCTTCAACGCCTCGGCACGACCCTTCGCAAGACGTTCGTTATTGCTATAAGGGCTCTCGGGTGAGGCATGGCCCGTGATTGTTATAGAGGTGATGGCGACATCCTCATCCTGCTTCATAGCATCTATCGTAGCTACTATCCTTGCAATCTCACTAATATTACCACGGTAGTTGGGGTCGATATCTGTATTGCTCACTGGGAAGTCTACATATGCCCTACCACTAATCTCGCGAGGAACAAACTCCACATCTGGGCAGATATATATAGGCGTAGGCTTGAATGGCTCAACACCAAAGCCATCAACAAGAACGCTGCTTTCAGAGGCAACAACCGCATTACCACAGCCACAATCTGTGCGCTGGAAGACCAACTGACTGCCATTCATCCATGCCTCATAGGGCACAACAGTGTGGTATGCCACCACCTCGGGAGCCTTACCACTGCGGTAAGCCATGCCATCCTCGCCATGGGGCTTAATATCATCATTACGCTGGTAGTAGAAGTCGCGGTTACGGCTATATATACCCACCGACTGTAGAGCTACCGAGTTGGTGCCGCTGGTGATATATGGTGTCAGCACCACAGCATCAGAGCCCTTAACCTTGAGGTCACTAATGTCGATATCCATATCCACTACAACATACTCGCCAGCACGCTGCATGGTGTAGTCCGCAACAGTCACACCACTCACCGTCTGCGCATCTGCTGCCACAACACCGGCAAACAGAGCTGCTAATATCACTATAAATCGTCTCATCGCTGTAGTCATTACTTAAAATACATATACTAAATTTATCGCCGCCTTTGTAGGGCCAAAGTAGTTGTGGTCACCCGCACCTACCCTCTTGCCACAACCCGTGCAGCTGAAGATGTCGTAGTTAAAGTAGGCATAACCTACGCCCAACTCAAGTTCAAGGTTCCAATGCTTACCGAGGATGAAGGCATAACCATATGCTACACCAGCACCCACAGCCCATCCCTGATAGCGCTTTTCGGATAGATTACTGAAGTCGGAGCCAAGGAAACTGATATTATTCTCTATGCCTCCAACATTATACTGTCCACCGATGGCATGGAAGCCAATAAAGTGGCGCGAGAAACGGTCACAGAACCAATAACGTGCCTCGGGCTGCGCCAGCCAATGACGCCAACGTGCCTCCTCCTTGACGTTCCAAGCATTTATATTTCCCGAGATGTCGAGTGTCCACTTCGGAGCAAGACCTACCTCAACACCGAGGTTCACCGTCGCCGTAGCGTCGTATAGTAGGTTTGTCTTGATGGCAACATCCTGGGCCTTGACATTTGCCGAGAACAAGATGCCAAGAAGTAATGGGATGTAGAACTTTAATTTCATAACCTTATTGTTTTAATTTATTTAATCATTAACCCCTGTTGCGCCTTCGGTGCCCGCATATATCATCTGTCACTATCATCCGAGCATCATCATGCCGCCACAACATTCAATTTTTTACCTTCAAAAGCTACACTTTATCAATCTTAATTATGATTTTTCTATTCTTTTTCGAATGCAAACATATGCTAAAAAATATATATAAACAATAGGTGAATATTAATTTGTGAGAATATATCTTTTTTTTAAATACATTATCTTTTTGACTTTTTTCCTCCTACACAATAAATTTAGCGCAATTTTATCCATCATAAAAGTTTTTAGTCATATCCATGATTATTATAGTTTATTTAACAGAATATGCTATTTTATAATCAAAATGACAAAATATCCCCACATACGCCCAGGAGGGAGATATTATGGAGATATTCTTATCTTTATATATATGGTTATTGAAATATTGGTCAATTTTTCGTTTATTGGGTTATTTTACACATAACAATATAATTTTATCCTATAACATGATTATTTTAGCTTATAGCACTCAACTTAAAAAAAATTTAGATTTATTGACAACATCGATATCTGTCAGAATAACAAGATATGTTAGTTTGACGAAAAAATTCATATCTAAATACCCCAACGAAATATCATCGTCATTTAACTTTTGAACAAATATGACCACATAAAGAGAGAGAGCCTCCATCAACTATCTAATGGAGACTCTCTCGCAATTGGGAGGCTATATAACAAGAGCTAATTTTCAGCTTGCGCAGACTGGATAAGTGTTACCTGATCACTCTTCGTAAAGCTACGAGCAGTGATTACAGCTTTGCGTTCACGACCAGTGTCATTAGCCTTGATGCGCACAACAACTGCAGATTTCCAGACGCGAAGCGCACGTGTAGGGTTATCATACTCATTGATGACGCGGACAATCTCTATCCATGACTCCTTGGGCGTAAGGTCACCACTCTCCTCGTCGACATCCCAATTATCATATATGCTACCCATATGATGAATAGACACTTCATCTACCCCCGTAGACAATAGAGGGATTATAAACTCCTCAACAGCCTCTGCTCCGAGAGTAATCTCCGACTCCTCAAACTCAATCTCCGGCACATCCATAAGGATATCCTCCTTAACCTCCTCACATGATGCCATGCACAATGCCGCTACAACTAAAAATAGATACCTTTTCATAATGCTACAATATTAATTTATTTGTTACTCTTTATGGGACACTCCCACACCATCGAACTCCCAGGTTGCATCCTCGAAGGTTATGGTCATTAGTAGACGATGCTGGTCAAGGGTGCCATGCAACGATGTTACAGTCACAGTTTCTACAACACCTGCTGTACCTTCAACATTGTTCGCCTCAAGATAGAGAACATCGGACTCGGTACGATAGTCTATACCCTCCAGAAACAATAACTCGTAACCCATGAGACCATTAATATGAATCACAAGCCCATACTTATCAGTGGTCTTGTCACGCCATATCTGCACACATGTGTCTCTATATTCGGCAGCATCATCACTCTTGACAAGTTCTCCCTGGTAATAATCCTCCACGGGATAGGGGTTACCCGATATCTGCTCATCGTCAGCATGCTCGCATGAGATGAACGATATGGCAAATAGAGCTACAAAAAATAGACGGATATAATTCATAATGTAAACTTTTAATTGGTTTAAGCTTGTTTGTTGATGCAAAATTAGATACCTTAAGTCCTAAAAACAAATTTTTCAGAGGATTGTTTTTCCGTAACACCATATATAACGCATTGATTATCAACATATTGAAAAGGCTCTTTTTGCGAGTTTTTCATATTGCTGATTATCAGGCAGTTACAGACGCGGTTTTGGAGAGCTCGCGGAAAGATGGGATAAATCGCTGTAATATAGGTTATTACATTCGAGTATATGCTTTAAGGGCATAAAGGGTCAAAAGGGGCATAAAAGGAATGCGTTGTCTCTGTCTCTCTGTCTCTAACCTTTTTGCCCCTTGTAACCCTTGTGACCCTTTGTGCCCTTTGTCATTCTCGGGTACCAAAGGGCATAAAACGTCATAAAAGGAATGCGTTGTCTCTGTCTTCAGGTCTCTACTCTCGCTGTCCCGCTGTCCCGCTGTCCCGGCTATGCAGCCTTACGCCTTCAGGTATAAAAACAAAAAAGACGACTAATAAGTCGTCTATTCTGTTTTGTTAGTGGAAGCAAAGGGATTCGAACGGCGATAGCCGAAGAGCCGATTCCTCATAAAAAAGCGCAGGCGCAGCCGAGCAATAGATAATCACCATATCGGCTCAACCCCATATATCGTGAGTAATGCCTTGCACCTCACAAATCTGCGGAGAACAAGATGCAGAGGAGGCCTCTTGCTTTTGATTGTTGTAATATGGGCGGGGGCTTGCACACGACCATAACACAAAAAGCAAAACAGACGACACCTGTCGTCTGCTCTGCATCTTATACCCATGACCATAGTCAAAAAAAAAGACGACTAAATGTCGTCTTTATTCTTGTGGGAGCAAAGGGATTCGAACCCCTGACCCTCTGCTTGTAAGGCAGATGCTCTGAACCAGCTGAGCTATGCTCCCGTTTGTTAAGGCTTGGGACTGCAAAGGTAAGCATTATTTTTTAATCTGCAAATTTTTCGATAAGTTTTTTTTAAGAGTCTCGTCATCTTTCGAAGCTCGACCGCGAATTACTGCTTATCGAGACTTGGGCATTTCCTCCACCTCCTATGGCCTTCGCCATGCAGCTTATCGTTTGCTACCTCTTTCTTGTGCATCCCATGCACTTGTGCGCCTGAACAAGGACTTGAACCTAGGACCCCATGATTAACAGTCATGTGCTCTAACCAACTGAGCTATTCAGGCATTGTAAAGAACCGTTATCTTTTCGATTGCGGTGCAAAGGTAGTGCATTTTTTTTATTCTGCAAACTTTTTCGCAAAAAATTTCAAAAAAAATTATCTTTTACACTAAAATCGGGGATAAATGATACCTTTGTAGCATGAAACACCTATATAAATACGCGATACTTATCATCACAGCACTGCTCACACATCAGCACATAGAGGCACAGCAGGCAGGGATAAGTGCCCTACGCTTCACAACGACAACACACGACTACGGAGACATTGCCGAGGATGGTGGCTCGGTGGCATGCTCCTTCGAGGCGGTGAACACCGCAGAGCACAGCATAGAGGTGACAAAGATATCAACAACATGTGGATGCACATCGGCAATATATGAGAGTCGGAGTGTGGCACCAGGCGAGATATTTCGCTTCGAGGTGCGCTACGACCCGATGAACAGACCAGGGCGCATAGATAAGGACATCATAGTACATACATCCGACACGGAGAGGCTAACAACACTCCACATAACAGGCTACGTACAGCCACGCGAAAGGTCGATAGAGGAGATATACCCCTTTGACATGGGTGGCGGACTGCGACTGATGAGCACATTTCACGCCTTCGGCTTCGTGGAGCAGGGCAAGAGCACAGAGAGTGTCATAGAGTGCGTAAACAATAGCGACAAAGAGATATCAATAACAATATTGCCCAAGCTATCATCAGGCGCACTTACCGTGGACTACCCCAGACAGATGGCGCCACACACCACCGCTGACATACGACTATGCTACACCATAGCCCCCAACAGCGATATATATGGAACACTGACCGACATATTGAGCATAGGCATAAACGGCATTGAGGCACAATACGCAGTGAGCACACAGGTGGTGGCGACAGACAATTTCGACTTAATTGATGATATTTCAGCTCCGAGGGCGGATATTTCAAAAAATATTATTAAATTTGGGGATGTAAAAGTGTCGAACGGAGTCTGTTATGCCTCAACAGTGGTGACAAATGGTGGAGCTACACCACTCATAATACGTCGTGCAGAGGCATCATCGGAGGCCGTGAGATGCGAAGTGATGGCGGGCACAACATTAGCACCCGAGGAGAGTATCGAGATAGTGGTAGCCCTCGACGTGCGCAGCATAGAGAGGAGAGACGAACCCTTCGCAGCACGAATACGCATTATCACAAATGACCCCATAAGGCCCATGCAGACACTGCGCATAGGTGCCATAGTGACAGAGTAGGACACAATAAAACTAATAGATAACCTAATATTAACGAAATGTTTAAGATTGTTGAGAAACGCAAGTTGGCGGATAACATCTACGAGATGAAGATATCTGCCGAACGAGTAGCACGTGCTGCCCTACCAGGACAGTTCGTTATCGTGCGTGCCGATGAGGGTGGCGAACGTATTCCACTCACCATTGCCGACTACGACAAGGAGGCAGGCACCGTGACTATCGTAACACAGACCATAGGTCACTCTACAAAGAAGATATGCGCCCTTGAGGTGGGAGACTCCCTCGTTGACTTCGCAGGACCCCTCGGCCGCCCATCAGAGTTCGTACACATGGACAAGGAGGAGCTTAAGAGACGTAAGTACCTCTTCGTAGCTGGCGGCGTGGGCACAGCACCCGTATACCCACAGGTGAAGTGGCTTAAGGAGCAGGGCGTGGAGTGCGACGTTATAATTGGCGCAAAGACAAAAGGCATGCTCATATACATCGACGAGATGCGCAAGGTGGGCAACGTGCACATAGCAACAGATGATGGCACAGAGGGATACAAGGGTATGGTGACAGGCCTACTCAAGGAGCTCGTAGAGGTGGAGGGTCGCAAGTACGACGAGTGCGTATGTATCGGTCCTATGATCATGATGAAGTTCGTGTGTCTGGCAACAAAGCCTCTTAACCTCCAGACAACAGTATCTCTCAACGCCCTCATGGTGGATGGCACAGGTATGTGTGGCGCATGCCGTGTATCGGTAGGTGGCAAGACACTCTTCACATGTGTCGACGGCCCAGAGTTCGACGGCCATGCCGTAGACTTCGAGGAGGCAATGCGTCGTCAGGCGATGTACAAGAACCAGGAGAGATTAGACAACGACAATCGCGAACACAAATGTAACTGCTATGGCAAATAAGATACCTCGCGTACCCGTGCGCGAACAAGACCCAAAACTCCGCGCTGCCAACTTCGAGGAGGTATGCTACGGATACAACCAGGAGGAGGCACTCCTCGAGGCATCACGATGCCTAAACTGTAAGAACCCACGCTGCGTGGCAGCATGCCCTGTGAACATCAACATCCCAGAGTTCATACACCACCTCACCGAGGGCGATATACGCGCCGCTGCCGACGTGATACATAAGGATAGCTCACTACCCTCGATATGTGGTCGTGTATGCCCACAGGAGTCGCAGTGCGAGGGCTCATGTGTGCTCGGCATCAAGGGTGAGCCTGTGGCTATCGGTAAGCTCGAACGCTTCGTGGGCGACTGGTCATTGGAGCATAGCGACGATGTTACCCAGATAGCAATTGAGAAGAACGGCAAGCGTGTGGCTGTAGTAGGTAGTGGCCCCGCAGGCTTGGCATGTGCCTCTGACCTCGCAAAGATGGGCTATCAGGTAGATGTATTCGAGGCCCTACACCGCCTCGGTGGCGTATTGTCATACGGCATCCCCGAGTTCCGCCTCCCAAAGGATCGTGTCGTAGCACGCGAGATAAACGAGGTGAAGAAGCTCGGCGTGAAGTTTGAGAGTGACGTAATCATTGGCCGCACAATGACAATAGACGCACTACTCGACAACGAGGGTTACGACGCTGTATTCGTAGGCTCGGGCGCAGGTCTTCCACGCTTCATGGGCATCGAGGGCGAGAACCTCAACGGCGTACTCTCGGCAAACGAGTTCCTAACACGCGTAAATCTGATGGGTGCATGGGACCCAGAACACTCCGACACACCTGTATACGTGGGCCGAAAGGTCGTTGTCGTAGGTGGCGGTAACGTGGCAATGGATGCCGTGCGCACAGCAAAGCGTCTTGGCGCAGAGGCCGTAATAGTATATCGTCGTGGCGAGGCAGAGCTCCCAGCACGTAAGGAGGAGGTACACCACGCCAAAGAGGAGGGCATAGAGTTCCGCATGCTCACAAACCCAACACACATACTCGGCACAGAGGATGGATGGGTGAAGGGCATCAACTGCATAGAGATGGAGCTCGGTGAGCCTGATGCAAGTGGTCGTCGTTCGCCTGTAGAGAAGGCAGGCTCCGACTTTGTGATCGACTGCGACGTCGTTATCATGGCACTCGGAACATCACCAAACCCACTTATCGCCTCAACAACAGGTGGTCTTAACATCAACCGCCGTGGTTGCATCGAGGCTAACGAGATGGGTGTGACATCACGTGAGGGTGTCTTCGCTGGTGGCGATGCTGTGACAGGCGCAGCAACGGTAATCCTTGCGATGGGTGCTGGCCGTAAGGCAGCAAAGGCTATTGACGAGTATATCAAGTCGAAGTAGTCATACCTATACACAAAAATATACCCTGGGCAAATTGTCCAGGGTATATTTTTATTCTATAGCAGCTACGATGCCTGCACATCGTTCAATACAATAAAGAGGCATTTATGACCCTCGACAGGAAGCATGCCATCACCACCGTGCGACACCTCGGCAAGCTCATCAATAGCCTTAAGGATATCCTCGGCGACAATGCCATAGCCACGCATCTCATGAGCAAAGGCAGACTCACCCTTGAGGGTTGCATAATATAGCAGATGGGCAGTAGATATTCGCTTTGCCTCGATAGTGCCAAGCATCTCGACACACATAGCATGATAGTAGCCCTCGGGCCTCATACCCTCAACCCTCGGCTCGTAGATGATGCCCTGCATCACCCTGCGCAACACTATGCCCACACCTCTCTGCCCCACAAGGTGCTCCAAGAGCCTATAGGCAAAGGTGGCATCATCACCCAGAAGCTCCACGATAAGTCTATCTACATACGATGTGGCAATGCCATCACGACTCAAGTTATACGCAGTGCGCGATATTGCCGCCTCCAAACTCTTTGAAATACTCTTTCTCTTCATACTTAATTTAACCATTTCTATCGCATATCGAACGATAAATATATGGCAATTATTGTAAGAAGAGGATAAAAGAGAAGACCCCACGGGATAGTACATATAGTACAGCCCGTGGGGTCTTACTGTTGGGATGGGGCACTAACCATTTATCAGCACCACAACTCAATTTCTTGTCAGAAGCAGTGAGATGTGGTGCATCACAAAAGAAACCACTCAGGGATAGTAGTTGACCTACAACCCTGAGTGGTTTACTTTTAGAGATGTGCCGCAGATTGCGGCTTATCACAAGAAATTATTACTTGTTCTCGAGCTGCGCCTTCAACTCTGCCAAACCTGCGATATCACCAAGAGTAGTCTTCTCTACCTGTGCGTTGATCTTCTTAACAGTTGACTTTGTTGCATCAGCAGCTGCACGACGTTCTGCCTTCTCTGCAGCATCAGCAGCACGCTTTGCCTCCTCGAAGATGCGGCTGTGTGAGAGAGTGATGCGCTTTGTAGCCTTTGAGAACTCCAATACCTTGAACTCTGCCTTCTCGCCAGCCTTCAAAGTTGTGCCATCCTCCTTAACGAGGTGACGTGCAGGGCAGAAGCCCTCGATGTTCTCGCCGAGTGATACGATTGCGCCCTTCTCTGTAACCTCTGCTACAGTACCCTCGTGAACGCTGTCAACGCCATACTGGCTCTCGAAGCCGTTCCATGGGTTCTCCTCGAGCTGCTTGTGGCCGAGTGAAAGACGACGGTTCTCCTTGTTGATCTCAAGAACAACAACCTCGAGCTCTGCACCTACCTGTGTGAACTCTGATGGGTGCTTAACCTTCTTTGTCCAAGAGAGGTCAGAGATGTGTACAAGACCCTCGATGCCATCCTCGATCTCTACGAATACACCGAAGTTAGAGAAGTTGCGAACACGTGCTGTGCACTTTGTGCCTGCAGGATACTTCTTCTCGATCTCTGCCCATGGATCTGGAGTGAGCTGCTTAACGCCGAGTGACATCTTACGCTCCTCGCGATCGAGTGTAAGAAGAACAGCCTCGATCTCGTCACCCACCTTCATGAACTCCTGTGCTGAACGCAAAGGCTGGCTCCATGACATCTCTGAAACGTGGATAAGACCCTCAACGCCTGGGGCAACCTCAACGAATGCACCGTAGTCAGTAACAACAACAACCTTACCGCTGATCTTGTCACCAACCTTAAGGTCAGCATTGAGTGCCTCCCAAGGATGTACAGTAAGCTGCTTAAGACCCAAAGCGATGCGCTTCTTTGCCTCATCAAAGTCAAGGATAACAACCTGAAGCTTCTGGTCAAGAGTAACAACCTCCTCTGGGTGGTTTACGCGACCCCATGAAAGGTCTGTGATGTGGATAAGACCGTCAACACCACCGAGGTCGATGAATACACCGTATGATGTGATGTTCTTAACAGTACCCTCAAGAATCTGACCCTTCTCGAGCTTCGACATGATAACCTGCTTCTGTGCCTCGAGCTCTGCCTCGATAAGAGCCTTGTGTGAAACGACAACATTACGGAACTCCTGGTTGATCTTAACAACCTTGAACTCCATAGTCTTGTCAACGTATACATCGTAGTCGCGGATAGGCTTAACGTCGATCTGTGAGCCTGGCAAGAATGCCTCGATGCCGAATACATCAACAATCATACCGCCCTTTGTGCGACACTTAACATAACCCTTGATAATCTCGTCGTTGTTGAGAGCCTCGTTAACACGATCCCAGCTCTTGAGCTGACGAGCCTTCTTGTGAGAGAGTGACAACTGGCCACCCTTATCCTCTACTGACTCAACGTAAACCTCTACCTTCTCGCCTACAGTCAAATCAGGGTTGTAACGGAACTCTGTGGCTGCGATAAGACCCTCTGACTTGTAACCGATGTTAACGGTTACCTCGCGCTTGTTGATCTCGGTAACAGTACCCTCGACAACCTCACCAACAGCTACATTAGACATTGTCTTGCCATAGGCCTCCTCGATAGACTCCTTTGACTGGTTGTTGTACAAACCGAGGTCGTTCTCGAACGCATTCCAATCGAAATTCTCATTCGCTACAATTTTGTTCTGCTCCATAATGGAAAAATAGTTTTTGCGATACAATCGCCATTAAAAGTTAATAAATAATTCTACACCTTATATATACGTGCGTATAAAAAGGCCCGCAAAGGTAAGCATTTTTTTATAAACCAAGCAGCCTGACAAAACTTTTTTCTACTTTCACCCCTAAATTTAACACACAGAGGCTGCGTGGCAACAACCAACACAGCCTCTTGTAATACAAATATCTGTTATTTAAGAGTGAAAAAACCTAAAATATCTGTTAGAAATAGAATGACATATACAACGAACCGCCAAGGTTATCTGTTCCGAAACGGAAGGCATTATCTCCAGGCGACTCAACGTCGTAGCGCGTCTCAACAGCATCAAGCACAGTATTATAACCCTCAGATGTCACATACTGCTGACCTCCCTTTACATAGTATAGCGCTAAATCAACCTCTGCACCAAGCGCAACTTTAGGTGCTACGAACCACTCTACGCCAACGCTACCAGTGACACCCAAAAAGAGATTTGACGCAGTCTTACTCTGCAATGTACGGTAGTCATCTGTATAGGTATTCCATGCGATGGTTGGCTTGTGGTTGATATCTGTTAGTGCATTAGCATACTGATAGGTGGTCTTCGACTGATTGAAACCAAAGATAAGACCAGCACCAAAGACACCTTGTATGCGCTTACTGCCCCTACGATACTCACCTCCAAGCATAACACTCATACCATTACGCGACACCCTACGACTGTCTATTAGCTTTGACTCACTCAAAGGGTCGTTGGCATGAGCCATATCGTCTACGACATATGCACGCGTGGTATTTGTGCGCAACATCATACCCACATTAGCACGCACGGCCCAATGATCAGTAAGCATATACTTCGCCATTATAGATACATCAGGTGCAATATTATCGATATTAAAACCATCCACATTATCTGTAATAGGAGCACCACCAAGACCATCTAACGTATTAGATGTACTTGAGTTAAATAGATTTCCTAAATACTTGAAAACAGGAGTAAAATCTATGCCAATAGAGATATCACCCTTCTCGGGCAAATAGTTCTTATTATTCTCATCTTGGGCCATAGAGTGTGTAATAGTAGCCACACACAGCACCAATGTTAAAATATATCGTCTCATAAATGGTAACTTTAGAATTGCACACTGCTCCACTCGCTAACACTATAGCCGTATGTCTCTACGCCATCAAATGGCTTAAAGTTCATCTTAACACGGCTTTCAGGCGCTGGCATACCCTCCAAATCACTAAATGCCACAGTGCCAGAGATAGTTGATGCCTGCTCAAATACACCACCTTCGATAACGTAACTCTCATTTACATATGCCTGCTCATCATCGCTATACTCATTCCTGTAGTATAAGAATGAATCTTCAACGAACGACTTGACATTTACCATAATGTTTGGAGACCAATTCATATCATGGGTTGGGATGTTGAATACCGCAACACCATCTGAATTTGTTGTTGCAATATACTTAAGTACATTATCTGCGTATGTCACACTTATCTCGACATCAGCGCCCTTAAATGGTCTATACTCCTTATTAATAACCTCATCACCTACACTGTTTGACTGCAACGTATATGTAGCCTTACCAACATTCACAATATACTTTGACACATAAGGATAACCATCCTCTGTCGATACTATAGTGTGGCTATACATGCCATCGTTAACCTTAATCTGATTGGGCTTAAGAGCAACCTTTGCAGACTCTGCAGAATAGACAACCTCCTGATGCAAATATTCAGGTGTAGCGCCATTAATCTCCACAACACTCTGATATACACCCACAAAGTCAACAGGCTTAATGGTAACCTCAACACCATTATCAGTCATTGGAATAACCATCTCATAACGACCATCTTTATCCGTTTTTGTTGTATATGTCACAACACCCTTATCCTTGTCGTTGCCCGTAACATCACCTACAGGGATAGTAACCTCAACGATGACACCTGCAGCAGGCTTAATGAGACGTTCGTACTTACCGCCAACATAATCCATACCCTCATCATAGGTGTATTGACCCATAATCTTTGCACTCTTCTTCAAGTCATCCATCGACAACGAACTCTGCTCTTTGGTGCAACCAACAAGCAACACTACGGCCAACGCCAATAGTGTAGCGAACTTAATGTTTGTAATTTTTCTCATAGTAGTTATTTGTTAATTAGTTTGTATATTATCCATTTATTGAATATAGCTCCAACCGACGCTATAATACTCCACGCCATCTTTTTCGACAAGCTTTACCTCACCATACACACTCTTATCACCCTTTAAAAATGTAGCATGTTGCCCTACACTCTCACTCAATTTATCATACGACTCGTATAGATCAAGTAAAATATCCCATGTCACCAAATCCTTATCAAGATACATCACCATGGCCGACAATTTATCATCTTCAAACTCACAGGCGACAAGCTTTCTGTAGTCCCACATGTGGTATACAATAACTCTATCATCACTATATGCCACCTCATAATTCTCCATCCTCTGCACGACAGCACTGCGCGACTCCTGCATATCTGCAACCACATCAACATCTGTCACATTCGTTGCCGATGTAACCCACGAGTCATAACCACTGCAACCAGATATAACCAACAGTGATATCAATACAACATATATATGCCTAATCATAGCTATATTCTATTATTATCTATGTACTCCATCGATTCACTGCGCAACTCCCCCAAACGTCGCACAGCACTGTTATACAACTCTTCAAAGTTATCCTCACCACCACCAGTGTCATCACCACCAGTATCGCCGCCACCAGTATCGTCTCCACCAGAGCCTCCGCCAGAATCGTCTCCACCAGAACCACCACCATCTGGCATCACAACTTCCACACGACAAGATATCTTTGGGCCAACTATAGGGTCACATGTGATGGTTGCAGTACCCACATTATTAGCACCAACGAGACCAAGACTATTTACGGCAGCGATAGATGGGTTTGACGATGACCATGTAGGCGAGAAACCACCATAGTTTGTCATATTAACAGTAAGTTGGTATCGCTGCCCAACATATAATTTTAAATACGTTGTATTTAGTGTCGCTGTATAACCGACACAACGAATAAGAAACTGTTTCTCCATTGCATTTACATGCATTCTGTCGAAATTATCATACCAATAGTACTGCATAAAGACAGTTATTGTTGCCGACCCCTCAAAATAGTGTGTAACCTCAACTGATGCACCATAAGGACCAGGATTGACCAATCTAACGTAATTACTATTACATCCCCATGCCGCCTGATTTATGATAGCATTTCTAATCGGAGCCTCCAGCTTTATGAACTCTATACCTCCAACCCTTATGTCGTATATCTGACTATAAAGTCTATTGCATGACATAAGCAGGAACATACAGACAAATGTTGCCCGTAACATACTGGCAACTCTTCCCTTATATCTTTGAATCATTATTTTAATTTTAATTGAGTTTCTATAACAAAGATATAATATTTTTTCATAAATAGGCGTTTTACGTCAACAAAAACTACACGATTGCTAAAAAAAATATACCTTTGTGAGGTAATTAATTAACACGATGACTATGAAACGACTAAAACTGCTTTTCTGCTTTATAACATGTGGTCTTCTTGCGGGCTGTAACCCCCCAGAGATGGAGATACCAAAATACCCCATTCTCACAAGCATAGAGAATACGCTATGGTACAGCTACAATAAGTATGACAACATGTACTTCGACATCATGTATGAGGTAGAGACAGGCAGCATGACATGCTATCTCGATGCCGAGCGCAAGGAGAAGGTCTCTGTAGACAACTTCACATACACCTTCACACCCGCAATAAATCAGGCGGATGCCGTGGTAAACGTAACCTTCGAGGATGGTCGTCTATATGGCGGAATAGTAATACCCAAGGGCAACGTGCAGGTAAACTATGAGCATGTATATATGATTCAGCTATATGAGGTCGATGAGGAGGGTAACATCCTATACAACGCCAACGGCGAGGTTAAGTCGTCAATACTGATGTGGAAGGAGTAGCTATAACAGATTATCGGTAAATAAAAATATGGTTCTATCCCTGCGGATAGAACCATATTTTTTAGCATGCATCAAGAGCCTACTCTATCTTGAATATGCCACTATATTGCAACGACACCGTCTCGCCACTATCCATTGTGTAGTAAGCAGTTACGCTGTGAATGGCAACATCTGTCACAGGGTCGTAGTGAGCAACAACAGTTGCCTTGCCATCGACAAAGCGCAGAAGATCTCCATCGGTATAGAGGGTAAGATATGTATACTCCTGATCAGAGGTCATAGAGCTACCATCACCCAAAGGGTACTCACCCGAAGGGAGGTAGGCACCATCAACAGGTGAATAGAAGTCGATGAAGAGTGTGTAACCGGTGCTCGCATCATAGAACGACACATAGTCGTTGCGCAAGCCATTTGCCTCGAGCACATATGTTGAAGCAGTGATATTGTCGCCAAGCATATATGTAGCCTCCGCAACATCTCCCGCCTCAATCTTTACGACGAGTGCCGAGGCCATGGTAATCTCACCCTCGCTATTGCTTGCTGCGCCATACACCTCATATGTTGCACCCGCAAGAAGCTCATCTGCAGTAACGCTAACGGCCACGTTTGCCTCAACGGCAACACCCTGCGTCATCACATCCTCGCCCGTAATTGTCGCTGTCATGCTCTGGGCAACACACAACCAGCGCACCTCCACAGCATCACTACTATCTATAGTGAATGTTATACTACTCTGTGAGGTAGCATCGAGCTTAAGGTTCACAGCCGCAGCCTTGACCTCCTCCGTAGGTTCCTCGGGCGTAGGCACAACCTCCCCACTCTCCGACTGGCAGCTAACAAGCATTGCCAAGGTCATAAGAGGTGCCATAAGCAATCTTAAAATCTTCATAGCATCAAAATGTTATCTTATTAAACATATGCGACTGCCCAACGATAGCCAGGCAGTCGCAGACTCAATACAAGGAGTGTGTCGGGCAGTCATCACTGACCACCACCGTCACTACTTCTTTGACTTTGGAGCAAGAATCATGTTCATCTTCTTGCCATCAAGCTTTGGCATGAGTTCAACACGTGCTAGCTCCTCCAAGTCATTTGCGAAGCGCAACAGCAGAATCTCACCCTGCTCCTTGAAGACGATAGAACGACCACGGAAGAATACATAGGCCTTAACCTTTGCACCCTCCTTGAGAAAGTTCTCTGCATGCTTGAGCTTGAAGTTATAGTCATGGTCGTCGGTCTGTGGACCAAAACGTATCTCCTTAACTACAACCTTAACCTGCTTTGCCTTAATCTCCTTTGCCTTCTTCTTCTGCTGGTAGAGGAACTTCTGGTAGTCGGCGATGCGACATACAGGAGGTTCAGCCTTGGGCGAGATCTCGATAAGGTCGAGCTCCATCTCGTCAGCCAACTTGATGGCCTCCTTAATGGGCAACACGAGGTTAGGCTCGACATTCTCACCTACGACACGCACTACGGGTGCCGTAATCTCGTCATTGATACGGTTGGGGTTCTCCTGCTGTGGGCGACGACCACGTGCATCGCGCTGCTGCTGTGGAGCATTGTTGTTGTTCTGATTATTCCCCTGCACCTGTGGGCGCGGGCGGAATGGAAATTGTCCTGCCAAGTTAAAAACTTTTTAGTTAAACTTAATTTTATACTATAATTACTTATTAGCCTCAATCTCTGCTGCTACAAGGCCCTTCATGAAGGTTATGAACTCCTCGATGGTCATCTGACCCTTGTCGCCCTCACCCTGTGCACGCACTGACACCTTGCGCTCCTCGGCCTCCTTCTCGCCTACGATGAGCAAATAAGGGATGCGCTTGAGCTCGTTGTCACGAATCTTACGACCAATCTTCTCATTACGGTCGTCAACCTGTGCACGTACATCAGCAAGATTGAGAAGCTTTGCCACCTGATTAGCATAGTCGTTATACTTCTCCGAGATAGGAAGCACCACAACCTGGTCTGGAGTGAGCCACAATGGGAACTTACCAGCTGTGTGCTCCAACAACACGGCCACGAAACGTTCCATAGAGCCGAATGGCGCACGGTGAATCATGATAGGACGGTGGAGCTTATCATCAGAGCCCTTATATGTAAGGTCGAAACGTTCTGGGAGGTTATAGTCTACCTGGATGGTACCGAGCTGCCAGCTGCGACCCAACGCATCCTTAACCATGAAGTCGAGTTTAGGACCATAGAATGCCGCCTCACCAAGCTCAACAGTAGTCTTAAGACCCTTATCCTCGCAAGCCTTGATGATGGCCGCCTCGGCCTTCTCCCAGTTCTCATCCGAGCCGATATACTTCTCCTTGTTATTAGGATCACGGAGTGATATCTGCGCTGTATAGTTGTCGAACTTCAACGTGCGGAAGATATACAACACGATATCGATAACCTTCTCGAACTCCTCGAGGAGCTGATCGGGACGTACGAAGAGGTGAGCATCATCCTGTGTGAATGAACGCACACGTGTCAGGCCGTGCAACTCACCAGACTGCTCGTAACGGTATACTGTACCGAACTCGGCAAGACGCACTGGAAGATCCTTATATGAACGTGGCTTCGAACGGTAAATCTCGCAGTGGTGAGGGCAGTTCATAGGCTTGAGCAAGTACTCCTCACCCTCGAATGGTGTGTGAATAGGCTGGAACGAGTCCTTACCATACTTTGCATAGTGACCCGAGGTAACATAGAGATCCTTATTACCGATATGTGGTGTTATAACCTGCTGGTAGCCATACTCCTTCTGTATCTGACGCAAGAAACGTTCGAGACGGTCGCGCAACTCTGCGCCCTTGGGCAACCACATAGGAAGACCCTGGCCTACGCGCTGCGAGAACATGAACAACTCGAGATCCTTACCGAGCTTACGATGGTCACGCTTCTTTGCCTCCTCCAAGAGTGCAAGGTGCTCATCGAGCATCGACTTCTTGGGGAATGAGACACCATAGATACGAGTGAGCATCTTATTCTTCTCGTTACCACGCCAGTAGGCACCAGCGATAGATGTAAGCTTAATAGCCTTGATGTAGCCCGTATTGGGGATATGTGGACCACGACATAGGTCTGTGAAGGCACCATTGGTGTAGAATGATATTGTGCCGTCCTCAAGGTCGGTGATAAGCTCAACCTTATACTGATCACCCTTCTCCGTGAAGGTCTTGAGGGCATCAGCCTTTGACACCTCTGTGCGAACAAGAGCCTCCTTGTTGCGCGACAGCTCCACCATCTTCTGCTCGATCTTCTCGAGGTCAGCCTCGGTGATAGCAACGGGTGAGTCTACGTCGTAGTAGAAACCATTGTCGATAGCGGGACCGATACCAAACTTGATACCTGGATATAGAGCCTCAAGAGCCTCGGCGAGGAGGTGCGATGAGGTGTGCCAGAAGGCGTGCTTACCCTCGGCGTCGTCCCACTTAAAGAATTTGATTGTACAGTCACTGTCAATCGCGCGCATCATATCTACTGTTGCGCCATTTACCTCGGCCGCAAGTGAGTCAGCAGCTAGACGAGGGCTGATGCTCTCTGCCACCTGAAAGGCAGTTGTTCCCTTGGCAAACTCTCTTACCGAGCCATCGGGAAAGGTTACTTTAACCATGATTAATAATTGTTTAAATGTTTATGTTTCGAGTGCCTTCATAGCTCCACAATAACGAGACGGATTACTACCCAGTTGCACTCCTTATCTATCTTTATCTCCTACATCGACACCACGTCAATGTAATACTTTAGTCATTATGCTCTGTCTCGGGCAGGTCCTTAATAGATACATCTCTACCCTTCTCGCGTTCGAAGTGTGGTAGTGGGTTCTTGGTCCACTCTCTCCACTCTCTGCGACGACGAACGATGTCTATAGCGTCGTATATAGCATTTCGCATAGAGCACTCATCAGCAACACCCTTACCCGCGATGTCGTACGCCACGCCATGGTCGGGCGAGGTGCGCACCTTCGACAGCGAGGCTGTGAAGTTCACACCATCAGGGGTCAACGTCTTGAAGGGCGAGAGTCCCTGGTCGTGGTACATAGCCAATATCGCATCGTACTCCTTGAAGCGACCCGCAGCGAAGAATCCATCGGCAGCAAAGGGACCGAAGGCGAGAACGCCATCGTTGTAGGCCTCAACAATCGCTGGCTTTATTATATCCTGCTCCTCCTGACCCAGCAAGCCACCATCACCCGCATGTGGGTTGAGTGCCAGCACCGCTATGCGTGGTGCCACGACGCCGAAGTCCTGCTTCATAGAGTCGTTCATCTGCTTGATGCGTTCTACGATAAGGGATGTTGAGAGTCTCTGGGCAACCTCCGCCACAGGCACATGTATTGTCACAAGACCCACACGCATAAGCTCCGAGGCCATAATCATGAGAGGCTCACCACCAAGCTTATCGGCCAAAAACTCCGTATGGCCAGTGTAGGGGAACAACTCACTCTGTATCATCTCCTTGTCGATAGGAGCAGTGACTAGGGCATCTATATCGCCCGCCTTGAGCTCCTCGATAGCCTTCGAGAGTGCCGCAGCGGCAGCCTCACCGCCCGCCTTTGAGGGCTTACCAGGCGTGATATTCAAGCGCTTATCGCCACACTCAACGAGGTTTACCCTTCCCTGCTGTGCCACCGAGGCATCAGCAACAACATTAAACTTAACCCTATCGTAGTCCACGAGAGACTTTGCATAGTACTCTGCCGCAGCACTCGAGCCATAGACCACAGGGGTACACAACTCTGTCATGCGGCTATCTGAAAATATCTTGAGGATAACCTCCCAGCCGACACCGTTAGTGTCGCCCTGCGAGACTCCTATCTTAAGTCTATTACTCATAATTTCGTCTATTTCAACCTACAAATATACAAAAACTTATGTAATATCCAATAATCAATCCATAAAATAATGACAGATGACCCCCTACACCCCACCCCAGCATCAAAAAAAATGGTCAACAGATATATGCTGACGACTAATATTTTAGCATTTAGAACAAAGCTCGTAATGACAATATAGACCAAAGCATAGAACAGCTAATTATTGCAGATATCGAACAATTTACTATATTTGCACACAACAATTGGTGTGAGTTATTAGCAAAATAGAACAATTTTAAAACTATTGCATATCGCGCTATGCGAATGCCAAAACCATGAAGAGCTTATGTTTATAAACGCAACGGGATTTTATATCCCCGAGGAGAGAATTGATAATGCCTTTTTTCTTGAGAAGAATGGCAAGACAGATGAGTGGATTCGTCAGCGCACAGGCATCGTAACACGATGCAAAGCAGCAGATGATGAGAATGTGAATACGATGACTATGCATGCCGTGGAGGATGCCATAAAAGACCTTCCATACGACATCCGTGAGGTGGATCTCATAGTGGCGGCATCTTACTCACCACACGACACCGTAGCAACACCAGCACATGTTGCTCAAAACAGATATAACATACGCGGCGCCAAGGCAATATACGTGTCATCGGCATGCTCATCATTTATCAATGCACTCGAGATCGTAGAGTGTTACTTCAAGAGTGGCAAGGCGACAAAAGCACTCGTTATTGGTGGCGATAAGAACACTGCATACTACCACCCTGAAGACCCCAAAAGTGGTCACCTCTGGGGCGATGCCGCTGCTGCCTTCTTCCTATCTAAGGAGCGTGTTGCCGAGAGCGATGCCCGTATCGTTGAGATTACAACCGAAGCACTCGGATATATGGAGGGTAGCACCGAGGCCATCAACATGCGCCCCACAGCTGGTGGCATCTCAATGAGAAATGGCAAGGATGTATTCATCAAGGCGTGCCAGACGATGCCTCGTAATGTGCGCGCACTACTCGAGAAGAACGGTTACACACTCGAGGATATGACCTACCTTGTGGCACACCAGGCGAATCTGCGCATACTCAACAACGTAGCCTCAGACCTTAAGCTACGACCCGAGCAGGTACTGCAAAATATTGTCGAGCTTGGCAACACGGGATCTGCATCATCAGCCCTTGTCTTTGCACAGAATCACCACCGCATGCAGAAGGGTAACATCGTGGTAATGACCGTCTTTGGTGGAGGTTACTCAACGGGAGGTTGTCTCATAGAGATATAGCCTACTGAAGTCGATAGACCAAAAAGTAAAAGGAGTTTAGTGCTACTAAACTCCTTTTACTTTGAAACATCTTTATGCACACTATAACCCCCTCTTCTTTATCAACCATGCGAGCGCAGTATAGAGCCCATCAACCATAGGACGCAAAGCTTGTGGCAAGGCATTTAGCATCTTAAGGCGACGCAACTGACGACGCGAACGCCTTGTATAGGAGAACTTAACAGCCGCACGACGCGCATCACAACTGCCACCACGCAACGACTGTGTGATAGCCTTGCCGATGCCTATGCGTGCAATATATTCATTTAGGGATTCTGACTGCTCGGGATTGTAGAGCTCCTCTATGCTATGCTCACTATGCTCGGCACGATAGATAGATGCCGACCTATTGGATGCCGTGCGTGAGTAGCGCACAAGCCTCATTGGCGAGAAGCAGAAGCGCGCACCACGCTGCACCATCCTCACCCACAGCCACTGATCCTCACCTATACGCATACCCTCGGGGAAACCACCCACCTCGAGCAACATGCTACGACGCAGTGTAGCGGTAGAGGGGATGATAGGATAGCGACCACAGAGGGCCTCACTTGCAACATCTATATAACCCTCACTCGTGGGCACAGGAGCAGCAACACAGCTCTCTCCGCTGACAATATTAAAGGCTGTCGAGTAGGCGTCAGCATCGGGATAGTACTCCATGAGCCTGCAGACCTCGGCGATATAACCCGTGAGCCACGCATCATCGGCATCAAGAAGTGCAACAAAGTCGCCCTGCGCCTCACGAATACCCCTATTACGTGCCGCACTGACACCCGCATTCTCCTGCACGATAAGTCGTATGCAAGCCTCGGGATGCTCCTCGATAATGCGCTGCACAACAGCACGTGAGCCATCCGTAGAGCCATCATCTACGACGATAATCTCGCACGGCGCAAGGCTCTGCTCAACAACAGAGAGCACAGCACGGCCAACCTCCGCCTCCTTATTATATAGTGGAATGACAACAGATATACGCTGCGACTCCTCGGTCACCATCCTACGACCAAAACCCAACACCTCGGGGGCATGGTTGAGCCTCTTATCCTCGGGCAACCACTTCTGGATATCGCCATAGTGGCTATGCAGGTAGCTCTCAAGGTTCGAGGGCGCCCACACCTCCATATTACCAAAGAGGCGACGTTCAGGATTACGGATAGCCTCAACAGCAATCATATCCTTGGGCATACGCACGATATTATAGCGCGATGCCCCACTATCGTTATATCGCGTAAGCTCTCTACGCAACAACTCATATATCCTCTCCTTGCTATGCGTAGCACACATAAGCCTTATGGCTGCGCACGAGAGCCAACTCTTGGGAAAGACGACACCATTATTAGCCCTACCAAACCACCTCCACAGCCACACACTCTTGGCCATAAAGCAGTTGACAAGGAAGCCTACACGTCTTCTCTGTCGGCGTGCCAACACCTCATCATCAGGGATAATATCATAAGGGAAGATATCTACATATATACCCTCCTCGATGGGTAGCCCCACCCACTCACTCTCCACAAAGCGGGTGCCACGCTTACGCACCTTGGCGAAGTAGAAGGGCGTATCTCTCTCCGTGGTGAACTCCTGAAGCACATACCCCTCATCAAGGAGTGCAGGAGCCTCGCGAAGAAAGCGTTCATAGTTCTCACGCGTCATGCCCACATCTATATCATCATCCCAGGGCACAATACCCTCGAAGAAGTGAGCACCTATAGCCGTACCACCCTGGATGAAGTAGGGGATATCAGCCTTATCGCAGATACGCACAACCTCACGAAGAGTGTCGTATAGCTCGTCGTGAAGGCTGCGTAGTATGTCGCTATTATACTTCATTACATATTATGTACCAAAAGGTTGCATCCTCGAATATCGCTACCCGATATACGGCCATCAATCATAAAGGCACCATCCTCCAACACCCTTCCCACATCCTGGGTCTGAATGAAGGCACACGAGTATATGTTGGCCAGATCTATGATGTCTATGCCGCCTCTACCGCCCGCTGGCGCATGGTCAAAGGGGTCATTTACATCGCGCACCATGACCCTCATCCAGGCTGGTGCACGAAAGATACCATCACCTGCAGAGTATGCCTGTGACGTCAGCTCCGCCATGCCATACTCCGAGGCTATCTTCTCAACGCCGAAGCCACGACACAATATATCATGCAGGGCACTCTTCGATATCTCCTCCCTGCGACCCTTCATGCCACCTGTCTCCATGACAACGGTATTCTCCAAACAAGGCGCATACTGCTCCGCGAGGTCCCACAGAGCATAGCTCACACCGAGTAGTATCTTGGGTTTAGCATCCACCCTCATATCCTCAACAAGGCGTTCATAGTCATGCAGATAGAAGCCTCCCGAGCCACACTCCTTGATAAGCGTATCGACCATATATACCAGCGATGAACCCTCGCGTTCGAGATAGTTAGGCAGCAGGCCGTAGATGCTCCACTGCGCAGGGTCGCCATAGAACGCCCTGAAGGCGGCGGTGAAGCTCTTGCGATATATCTCCAACGACGCCATCATATGGCGCGAGGGCGTAGTAGAGCCCGTATTGCTCGAGGTGAAGATAATCTCTGGCGGAGTATCTGCGCAGTATACATCCTCACTCTTAAAGAGCTCGATAGGCATCATCGGGATATCCTCAACACACTGCACCGACGAGGGGTCGACACCGAGGAGCTCAACATAACGACGATAGGGAGCACATCGCCTCACCTGCCAGCCAAAGAGCTCCAGAGCAGCAGCGTCGAAGGCCTCACGCGAGGCGATATTGAGGATGTCATCAATACTTAACATAACCTTTATTTGAAATCTACAGAGTACAAATTTACTACGTTTTATCCAACAAAACAACTAAAAGCTACCTGCATACACAAAAATTGGCGCTAACATGACGACAACACAGAAATTTAATGTATCTTTGTCGCAGATAATTTTAGGTCACAGATATGATAAACATCCGTATCACACTCACAACAATCCTATGTGCTATGGCTGCGCTATTTAGCAGCTGCGAGAGAGATGTAGCACCAACAGAAGGTAATGAACCAATAATAGAACTCGACTGCTACGAGCTTAATGTCGACGGTTATGGTGGCGACATGGCACTATTCTACTCCATAACAAACCCCATCAAGGGTCAGAGCATGGAGGTGACAAGCAACGTCGATTGGATCACAACAAAGAGCATAAACAGCTACAGCATCATACTCGATGTGGAGGCAAGCGACGAGTTGGAGACACGCCACGGCATTGTGACAATAAAATACAAATACATGACACGCCCACTTAAGGTCTATGTCAAACAGGATAAGATGGTGATGGACTACTTCACACTATCTGCAGAGGATATAACATACAACAGCTGCACAATATACTACACTCCCAAGGACGACAGCGTGCAGTACATGGCAAACATCATCGACAAGCAGTACTTCAACAGTTCGGGTGTGAGCACCGCCGAAGAGTTCATCGCAGCAGAGATGAATAACTATATAGCCCTCGCCAAAGCAAACAATATGACCCTCGAGGAGCTGATGGGAAAAGTAAGCCCACAGCTGATATATAAAGGTGATGCCGTGCGCAAGTTTGCCGGAATGCAGCATGGCAACAGCTACGTGGCATATAGCTATGGCGTAACATTCGATGGCGACAACTACACCGTAACGACACCCATATACCACATAATTGTCGAGTTACCCATGCCTACGATGTACACCGATGTGGACTTCAACGTCTCATCAAAGCTCACAAGCACCTACGTCGTTGACATCAACATAACACCATCGGGATGGGATGGACACTACTACATCCAGATTGCCCCAGATGACTCGCTATACTACGTATCTCCTGGAGCATCACCCGAGAGCTTCATCATCAAGGCACTGGCTAACAGCTTCTTCGTCACAGCACGTGGCTACATGCAGAAGGGCTCCACAGCAGAGCAGTTCCTCAACTCATACTGCTACCAGGGCTCTAAACAGATATCCCTGCAGCTCGACTCTGGCAAGCGTTATATGGTGATAGTATTTGCCGTAGAGTCGGAAGAGGGCGCAATACCCGTGATGCGTTCTATGCCGGTATTCAGCTACCCTAACTAATCAAGAAAAGGCTATTTTACAGCATTATAGCGACTAAACTTTTGCAAAATAAAAAATATTATTTACCTTTGCAGCCCGTATCAACCTCTTATAATGGGTGAAGGTGCAATTTCGGGAGTCCGAAGGATTATTGTCGAGGGTGGCAATATGGTAGCACCAACACAGCGATAATGTTGAACGATAAACATTTAACAATTTGTTGCAACAATGAACAAAGATGCATTGATCAGACTCGTAAACGAGCAGATGTGGGAGAAGGGCGAGAACGACGTTCCACAGTTTGGTGCCGGTGACACCATCACAGTTACTTACCGTATCGTCGAGGGTAACAAGGAGCGCTTGCAGAGCTTCCGTGGTGTAGTAATCCAGATTAAGGGTTCTGGCCGTACAAAGATGTTTACTATCCGTAAGGTATCTAACGGCGTGGGCGTAGAACGTATCTTCCCACTTTACTCTCCACACATCGACAAGATCGAGGTGAACAAGTATGGTGTAGTACGTCGTGCACGTATCTACTACTTGCGTGACCTTACAGGTAAGAAGGCACGTATCAAGGAGCGCCGCATCAACAAGAAGGCAGAGTAATAACTCTATCATCCTTGAGAGAAGTAATGGGTTGTCCAGCGGACAACCCATTCTCTATTTTATTAAATCTATACCATTGATAGTATAGCCTCGGCACACAACTCCGGCTCCTCATAGAAGCCCATATGTCCAGAGTGCTCGAGCCACACAACACGTGCCACAGGATCCTGGGCTATCATCTGCTCGGCAACATCTACAGGGATATAGTAGTCGTGACGACCAAAGATGAACATATGCGGGATGCCACTATCACGGAGCATGACACCACGGTCCTTACGCTGAATCATGCCTCCGAGGATGGCGATGACACCCTCATCCTCTGTGATGAGGATAAGCTCACTTATATCCTCAATATAATCCTTCATGCGAGCTACATTCTCGGGAGCAAAACCAGCATGTGGCACGAGGCGTGCCAACGTATTCTTCTTACCCGCCTTTATAAGCTCTATCTCTCTACGACGACGGTCGCACTTCTCCTGGCTATCTGCCGACGTGGTGGAGGAGAGAAGCACAACAGAGTTTAGAGACGAGGGGTATAACTCCGCCATGGCAAGTGCCACATAACCACCCATAGAGTGTCCCACGACGCTATAGCGGTCTATGCCGAGAGCCTTCATAGCCTCGGCGACACACTCGGCAAGATACTCCATAGTATGCACCTCGCCATTAACAACCGAGACACCGTGTCCGGGCAGGTCGATAACAACAACACGCACACTATCCTTAAGCAGGCTTATAAACTCATCCCACACGAGCATAGACTCCAAGTAGCCGTGCAACAGCACAACACATCTCTCACCCTTGCCGCTATCGGCAACATGCACAGGCGTAGAGCCTGCCATGATAAACTTCTCGGTCATAGTAGTAGTATTTATGTTCGTAATACAATGTTACAAAAATTTAGGCATTTATGCAAGAGAGCTCCACAAAAAAGAGTCTTTAGGGCATATATATTTTGAATGCCCCAAAATTATTTGTATCTTTGACCGAATATATATAGAGGCAAAGTATGACACCCTTTGAGATTATCAAGTGCCACGGCTCGGGCAACGACTTCATAATGGTGGACACAACATGTGGCACCACACCCGCCGACATCGACTGGTCGGCATTTGCACGCGCCGCCTGCGACCGCACTTCAGGCATAGGTAGCGACGGTATACTACTTGTAGTGCGCAACGACAAGGGCACATATGGCATGGACATGCTAAACCCCGACGGCACACATGCCGAGATGTGCGGCAACGGCATACGCTGCGTAGCACGCCTCGCAACTGAACGTGGATACCTAAACTCAAACACCCTATACTCTGGAGGTAGAGAGTTCAACATATCGATTGCTACACCCATAGCCCAGGGCATAGAGACATTTGCGGTGGAGATACCCATAGGCCTATCGAGTCCAAGTTTCGCCTTCTACGACAGCAACGCACGCTTCGTGGGCGAGGTGATAGATAAGTTGGACAAGAACCTACGCTTCACGGCACTCAATTTGGGGAACCCACATATCGTGGCAGAGGTCGAGAGCATAGACATGGCACTCCTTGAGCACCTCGGAGAGAGGGTAAAGAGCCTAACCGACATATTCCCTCATGGTGTGAATGTCTCGCTTTACGAATGTCGCACACGACGTAGCATATTTGTTGCCACCTATGAACGTGGTGCTGGCATAACGCTGTCGTGTGGCACGGCGATGACAGCCTCGGCAACAGCAGCAGCACTCCTGGGCAGGGTAGATGGCGAAGAACGTATAGAGGTGCGCAACCGCGGAGGTAAGGTGTACTGCACAACACGCGGCGTGGAGAGCCCCACAACGACACTCGAGGGTAACGCCACATACAACTGGCGTGGCATGGCTTCATTCACCGATGGCAAACTATCGTATAGCATAACAGAGCATACGGAGGAGGAGCAGAGGTGGCAGATGGTTGCACAGGGCATAGAGTAGCATATTTTATAGAGACAAAGAGGATGCGTAACAGGTGGTTAATAGCAGTGATGTTTGTGGTGATGGTCTTGACCGTTGCCTCATGTAACGTCACGCGTTCGCTACCCGAGGGCGACTACCTACTCTCGCGTGTGAAGTTTGAGGACGACAAGACAACACCACGTGAGGAGCGCATAACACCCGACCGCGACGACCTGGAGGCATACGTACGTCAGTCGCCAAACAAACGTATATTCGGCATTGACTTCTACGTGTGGGTATACCAGAAGGCGAATCCCGAGAAGACAAACTGGTGGAATAACTTTAAACGTAAGATTGGCGAGGAGCCCGTACTCCTCGACTCGGCACTCACACAGAAGTCTATACAGAACTTGAGTACCTACCTACACACACGCGGCTACTTCTCATCAACCGTGGAGTGTAAGATAGACACCACACGTCGCCGAAGACGTGCCGAGCTAACATATGTGATACGCCAGGGTGAGCCTACGCGCATAGACTCTATAGACTACGAGTTCCGCGACGAGTCGTTACGTTCCATAATCCTTGCCGACACCTCTGCCTCAATACTCGGTCGTGGCGACATCCTCGACATCACACGTCTTGATGCCGAACGTGAACGTGTGGCAGCATACCTCAACGACCGCGGATACTTCGACTTCACGGTGAATAACATATCCTATGAGGTGGATACCATAGGCAACAAGTATGATGCCGACGTTAAGATGATAATACGTCCTACGATTGCGGGCTACAGCGAACGTGGCGCACAGATACTTGAGGATAATGCCGTATACCGTCTGCGCAACATCAACGTATACCCCACATACGACCCTATGCTCCGTTCTACAACGGGATTTAAGAAGGATGCCAACATTGACACCACATACTACTACGGTCTTACAATAATCCGAGACCTAAACACTACACCACAGCTGCGCAACGCTGTGCTACGACGCACCATACCTCTATTTCCCAACTACATATACAACGCCTCGCAGATAGACTACACCAACAAGGAGCTAATGTCGTTGGGATTCTTCCGTAACTCGAAGATAACATTCGACCGTGTGGATGCAGAGGATACATATGTCACATTCCTCGGCCAAGGTAGCAACGACGATGTGCTGCTAAACACACGTGAGGAGTTCCTCGACTGCAACATATACGCCACACCAGCCCTCAAGCAGAGTCTCAAGGTAGACCTGGAGGCCTCGTCGACATCTACATTCTACGGCTTGAGTGCCACACTCGGTTACTCTAACGACAACGTCTTCCGTGGTGCCGAGGCATTCGACATATCGGCACGCTTCGGCTTCGAGTTCATGTATGCCCGCGATGTGGAGAAGCGCAGCGCACAGGAGTTGAGCATAACAGCAGGCCTCTCCTTCCCCCGCTTCCTGACACCCTTCCGCACATCACCAGGCATGAAGGTGGCAAGTCCACGAACACGCCTCGAGCTATCGTTCGACTACCAGAATAGACCATACTACCTGCGCAACATCTTCTCTGCACGCTGGGCATATAGCTGGAAGCAGGGAGGTCGTTCATCATTCGTGATACGACCTATAGACATCAACTGGATTGATGTGAAGAGTGTTGACGAGGCATTCCTCGCCGACATCGACAATCAGTACCTACGCACATCCTTCGAGTCACAGCTAAATGCTGGCCTTTCTGCCTCATGGGTATACAACACGCAGCGTTCTAACCTCGAGTCTAACGCAACACTTGTGCGTGCCAACATCGAGACTGTGGGTAACCTCATACAGGGTCTCGAGAGCATATTCTCGTCACATGCACCAGGCAAGAACTACTACGAGATACTCGGCGTACGCTACGCACAGTTCGTGCGTGCCGAGATAAGCGCCAGCCAGAAGATAGACCTCGGACACAAGATGGCACTCGCAGGACGCATATTCGCCGGCGTGGGCGTTACATATGGCAACTCGGCAGGACGTTCAATACCCTTCGACCGTATGTTCTACTGCGGTGGTGCCAACTCAATGCGTGGATGGGTGCCACGAACACTCGGACCAGGTAACAAACCCCAGGTTAAGGATGCTACATACCCCGCACAGGTGGGTGATGTGCGTCTCGAGGCGAATGCAGAGTTCCGATTCCCCATATGGTGGATATTCCACGGCGCACTATTCTTCGATGCGGGTAACGTGTGGTACCTACGCGACACGGAGGATAGCAACCCCGAGGAGGTATTCCACTTCGACAACTTCTACAAGCAGCTCGGCTTCAACACAGGTGTCGGACTACGCATAGACGCCACATTCGTGATACTGCGCTTCGACCTCGGTATACAGCTACACAACCCTGGTCAGCCAGAGGGACAACGATGGATACACGACTTCAAGTGGCGTAACATGGCCCTTAACTTCGGTGTTGGATACCCATTCTAAAAATATGCTATATGACTGCTAAAGAGTCTATTACATTCCCCATAGACATCGTCTACACATGGGTCGATGGCAATGATGAGGCATGGCGCGAGAGGCGTAACCGCTATATGCCCAACGCCCAGAGTACGGCAAAGGCACCTAACCACATGTGCGAGGCACGATGGATGCAGAACAACGAGCTTATGTACTCGCTACGTTCCGTGGAACGATTCGCACCATGGGTAAATAATATATATATAGTAACAGATGGACAACGCCCTGCATGGCTAAACGATGAGCACCCTAAAATAAAGATTGTAGACCACAAGGAGATAATACCCGAGGATGCACTCCCCGTATTCTCGTCACACGCCATAGAGTCATGCCTACACCTCATACCCAACCTATCGGAGCACTACATCGTAGGTAATGACGACACCTTCTTTGGGGCCGTGACACACCCCGAGGACTTCTTCAATGCCGATGGCAGACCGATAGTTCGCCTACGTGGTGCGCGCTTCAACCGTCGTCGTGGCAGACGCGGAGGTAACTACTACCGTGTGCTATACCGCATGCAGAATATAGCAAAGAGACTTTGGGGTAAACTCATATGCCACGAGCCACACCACAACTTTGATGCCTACCGTCGTAGCGACGTTATACACTGCGCAGAGCTACTAAACGATGATTGGCAGCGTACTACACGCCGTAGGTTCAGACACAACAAGGATATACAACGATGTGTGGTGAGCTACTATGCCGTAGCAACAAAGCGTGCGGAGCTACGCCTGGTGGGTCGCTACAACCGCATACATGGCATAAAGGCACTCATTAAGGCCCTCCTTTCGGGTCATTATGCCGCCGACTCGCGATGGATAAAGCTTCACCTGCCAGACTACAAGAGGGAGTTTGAGAAGTATAACCCACTTATGTTCTGCATGAACGACAATGCACAGACAACTGACGAGGACCGCAAGCGAATGATAGAGTTCCTCGATGACATGTTTCCACAAAAGAGTCAGTTCGAGAGATAGATACAAACTTTATAACAAGGTTGTTATACAACATATATCCGAAGTATTACCCCCACTACCTACATCTACAGACAACAAAAAGAGGAGTTGCCCACAAGGACAACTCCTCTCTCTTTATAGAGTTTGGTACTACATACCGAGATCGGCCTTGAGACCAACAACAAGGTCGTCATAGTCACGCAAACCTGTACCACCAGGGATAGGATTACCTGTAATGACATTCTCCTTGAGGTTAACAAGATCATCAGTCTTCGCCTGGATAGCAGCCTCGTTAAGAACCTTGGTTGTCTCCTGGAACGATGCTGCAGAGATGAAGCTCGATGTCTGCAATGCTGCACGTGTGATACCCTGAAGAACCTGGTTAGAGGTTGCTGGAACGATAGGACGTACCTCAACAAGTGCCATATCGCGACGCTTGAGTCCAGAGTTCTCGTCACGCAACTTACGCATCGAGATAATCTGACCTGGCTGCACATTCTGTGAGCCACCAGCGTCTGTAACAACAACCTTATCGTAAAGCTCGTCGTTAACATCCATGAACTCCCACTTGTCAACAACCTGATCCTCGAAGAAGCGAGTATCACCTGGATCCTCAATCTGTACCTTCGACATCATCTGACGTACGATAACCTCAAAGTGCTTATCGTTAATCTTCACACCCTGCATACGGTATACCTCCTGTACCTCGTTAACGATGTACTCCTGTACTCGTGTAGGACCGAGGATACGCAAGATGTCACCTGGAGTGATGGCACCATCAGAAAGAGCCATACCTGCACGTACATAGTCGTTCTCCTGAACGATAATCTGACGTGACAATGGCACAAGATACTTTCTTACATCACCATCCTTCGATGTGATGATAATCTCACGGTTACCACGCTTAATCTTACCAAATGTTACCTCACCATCAATCTCCGATACGATAGCTGGGTTAGATGGGTTACGAGCCTCGAACAACTCTGTTACTCGAGGCAAACCACCGGTGATATCACCACCAGTCTTACCTACAGCACGTGGAATCTTGATAAGGATATCGCCAGCGTGAATCTTGGCGTTATTCTTAACCATGATGTGAGCCGACACTGGCAAGTTGTATGCCTTAACCTCGTCACCATCCTTGTTAACAATCTTGATGACTGGGTTCTTGGTCTTATCCTTCGACTCGATAACAACATGTTCAGAGAGACCTGTCTGCTCGTCGCGCTCCTCGCGGTATGTTACACCCTCGATGATGCTCTCGTAGACAATCTTACCCTCCGACTCGGCGATGATAACGGCGTTATATGGATCCCACTCACAAATCATGTCACCCTTCTTAACCTCGGCACCATCCTTCATGAAGAGGGTTGCACCATAAGGCAACGCATGGGTGTAGAGTGTAATCTGCGTGTTAGGATCTACAATGCGCAACTCCGACTGACGTGACATAACGATGTCGATAGCCTCACCTGCAGCATTCTTACCCTTGATAGTGCGCAAGTCATCGATCTCGAGGATACCCTCATACTTCGATACTACATTTGTCTCAACAGTTGAACCACCCGCAACACCACCGACGTGGAACGTACGGAGTGTAAGCTGCGTACCTGGCTCACCGATAGACTGTGCGGCGATGACACCAACAACCTCACCCTTCTGCACCATACGTGCTGTAGCAAGGTTACGGCCGTAACACTTCGCACAAACGCCTCGACGTGCCTCACATGTGAGCACCGAACGAATCTCTACTGACTCCAATGGCGACTTGTCGATAGCCTCGGCAATCTCCTCGGTAATCTCCTCGCCAGCCTTGCAGATAATCTCGCCCGTAGTAGGGTTGATGACATCATTCAATGCTGTACGGCCAAGGATACGATCGTAGAGTGTCTGTACGACATCCTCGTTACGCTTGATAGCCGTAGCTGTAAGACCACGCAATGTACCACAGTCCTCCTCGTTGATGATTACATCCTGGGCAACGTCAACCAAACGACGTGTCAAGTAACCAGCATCGGCAGTCTTAAGAGCCGTATCGGCAAGACCCTTACGCGCACCGTGAGTAGAGATAAAGTACTCAAGCACCGAAAGACCCTCCTTAAAGTTTGACAAGATAGGGTTCTCGATAACCTGCTGACCACCCTCAACACCCGACTTCTGTGGCTTTGCCATAAGACCTCGCATACCAGAGAGCTGACGAATCTGCTCCTTCGAACCACGGGCACCAGAGTCAAGCATCATATACACAGGGTTGAAACCATCCTGGTCTGACTTGAGGGTTGTAATAACCTCGTTAGTGAGCTTGTTATTAATCTTTGTCCAAATATCGACAATCTGGTTGTATCGTTCGTTGTTGGTGATAAGACCCATGTTATAGTCGTCGATAACGGCATCGGCAGCAGCATAACCCTCGTTGATAAGATCCTGCTTATCCTCGGGGATGACAACTGCATCGAGGTTAAACGACAAACCACCCTGGAAGGCCATGCGGTAACCCATGTTCTTGATATCATCCAAGAACTTCGCAACCTTATCAGCACCCGCCTTCTTCATCACAACGGCGATGATATCACGCAAAGAACGCTTTGTGAGGACCTCGTTGATGTAACCTACCTCGGCAGGTACATACTGGTTGAACAAGATACGACCGATGGTTGTCTCCTTCAATACGTATACCTCGTTGCCACTCTCATCGATGTCGCGAACACGGCAGTGTACTACGGCATGAAGGGCTGCACGCTTCTCATTGTATGCAATGATAGCCTCCTCGGGACCGTAGAACTTAAGACCTGTACCCTTCACGTTAGGACGTGGCTTGGTGATATAGTAGAGACCCAAGACCATATCCTGTGATGGCACAGTAATAGGTGCACCATTAGCAGGGTTGAGGACGTTGTGAGAACCAAGCATCAAAATCTGCGCCTCGAGAATTGCGGCATTGCCAAGAGGCAAGTGTACCGCCATCTGGTCACCGTCGAAGTCGGCGTTAAACGCTGTACATGACAGTGGGTGAAGCTGCATTGCCTTACCCTCGATGAGCTTTGGCTGGAACGCCTGGATACCCAAACGGTGAAGGGTAGGAGCTCGGTTCATCAATACGGGGTGACCCTTGATGACATTCTCCAAGATACCCCATATAACGGGATCCTTTCTATCAATAATCTTCTTCGCCGACTTAACAGTCTTTACGATACCTCTCTCGATGAGCTTACGGATGACAAATGGCTTGTAGAGCTCGGCTGCCATATCCTTTGGAATACCCATCTCGTGCATCTTAAGCTCGGGACCTACGACGATAACCGAACGTGCAGAGTAGTCAACACGCTTACCGAGCAAGTTCTGACGGAAACGTCCCTGCTTACCCTTAAGTGAGTCAGAGAGTGACTTCAACGCACGGTTAGACTCATTCTTAACAGCATTGCTCTTGCGTGAGTTGTCGAACAACGAGTCAACAGCCTCCTGCAACATACGCTTCTCATTACGCAAGATAACCTCTGGAGCCTTAATCTCGATAAGACGCTTAAGACGGTTGTTACGTATGATAACACGACGGTATAGGTCGTTAAGATCCGACGTAGCGAAACGTCCACCATCAAGTGGTACCAATGGGCGCAACTCGGGAGGTGTAACAGGAATATCTGTAAGCACCATCCACTCTGGCTTGTTCTTGCCGTTTGAAGCACGGAACGACTCGATGACGTTCAAGCACTTCAACGCCTCGGTCTTACGCTGCTGCGATGTCTCCTTCGAAGCACGATCACGCAACGCATATGACATTGAGTCGAGGTCCACCTGCTTGAGCAAGGTGAGGATAGCCTCACCACCCATATCGGCTACGAACTTGTCGGGATCATCGTCAGCCAACGCCTGGTTACCCTTTGGAAGTGCAGCTATAACGTCGAGATACTCCTTCTCCGAGAGTGTCTGAAGACGTTCTATACCCTGCTCCTTCGCAGCACCTGCGTTGATGACAACGTAGCGTTCGTAGTAGATGATGGCCTCGAGCTTCTTCGATGGGATACCCAAGAGGTAACCAATCTTTGAAGGAAGCGAACGGAAGTACCATATGTGAACAACAGGCACAACCAACGAGATGTGTCCCATGCGCTCACGACGCACCTTCTTCTCGGTAACCTCCACACCGCATCGATCGCAGACGATGCCCTTGTAGCGGATACGCTTATACTTACCGCAGTGGCACTCATAGTCCTTCACAGGACCAAAGATGCGCTCGCAGAACAAACCATCGCGCTCGGGCTTGTATGTGCGATAATTGATGGTTTCGGGTTTGAGCACCTCGCCACTCGACTGGGCACGAATCTCCTCGGGAGAGGCAAGACCAATCGAGATGCGGCTATAGCTACTCATTTTATTATTATCTCTGTTAAATGACATAGTGTCCAAGTTTTAATGTTCGCTTACTCAAGTTTTACCGATAGTGCCAAGCCGCGCAACTCGTGCAAAAGCACGTTCATCGCCTCGGGAACACCCGGACGTGGGAGGTTGTCACCCTTAACGATAGCCTCGTAGGCCTTCGCACGACCAACAACATCATCCGACTTGATAGTAAGAATCTCCTGCAAGATGTTAGCAGCACCGAAGCCCTCGAGTGCCCAAACCTCCATCTCACCGAAACGCTGACCACCAAACTGCGCCTTACCACCGAGTGGCTGCTGCGTGATGAGTGAGTATGGACCGATTGAACGGGCGTGCATCTTATCGTCGATCATGTGACCGAGTTTAAGCATGTAAATCACACCTACAGTCGCGGGCTGGTCGAAGCGTTCGCCGGTACCACCATCATAGAGGTATGTACGACCGCTGCGGGGAACACCTGCCTGTGCCGTGTACTCGTTAATCTGCTCCAACGACGCACCATCGAAGATTGGGGTCGCGAACTTCAAACCTAACTCTCTACCTGCCCAACCAAGAACTGTCTCGTAGATCTGTCCGAGGTTCATTCGTGATGGCACACCAAGAGGGTTCAAGCAGATATCTACGATAGTACCGTCCTCCAAGAATGGCATATCCTCATCGCGAACAACCTTCGCTACGATACCCTTGTTACCGTGGCGACCCGCCATCTTATCACCTACCTTAAGCTTACGCTTCTTGGCAATGTATACCTTGGCCATCTGGATAACTCCCGATGTAGGAATCTCATCACCATTTGTGAGGTTGTACTTCTCGCGGTTGACGGCTGCTGCAACCTTCTTACACTCAATAGTGTAGTTGTTTATTGTAAGCGAGATAAGCGCATCATCATGCTCGTCGCCTGTCCAGCGTGTCTGACCCAATGACATGTAGCCATTGGCAACACCTGTCTTGTTGTCGATGCTTGTAGATGCGATATCCTCCAACATCTTTACTGTGAACTTCTCACCTGGAGCATACAACTCAACATTGTAGTAGTCGTAGATACCTGTGGTTGTCTTGCCCTCCAACAAACGCCACAACTTGGCAACGAGTGTCTTGGTGAGATCCGCAATCTTTGATGCATACTCCGCATCGAGCTGCTCCATCTGCGCCTTCTCGGCTGCGCGGTTGCGCTTGCCCTCCTTCTGTGTGTGGCTATACAACTTCGTGTCGATAACTACACCATGCAATGATGGCTGTGCCTTGAGTGACGCATCCTTAACATCACCCGCCTTGTCACCGAAGATCGCACGGAGAAGCTTCTCCTCGGGTGATGGATCACTCTCACCCTTTGGCGTAATCTTACCGATAAGGATGTCGCCAGGGGTTACCTGCGCACCAATACGGATGATACCGTTTGCATCAAGATCCTTTGTAGCATCCTCCGATACGTTAGGAATATCTGATGTGAGCTCCTCGACACCACGCTTTGTGTCACGAACCTCCATGATATACTCATCTACGTGTACCGAAGTGAAGATATCCTCACGCTGGATACGTTCCGAGATAACGATAGCATCCTCGAAGTTGTAACCCTTCCATGGCATGAACGCCACCTTGAGGTTACGACCCAAGGCCAACTCGCCCTTCTCGGTTGAGTAACCCTCGGTAAGAATCTGCCCCTTGGTAACCTTATCGCCTGTGAGCACTGTAGGCTTCAAGGTAACCGTAGTATTCTGGTTTGTACGACGATAGCGGGGAAGGGTGTATACTGTAACCTCGGGAGCAAATGACGCAATCTGCTGATCCTCGGTACGGTCATAGCGTACCTCGATGCGTGTAGCATCAGCAAATACCACCTCACCATCACCCTCGGCAACAACCTGTATGCGGCTGTCTACAATCATATCCTTCTCGATACCCGTACCTACGATAGGAGCCTCTGGACGCACCAAGGGCACTGCCTGACGCATCATGTTCGATCCCATCAACGCACGGTTAGCATCGTCGTGCTCAAGGAATGGGATAAGGCTCGCAGCGATTGACGCTACCTGGTTAGGTGCTACGTCTACGAGGCTTACCTCCGTGTCGCGTACTACAGGGAAGTCGGCACCCAAACGAGCCTTAATACGGTCAGTGTTGATAAAGTGACCGTCGTCAGTGAGCTGCTCGTTAGACTGTGCCACGATGTGGCCCTCCTCCTCTTCCGCAGAGTAGTAGCTTATATTGTCGTTGTTCAAGTCTACGACACCCTCCTCAACCTTACGGTATGGGGTCTCGATGAAGCCCATGTCCGAAATCTTGGCATATACGCACAATGACGATATAAGACCGATGTTAGGACCCTCGGGAGACTCGATAGGACACAAACGACCATAGTGTGTGTAGTGTACGTCTCGAACCTCGAAACCGGCACGGTCACGTGAAAGACCACCAGGACCCAACGCTGAAAGACGTCGCTTATGCGTAATCTCGGCCAAGGGGTTAATCTGGTCCATGAACTGTGACAACTGGCTGGTACCGAAGAATGAGTTTACAACACTTGCCAATGTCTTCGCGTTAATCAAATCCTCGGGTGTGAAGACCTCATTATCACGAACATTCATCCTCTCACGGATAGTACGTGCAATACGTACCAAACCTACAGAGAACTGATTTGCAAGCTGCTCACCTACAGTGCGCACACGACGGTTTGACAAGTGGTCGATATCGTCAACATCTGCCTTCGAGTTGATAAGCTGGATGAGGTACTTGATGATCTCGATGATATCCTCACGTGTGAGTGTGCGGATAGCGGGATCGATAGACAACTCCAACTTCTTGTTGATACGGAAACGACCTACATCACCCAAGTCATAACGCTTGTCCGAGAAGAACAACTTCTCGATAACGTCGCGTGCAGTAGCCTCATCGGGTGGCTCCGAGGCGCGCAACTGCCTATAGATATATACCACGGCCTCCTTCTCGGAGTTACATGGATCCTTGTGTAGTGTGTTGTAGATGATCGAGAAGTCGATACCTGATGGATTCTCGTTGTGCAACAAGATTGTCTTGGTACCCGACTCGATAATCTCGTCGATATGCTCCTCCTGGAGCTCCACCTCACGGTCAACAATTACTGTGTGACGTTCGATAGATACAACCTCACCAGTATCCTCGTCAACGAAGTCCTCAACCCATGTTGAAAGAACACGCGCTGCAAGCTTACGACCAACATTCTTCTTCAAATTAGCCTTCGTAACCTTAACCTCGTCTGCCAAGTCGAAGATCTCCAAAATCTGCTGGTCTGTCTCATAACCTATAGCACGCAAAAGAGTCGTCACGGGCAACTTCTTCTTACGGTCGATGTATGCATACATCACGTTGTTGATGTCCGTAGCGAACTCAATCCATGAACCCTTGAATGGGATAATACGTGCAGAGTAGAGTTTTGTACCGTTGGTGTGCATGCTCTGGCCAAAGAATACGCCAGGCGAACGGTGAAGCTGTGATACTACTACGCGCTCGGCACCGTTGAAGATGAACGTACCACGTTCTGTCATGTAAGGAATAAGACCGAAGTATACATCCTGTACTACCTCGTCGAAATCCTCATGCTCGGTGTCTGTGCAGTAGAGCTTGAGTTTTGCCTTAAGAGGCACACTATACGTCAAACCGCGCTCCAAACACTCCTCGATGGTGTAGCGGGGCTGGTCGATGTAATAGTCAATAAACTCCAGAACAAAGTTGTTTCTGGTGTCTGTGATCGGGAAATTCTCGTTGAACACCCTGTAGAGACCCTCGTTCTTACGATTCTCCGCAGTAGTGTCAAGCTGGAAAAAATCTCGGAATGACTTAAGCTGAATCTCCAAAAGATCAGGATAGGGAACCCTGTTCTTAATCGTAGAGAAGCTTACTCTCTGTTGTTGTGTTGTGGACATAAATCCAAGTTTTAAGTGAAATTATACATTTCGTGACCTATAACCGACCGTTATACATCCGGCATCGCATCGTTCTGCATACCTCGCCCGCGACAACAAACTCGACAGGTGGCATGCAACCACTCCCCTAACATCACGGCAAGACGACACAACATCCGTCTCGCTAGCACCAAGGAGCAACGACATGGGCATAAGCCTATATTTACGGAACCTATTTATCCCGCTAATGCTCTCTGTGTCACATACGTACACAATGAGAGCATCCGAAATTTCTAACACCCGGGCACAGCCTTAATTGCACTCCCGAATATTAGACCACAAAAGGCATAGAGCTTACATTGCGTAAGCCCTACACCTTAAAGGTAGTGGGTGACTTAAAAAATCCCCGAGGGAATTACTTAAGCTCAACCTCTGCACCCTGTGCCTCAAGATCAGCCTTAAGAGACTCAGCCTCCTCCTTTGACACGCCCTCCTTAATTGCCTTAGGAGCACCGTCAACCAAAGCCTTAGCGTCACCGAGTGAAACGCCTGTAGCCTCCTTAACAACCTTGATAACCTGGAGCTTTGACTGACCAGCGCTCTTCAAGATTACGTCGAATGTAGACTTCTCTGCAGGAGCAGCCTCACCAGCACCAGCTGCAGGAGCAGCAACTGCAACAGCTGCAGCAGCAGGCTCAATACCGTACTCCTCCTTGAGGATAGTAGCCAATTCGTTAACCTCCTTAACAGTCAAGTTTACCAACTCTTCTGCCAATACCTTTACATCTGCCATAGTTGTAATTTTATTAAATTTTTGTTTTTTGTTCTTGTAATTAATTGTTTCTCTCCTCGAGGGCCTTTACGAGACCCGCGATCTTCTGACCTGCATTTGACTGCAAAGCAGAAACGACATTCTTCGCAGGTGACTGCAAGAGCATAACGATATCGCCAATAAGCTCCTCGCGGCTCTTAATATTGCAAAGAGTGTCAAGCTGGTTGTCACCTACATAAGTGCAACCCTCAACGTGAGCTGCCTTAAGCACTGGCTTGTCGTTCTTCTTGCGGAACTCCTTGATGAGCTGCGCTGGAACCTTACCAGTCTCGGTGAACATGATAGATGTTGAGCCCTTCAATACGGCTACCAACTCCGCATCAGCCTTACCAACATTCTCCAAGGCCTTGCAAAGCAATGTGTTCTTTACGACTACAAGCTTCACCTTCTTCTCGAAACACTGGCGACGCAATGCTGCTGTCTGCTCGGCGTTCAAAGCCTCGATGTCAGCCAAATAGAAGTGAGGGTAGGCATTCAACTGCTCTGTAAGACCGTTGATAACGGCCAACTTCTCTTGCTTTGTCATAATTTACTATCCTCCTTCAATTACTTGGTTTCTACTGATTTTGTATCAACCTCAATACCTGGGCTCATTGTTGTAGAGATAAAGATGCTCTTAACATATGTACCCTTGGCTGCTGATGGCTTGAGCTTAATGATTGTGCTCATAACCTCCTGGGCATTCTCAACAATCTGCTGGGGAGTGAATGACACCTTACCGATGGCAGTGTGAATAATACCGTACTTGTCAACCTTGAAGTCAATCTTACCTGCCTTAACCTCCTGAACGGCCTTCGCAACATCCATTGTTACTGTACCAGTCTTGGGGTTAGGCATCAAGCCACGGGGACCCAAAATACGACCGAGAGCACCAACCTTACCCATTACGTTAGGTGTTGTGATGATCACGTCAACATCTGTCCAACCGCCCTTGATCTTCTCAATGTACTCGTCAAGACCTACATAGTCTGCGCCAGCTGCCTGTGCCTCGCCCTCCTTATCTGGAGTACAGAGAACCAAAACACGTACAGTCTTACCTGTACCGTGTGGCAACGTTACAACGCCACGAACCATCTGATTAGCCTTACGAGGGTCAACGCCCAAACGGACGTCAATGTCTACCGAGGCATCAAATTTCGTAAAGGTAATTTCCTTCAGAAGAGCTGCAGCCTCAGAAAGCTTATAAGCCTTGTCCTCGACCTTGGCATAAGCAATCTTTTGATTTTTTGTCAACTTACTCATTCTTGTAATTCATTACATGTTAGGAAATTCACCAACTACGTTGATACCCATACTGCGAGCAGTACCGGCGACCATACGCATAGCAGCCTCAATTGTGAAGCAGTTCATATCGGGCATCTTGCCCTCAGCAATCTCCTTTACCTGGTCCCATGTTACCTGGCCAACCTTCTGACGGTTAGGCTGTGCTGAACCTGTCTGGATCTTGGCTGCTTCCTTGAGCTGAATGGCTACCGGTGGCTGTTTAACTACAAAGTCAAACGACTTATCGCTGTAAACAGTGATGATTACCGGAAGTACCTTACCTGCCTGAGCCTGTGTACGTGCATTGAACTGCTTACAGAAGTCCATGATGTTGACTCCCTTTGAACCCAATGCTGGACCTACTGGAGGTGAAGGATTGGCGGCACCACCTTTGATCTGCAATTTAATAAATGCAGCAACCTCTTTTGCCATAATTTTCCTTGGTTAATTATTCTTTTTCAACTTGTGTAAAGCTCAACTCCATTGGAGTCTTGCGGCCAAAAATCTTCACACTAACGGTGAGTTTACGATGCTCGTTGTCGACACTCTCAATGGTACCTTGGAAGCTTGAGAATGGACCGTCTGTAACCTTGACGGTCTCGCCGACGAAGAACGGAGTCTCGTTCTCTTCGTCCTTCTGGCTTAGCTCG
>JAGCMF010000030.1 GCA_017646625.1 Alistipes sp. | reverse complement strand
GGTAGTACTTGACGTACGTCCCATTGGTGGCGTTGATTGAAGAGCTCAAATAGTCCCTACCTAACCATCGTGATACCAATTTCTTGTCAGAAGGGGTTAGGCTTGGCCTCGATAAAGAAATTCGGCTGGATGGGACATACTTGGCGTATTTCCCATTCAGCCGAATGATTGAGAGGTCGAGAATGGCCCCTTATCACAAGAAATTACTTGCGAGCAGTCTTCGCCTCAATACACTCGGTAGCATGTGGTACACGCAAAAGACGTTCACGAGGTATAAGCTTTCCTGTGGTCTTACATATGCCATATGTCTTATTCTTGATGCGCACAAGCGCCATCTCGAGGTTACGTATAAACTTCGCCTGACGCTGCGCAAGGTTACCATACTCCTCACGCGAGAGTGTTGTGGCACCCTCCTCCATAACCTTAAAGGTTGGCGATGAGTCCTCTGTATCATTCTCGTTGCTCGTAGCGCTGCGCAACATCTCATAGTCAGCACGTGCTGACGCCAATTTCTCCTCTATCAATAAGCGGAACTCTTCGAGCTCGGCATCGTTATAACGGGTCTTCTCCTGTGTCATAATCGTAACGTTTTAGTACGGTTATACATTTACATAAAGCGAAGATACGCAAAAATTATGACACGTGCAAATATTCCTACAAAAAAAGCATAAATAAAGTGGTTGCCCAGCATGCCGAGCAACCACCCTATGTTATCTATATGCACCCAACCTATGCCTTGGCAACGGCAATCTTGAGTGGTGCCTCGTCGATATCGCTATCGACAACAAAGTCACCAGCAGGTGCCGCAACAGCCTTAACATCTACAGCGAGAGTCTGCTGCGCAATATACTGCGCGAAGCTCTCCACAGCGGGTGCTGTGAGCTCCGTAGCCTCAATCTCGACACGAATCTTGTCGGTAACCTCGAAGCCTGACTCCTTACGTATGTTCTGGATGCGGTTAACGAGCTCACGTGCCACACCCTCACGGCGCAACTCGTCGGTGATGGTGATGTCGAGAGCTACAGTAAGCTTACCCTCTGATGCCACGAGCCAGCCTGGCATATCCTCCGAGGTGATCTCGAAGTCGGCAGCGGTGACAACAACCTGCTCGCCGTTGAGCTCGAAGGTGGTCTCGTCGTTAGCCTCGATAGCTGCAATCTGCTCCTGTGTGAAGCCTGCGATGAGTGCCGACATGGCCTTCGCAAGCTGCGCATAGCGCTGACAGAAGTGCTTGAAGTTGAGCTTTATACGCTTGGTGATGATGCCTGTAGTATCTGTAATAAGCTCTATATCCTTAACATTCACCTCGTTCATGACAAGTGCACGTACAGCATCTATATGCGCTGCCATAGTCTTATCCAAGACAGGGATGATGACCTTCTGCAATGGCTGGCGCACCTTGATATTCACCTTACGACGAAGGGCGAGAACCATAGACGATGTGCGCTGTGCGAGTGACATCATAGCCTCAAGCTCCTTGTTGATGAGTGACTCATCACACTTGGGGTAGTCAGCAAGGTGTACTGACGACTCCTGATGACGTCCACTTGCCGCGTTGAGGTCACAGAAGATACGGTCGGTGATGAATGGTGCGATAGGCGCTGCAAGCTTCGCAACGGTCTCCAAACATGTATAGAGGGTCTGGTATGCAGCAAGCTTATCCTCCGTCATCTGACCACCCCAGAAGCGCTTACGATTGAGACGCACGTACCAGTTAGAGAGGTTCTCGTTAACGAAGGCATCTATGCGACGTGCCGCAGGTGTTGGGTCGTAGTCCTCGAGTGAGGCAGTGACATCACGAACAAGAGTATTGAGCTCCGAGAGTATCCAACGGTCAATCTCGGGGCGTGATGCTACGGGCACCTCCGCCTCCTGGCCTGTGAAGCCGTCGATGTTGGCATAGAGAGCAAAGAACGAGTATGTGTTGTAGAGTGTGCCGAAGAACTTACGGCGGCACTCGTCAACGCCATCGACGTCGAACTTGAGGTTATCCCATGGCTGTGAGTTAGATATCATATACCAACGTGTTGCGTCGGCACCATACTTCTTAAGCACCTCGAATGGGTCTACGGCATTGCCGAGACGCTTCGACATCTTATTACCGTTCTTATCCAACACGAGACCATTCGAGATGATGTTCTTGAAGGCCACAGAGTCGAAGAGCATGACGGCAATGGCATGAAGCGTATAGAACCAACCACGTGTCTGGTCTACACCCTCGGCGATGAAGTCGGCAGGATATACATCCTCAAAGCCCTCCTTCGCCTCGAAGGGGTAGTGAACCTGCGCATATGGCATAGCACCAGAGTCGAACCATACATCGATGAGGTCTGGCTCACGGCGCATAGGCTCACCCTTGGCAGATACGAGAACGATATTATCAACATATGGGCGGTGAAGGTCGATGTTGTCTGTAGAGTAGTTCTCCTTCGACATATCACCCACCTTGAAGTTCTTATATGGATTCTCTGTCATCACGCCAGCAGCCACAGCCTTCTCTATCTCGGCCATGAGCTCCTCGATAGAGCCGATGCACTTGAGCTCTGTGCGGTCCTCGGTAGCCCATATTGGGAGTGGTGTACCCCAGAAGCGTGAACGCGAGAGGTTCCAGTCGTTGATATTCTCGAGCCACTTACCGAAGCGACCTGTACCTGTGCTCTCGGGCTTCCAGTATATGGTCTTGTTGAGCTCCATCATGCGCTCACGGAGTGCCGTGGTGCGGATGAACCATGAGTCGAGAGGATAGTACAACACAGGCTTATCTGTACGCCAGCAGTGTGGGTAGTTGTGCGTATGCTTCTCGATCTTAAACACCTTGTTTGACTCCTTGAGCTTCAACGAGATGTAGATATCGAGGTTCTCGGCAGCAGCGGCAGCCTTCTCGTCGTAACGACCATCAACAGTGTACTGTGGGTCGTAGGCATTCTTCACGTAGCGACCCTCATACTCGGCATATGACGCGGCAACACACTCCTTGGCGAATCTCTCATCGAGCTCCTCGGTGAGGTAGAACTTACCAGTGAAGTCGACCATAGGACGTGTCTCACCACGCTTGTTTATCATGAAGAGTGATGGTATGCCCGCCTGGCGTGCCACAAAGGCGTCATCGGCACCAAACGTAGGTGCTATATGCACGATACCCGTACCATCCTCAACAGTAACATAGTCGCCAAGGATAACACGGAATGCCTTTGCCGAAGCCTCCTTCCACTCGCCACTCTCGTCAGCCTCAACAGGCTTAACCCATGGCAAGAGCTGCTCGTAGCGCATGCCCTCAAGCTCCGTACCCTTCCACTTGCCAACAACCTCAAATGGGATGAGCTTATCGCCCGCCTTATAATCCTCAAGCTTGAGCTCCTCGGCCTTCTTGTTGAAGATGGAGTAGAGGAGTGGCTCGGCAACAACAGCCGTAATCTTCTCCGCAGTATAAGGGTTGAACGAACGCACAGCAACATAGTCGTACTTTGGACCTACGCAGAGGGCTGTGTTAGATGGCAATGTCCAAGGTGTTGTTGTCCATGCGAGGAACACAGGAGTACCCCAGCCCTCCATCTCGGCCTTGGGCTCGAGGATGCGGAACTGCGCAGTACATGTTGTATCCTTAACATCACGGTAGCAACCAGGCTGGTTGAGCTCGTGTGTCGAGAGTCCTGTACCTGCCGCTGGTGAGTATGGCTGGATGGTGTAGCCCTTATAGAGCAGATTCTTATCGTAGAGCTGCTTGAGAAGCCACCATAGCGTCTCGATGAACTTATTGTCGTAGGTGATATATGGGTCATCCATATTCACCCAGTAACCCATCTTGCGTGTGAGATCCTCCCATACGTCAGTAAACTCCATCACGGCCTCGCGGCACTCCTTGTTATACTGCTCGATGGTAATCTTCTTGCCTATATCCTCCTTTGTGATGCCCAGCTTCTTCTCTACGCCAAGCTCCACAGGTAGGCCGTGTGTATCCCAGCCCGCCTTGCGGTGCACGAGATAGCCCTGCTGCGTCTTGAAACGGCAGAATACATCCTTGATGGTGCGCGCCATAACGTGGTGGATACCAGGCATACCATTTGCCGAGGGAGGTCCCTCATAGAATACGAACGTGGGGTGACCCTCGCGTGTTGTTATGCTCTTGTGAAAGGTATCATCCTGTGCCCAGCGTGCCAACACCTCGTCAGCAACACCCGCCAAGTCGAGACCCTTATACTCATTAAACTTGCCCATGGCTCTTCAATGATTACTTATTAACTATTTCAGACTACTACTCCTCGTCGTCATCCTCCGACTCGGCCATTGTAGTGTATACGTTTGTCACATCGTCATCCTCCTCGAGGTGCTCGATGAGCTTGTTTACAGCCTCACGCTGCTCGGCAGTGAGCTCCTTGGTGTCTGTAGGAACACGTACACCCTCACCCGACACGAGCTCGTAGCCCTTATCCTCAATCCATGTCTGAATCTGACCGAACGATTCGTATGGTGCGTATACTGTCACCTCACCCTCCTCGGCGTAGAACTCCTCAACACCGAAGTCAATCATCTCGAGCTCCATCTCCTCGAAGTCAACACCCTCTACTGGCTTGAACTTGAAGACACACTTATGCTCGAACATGAAGCCCACAGAGCCTGATGTGCCAAGAGCACCACCATACTTGTTGAAGTACATACGTACAGATGCCACAGTACGGTTTGTATTGTCAGTGGCTGTCTCCACCAACACAGCGATGCCGTGAGGACCGTAACCCTCATATATCATCTCCTTGTAGTCTGCAGAGTCCTTATCTGTAGCGCGCTTGATGGCACGTTCAACATTCTCCTTTGGCATATTCTCCGCCTTGGCGTTCTGCAACAACAGACGAAGACGTAGGTTAGATGATGGATCGGGACCTGAAGCCTTCACCGCCATCTCAATCTCCTTACCAATCTTTGTAAATACACGCGCCATGTGTCCCCAGCGCTTCATCTTTCTCGCCTTGCGATACTCAAATGCTCTTCCCATAGTGTTGTTATTTTATATTTTATTAGTTGCTTACCTCTTTATATATACACAATGGCGCAAAGATAATAAAAATTTTTCTTAATATTAGAGCACAACGAGCAAAAATGCAGATACAAAGAGTAAAAAAGAGAGACATCAAAAAAAGTGACAACGAGACAACGCATTACCTTTTATGCCCTTTTATGACGTTTTATGCCCTTTGGTACCCGAGAATGAAAAAGGGCAGAAAGGGCACAAGAGGCAAAAAGGTTAGAAAGGTTTGAGACAACGCATTACTCAAAAATTACCTCATAGACATATAAAAAAATTGAGGCAACCGAAAGGATTTATACTCTAACACAGCCTGCATCTCCAAACCTAAAAAAGAGTCTGCGACCTGTGTTAAACCTTTCGATTGGCCTCTCCAACCTAAAACTACTAACCTAAATGAACCTTAAAACTTCGCTGCAAAGGTAAAGACAATCTTTTAATCACGCAAGTATTTTATTAAAAAATTTCAATAATTTTTAAAATATTTTTCATTACTCATCTTCCAAAGTGTGTTATATATCTGTATATGTGTATATTAACACAATGTGAAGAAAAGAGGTAAATCTCTAAAAATTCTACGTCTAAAGAGTGATAACGGCGACAAAAAGGGAGAGACAAGACCCAACAATAGGGAGAAAAGGGGTGCTGGATTCGTAAGGAAAAAAGTCCTAATGATAGCAAAACAACACAATTTTTCGATTAAATTTTGCTTCACAAAGTAAAAAATACTACATTTGTAGTCCGAGTGTGCGCACCCGCGCGAATAGGTGCGCGCATACACATGCCTCCGTGTGTAGGCATATAACAGAAGGAAGATAGAGCAAGATAAGGAGTATGAAGCGAAATCACACCATAGGCTTCGATGCCCGCAACGCCAACGTGGGAGATACGTCGTTGAGCTGCTATGCCCGCTATGTGATAGGGGCAATGGCGGATGCATACCCACGCTACTGCTACTTCAGGATGTATGTGCCACGCAGCGAGGATAACGACGAGTATGATGCTCTGGCACAGCGCCACAACGTGGAGTCACTGCTCCCCGATGGTGGCATATGGCGCAAGGTACCATGGCTATGGCACCTACTACCCATTGGTCGTGACATGACACGCGGCGATGTGGAGTTATACCACAGCCTCACAACAACGCTACCCTACGGCCTTGCACGCCGCAACATACGCAGCGTAGTGACCGTACACAGCCTCGACTTCCTACGCCTCCGTGGCCACAGCACACGCCCCTCAAGCATATATCGCCGCATAGCGATGGCCGAGACACTACGTCGCGCTGATCGCATAGTAGCGGTAAGCCAGTGTGTAAAACGCGATATAGCACACCTACTACACATCGACAGCGACAAGATAGATGTAATATACCGCGGTTGCCACCAGCGCTTCAACAAGCCCATCACCGAGCAGAAGATCAACGAGGTGGTAGCACGCTACAACCTCCCCGAGAGATACATGCTCTTCCGTGGCACGCAGCATGCCTACAAAAACATAGCACACATCATAGAGGCTATGCCCAACATATCTACCGACCTACATCTTGTCTGCGTGGGTCGCGCAACATCACACACCGAGCATGTGCTACACCGCATAAAGTCACTCGGCCTGCAGGATAGGGTACACATGCTCTACGGTGCTGCCGAGGAGGATATACCAGCGATATACAGCAAGGCGATGATCTTCGTCATGCCCTCACGCTACGAAGGCTTCTCCACAGAGATTGTTGAGGCACTGACAATGGGCGTGCCCGTTGTGGCATCACGTGGCTCGAGCCTCGAAGAGGCGGGAGGCCCCGACTCGATATACACCTCGGCAACAGACCACGAGGAGCTGGCACGTGCCGTGGAGCAGCTATACATAGATGAGGATATGCGCAAGGCGATGGCAGAGGCGGGCAGAGAGTATGCCTCACGCTTCAGACCCGAGCTCATGGCATACAACCTTCAGAATTGCTATCGCCGCATAGGCATAGACATTAAAGGTTAGCAAAATAGAAAAATCGACAAATAACGTAACTTATTAACAGTCAAGGATATTTAGATATTTTAGATAAAATAGTAGACAAAATCGATGGTCTTTTAGACAAAAATAAGTATCTTTGGCCGATTAAAATTTGATACAAGTACACATAATTGATATTATTATGCAAAAAGTAACAAGAATCGTGGTTATGGCAAAACAGGTGCCCGACACTCGTAATGTCGGCAAGGATGCCATGACTCCGGAGGGCACAGTAAACCGTGCTGCTCTACCAGCAATTTTCAACCCCGAAGACTTGAATGCCCTCGAGATGGCATTGGAGATGAAAGATCGTCTTGGCGAGGCTACAGTACACGTGCTCACCATGGGACCACAGCGTGCTGCCGACATCATCCGCGAGGCTATGTTCCGCGGTGCCGACGGTGGCTACCTCCTCTCGGGTCGTGAATTTGCAGGCTCTGATACATTGGCTACATCGTATGCACTATCGTGCGCACTACGTAAGATCAACCCAGATATCATCGTTGCCGGCCGCCAGGCTATCGACGGCGATACTGCACAGGTAGGCCCACAGGTTGCCCAGAAGCTCGACATGCCACAGGTGACATATGCCGAGGAGCTTGTTGACATCAAGGAGGGCGAGGTGACAATCAAGCGCCGCTTGGAACGTGGCTCGGAGGTTGTCGTAGCACCACTGCCCGCAGTAATCACCGTGAACTCATCAGCCAAGGAGTGCCGCCCACGTAACGCGAAGCGTGTGATGAAGTTTAAGTATGCTCTGGCAACATCGGAGCTCCAGGCTGCCGACGCCAAGGCACAGGAGTTCATCGAGGCACGCCCATACCTCCACATCGTGGAGTACGCAGCTGCCGACGTGAACCCCGATGCCGAGCAGTTGGGTCTCGCAGGCTCACCTACAAAGGTTAAGAAGATTGAGAACGTGGTGTTCCAGGCAAAGGAGGCAAAGAGACTTACCGCAGAGGATAAGGATATAGAGGCTCTAATGCAGGAGCTCATTGCGAGCCACACGATAGGTTAAACGCTTAAGAGTAAGAGTATGAATAACGTATTTGTATATATCGAGATTGAGGAGAGGGAGATTGCCGACGTATCGTTGGAGCTTCTGACCAAAGGCCGCGAGTTGGCTAATACGCTTGGCGTGAAACTCGAGGCGGTGGTAATAGGTAAGGATGTTAAGGGTGTAGCCCCAGAGTTGGCGAAGTATGGTGCCGACACAGTGTGGGTTGCTGACAACGAGATATTTGCCCCCTTCCGCACACTGCCACACACAGCCGTGATGGTAGGTCTCATCGAGCAGGAGAAGCCACAGATAGCACTCTTCGGCGCAACACCCGTAGGTCGCGACTTCGCACCACGTGTGTCATCAGCACTCCACAGCGGCCTTACGGCAGACTGCACAGAGCTCGTCATAGGCGAGCATAAGGATGCCAAGACAGGCAAGGAGTATGACTCACTACTATACCAGATTCGCCCCGCATTTGGTGGTAACATCATCGCCACAATCGTAAACCCCGAGTGCCGCCCACAGATGGCAACAGTGCGCGAGGGTGTAATGCGCAAGGAGGAGCTCGCAACACCCGCAGCAGGAGAGGTGCGCGAGATCAACTGGCAGCCAATGGTTAAGGATACAGACCTCGCGGTGCGCATCGTGGAACGTCACATCGAGGAACGTAAGATAAACATCAAGGGTGCCTCTGTCATCGTTGCTGGTGGCTACGGCGTAGGCTCGAAGGAGGGCTTCAAGCTCGTTCACGAGTTGGCAAACGTATTGGGTGGCGAGGTAGGTGCCTCACGTGCTGCCGTAGATGCCGGCTTCACGGAGCATGAACGACAGATAGGCCAGACAGGCGTCACCGTACGCCCCAAGCTATATATCGCTTGCGGTATCTCGGGACAGATTCAGCATACAGCAGGCATGGATGGCTCGGCGATGATCGTCTCTATAAACACCGACCCTGAAGCCCCCATCAACAAGATTGCCGACTACGCCATCACAGGTAGTGTCGAGGAGGTAATCCCCAAGATGATTAAGTATTACAAACAGAATTCAAAGTAAGAAGGCAATGGCTAATTTCTATACCGATAACAAAGATTTGCAGTATCACCTCTCTCATCCTATGATGAAGAGAATCATCGAGCTCAAGGAGCGCAACTTCGCCGATGCTGCCGACTATGACTATGCACCCCAGGACGCAGAGGATGCTCTCGACTCATACAAGCGTGTGCTCGAGATTGTGGGTGACGTCTGTGGTGAGGTCATCGCCGCAAATGCCGAGAGTGTTGACCATGAGGGCCCTCGCGTGGTGAACGACCACGTGGAGTACGCCTCGGGCACCGTTCGTAACCTCGAGGCCTTGAATGCTGCAGGCCTCGGTGGCATGACACTACCACGCAAGTATAACGGTCTTAACATGCCTGTCACATGCTTCGCCATGGCTAACGAGATGGTGGCACGTGCCGACGCAGGCTTCGAGAATATATGGGGTCTTCAGGACTGCGCAGAGACAATAAACGAGTTCGCAACAGAGGATATCAAGGAACGCTTCTTGCCACGTGTATCGGCAGGCGAGACTTGCGCCATGGACCTCACAGAGCCAGATGCAGGCTCTGACCTCGGCGCCGTGATGCTCAAGGCTACATGGGATGAGGAGGCTGGTGTATGGCGTCTTAACGGCTGTAAGCGATTCATCACAAATGGCGATGGCGACATCTCATTGGTGCTCGCACGTACAGAGGAGGGCACGAAGGATGCTCGTGGCCTCTCTATGCTCATCTACGACAAGCGCGATGGTGGCGTTAAGGTGCGCCGCATAGAGAATAAGCTCGGCATCAAGGGCTCGCCAACATGCGAGTTGGTCTTCAACAATGCCCCTGCAGTGCTCGTTGGCGACCGTAAGATGGGTCTTATCAAGTATGTGATGTCACTCATGAATGCCGCACGTCTCGGCATCGCAGCACAGTCAACAGGCCTCTCGGAGGCTGCATACCGCGAGGCATTGAAGTATGCTGGCGAACGTGAGCAGTTTGGCAAGGCTATCATCGAGTTCGCTGCCGTACGCGAGATGCTTAAGAACATGGAGGCCAAGACTATCGCCTCACGTGCACTCCTCTATGAGACAGCACGCTTCGTGGATATATACAAGCAGCTAACACACATCTCTCACGACCGTTCTTTGGAGGCCGAGGAACGCCAGGAGATGAAGTTCTACAACCGTCTTGCTGATGGCTTCACACCTCTTGCAAAGATGTTCGCATCGGAGTATGCTAACGAGGTTGCCTACGACTCTATACAGATACATGGCGGCTCGGGATATATGAAGGACTACGCCTGTGAACGTCTCTATCGTGATGCTCGTATCATGAACATCTACGAGGGTACAACACAGCTACAGGTTGTTGCTGCCATCAACCATGTGACAAAGGGCACATACCTCGAGCAGATAATGCGCTATGAGGAGAATGAGCGCACCGAGGCTACGAAGGCTATGGGTGAGCAGCTTGTTGAGCTCCGCAAGGTGTATGAGCAGGTTGTAGCACGTGTTGAGAGCATCGACAAGGAGGCTGCGGGATATAAGGAGTTCCACTCACGCCGTCTTGTTGAGATTGCTGGCTACATCATCATCTCACACATCATGTTGCGCCAGGCAGCAGAGTGCGAGGCCGACTACCTCAACCCAACGAAGGTATTCGTTAAGTATGCAGCGAAGAAGATCTCCGAGGCTGCATCATATATCAATGCTTCGGATGCCTCTGACGTAGAGCTCTTCGCATAGGCAATAGTTGTTACATATGACAAATGGGGTGTCCACATAACTTGTTGGACACCCCATGTTTGTTGGTAATGATGCAAAAGAGACGAGTTTAGGGAATTATAAGGAGCTTAAGGATTAAGGAGTTTAAGGAGGATAAGGAATTTAGGGAATTTAGGGAGGATAGTCCATAATCCCTAAACTCTCTAACCTCCCTAACTTCCCTAATCTCCCTAATCTCTCTATCACACAAAGACCTTCCCAAGCGCACACCTAATTTCTTGTTAGAAGGGGTTAGATGTGGCCTCGATAAAGAAATTCGGCTGGATGGGACATACTAAACGTATTTCCCATTCAGCCGAATGATTGAGAGGTCGAGAATGACCCCTTATCACAAGAAATTAGAGTTTGACGCCGTATGCCAAATCCCCAGCATCACCAATGCCTGGCACAATGTAGGACTTGGAGGTTAGCTCCTCATCGACAGCAGCACACCAGAGGGTACACTTATCGGGGTTGATGCGCTTCATGACATAGTCGACACCCTGCTCGGAGGCGAAGACGGCGGCAAAGTGTGTATGCTCGGGCTCTCCAGCACGACGTATGAGAGCATCGTAGACAAGCATAAGGGAGGTGCCTGTGGCGAGCATAGGGTCAACGAGGATGAGAGTCTTACCAGAGAGTGATGAGGTAGAGACATACTCCACATCTACGATGAAGCTACCATCGGGACGACTCTTACGGTATGCCGACACGAAGCCGTTATCGGCATCGTCGAAGTAGTTGAGGAAGCCCTGGTGGAAGGGGAGACCTGCACGCAGGATTGTGGCGATGACAACCTTATCGCTGATAGACTCCACAGCGGCAATGCCGAGAGGTGTCTCAACCATCTCGGTCTTATAGTTAAGCTTCTTCGAGATCTCGTATGCCATAATCTCGGCAACACGTTCCATATTACGGCGAAAGCGCATAGAGTCACGCTGGATAGACTTATCGCGCATCTGCGCAAGGAACTTATTGAGAATAGTATTCTCCTTATTAAGTATCTTTACCATACTCTTTTGGTTTATGGGTTAGACGATTAGTAGAGGAAGTTGTTGAAGGGATAACGACCAGCATGTATCTCACGTACCATGCCATAGAGGTCGGAACGTAGCTTCTCGACACCCGTCTTATCACGTGCCGAGATGAAGATACATGGTGTGTTAGCCTTCGCTATCCAGCTCTTCTTGAGGTCATCAAGCGACATATTCTCCTTCGTTGCTGGCGTGAGGTCATCCTCCTCCTTGGGGGTATAGGTGTAGGCATCAATCTTGTTGAAGACAAGGAAGGTGGGCTTATCACCAGCACCAATATCTGCCAGCGTCTGCTTAACGACAGCTATCTGATCCTCGAAGCTTGGGTGCGAGATGTCGACAACATGCAACAACAGGTCCGCCTCGCGCACCTCATCGAGAGTCGACTTGAAGGACTCGATAAGCTGCGTGGGGAGTTTACGGATGAAGCCCACGGTGTCGGACATGAGGAAGGGGAGATTGTCGAAGACGACCTTGCGCACCGTGGTGTCAAGCGTTGCGAAGAGTTTATTCTCGGCAAAGACCTCACTCTTGGATAGAAGGTTCATGAGTGTCGACTTACCGACATTTGTATAGCCTACCAATGCCACACGCACCATCTGGCCTCTGTTGGAACGCTGCACAGCCATCTGGCGGTCTATCTTCTTGAGATCCTCCTTCAGCTTCGTTATCCTATTACGCACAATACGGCGGTCGGTCTCAATCTCGCGCTCACCAGCACCACCACGTGTTCCCGTGCCACCACGCTGACGTTCGAGGTGTGTCCACAGACCCGCAAGGCGTGGCAACATATACTCATTCTGCGCCAACTCCACCTGTGTCTTGGCATATGCTGTCTGTGCTCTCGACATGAAGATGTCGAGGATAAGACGCGTACGGTCGATGACACGACAAGGCATGGCCTGCTCTATGTTACGTGTCTGCGCTGGCGAGAGCTCATCATCGAAGATGGCGACATCTATCTCCTGCTCCTTGCACCACTCGGCAATCTCCTCGAGCTTACCGGGGCCCACATATATCTTCGACATGGGCTGTGGCAGACGCTGCGTGAAGCGACGTACACTCTTTATGTTTGCGGTCTCGGCGAGGAACTCTAACTCGTCGAGATACTCTGCTGCGGTATCGGGGTTTTGGCTATCGCGGATTACTGCCACGAGCACAGCACGTGTCTCACGTTCCTCGACGGTGGGCTGTGGCTCCTCACGACGGCGCTTAATACTTACCTTATCCTCTTTCATCTAACTCTATACCTAAATATATAATGGGCTTAAAAAAAGTAACGCACGATGACCATTTGCGTTCGTGCGTTACTCATTCTATTTATGCGGCTCGTTAGTTCTGAATCTTGAACGCTACGGGCAGTGTGAACGACACCTTAACAGGCTTACCACGCTGCTTACCGGGCTTCCAACCATTCTTCATCTCGTTAGCCTTCTTCAACACCTCGATAGTAGCATCCGAGAGGGTCTTATCAGGAGACTGTAGAACCTTGAAGTTTGTCATCTTACCATCAGGACCTACGACAAACTGAATAACCACGTTACCCTGGATACCATTCTCGAGGGCTATCTGTGGATACTTAACGTTCTGCTGCACCCATGTACGGAACTCGGGAAGACCACCACCACGGAATGTTGGCATATCCTCAACGGTGATAAAGATCTCATCCTCGACAATCTCCTCCTCACGTTCCTCGATGATCATCTCGAAATCGTCGAACTCATCGGCATCATCCGCAAAGACGATGTTTGTCTCAATCTTCTGGTCGTTAGAGACGATGTTGAGCACGTCTGTTACCACCTGCGCCTGTGCCTTCTGCTGCTCGGGAGGTGTCTCGGGCTGATCCTGGCGTGTGTTGTCAATCTGCTCCATCTCTGTAGTCTCACGCTTTGGTGGCTTATACTCGCCAGCCTCTGGCTTTGAGTTCATAGAAAGTGCTAGTCCTGTAATGCCCAACGCTACAACAAGACCAAACAGCAGAAAAAGCATTCTCTTATTCTGAAGATCTGCTTTTGGTGATTTCTTAATCTCCATTTATATCTAATTTTTTAGTTTTTAATAACTTACCGCGATTGTAGTTCGCACACACGCATACTACACTATGCAAAGATATATATAAAATTCCAAAAAAAGTAACTTTAGTACGAAAAATATTTTATTTTTATTAATTTTGTAGGCAAGAAGATGACAGTTGTCCAATGATGAAGAACAAAAAACATAGGCTCTACGGAGCATCTCCCGACGAGTTGAAGGCCATATGCGAGGAGCTGGGGCTACCACGTTTTGCGCATAAGCAGATGCTTAAGTGGCTATATGGCCGCTTCGTATCCGACATCGATGCAATGACGGACATAGCAAAGAGTGCACGCGAGAGTCTCAAGGAGCACTGCGAGTTGGGTCTGGCGGCACCTCTAAAGGTGTCGGTATCGGCTGACGGAACAAAGAAGTACCTATTCCGCACCTCGGAGGGCGAATATATAGAGTCGGCATTGATACCCGACGGTGAACGCATGACACTATGTGTATCGTCGCAGGCGGGATGCCGCATGGGTTGTAAGTTCTGCGCAACAGGCAGAATGGGCTTCCGACACCAACTATCGGCAACAGAGATTATAAACCAGATAATATCGATACCAGAACGCGACAAGCTCACCAACCTTGTCTTCATGGGCATGGGAGAGCCGCTGGATAATATAGACAACCTCATGCGCACCCTCGACATCCTAACATCGGAGTGGGGAATGGCATGGTCACCAACACGCATAACGGTATCTACATCGGGCGTGGCAAAGAGCCTACCACGACTCCTCGACGAGTCGAAGGTACACATCGCCGTGTCGCTACACAACCCCTTTCCCGAGGAGCGCAAGGAGATAATGCCGATAGAGAATGCATACTCCATAAAGGAGGTGTGCGACATACTCCGTCGCTACGACTTCACGCACCAGCGACGTGTATCGTTCGAGTATATTGTCCTCGAGGGCATGAACTGCTCACCACGACATATCAAGGAGCTATCGCGACTCCTCGACGGCATAAAGTGTCGCATAAACCTCATACGCTTCCACAAGATTCCCGACTCGCCATTCTTCTCTCCCGACATAGAGAGGATTATGGAGTTCCGCGACACCCTGACAAGGCGCGGCATACAGACGACACTGCGAGCATCGCGTGGCGAGGATATAGAGGCGGCATGCGGACTGCTGTCGACGGCAGAAAAGAGGTAATATATTAAGGTAAGGATGTGATGAGAAGATTGTTTGCAATATTTACACTACTACTGCTCACCGTTGGGGTTACCCATGGTAAGGAGAGGAGTGTGGAGGTATGCTACCGAGATATGAACTGCGGCACACGCACCATAACCCTGGACTGGGAGGATGGCACACTGCGATGGTGGGCACACCTCAACAACGAGGTGGTTGTTGCACCCTCGCACCTCGCCATGATAACAGACCGCGGCACATGGGGCCAGAGCATCGAGAGTGCCAACATCGAACGCATAGACCACATAAATTATAGTGGCGCCGTGGTTGACTTTGGCGACTTTAGCGTGGAGATTAGAGCATACAAGGAGGGTGTCGCCTACCGCTTCATATCGAATATTGGGGGCGACTATAAAATCGTAGATGAGCTTGCCGAATTCTCATTTGGCGAGGAGGATATGGCGTGGATACCATATGTCAACTACCGCCCCGATGCCACGTCGGACTACGCCACGCAATACGAGACATCATTCGAGAATACATATACACACACGGCACTCAAGGATATAGATTGGCGCAGATTGATATTTGCCCCTATCGTCGTGGAACACAATGGCATAAGAGCATGGATATCGGAGTCTAACCTTGAGGACTACCCCGGCATGTTCCTATCCAACAGGGATGAGAACGGAGTGCTCGACACCGAGTTTGCACCACGCCCCAAGGAGGTGGAGCAGGGGGGTCACAACATGCTTCAGGGCATGGTGCTATCGCGCCACGACTATATTGCCGCGTGCCACGGCACACGCACCTTCCCATGGCGCATAGTGGCCATGGGCATGGAGGATATAGAGATTGCTAACAACAGCCTCGTGTGGGAGCTTGCCGACGAGTGCCGCATAGAGGATACATCATGGATAAAGCCCGGAAAGGTGGCCTGGGAGTGGTGGAACGACTGGTCACTCGACGGCGTAGACTTCAAGCCAGGCATAAACAACGAGACATATAAGTATTATATCGACTTCGCCTCGCGCTACGGCATAGAGTACGTCATCCTCGACGAGGGCTGGACGGTAAATCTCGCTGCCGACCTTATGCAGGTGGTGCCCGAGATAGATATCAAGGAGCTTGTGGACTACGCCGCAGAACGTAACGTAGGCATAATTCTTTGGGCTGGCTACTGGGCGCTAAACAGAGATATAGAGGGTCTATGTAGGCACTACTCCGAGATGGGCGTCAAGGGCTGGAAGGTGGACTTCCTCGACCGTGACGACCAGCAGATGGTGGAGTTCGTATACGACCTTGCCGAGATAGCAGCACGATACCATATGCTCGTCGACTATCACGGCATTTACAAGCCTACGGGACTCAACAGGACATACCCCAATGCCATCAACTTTGAGGGTGTACACGGCCTTGAGACGATGAAGTGGCTCGGTGCGGAGCACGACCAGATAACCTACGACGTGACACTACCCTACATACGTGGTGCCGCAGGCCCCATGGACTACACGCAGGGTGCCATGCGCAATGCCCCACGCGACAAATACTACCCCGACTACTCACGCCCCATGAGTCAGGGAACACGCTGTCATCAGCTTGCCATGTACATCATCTACGATGCACCACTTACGATGCTCTGCGACACGCCAACAAACTACGAGGCAGAGCCCGAGTTCACAACATTCATGGCACAGATACCCACAGTGTGGGATAGTCACCGTGTTGTCGACGGCATAATAGGCGAATATATAGAGGTGGAGAGAGAGACCGAGGGTGCCATATACCGAGCAGGACTAAATGGCAACACACCACGCACAGCAACCATCACAATACCCGAGGACTACGACGTAGAGTCTATAGAGCTATTCGTGGATGGCAAGGATGCCTCGACAGATGGCACAGACTACAACTATGTGGTAGACCCCATAGATGCCAAGGAAGCAAACGCAAAGAGTATAGAGGTGGAGATGGCAGCAGGCGGTGGCTACCTCATAAAGATTAGCGGCACACCAACAAGTAATCACTAACGAACTATGAGACTACGACTTACGATAATAGCACTGTTAAGCCTCTGCACGACACTCTCGGCGCAGCAGACTGTAGACTACACAACATGGGTAGACCCCTTCATCGGCACTGCCGACTACTCGGCGACACACCCAGGCGCTGTCGTACCCCACGGCATGATGGCCGCCGTGCCCTTCAACGTGACAGGCTCGGAGCTAAACCGCTACGACAAGGACAACCGCTGGTGGAGCACTCCCTACGACATACGCAACAAGTATAGCGTGGGCTTCGCACATGGTGCATTGAGTGGCGTGGGATGCCCAGAGCTGGGTGCCATAATAACGATGGCGACAACAGGCACTGCCGAGGCAGACCGCACACTCCGCGGCTCGACATACTGCGACGAGGTGGCGACACCCGGCTACTACGCAACGACATACGACACATTTGCCATACGTGCCGAGACAACAGCGACAGAGAGAGCATCTGTGGAACGATACACCTTCACCGAGGGTGGCGAGGCAAACATCATCGTAGACCTTGGCACAGCACTATCCAACGAGTCAGGAGCAATGCTACGCCACGTAAGCGACACCGAGGTGGAGGGCATGCGCATGCTCGGCACCTTCTGCTACACAAACCAGGCGGTATTCCCCGTATACTTCGTGGCACGCATATCGCAGCCCGCCAAGGAGATAGACTGCTGGAAGCTGATGCCAGAGATGACAGGCATTGAGGCGGCATGGTCGGGCGACAGTGGCGAGTACAAGATATACAAGAGCTACAGCCGCGAGATGATGGGCGACGACATAGGTGCCATATTTAGGCTCGGAGAGGTGGAGCCCGGCACCGTAGTAGAGGTCAAGGTGGGAATATCGTATGTCTCGATGGAGAATGCACGCAAGAACCTCGAGGCGGAGGTGGGCACAGCGACATTCGACGACGTGCTGGCCACAGCACAACAGAAGTGGAACGACGCCCTGGGACGCATACGTGTCACAGGAGGCACAGAGCAGGAGCGCACCATCTTCTACACCGCACTATACCATGCGCTGCTACACCCCAACATCATAAGCGACATAAATGGTGAGTACCCAGCCATGGAGTCGGGAGCCGTGGGCACTGCCGACTACGACCGTTACACCGTATTCTCGCTATGGGATACATACCGCAACCTACACCAGCTACTAACACTCGTATACCCTGAACGACAGATAGATATGCTTCGTTCGATGGTCGACATGTCGAGGGAGTGGGGATGGCTGCCACGCTGGGAGCTATATGGCCGTGAGACATTCACCATGGAGGGAGACCCCGCAATACCCGTGATTGTGGATAGCTACCTCAAGGGGCTGCGCGACTTCGACGTGGAGGCGGCATATGTGGCGATGCTACGTTCTGCAACAACACCTGGCCAGAACAACACCATACGCCCCGACATAGACCCCTACATCGAGCATGGATATATCCCCGTGGGACTCTTCGCACAGGATATGTCGGGAGACAACTCCGTATCGCACGCCCTGGAGTATTACGTCGCCGACAATGCCATAGCGACCTTCGCACGCGAGATGGGTGACGAGGCCACAGCCCTCGAGATGGAACGCCGCGCTGCGGGATGGCGAAACTACTACTCCGCAGCGGATGGAGCAATGCGCCCCATAGGTGCCGATGGCGAGTTCATCGCCGAGTTCGACCCCACGGCAGGTGCTAACTTCTCCAACACCATAGGCTTCCACGAGGGTAGCTCATGGAACTACACCTTCTTCGTGCCACACGACATAGAGGGTCTCATAGAGGTGATGGGGGGCACAAAGAGCTTCACCGAGAGGCTGCAGTGGGTATTCGACAATGGTCACTATGACCCAACAAACGAGCCCGACATCGCCTATCCATACCTCTTCTCGCGCATAAAGGGTGAGGGGTGGCGCACACAGCGCATCGTAAGAGACCTCCTCGACGAGAACTACTCTACATCACCTGATGGCCTGCCAGGCAACGACGATACAGGAACAATGTCGGCATGGGCGGTATTCTCGATGATGGGCATATACCCCGACTGCCCAGGCGAGCCATACTACACGATAACGACACCTCGCTTCGAGAGGGTGGAGATAGATACACAGCACGGCACGATAGTGATAGCCACACAGGGTCGTGGCGACTACATAAAGCCTGGGGGCATAACCCTCGGTGGTAGACGCATAGAGGGGCTACGCATATCGCACGACGAGCTTTTGAAGGCAAAGGAGCTAAAACTAAAACTTTATTAATATGAGAATGACAAGACTACTTACAACCCTTATTGCACTCGCCACAATCGTGGGCTGTGCAACACCCGAGGCTACAGACTATGCAGCCAAGGTAAACCCCAAGATTGGCTCGGGAGGCCATGGCCACGTATTCGTAGGCGCCAACGTGCCCTTCGGCATGACACAGGTGGGCCCCACAAGCATAACACAGGAGTGGGACTGGTGCTCGGGCTACCACGACTCCGAAAATAGCGTGATAGGCTTCTCGCACACACACCTTTCAGGTACTGGCTGTGGCGACCTCTTCGACGTGACACTCATGCCTGTGATGGGCGAGGTGGAGTATGGCCGTGGTCGTCTTGGCGACTACACAACAGGCTTCTGGTCGGAGGCAGACCGCACACAGGAGGTTGTGGAGCCAGGATACTACTCTGTGCCCCTCACACGCTACGGCATCCTCGCCGAGATGACAGCGACAGAACGTGGTGGCTTGCACCGCTACACCTTCCCCGAGGGTGAGGATGCTTCGATAATCCTCGACCTTGTGCATGGTGGCTGCTGGGACCGCCCAGAGGATCTATATGCCGAGGCGGAGGGTGACACACGCATCGTGGGTCATCGCCACACTTACGGATGGGCAAATGCACAGAAGGTATTCTTCGTGATAGAGTTCTCGAAGCCCTTCACTGCCTTTGAGCCTATCGACGAGTATAACTTCTACTATCGTGTACACTTCGACACTGTGGCTGGCGAGCAGATTAGCGTGAAGGTGGCGATATCTACAGTAAGCGTGGATGGCGCACGCCAGAACTTCGAGGCGGAGTTGGCAGGTGTGGAGTTTGATGCTGCACGCAAGAGTGCCTACGACAAGTGGAACAAGGAGATATCGAAGATTCGTATTGAGGGTGCAACAGCCGAGCAGGAGGAGATATTCTACACCGGCATGTACCATATGTACGTAGCACCATCACTCCTCTCGGATGTGGATGGTAAGTACCGCGGTGCCGACAATGAGGTATACGACAACCCTGGCTTCGACACATATACAACATTCTCATTGTGGGATACATACCGTGCCAAGCTACCTCTTATGACCATCACACACCCCGAGATGATGGACGACATCGTAAACACCATGATTGACATCTACAAGAAGCAGTCATTCTTGCCTATATGGCACCTATGGGCTTGCGAGACAGGATGTATGGTCGGCTCACCAGGCATCATCGTTGTGGCAGATGCCGTAGCCAAGGGCATTGAGGGCATCGACACCGAGGAGGCATGGGAGGCTATATACAACTCTGCGATGCACGACATACGTGGTGGCCGTCACCGCAAGGCTTACGGATATATGCCTAACGACCTACAGGCGGAGTCTATAGCCCACGACATGGAGTTTGCCATCGCCGATGCTGCCGCTGCCGTGGTGGCAGAGATGCTCGGCAAGAGTGAGGAGGCGGCATACCTCGAGCAGCGCAGCCACTCATGGCTCAACTACTTCGACCCTACCGTAGGCTTCGTGCGCGGTAAGTCGTCGACAGGCCAGTGGCGTGAGGACTTCAACCCATTCAACGCATCACGCATAGCAAACGAGTACTGCGAGGGTAACGCATGGCAGTACACATGGCTTGTGCCACAGGACCTCGACCTGCTTGTTGAGTGCTTCGAGGGTGTGGACAACACCATAGAACGTCTCGACGGCCTCTTCACTGCCGACAGCAAGATGGAGGGTGAGGATGTAACGCCCGACATCTCGGGCCTCATAGGCCAGTATGTGCACGGCAATGAGCCAAGCCACCACATAGTATACTTCTACACCATGCTTGGCCAGCCATGGAAGGCTGCCGACCTAATATACGAGATTTGCGACACCATGTACTCAACAGATGTGGATGGTCTGGCGGGCAACGAGGATGTGGGTCAGATGTCTGCATGGTATGTGATGACAACCCTCGGCTTCTACCCTGTGGAGCCAGCTGCGGGCAAGTATGTCTTGGGTGTACCGCTGGTGGCACGTGCCGAGATAGATGTTGAGGGCGGCATCTTCGAGATTGTTCGCGAGGGCTACAGCGAGGAGGCACGCTACGTGCAGAGTGTGGAGCTCAACGGCGAGCCTCTTGCGCGCAACTACATAACACACGAGGAGATTGTGGCGGGCGGTAAGCTCACCTTCCACATGGGCACAGAGAAGAGCCTCTGGTACTAACAACCAACATAGGTGGATGGCCCGCATGGTGTGGGCATCCACCTCTTTTTAACACCTCACAACAACCTATATTTTAACATCTTACGCAATAGCGGTAAAAATAAATCGAAAATATTGCACAATTCGTGCGAAATTTCATACTTTTGTCGCGGAATATTAAGATGGAAATATATAATATTTAGTTTCGCTATTAACTTTTTTTTAGCTTAAATTTTGAATTGATATGGGTGTAAAAATCTCTTCTCGTTCGATTCTTGTAGGCATCAAGGAGTATCTATTGATGACCTTTGGTATGTTCTGCTACGCCTTCGGTTGGCAGATGTGCGTACTCCCAGCTGGTGGTATGGGTGGTGGTGCCGCAGGTTTGGCAACACTTATCAACGCCATACTCCCTACAGCACTCGCTGATGGCTTCTTCACCATCGGTAACCTCATCTTCATCATCAACTGTATCCTTCTAATCCTCGGCGTAATGATTGTGGGTTGGAAGTTCGGTATCAAGACTCTATACTGCATCTTGATGATGTCTGTGATGTTCAACCTCGTAGACTCATTCCTCGCACCAGATATGATGGTTCGCCTATTGGAGGGCGTTGACGCATGGCGTCTATTGCTCGTAGTGCTCGGCGCAGCATCGTGCGGCATCGGTATCGCCGTGTCATTCATGCAGGGTGGTTCGACAGGTGGTACAGATATCGTGGCGATGATTATCAATAAGTTCCGCACTGTAAGCTACGGTAAGGTGCTTCTTATGACTGACTTCGGCATCCTCATCTCATCTGTTTTCCTCTTCACAACAGTAAACATCGCTGTGGATGACATAAACGGCATCGCCTCGATACAGTCTACCGAGATTCAGCCACTCACATCGTTGGCTTTCGCACGTATGATATACGGCTTCATCATGATTGCCGTTATCGGCTACACCGTAGACTTCGTACAGTCGGGTAACCAGCAGTCTAACCAGATTATGATCTTCTGCAAGGACTACGAGAAGATGGCCGACATGATAAACACCAAGGCTCACCGCGGTGCTACACTCATCGACGCTATGGGCTGGTACACAAAGACTCCATCGAAGGCTGTGATGGTCGTATGCCGCAAGCGCGACACATCAATGATATTGAAGTTTGTGCGCGAGGAGGATTCTAACGCATTTATCACCGTAGGCTCTGTAATGGGCGTATACGGTCAGGGCTTCGACGCCTTGAACAAGCTCTAATAGAGCATATAACATAGACAACTGCTGCCATGCTTTACGCACAGGTGGTTCTCCCGCTGGCACAGCCGATGTACACCTTCACGGTGGATGAGACATTGGGTGTGGGCGTAGGTGACGCCGTGGTCGTACAGTTTGGCAGCAGTCGTTATTATACGGGCATAGTGTGGAGCATAACGACACAGAGACCCGAATACCCACGCCTTAAGCCTATACTTAAGCGCCTATACACAACACCGCTACTCACACCCGAGGCACAACGACTATGGGAGTGGATGGCGGACTACTATATGTGTAGCATAGGCGAGGTTATGCGCCTGGCGCTGCCGTCGCTTGCCAAGCCCTCGGCAGCATCACTCGGCGAGCTCGACGACCGCAGCATAGAGCCACCAACAGAACGATACATAGCACTCTCCGAGGAGCTACGCACGGAGGAGGCACTTACGGAGTATGTGGCCAAGCACTCACGCCGCGCACCACGCCGCTGCACCACGATGGATAGCATAGCGGCTCTGGCTTTTGAACGAGGTGCTACGGACGGCTTCGTGCCACGCCGCCTGGTGGATGCCGACAACGACAGCATAGCGGCACTCAAACGTAGCGGCCTTGTGGTGGTGGAGCAGCGACAGATAACGCGCCACGCCACAGAGGGCGACTTCCTACGTCCCACACTATCCGAGGCACAAGAGAGGGCTCTCAACACCATACGTGAGGCTCATGCAACAGGCAAGGTAGCACTACTACATGGCGTCACAGGCTCGGGAAAGACCGAGATATACATACACCTCATTGCAGATGCTCTGTCTCAAGGCAAGGATGTGCTGATGCTCGTGCCCGAGATTGTGATAACGACACAGCTTGTGGAACGCCTCGAACGTATCTTCGAGGGTCGCACAACGACATACCACTCGCGCCTCACAGCGCTACGCCGAGGACATACATTCCTGCGCCTTGCCGCCTCCGAGGGTGGCGAGCTCATCGTGGGAGTACGTTCCGCGGTATTCCTACCTATGCACAATGCGGGGCTTGTCATCGTCGACGAGGAGCACGACGCGGGATACAAGCAAACAGATATGCAGCCCAGGTACAATGGTCGTGATACGGCGGTGATGATGGGCATGATATATGGTGCGAAGGTGGTGCTCGGAAGTGCCACACCATCGCTTGAGAGCTACCTAAACGCCCTCGCCAAGAAGTATGCATACGTGGAGCTCAAGGAACGATGGGGCGAAGGAACACTCCCCGAGGTGGTGGTGTCGGACACCATACGTGCCGTAAAGAGGGGCGAACGTAAGACACACTTCAACCTCGACCTAATACAAGATATAGAACGCACGCTGCATAATGGCGACCAGGCGATACTCTTCCAGAATCGCCGCGGCTATGCCCCCTACATACAGTGCCGCACATGTGGCTACTCGCCACGCTGCCCACACTGCAACGTGACACTCACGCAGCACAAGGCAACACGCCACATGGAGTGCCACTACTGTGGCTACACCATACCCACACCCGACATATGCCCCAACTGCGACATCAAGGATATGGCACTCATGGGCTTCGGCACAGAGAAGGCCGTAGAGGAGATATCGCGCCTCTTCCCCGAGGCACGCATAGACCGTCTCGATGGCGACACCTCGACCTCCGAGACCGCATTCCGCAATATCGTACAACGCTTCGAGAGTGGCCAGACGGACATCCTCGTAGGCACACAGATAGTCACCAAGGGCTTCGACTTCGGCGGCGTGAGCACCGTGGGCATACTCAACGCCGACAACCTGCTCTCCACACCCGACTTCAGGGCTTCGGAGAGGGCCTTCCAGCTGATGATGCAGGTGGCAGGACGTGCTGGCAGACGTAACGATAGAGGTCGTGTGATAATACAGACATCGCAGCCTAAGCACCCTGTGATACAGCAGATTGCTGCGGGCGACTACCATGCCATGGCGCACGGCGAGCTCAACGAACGTAAGACCTTCGGCTACCCTCCCTACTCACGACTTATACGCCTGCTGCTGCGACACGACACCTACGATGTGCTGCACCGCGCAGCACACCACATGGCACAGCTGCTACGCCAGAAGTTTGGTGGTCGTGTGATGGGACCTGTGAGCCCCGCGCTGGAGATGCTACGTGGCGAGCACCGCGCCGAGATTGCTGTTAAGATTGAGTGCGGAGGCTCGATGAAGCGAGCACGAACAATGCTCCGCGACGTGGTGGATAGGTGTCACGCAGAGAGCTGCTTCAAGGGCATAAAGATTGATATAGATGTCGACGCTTGGTAGCATATATCGCGCCATACGTTCACTTCTCCTTGCCGAGGAGTGCATCGTCTGTGGCAACAACATATCGCACAACATGCATGGCATATGCACCATGTGTCGCTTCAACGTGCCCATGACATACTTCTGGCGCGACAAGGAGAATCCCGTATACGAAAAACTATCTGCCCTTGTGCCCATCGCCGAGGCTTCAGCATTCATATACTACACCGATAAGAGTCCGTGGCGCAGCATGATACACAGCTTCAAGTATCGCAACGCCTGGCGCACAGCACTCGACATGGGTCGCTGGTATGGTGCAGAACTTAAGGCCTCGGGGCGCTACGACGACATAGACGTCATCATCCCCGTGCCACTGCACCCCCTGAAGCGCATACGACGTGGCTACAACCAATCATCATACATCGCCGACGGCATATCCCAGAGCCTGGGCAAGAGAGTGTTGCGGCGTGCCACACGACGCAGGCGCAACAACCCCTCGCAGACACACCACCGTGCACACGACAGATGGGGCAACGTGGAGGCACTATTCAGCGTCACACGCCCCGAGGAGCTTGCAGGCAAACATATACTCATAGTCGATGATGTGCTGACAACGGGAGCAACAATGATATCCCTAATACAGAGCATATTAGAGGCTGTGCCCGACTGCCGCATATCTGTAGCAACGCTTGCCGTGACGACATACATCACAGCAATACGTTAGCATATTTCATGCGATTAGATAGGCCTACATCTCGTAGGTGAACTCGCGGCCAAAGCGGTCTGTGGCAACGATAGTTATGTGGCTATCGGCAGAGGTACGACGTAGGCGGTAGTAGTGCTTATGCTTATGTGCCGAACGACGTAGACGACGCATATACTTCTCGCGGTAGTCGGCAACACTCTCCACATAATACATATAGTCGGGGTCGAGAATCTCAATCTGTTCCATCTCGCCCATGGCAACACCATCCTCATACCACACAACACGCCACATCTTATCCCAGCCTATAACCTTCGCAACGACATACTCCTCGTGCTCCTTGACGCTACCCTCGCCCCACACTACGAGTTGCTCGTCGCGGCTCTTGCCAAGCAGACGGTGGTGCCACTGCCATGCCCCGTCACGTTCCTCGATGCAGAAGACACCGTAGGGCATGCCATCCGAGCCTATAGGCGAAAACCACAGGTTGCCATTCACTTGCGAGACGTTATGCTCGATGATTGTGGGCGACACATCGGCAGTGTCGTGGTGGTGGCGGTGACCCGTGATGAAGTGTATCTCCCTATCACCGATGATGCCGACAACGGGCTTCACATAGGCCTTGAGCTGCTCCGTAGTAAAGTCACATGCCGAGGCATGCATACATACAGCCACACGCTGCACATCGCCAGCACCCTCCATAACCTCCGCAAGCCATATAAGCTGGTCGGCATCTATCTTCTCGCCATAGCCGCTAAAGCTCGTATAGTCGATATTATCGAATGTGACGAAGAGTGTGCTGCCGAGCATGAAGGAGTGGTTACGTGAGCCGAAGGTATCTACAAAATTCTGCTCGGCACGTGCCTGATTTTTAGTATGACGCTTATTATGGTCGTGGTTGCCTATGACAGCATACACGGGGACACCGAGGGCCTCAAAGGCAGCCTTCACACGTGGCAGAAAGCTCATCGTGTCCCACACAACATCGCCCGTAAGGAGTATCGCCGTAGGATATCCTGTCGCCATATACTCCTCAACCACAGCACCAATCTGTGGGATTATATCCCTCTCGAGGCGTGTTATCTGCGCCTCGGTCTGTGGCTGCGTGTCGCCCACAACGATGAGGTTAAAGCCCAAGTCCTGCGCACCCTGCGCATATGCCGACACACACAAAAGAGTAAAGGAAAAAATAGCTAAAAAGAGTCTTATTTTTCTCATGGTCGTAATCTATTAATTATGCTACAAAGATAGCACTTTACCCGAAAAAACGAACATCACACAGCGAAAATTACACACACGCGCATACGACGGAAGAAAATTTTTACTACCTTTGTCAAGTTATGGAGAATTTTATTGTATCAGCACGTAAGTATCGCCCCGCGACCTTCGCATCGGTCGTTGGCCAGCGACATATAACCTCAACACTCAAGAACGCCATAGAACGTGGTCAGCTGGCTCATGCCTACCTCTTCTGCGGTCCCCGTGGCGTGGGTAAGACAACATGTGCGCGTATCTTCGCCAAGGCTATAAACTGCCTCAACCCACAGGCGGGTGAGGCGTGCAACGAGTGCGAGTCGTGCCGTTCATTCAACGAGGGTCGTTCACTGAATGTGCACGAGCTGGATGCCGCATCTAACAACTCGGTAGACGACATCCGCAACCTCATTGAGCAGGTGCGCATAATACCACAGCAGGGCAGATACTCGGTATTCGTTATCGACGAGGTGCACATGCTATCTACAGCCGCCTTCAACGCTTTCCTCAAGACCCTTGAGGAGCCACCACATCATGCAATATTCATCCTCGCAACAACAGAGAAGCATAAGATTATACCCACAATCCTATCACGTTGCCAGATATATGACTTCAACCGCATAAAGGTCGAGGATGGCGTGGAGTATCTGCGTCACATAGCAACGAAGGAGGGTGTCGAGGCCGATGACGAGGCGCTAAACCTCATCGCCCACAAGGCTGATGGCGGTATGCGCGATGCACTATCTATGTTCGACAAGGCGGTGTCGTTCTGCGGCAACAAGCTAAACTACAAGGATGTGGCAGCAACACTCAACGTGCTCGACTACGACACATACTTCACCATAACAGAGCTACTCCTACACGGTAACTACATAGAGGCCCTCATGCGCTTCGACGATGTGCTATGCCGTGGCTTCTCGCCACAGGTGTTCATCGCCGGCCTTAACGCACATATGCGTGACCTGCTCATGGCAAAGGGCCCAGCAATAACCCTCGTGGAGTTCACAGGAACACTCGTTGAGAGATATAAACAACAGGCAGCGCAATGCCCCGAGGCACTCCTCTTCGGCGCAATATCACTGCTCACGGAGGCGGATGGCAAAATACGACAATCGTCAAATCAGCGTTTGCTTGTTGAACTGGGACTTATGAAGATAGCAGGTCTCGGTCAAAAAAAAAATGATGTAACGGCAGAGCTCTCCTTCGAGACCAACTTTAGCCTACCACCCCTCGAGCCAGCACCACAACCCGCAAACGTAGGGGCGGCACAACAAAGCGCGGCGGCACCACAACCAGCAAGGGCGGAGGTGGCACAACAAAGTGCGGCAGCGCCACAACCCACAAGGGCGGAGGTGGCGACACCAAAAGTAGTGGCACAACAAAGCGCGGCGGCATCACAACCCGCAAGCGTGGGGGCGGCACAAGCGCCAGAGGTGGAGGCGGCACGCAAGGTGCAGCGCACAACACGAGCATTACGCACAAGCGTATCTATATCTGACCTGCTGAATGGCGATGCGAAGACAGCATCGGAGATGGTGGCAGAGGAGTTGGCGGCAGCAAAAACGATACAGATAGACCCCCACTGCGAGGAGAAGCTGATGGTGGCACGCGACAAAATAATCGACGAGCTGGTACGCACAAAGCGACGCACAGGAATAATATTCCAGTCGATGACAGTAGAGGGTAACGTGATAACTATCACGGTGCCATCGCGCGAGTGGCATGACGACATAATGCGCGACAAGATAGACCTACAGAAGCAGATTGCCGAGATAAGTGGCGTGAAGGGCCTCATAGAGATAGCGGTGATAGTGAACGAGCACATCAAGGCGGCACGACCAATAACCCTCGAGGATAGGCTCAAGCACCTGATGAACAAGAACGACCGCCTCGCAGAGATGATTGAACGCCTAAACCTCGACGCCGAGTAGCATACGGCGGGCACGGAGAGAGATAGCAAAACGACAACAAGAAGATAAAGATAACTAAAACGATAGAACAACGATGATTAAGGATTTTGTACAGGAGCTCGAGTGGCGTGGCATGATACACACGATGATGCCAGGTGCCAAGGAGCAGTTGCAGAAGGAGATGACAACGGCATACTTGGGCATAGACCCCACAGCCGACTCATTGCATATAGGACACCTCGTGGGTGTGATGATTCTAAAGCACTTCCAGATGTGTGGCCACAGACCAATAGCCCTAATAGGTGGTGCCACAGGTATGATTGGCGACCCCTCGGGTAAGTCACAGGAACGTAACCTCCTCGACGAGGCTACACTACGCCACAACCAGGAGGCGATAAAGAACCAGCTATCGAAGCTCATAGACTTCGACTCTGACGCCGAGAACCATGCCCTCTTGGTGAACAACTACGACTGGATGAAGGAGTTCTCATTCCTCGACTTCGCACGCGACATCGGCAAGTGCATAACAGTGAACTACATGATGGCGAAAGACTCGGTGAAGAAGCGATTCAACGGCGAGGGTGACGGCATGTCGTTCACAGAGTTCACATACCAGCTACTCCAAGGCTACGACTTCCTACACCTATACAACGAGTACAACTGCAAGGTGCAGCTCGGTGGTGCCGACCAGTGGGGTAACATCACAACAGGCACAGAGCTGATACGTCGTAAGCTCGGTGGCGAGGCAGAGGCATTTGCAATCACCTGTCCGCTAATAACAAAGGCCGACGGCACAAAGTTCGGCAAGACAGAGAGTGGCAACGTATGGCTCGACCCACGCTACACATCGCCATATAAGTTCTACCAGTTCTGGTTAAACGTAAGCGACGACGACGCAAAGCGCTACATCAAGATATTCACACTCCTCGACCGCGAGACTGTAGAGAGACTCATCGCCGAGCATGACGAGGCACCACACCTACGCGTGTTGCAGAAGCGTCTTGCCGAGGAGGTGACAACGATGATACACTCAAAGGAGGAGCTGGAGAAGGCACAGGCGGCCACAAACATACTCTTTGGCAATGCCACCTCGGAGGCGCTACGTAACCTCGACGAGGAGACACTCCTCCAGGTGTTCGAGGGTGTGCCACAGTTCACCCTCGCAAAGGAGGATATGGCACTTCCATTCATCGACATCGTGGGCGACAAGTGCAAGGTATTCCCATCGAAGGGCGAGTGCCGCAAGATGGTGCAGGGCGGTGGCGTGCAGCTAAACAAGGAGAAGGTGACAGATGCTATGCGTAGCATAACAGATGCCGACCTCATCGCTGGTAAGTATCTGCTCGTGCAGCGCGGCAAGAAGAACTATTTCCTAATAACCGTAGAGTAGCAGACCGTGAAGCCTACATACACCATACACCTCGATGGCATATACCTACGCGCCTACCATGGCTGCTACGACCTGGAGCAGAGGGTGGGAAACCGCTTTCGCGTAGATATGGTCATAAGAACACCCCTGGGCGACATACACAAGAGTGATGACGTGACAAAGGCGGTGAACTATCTTACAGTATACGAGATTGTGGAACGAACTATGCAGATAACACAGCACACCATTGAGGCTGCAGCAGCAAACATAATAGAGGCTGTGCGCGAGGCCTTCCCCGAGATTATCGAGGTGGAGTGCACGGTGGCAAAGCTCGCACCACCCCTCGGTGGTAAGATTGACAAGGTGAGTGTAACACTTATAGGATAAGATAATGGCAAAGAACACAGCACAGCGCGGTGGCTTCGGCGGTAAGCTCACTGCGATACTTGCAGCCGCAGGCTCGGCAATAGGATTGGGTAACATATGGCGATTCCCATACATCACATCGGAGCATGGTGGTGGAGCATTCATATTCATATACCTCGGATGCATACTTCTCTTGGGACTACCACTGCTCATCGCAGAGTTCGCCGTGGGACACAACTCAAAGTGTAACCCCATAGATGCCTTCTCGAAGATACGCAAGGGATGGGGATGGCTCGGAGCAATGGGCCTAATATCGGTATTCCTAATCATGGGATACTACTTCGTAATATCGGGATGGACACTAAACTACGCCATAGCATCGGCAACAGAGACCATAGGTGATGACTTCGGAGGTTTCTTCACATCGTTCACCACGGCGACATGGATGCCGCTGCTCTTCACCTACATATTCATCATCGCCAACCACCTAATAATCGTGGGTGGCGTGCAGGGAGGTATAGAGAGGGCCTCGAAGGTGCTCATGCCACTGCTCTTTGCCATACTCATAGTCCTGGCGGTATACTCGCTATGGCTACCCGAGGGTCGTGAGGCACTGGGCGAGGTGTTCACACCCGACTTCTCGAAGGTGACAGGCAAGACATTCCTCGACGCCATGGGTCAGGCATTCTTCACCCTCTCGGTAGGCATGGGTGCCATGCTCATATATGGCTCATACTTCAAGGAGGGAACAAAGATTGCGGGAACAGCAATAAGCGTGGTATCCCTCGACACCCTCGTGGCCATCATCGCCGCAGTGATAATATTCTCGGCAGGCGTGCAGAACGAGTCGGGCATGCAGCTGGCCTTCGTGGCTATGCCAAAGGTATTCTCCGCGATGCCCGCAGGTAACATCTGGGCGATGCTCTTCTTCCTGCTACTCGGCCTCGCAGCCCTATCATCGACGATATCTATGCACGAGGCTGTGACATCGTACTTCGTGGAGAAGCGCGGCATGTCGCGTAACAAGGGTGCGCTGATAGTGACAGTGGGCGCGATGCTCCTTGCTACGGTAGCCTCGCTATCGCTGGGCGCATGGAGTGGCTTCACGGTGGCGGGAATGAACATCTTTGCCCTTCTTGACAACTTCACAGCCATAGTGATGCTCCCCTTGCTCGGCATCCTAACCTCCATCTTTGTGGGTTGGATATGGCGTAAGGAGGATATGCGTGCCGAGCTCACAGCACAGGGTAGCGTCGACAAGGCGACATACCCCTTTGTGCGCTTCCTGCTCAAGTGGGTATGCCCCGTGCTCGTATCTACACTATTCATCTTCGGCATCATTGACTTCATAAAGAGTCTATAACACAACAATAGCTAACTAAAAATAACGATTTCATCATGGCAGATTTTATCTATCAGGAGCCGTATCCTATCCAGGAGGATAAGACGGAGTATCGCCTTTTAACGAAGGATTATGTTAAGGTCGTGGAGTGTGACGGCCGTAAAATATTGAAGGTAGACCCCAAGGGTCTCGAGCTTCTTGCCAAGGAGGCATATGGCGACGTGTCGTTCTACCTACGCGCCTCACACCTCCAGAAGCTCGCTAACATCCTCAAGGATCCCGAGGCTACGGACAACGATAAGTTTGTGGCATACACAATGCTCATGAACCAGTGCGTGGCTGCCGAGGGCGAGCTTCCAACATGTCAGGATACAGGTACTGCCATCTGTATAGCACACAAGGGTGAGGATGTATACACAGGTGCCAACGACGCAGAGTGCATATCACGCGGTGTCTACGAGACATACAAGGAGCGCAACCTACGCTACTCACAGGTTGTGCCATTCACAATGACCGAGGAGAAGAACTCGGGTAACAACCTCCCAGCACAGATAGACATCTACGCTGGTCACCCAGGCATGGAGTATGAGTTCTTGTTCATCACAAAGGGTGGTGGCTCGGCAAATAAGACATTCCTCTACCAGCAGACAAAGGCACTGCTCAACGAGGAGTCGTTGACAAAGTTCATCAAGGAGCATATCCTCGACCTCGGCACATCAGCATGTCCTCCATACCACCTCGCACTATGCATCGGTGGCACATCTGCCGAGATGTGTCTTGCAACAGTAAAGAAGGCATCTGCGGGATACCTCGACGAGCTTCCAACATCGGGTAATGAGGGTGGCCGTTGCTTCCGCGACCTCGAGTGGGAGGCAAAGGTGGAGAAGATATGCCAGGAGATAGGCCTCGGCGCACAGTTTGGAGGCAAGTACTACGTGCACGACGTTCGCGTGATACGTGCACCACGCCACGCCGCATCATGCCCCGTAGCCATCGGCGTAAGCTGCTCGGCAGACCGTAACATCAAGGCGAAGATTACTCCCGAGGGTATCTTCCTCGAGAAACTCGAGAAGAACCCTGCACGCTTCCTCCCAGCGGAGGCACCAGCAATGTCACCAGCCGTAGACATCGACCTCGACGAGGGTATGGACAAGGTACGCGAGATTCTATCGAAGTACCCTATCAAGACACGCCTAAACCTCAAGGGTACGCTTGTTGTTGCTCGCGACATAGCACATGCGCGCATCAAGCAGATGCTCGACGAGGGTAAGCCTATGCCAGAGTACTTCAAGAACCACCCTGTATACTATGCTGGCCCAGCAAAGACACCTGCAGGCATGGCATCAGGCTCATTCGGCCCAACAACAGCGGGTCGTATGGACTCATACGTAGACCTCTTCCAGAAGGCGGGTGGCTCAATGGTGATGGTGGCAAAGGGTAACCGTTCAAAGCAGGTTACTGACGCTTGTAAGGCTAATGGCGGCTTCTACCTCGGCTCTATAGGTGGTCCTGCTGCAATCCTCGCAAAGAACTCTATAAAGAGTGTTGAGGTTGTGGACTTCGAGGAGCTCGGCATGGAGGCAGTACGTAAGATCTACGTGGAGAACTTCCCAGCATTCATCATCGTGGATGACAAGGGCAACGACTTCTTCGCAGACTTCGCACACTAATAGCCTACTATGGCGTTAGCTTAAGCATATAGGACAGCGACGATAGAGAGGGGCGCAGTGGGTATGCGCGGCTTCTCTATCGTCACTATCCTTATCGCCACCCTATAAGGTTGCACAACACATCTCTATGTGCGAGGCACAAAGAGGTCATCGTTAGGCCACCGAATGAAATAAAAGCGCCCACCGAGGCGTTAACAAAGTATCGGAGAAAACAAGAGCACATTGTATGATGAGAATACGACACTTAATGCTTGTTGCCATAGCACTACTATCGACAGTAGCAGCATGGGCACAGGTATCATTTACGGTAGATGCCCCCGCCCTTGTGGCGCTGGGCAACAACTTCCGTGTTGAGTTTTCGGTAGATGCAGAGCCCGAGAAGGGCAGCTTCGAAGCACCCTCATTTGAGGGCTTCGACGTGCTGGCAGGACCATCTATATCTACGGGACACTCGATACAATTCATCAACGGCAGACAGTCGGCGAGCTACAACTGCACATACACCTATGTGTTGATGCCACAGGCCGCGGGTAACTACACCATAGGCTCCGCAGCGATAAAGGTCGATGGCACAAGCTACAGCACAAAGCCACTACCCATAGAGGTTATCGTGGAGAAGGGCACAGCGACAGGTGGCAAGACACAGCAGACACCCGACAGCCGCATAGCACAAGACGACATACTACTACGCCTCAAGCTGTCGAGCACAGAGGCATACAAGGGAGAGGCTATACGCGCATCGTTGGTGCTCTACACGCGCGTGAGCATAGATAACATAGAGAGTCTCACGATGCCACCCTTCGATGGCTTCTGGTCGCAGCAATTAGAGTTCGAGAATAGCCCCTCGCGCGAGGAGTACAACGGCAAGATATATGAGACATACAAGATAAACGAGCTGCTGCTATCGCCACAGCAGAGTGGCACGATAGTGATACCCGAGGTGCAGATGGATGTGCGTGCACAGGTAATTGTGCAGGACAACAAGCGCTACGACCCCTTCTTTGGTGGTAGACAGGTGTACCACGTGACACGCAACCTTAAGAGTGCGCCCGTGAGCATAAAGGTCAAGGAGTTCCCTGCAGGTGCTCCCGCCTCGTTCCAGGGTGCTGTGGGTAGCTTCTCGCTGACATGCGATATGCCCGAGACAGAGCTCGTGGCTAACACCTCGGACCGTCTGGAGCTTACAATAACAGGCAATGGCAACCTTAAGTTCATCACAGCACCTCGCCTCACACTCCCCGAGTCATTCGAGGTATACGACACGAAGGTTACAGACAACATAATGATAACAGCGACAGGCACATCGGGAAGTATAACATATAGCTATCCCTTCGTGGCACGTTCTGCCGGTGAGTTTACCATCGAGCCCCTTGAGTTCAGCTACTTCGACCCCACAACGGGTGAGTACCGCACCCTCGCCACAGAACGCTTCAACATAAGCGTGGAGGATGATGGCTCGACACCTACGGCAACAACAACAGGTGGCATGGTGAGCTATGGCAGTGCCATGCGTCAGCTGGACCGCGACATACGCTTCATACACACAGGCACACTCCCCACAAAGGGTGCAGCGACAATACTCCTAACACCCCTCTACTGGCTCCTCATAACACTCCTCGTGGCACTCTTCATCGTCGCCTACGTGGCACTACGCAAGCGCATGATAAATAGTCGCAACGTGGTGGCACGACGCATGAAGCGCGCAGATAAGGTTGCCGTGCAGCGTCTGCGCATGGCCGAGAAGTCGATGAAGGAGCTTAACAGGCACTCCTTCTACGAGGAGATGCTACGCGCAATGTGGGGATACATAAGCGACAAGTTCAACATCCCGGTGTCGAACCTCACCAAGGAGACGATACGCGAGGAGCTATACCGCCGTGGCGTATCTTCAGCCATAGCAGAGCAGTTCTGCGAGATAATATCGCGTTCGGAGGAGGCACAGTATGCACCCTCTGTAGATGGCGACATGAACGAGGTATACACCGAGGCGATAGAGGTAATTTCTAAAATTGAAGAGGTAGTAAAACGCTAAATATGAACATCATAGATAGACTCACTGTCATCGTGGCACTCATGGTGTGCCTGACAACAGCAAATGACGCATATTCGGCAGACGCAACGACAACAGCCGCAGCGTGCTGGGACGAGGGAATAGAGGCATATGAGGCGCGTGACTATGCCAAGGCTGTGGAGGCCTTCGAGCATATAGTAACCCTCGGCGAGGCATCCGAAGATGTATACTACAACCTTGCGGGTGCATACTTCAAGCTCGGACAGCAGAACATATCGAGCACACTACGTCCCTTCGCGGGTGGCGAGCTCGGACGTGCCGTGCTCAACTACCACCGTGCACTACGCATCGACCCCGCAATGGAGGATGCACGCTACAACCTCGACCTTGCCGTGGACCACACGAACGACACAGAGGCGGTGCCCGACAGCTTCATCACACAACTATGGCACTCGCTACGCGACATGACGGGCACAAATGGCTGGACGGTAGCATCCATCATCATGCTCGCCATTGCCCTGATGCTGACCATAGTATACCTCCTCGGACAGCGCATAGTGCTCCGCAAGGTGACATTCTTCACCGCCCTGGTGCTATACATAGGCTTCATGCTAACCACAGCACTCGCCATATCGAGCCACATGGCAACGACAAACGACACACGTGCCGTGGTGATATGTAACGACACGACGCCCGTGCACGCCTCGCCCGACAGCGCCTCGAAGATAATACGTCAGCCCTCGCAGGGTGTAACCCTTGAGGTACTACGTAGCCACGGCGAGTGGTCCGAGATACTCTTTGCTGACGGCGAGAAGGGTTGGATACGCACATCACAGATAGAGAATATATAAGACCACGGCCATGTCGAAACTCCTTGACAACGTATGTAGCGAGCTACAGCGACTACCCGGCATAGGCCGCCGCACGGCACTACGCCTTGCCATGCACATCCTCAAGATGGAGGAGGTGAGTGTCGACTCGTTAGCAAAGAGCATAGCGAGCTTCCGCCACGACATACGCTACTGCGCGAGTTGCAACAACCTCTCGGACAACAACCTATGTCCTATATGTAGCGACAGCCGCCGTGACCGCACGACGATATGCATCGTCGAGCAGGTGCAGGACCTTATGTCGATAGAGAATACGGGGCAGTATAGAGGCCTATACCATGTGCTCGGTGGCGTGATATCACCTATGCAGGGCATAGGACCCTCCGACCTGAAGATAGACCTGCTTGCCGACAAGCTCCTCACAGGCGAGATACGCGAGGTTATAATCGCCATATCTACATCTGTCGAGGGCGAGACGACACTCTTCTACCTGCTAAACCGCCTAAAGGCATTCCCCGATGTTAAGGTCACAACAATAGCTCGCGGCATAGGATTTGGAGATGAGCTGGAGTATGTCGACGAGCTGACAATAACGCACGCACTGATAAACCGTCGTGAGGTGACAACAAATGACGAACTATAACCTCCATGAGGAGGTGGCTGTTCACCACCAAAAAAGGTCGTTTCACCACTAAATAGCGGGTATTGGAGAGATGCCGTAGATGGTTTTGCAAAAAAAATACTACCTTTGTGATATAGGGGTGGTAAAACCACGAAAAAGAGAAACTGTAAAAGAGATATAGAGTATGAAAAGATCACTTCACATGATGGTCCTCGCGGCGGTGACACTGCTACTGGGAGGCTGCACAGCGATGATGAACTCATCGTCGTATGGCTCAAGCGATCTATATATAAGCGACAACCGCGAACGTGTTGCTCGCGACCTCATGGCCGACGCCGAGGCTGCTGCCGAGATTGCAGCACAGGCACAGAGCTTCGCATCGCAGAGCAGGGTGGACTACACTACGGTGCTCGCCGACGACTACCAGAGTGCCTACGCACGACGCCTCCAGGGCTTCACATCACCAACATACCAGCTACCATCGAGCTACTATAGCCTCTCTACAAGCGAGGCTATGTACTACGCCTCGGCATACGACCCCGCCTTCTACAACGTGATGGTGTCGGGCGACCAGGTGTGGGTGGAGCCAAAGTATATAACATCTATGTTTGGCACGTGGGGTGCTACAAACGTGACATATGGTCTCTACAGCGACCCATGGACATATGGCTGGAGCTACTACACAGACCCATTCTACTACTCATGGTGGGGATATCCTCGCTACTCGTGGTACGACTGGAACTGGACAATATGCTACGGTCCATATTGGGGTCCTGGATACTATCCATACTACCCAGGATACTATCCATACTACCCCTACTACCCCGGTTACTACCCCATCTATCCGCCACACCGCCCTGTGCCACCCCCACATCACCGCCCAGGAAGGCCTCATCACCACGATGGCGGTCATGGCAACCTCAACGGTCACCGCGACAACACAGGCTCACGCTACACCTCGCCAACATCGAACCGTAACTACGGAGCATCGCAGGATAACCGTAGACCTGGAGGTGCCGTATCGACAGGCATAAATGAGCATAGAACAACGGTGCGCCCATCAAATGGTGGCAGCACAACACAGCGTGGCACACGTGTTGATGGAGGCACACAGCAGCGCACGAACAACAACTTCCGCAGTAGTGGCAGCACATCGACACGCCGCAACACCTCCGTGGGTCAGGGTACAACACATCATGGCTCTACGGGAGGTCTCCGCGGTAGCTCGACAGGAGGCCATGGTGGTGGCTCACGTGGTGGCACCACATCATCACGACGATAAGGAGAATGGGGATGGCAGCACAAGGTGTTGTGCACCACCATTTAACTACATAACAATCAATAACAACGAGTACGGGTATGAGAAGAGTATATAACGCCATTGCCACAGCATTGCTCCTTATGACAACAATAGGTGCTGTGAACGCGCAGCAGTCATGGAACTTTGGTGGCACGACACTCAACAACGACATCGTAGGCTGGGGTGACCTCTACAACTTGAGCTTCACCTCGCACAACTACGGAACAGCACAATCTATGGCCATGGGTAATGCCTTCACGGCGCTGGGTGCCAACATGGTCTCGGCATCCCTCAACCCTGCGGGTATAGGCATGTATACGCATAGCGACTTGAGCATCACGCCCATCATGCAGTTCACAAAGAGCCCAACAGCAAATAGCGATGCCTACTACGGCAGCGATGTGCCCAAGAGCCAGCAGGTATACTCCGACCATACGGAACGCTTCGGCCTGGGTAGCGCAGGCGTGGTATTCGCAGCATATAGAGGCACAGGCGCTGTGACAAACATCAACGTGGGCCTCGTATACAACCGCATAGCCGACTTCAACCAGAATAGGCTCAACGCCTCGCTGGACAACGCCTCGTACGACTCCATGGCAAACCTCTTTGCAACACTTGGCAACGTGGATGGGCTAAAGACAAACGACGATGGCACCATGCCCTTCGGCAACGACCCATACTATTGGGGTGCTGTGCTCGCATACAAGAATGGCCTGACAAACAAGGATGACCAGGGGTGGTTCATTGACCGTATAGATGAGGATGCAATTATCGACCAATACTCATCTGTGCAGACACGTGGCTCAATAGGTGAGTTTGCCCTGACCGTGGGTTTCAACTTCGTAGACCGCATATATGTGGGTGCGTCGTTGGGCATGCAGAGTCTTAACTACCGCCGCGAAGTATACTACGGCGAGAACTACATATATAGCGACGCCACAAGACCTACGGGCGAGGAGATGCCCTACCAGCTCGACTACATGAACTACCTGCAGCGCACACAGATGTCGGGCACAGGCATAAACTTTAAACTCGGCGTCACTGCACGACCTCTCGACTGGCTACGCATAGGTATTGCATACCACACACCAACATACTACAACATAGACTTCGGCTACGATGCCGAGATGTGGTCACGCACATATAGCGCGGGCGACAACCCCGAGGGCTACGACATAGGACCTATGGGATATATGTACGACGATGCATACTCGGGAGTGTGGGAGGATGCAGGACCATACTCATGGTGCTTCCGTTCGCCATCACGACTCCTCACAGGTATTGCCGTGACCATCGCCAAGCGTGCCATAATATCTGCCGACTACGAACGTAGCTGGTATCAGTCGACACGCCTCACATCTGCCCCCATCAAGAACCTCGACTACAAGACACCTACGACAACATGCTTCAAGGGAAGCAACACCGTGCGAGTGGGTGCCGAGGTCTACATTACACCATTCCTCCCCGTACGTGTAGGTTACATATGGAGTGGCTCGACACTACGTGAGGGGTATGAGGATATGGTTGCCACACACGAGCTGCCAAAGCAGGAGAGCTTCATAACAGCGGGCTTCGGATTGAAGTTCGTCAAAGGTATATACCTCGACTTCGCATACCAGTATGGTCGTCGCACATTCACCAACTACCAGACATTCTATGCTATCGACTACAACAATGCCGAGAACGATATCGAGAGCCGACTATTCTCAACGACAACAGACCGCCACATAGCCATCATAACACTCGGCTTCAGCTTCTAAAGAGAATATATACAAAAGATTAGAGGGATGACTAAAAAGTAAATTAGTCATCCCTTCATATTGTACTGACCCCAAAAAGTTGGACGGATTAATAAAAAGATTTTATTGGTAAAGAGTTCGGTATTGCACCGGACTCTTTCCGTTTAATTTTAGTTTTATACGGTCGTTGTTATAGTAGTTAATATACTTTCGTAGCTCTCGTTTGAAAACTTCCATATCCGAAAACTGCTGCAAATATAGCAATTCAGATTTCATAATACCAAAAAAGTTTTCCATCACAGCATTATCCAAGCAGTTTCCCTTCCTCGACATACTCTGCGTAATACCATACTTTTTCAGCGTTTGTTGGTACCGCATATGCTGATAGTGCCACCCCTGATCCGAGTGTAGCATCACGCCATTAGTGTCCTTAATCTTCCGCTTTGCCGAGTACATCATATCCATTACCATCTTCAAATCGGGTCGGTCGGATATAGTGTATGCTATAATCTCTCCATTAAACATATCTATAATCGGAGATAGATATGCCTTGCGGTCAGCCACCTTAAACTCGGTAACATCCGTAGCCCACTTCTGGTTAGGTCGTGATGCCTCAAACTCACGATTAAGGATATTAGGAGCTGTCTTGCCCACCTCGCCACGATATGAGCTATACTTCACTCTGCGTATCTGCGATTTGAGATTCATATCCTGCATTAGTCGCTGCACTGTCTTGTGATTTAGAGTATAGCCCTCGTTGCGTAGTTGCTGACACACACGACGATAGCCGTAGCGTTTGCCGTGCATAGCAAATATCTCGCTGATACGCTTGCGTATATCAGCATACTTATCCTCTCGTTGCTGTGAGGTGTGGTAGTAGTAGGTGGAATGTGCCATCCCTTTGACCTGCAAAAGCTTTTGCAGGTCAAAGCTACTTTGCCTTAGTTCTTTGATGGCTTCTGCCCAATCTCTCGCAAGCGGGCTTCTCTCTCCTCGACTAAGGCTTTCACTTTTTTTAACAGAGCATTCTCCGTTCTGAGATATTCTACCTCTTCTCTCAAACGTTCCAGTTCTGTCATTTCCTCTGGTTTCTTCTTTCGTGGTCTTCCCATAATAGGTGGGCGTCCTCGCTTCTTAGTGATTAAGAGTGCATCAAGTCCTTGTTCTCTGGCAATTATTCGCCATATTTTTATTATGTCTGTACTTACTCCGTATTTTAACGAGGCTTGCACCAAAGTTAAGTGATTTTTCTCAATATCAGATAGAATGTGTTGCTTTAATGCTCCATCGGTGCGAATATTTTTCTTGCGATGCAGAACTGTAGTACCTTGTTCTTGGTAGAGATGCCAAAGATAACTTAACCTATTTGCTCCAATACCATAATTTTTAGCAATTGATTTGACCGAGTAACCATCTTCTAGCATCCTCATATATTTGAGTAATGCTACATAATCGTGTTTTTTGCGCATAATGAAACCCCAAAAGTTTTTTGTCCAAACTTTTGGGGTCACTTCAATATTCTTAAGAGAGTGAATAAAAAGATGTAGTTTTAGGCTTAAGTTCCTTTTCACCGCTCACGCTCGGCATAGTCCACAAGCGGCCTCTGCTCTCGCTTACTCGCGGCGTTGCGAAGCCCGAAAAAGCGGAGTTTACTGTGCGTAAATGAGCATTCCCGTGGCAAGCAAATTTGTTGAGAGAATAGTGCAGATACTTTGCTCGGCGAATTTCGAGGCGATGGGCTGTACTTTGGCGTACTGCCCATTGATGAGATAATTCGTTAGCGGAAGTAGATGCGCTGTTATATCAACAAAGAACGACGAAATACACTCTTTATTCACTCTCTTTACTAATGTGCTGCTAACCACGAATCACCATAACTAACCTCCGCAACAAGCGGAACACGCAAGTGGGCAACACTCTCCATAGCCTCCTTGACGATGCGCATGACGGCATCCTGCTCCGTACGTAGCGTGTCGATGACAACCTCATCATGCACCTGCATAATCATCTTCGAGGCTATGCCCTCCTCACGGAAGCGACGAGCTATCTCTATCATCGCAAGCTTCATGATGTCGGCAGCAGAGCCCTGCAACGGCGCATTTATGGCGTTACGTTCTGCGATGCCACGCACAGTACGATTTGAGGAGTTTATATCTCGGAGTATGCGTCGACGACCAAACATAGTCTCAACATAGCCTCTGTTGGTAGCACCCTGCATGGCACCATCCATATAGCTCTTAACACCCGGGTAACTCTCGAAATAGCTATCTATGAGACTCTTCGCCTCACGATTAGGGATGTCGAGGCGCTGGGCAAGACCAAATGCCGAGATGCCATATATGATGCCGAAGTTTGCCGTCTTGGCACGACGTCGTTCGTCAGCAGTAACCTCCGTAACACCCTTGCCATAGAGGCGTGCAGCGGTGGCAGCATGTATATCCTCACCACAGTTAAAAGCCTCTATAAGTGCCTCATCACCACTCATATGCGCCATGAGGCGTAGCTCAATCTGCGAGTAGTCGGCAGAGACGATAACATGCTCGTCGTCCGACGCCACAAAGGCTGCACGGATAGGCTTGCCGAGCTCATCGCGGATAGGTATATTCTGCAAGTTAGGATTTGTCGACGACAGACGTCCCGTAGCAGTGATGGCCTGGTTATACGACGTATGTATGCGCCCCGTCTTGCTACTCACAAGGTTGGGCAGCGCCTCGACATATGTGGAGAGCAACTTCTTGACTCCCCTATACTCCAATATCTTACTTACGATGGGGAAGTCGTGGGCAAAGCCCTGCAGATACTCCTCCTCCGTAGAGAACTGCTTCGTCTTGGTCATCTTGGGCTTCTCGCTAATGCGCAACTTCGCAAAGAGAACCTCGCCAAGCTGGCGCGACGAGTTGATGTTTAGCTCGGGCTCATCGGCAAGCTCGCGCACCTCGGCCTGCAGGCGTTCGAGGAGTGCACGTAGCTCAACACCATAGGCGGCAAGTGCCTCACTGTCAATGCGTACACCCGCAAGCTCCATATCTGCCAAGACATCAATCATAGGCTCCTCGATGGTGTGATATAGCTCCACCATGCCGAGCTTGTCAAGCTCCCCATACAGCGCATGCTTAAGGCGCAGCGTGACATCTGCATCCTCCGAGGCGTACTCCGCAACGCGGTCTATGCCCACCATATCCATGGTCAGCTGCTTGGCACCCTTGCCTATAAGCGTCTCGATAGATATGGGCGTATAGTTGAGGTAGCGCACAGCGAGGAAGTCCATGTTGTGACGTGCCTCCGAGTCAATGAGGTAGTGCATCAGCATGGTGTCTATCTTACGACCACGCACCTCGATGCCTATGTTGCGAAGAACCATAATGTCGAACTTCATGTTCTGACCCACCTTCGTGATAGCCTCATTCTCAAATAAAGGCCTCAATATCGCAGGGTACTCGGCACTATCGCCATTCGCAAAGGGTACATACCACGCCTTGTGTGGCTCGACACTCAACGACATACCCACGATGCTGCACATCTGTATGTCGAGACCCGTAGTCTCGGTGTCGAAGCAGAACTCATCATAGGTAGATATATGGTTGCACACCTCGCGTAACTCATCGGCACTACGCACCGTGCGGTAGTCATGAGGTGTCGTGGTTATGCTCTGCATAGCTGGCTCATCATCCTCAATACTCTCCACTGTAGCACTCTCCACTACACCGCTATCAGCCGCTGGTGCAGCGAAGGCAGCAAAGAGGTCGCCCTGACCCTCGAGACGCGCACGACGCTTCATCTCGGCCTTGGCACGCGACACCTCCTGAAGCTGTGTCTGCGGTGCCTGCGTTGGTGCCGACATAGGCTCCTCGACAGGCGACACATTCTCCAGGTCGCGGAGGAAAGAGCTAAAGTTGAGCTCGGCATATAGCGCCTTGAGGGATGTGTAGTTAGGCTCGCACACCTTGAGTGCTAACTCGTCAAGTGCCACGGGCACGTCGAGGCGTATCTTCGCCAACTCCTTCGACAGCAACAACTTATCGCCCCACGCCTCAAGATTCTTACCCGTCTTACCACCGATCTTATCTGTGTTGGCAAGGATGCTCTCCACAGCACCCCACTCCCTCACAAGCTTCGCAGCACCCTTCTCGCCGATGCCTGGCACACCAGGGATGTTATCCGCACTATCGCCCCACAACGCAAGCATATCGCATACGAGAGCCGGGTCTGTGAATCCATACTTCGCCTCTATGGCCTCCCTATCTATAATCTCTATGGCATCACCCTTCTGGCGGTAGATGACGCAGTTGTCATCAACAAGCTGACAATAGTCCTTATCGGGGGTAACCATGAAGACCCTATAGCCCGCCTCGGCACCACGCTTCGCCAGCGTGCCTATAACATCGTCAGCCTCGAAGCCCTCAACCTCCAAGATGGGGATGCACATGGCCTCAAGAAGTCGCTTAACATAGGGCACCGAGATGATGATATCCTCGGGTGTGGGTGGTCGGTTAGCCTTATACTCGGGGAATATGTCGCGGCGGAAGCTGCCACCAGGAGGGTCGAAGGCGACACCCACAAGGTCGGGCTTCTCACGGCGTAGGATGTCGCGAAGGAACTTGACGAAGCCGAAGACAACAGATGTATTAAGGCCATCACGGTTGCGCATGGGGCGCCCCATGAAGGCGTAGTAGTATCTGAATATCAACGCATAGGCGTCGATAAGGTAGAGACTCTGCTTCTCCATAGCCCTAAAAGTTATCCGAGGCGTACCACTCGGCATATGATGTTGCCGTCTCGTGCAGACGCAACGAGTGTAGCTCTATATCCTCGGGAAGAGCTCCCAGAAGCCTCTCGGCAAAGTCGGCAAGCATATTCTCGCACGTGGGCTGATAGTCGGTGAGTATAATCTTCGAGAAGCGGTGGCCGAGGTTGTTGGCAACATCCTCTGCTGCAAGCGTGTTACGCATCATGAACGAGTGGTCGAGACGATTTACAATCTGCTCGTTGACGATGCGCTTGAGGATGCCAAAGTCCATCACCATGCCCAGCTTCGGAGAGTCAGCATCGCCCACAGGCTCGCCCTTAACGGTGACAAAAAGACGGTATGAGTGACCGTGTATCTCGCGGCATAGACCATCGTAGCCCTCGAGCATATGTGCCGCCTCAAAGGTAAACTCCTTGGTTAGTCTAATAACAGACATATATATAATCTTTTAATTGTTAACACTATTACTTCACAAAGATACATTTTTTTATAATATCTGACTACAGTAACAGAAAAAAGAGAGTATCATAGAGGATTTTTCTGGGCTTGCTGTTTATGCGCCAAGGGGCATAAAACGTCATAAAAGGGCATAAAAGGTAGGGCGTTGTCGCGGATGCTGTGTATGGCGCCAAGGGGCAGAAAGCGTCATAAAAGGGCATAAAAGGTAGGGCGTTGTCGCGGACTTTTGTTTTTACCTTTTTGACCCTTCTGCCCTTTTTTGACCTTTTCTGACCCTTATTTCCTTTCTACACGAGATAAAAATGCCACCAATGGAGCACATTGGTGGCATTGATTTGAGAGGTCGAGAATGACCTCTTATCACGAGAAATTAAATTTCTTGTCAGAAGGGCGTCAGATTTGGCTCTGACATGAAAAAGCCACCGATGGGTAGTACTTGACGTACGTCCCATTGGTGGCGTTGATTGAAGAGTCGAAGATGACCCCTTATCACAAGAAATTACTTGAGGACACCAAGCTTCTTACCAACCTTGATAAACGCCTCAACGCAACGATCAAGCTGCTCGGTAGTGTGACCTGCAGATACCTGAACACGGATACGTGCCTGACCCTTTGGTACTACTGGGTAGTAGAAACCTGTAACGAAGACACCCTCCTGCTGGAGCTCGGCAGCGAAGTCCTGTGAGAGCTTTGCGTCGTAGAGCATAACTGCGCAGATAGCAGACTCTGTAGGCTTAATATCGAAGCCTGCAGCAATCATCTTTGTGCGGAAGTGCTCAACGTTTGCTACGAGCTGATCGTGAAGTGCATCACTCTCCTCGAGCATCTTGAACATCTCGATAGAGGCACCTACGACTGCGGGTGGCAATGAGTTAGAGAAGAGGTAAGGACGTGAACGCTGACGAAGCATGTCGATAATCTCCTTGCGACCTGTTGTGAAGCCACCTACAGCACCACCAAAGGCCTTACCGAGAGTACCTGTGAGGATATCAACCTTACCACGGAGGTCATAGAGCTCTGTGATACCGCGACCTGTCTTACCAAGAACACCTGCAGAGTGGCACTCGTCAACCATAACGAGAGCATCGTACTTCTCTGCGAGCTCGCAAATCTTGTCGAGTGGTGCAGCATTACCATCCATAGAGAACACACCGTCAGTTACGATGATGCGGAAACGCTGTGCCTGTGCCTGCTTCAAGCACTCCTCGAGCTCTGCCATATCGGCATTAGCATAGCGGTAGCGCTGTGCCTTGCAGAGACGTACACCGTCGATGATAGAGGCGTGGTTGAGAGCATCAGAGATGATAGCATCCTCGGCAGTGAACAATGGCTCGAAGACACCACCATTAGCGTCGAAACATGCAGCATAGAGGATAGTATCCTCGGTGCCGAAGTAGTCAGCAATAGCCTTCTCAAGCTCCTTGTGCATATCCTGGCAACCGCAGATGAAACGTACTGACGACATACCGAAGCCACGTTCGTCCATAGCACGCTTTGCTGCGTCGATAAGACGCTGGTTGTCTGAAAGACCCAAATAGTTGTTAGCGCAGAAGTTCAACACTGGGCGGTTTGCCACGTCGATCTCTGCACGCTGAGGTGACTCGATGATGCGCTCGGTCTTGTACAAACCTGCGGCCTTAATCTCGGCCAACTCATTCTGCAAATGCTGCTGAAATTTACCGTACATTGTCTGAATGTTTTAAGTTGTTTGTATGATATTTAGATATTATATCTCCTCTTATGTTCACAATATGTAGCAAAGATATAATTTTTCGGCTGAAAAAACAAGAATAACACACCATATTATTCAAAAAAGAGAACATCGGCATGGCATTGGCTCACATAAGGCACGACGACATGGGAGATGAGGATAAGGATGGAATAAGTACTTCTACGTATTTATCGCAAAAAATAACAAAAATGGTTGTAAGCATTTAGAAAATAGTTATATTTGCGAACGAGAATTGAGATGTAACTCATTAAAATGAATATATTTATACGCCGCGGATGCCTCATATGTGGGCATAACGCGTATGACACTTAATGAGTATAGTTAGGAAAGAATAAATAACATACAGTGATGCGACCTTTTGGTGATTTTACTGATGAGCAGATGCGCTATGAGAGTGCCGCAATAGCGATACTCCCCGTGCCGTATGATGGCACGAGCACGTGGATTAAAGGTGCTGACCGTGGACCCGAGGCACTCCTTGAGGCGTCGTACAACCTTGAATTCTACGACATTGAGACAGGTACAGAGGTATACAAGCGGGGCATAGCAACCCTCGAGCCCGTGACCGAGAGCTCATCGCCCGAGGCGATGGCCATGGAGGTGGAACGTAGGGTCGAGGCGATGCTCAAGGATGGTAAGTTCCCCGTCATCCTCGGCGGCGAACACTCGGTATCTATAGGTGCCTTCCGTGCCATGGCACACCACTACCCCGACATCTCGATACTGCAGCTCGACGCACACAGCGACATGCGTGACGAGTATGAGGGCTCACCATGTAACCATGCGTGCGTGATGGCGCGCGCAAAGGAGCTAACACCCAACATCACACAGGTGGGTATACGCAGCTCGGCACGCGAGGAGCAGCACAACATAACACCCGAGCGCACATTCTATGCCCACAGAATTGCGGATGAACCAAACTGGCAGGGACGTGTCTCGGCACAGCTGGGCAGAAGGGTGTACATAACCATCGACCTCGACGTCTTCGACCCCGCCTACCTACCCTCGACAGGCACACCCGAGCCTGGTGGCTTGAGCTATCGCGAGGTGGTGGCACTGCTACGCCGTGTGATACGCGACCACGAGGTGGTGGGCATAGACATTGTGGAGTTGTGTCCCAACCCTGCGGCCAAGGCATCGGACTTCTTGGCGGCGAAGCTCCTATATCAGTTTCTCACAGATTTATATGCATCAAAACAACCATAAAGCGAGTCCGCAGAGTCCTCATCTGTACTCTGCACAGTAATAACCTAATAACCTAAATGTCAAAAGTTTTAATTATCGGTGCCGGTGGCGTAGGAACAGTAGTGGCACACAAAGTTGCAGCAGATAGTGCCTTTACCGAGATTATGTTGGCGAGTCGCACAAAGGCGAAGTGTGACGAGATTGCGAAGGCCGTAGGTGGCAACCGCATACAGACTGCACAGGTGGATGCCGACAGCGTGGAGGAGCTCGTAGCCCTCATGCGCACATTCCAGCCAGACATTGTAATTAACGTAGCCCTCCCCTATCAGGACCTCACAATCATGGATGCCTGCCTGGAGTGTGGCGTAAACTACCTCGACACGGCAAACTATGAGCCCAAGGATGAGGCACACTTCGAGTATAGCTGGCAGTGGGCATACCACGACCGCTTCAAGGAGAAGGGTCTCATGGCGATCCTCGGCTGTGGCTTCGACCCGGGTGTCTCGGCGATATTCACGGCATATGCCGCCAAGCACCACTTCGACGAGATTCACTACCTCGACATTGTGGACTGCAACGCCGGAAACCACGGCATGGCATTTGCCACAAACTTCAACCCCGAGATTAACATCCGCGAGGTGACACAGAGGGGTCGTTACTGGGAGAATGGTGAGTGGGTGGAGACAGAGCCTCACCAGATACACAAGCCGCTTAACTACCCCGAGATTGGCGAACGTGAGTCATACCTCATCTTCCACGAGGAGCTCGAGTCGTTGGTTAAGCACTACCCCACAATCAAGCGCGCACGCTTCTGGATGACATTCGGCCAGGAGTACCTCACACACCTACGCGTGATACAGAACATAGGCATGGCACGCATAGACCCTATAATATACAACGGCGTGGAGATTGTGCCTATACAGTTCCTCAAGGCGGTATTGCCAGACCCCAAGTCGCTGGGTGCTAACTACCACGGACAGACATCTATAGGCTGCCGCATACGAGGCATCAAGGATGGCAAGGAGCGCACATACTACATATACAACAACTGCGACCACGAGATTGCCTACCGCGAGACTGGCACACAGGCCGTGAGCTTCACTACAGGTGTCCCCGCAGCCCTCGGCGCCTCACTCTTCGCACGTGGCATATGGAGGGGTGCCGGCGTATTCAACGTCGAGCAGCTCGACCCCGACACATTCCTTGCGGAGCTCGGCGAACGTGGCCTGCCATGGGTAGAGAAGTTCGATATCGACCTTGAGTTATGATAAGAAAGAACGATATGCTTGGGGCGTGGGACCTATCACAGGTTCCCACCCCAGCATTTGTCATTCATGAGGATATGCTACGCCTAAACCTCGAACGCATAGAGTATGTGCGCCAGAGGGCGGGCGTGGAGATTATTGTAGCCCTCAAGGCCAACGCCACATGGCACATCTTCCCACTGCTTAAGAGCCACTCGGATGGTGCTACGGCAAGCTCACTTGCCGAGGCACGCCTCGTGGTGGAGCATATGGGCATTAAGGCACACACCTATGCCCCGACATACACCGAGGAGGAGATAGACGACATCCTCGACCTCTCGAGCCACATAACATTCAACTCGCTGGGTCAATATGCGCGCTATGGGCAACGAGCACGCGCGCGAGGTATATCGTGTGGCCTACGCATAAACCCCGAGTATAGCACCGTGGCCACAGACCTCTACAACCCCTGCATACCGCAGTCGCGCCTCGGCGTGCGTGCAGCAGACATAGAGACGTGGCCCGAGGGTATCGAGGGGCTACACTTCCACTCGCTATGTGAGTCGCGCCCCGCAGACCTCGAGGCTACACTCCAGGCCGTGGAGCAGAGGTTTGGAGGGCACCTCGCAACACTCAAGTGGGTGAACTTTGGCGGCGGACACCTTATGACACATGCCGACTACGACGTTGAGCACCTCATAGAGATACTACGCCGCTTCAAGCAGCGACACCCACACCTACGCATCATCCTCGAGCCTGGCAGCGCCTTCACATGGGACACAGGAGTGCTCGTGGCGCGCGTGGAGGATGTAGTACACAACGGAGGTCGCAACACCCTGATGCTCAACGTATCCTTCGCCTGCCACATGCCCGACTGCTTGGAGATGCCATACAAGCCCACGATACGCGGCATGCACGACCCCGAGGAGGGAGAGATGGAGTGGTGGATGGGTGGTAACTCGTGCCTCGCTGGCGACATGTACGGCGCTTGGGCAACAGACGATGGGCACACACCACAGCTCGGGGAACGCATAGTATTCCGCGACATGGTACACTACACGATGGTCAAGACCACGATGTTCAACGGCGTGACACACCCCGCAATAGTGCTATACAGCCACAAGGAGGGCTTCACCACGCTACGCACCTTCAACTACAACGACTACAAACAACGCATGGGATAGTAATCCCAACATAAAAGATTGACTACGACATGAGAAAGTGGAAGATAGACGACTCCATAGAGCTATACAACATAAACAGTTGGGGTAAGGACTACTTCTCGGTGAATGAGGAGGGTAATATCGTTGTGCGACCCAAGGAGGAGGGCCCTGCGATAGACCTCGCGAAGCTCATCGAGGAGCTGCAGATACACGACATATCTATGCCCCTGCTGCTACGCTTCCCCGACATCCTGAACAACCGCATAGATAAGATATCGAGGTGCTTCGACCGCGCAGCAAAGGAGTACGACTACAAGGCCGAAAGCTACATCGTATACCCCATAAAGGTCAACCAGATGCGCCCCGTAGTTGAGGAGCTAATAAGCCACGGCAACAGCTACCACGTAGGCCTCGAGGCGGGCTCGAAGCCCGAACTACACGCCGTATTGTCGCTGAACTTCGACAGCAACTCGCTGATAATATGTAACGGCTACAAGGATGAGAGCTACATAAAGCTCGCACTGCTGGCACATAAGATGGGTCGCAAGATATTCCTTGTCGTGGAGAAGATGATGGAGCTACGTGCCATAGCACGCCTCGCCAAGAGCATGAACATTAAGCCCAACATAGGCATACGCATAAAGTTAGCAAGCTCCGGAAGTGGCAAGTGGGAGGAGTCGGGTGGTGACATCTCGAAATTCGGACTCAACTCCTCGGAGCTAATAGACGCCCTGGCACTGCTCAAGGCCGAGGGTTTAGAGGAGAGCTTCAAGCTGATACACTTCCACATAGGCTCGCAGGTGACAAACATACGCCGCATAAAGACCGCACTAAAGGAGGCTACGCAGTTCTACGCACAGCTGCGCAAGAGTGGTTACGGCATAGAGTTTGTCGATATCGGAGGTGGCCTCGGCGTCAACTACGACGGCACACAGTCATCAATAAGTGGTCACAGCATAAACTACTCGATACAGGAGTATGTAAACGATGCCGTATACTCCGTTGTGGATATATGTCAGCGTAACAACCTTGTGCAGCCCAACATAATCATCGAGTCCGGAAGGTCACTAACGGCGCACCACTCGATACTCGTCTTCGAGGTGCTGGCACGCACACAGCTGCCCGTCTTCAGCGAGGAGGAGGTAATAGGCGCTGATGCACACGAGCTTGTGCGCGACCTCTACGACATATGGAACAAGCTAACACCGAGTCGTCTCATAGAGCAGTGGCACGACGCAATGCAGGCACGCGAGGATGCCCTCGAGCTCTTCAACATAGGTCTTGTGGACCTTGCTACACGCGCCACCGTAGAACGTCTCTTCTGGTCTATAGCACGCGAGGTGAACACCATGGCGGGAAAGAGTAAGCATGCTCCCGAGGAGCTACGCGCCATAGCACGCAGCCTACCAGACAAGTACTTCTGCAACTTCTCACTATTCCAGTCGCTACCCGACTCATGGGCCATAGACCAGATATTCCCCGTAGTGCCCCTCACGCGCCTCAACGAGCCACCCACATGCTCGGCGACACTGCAGGATATAACATGTGACTCGGATGGTAAGATTGACAACTTCATATCTACCTCGAACAATGCCCACCACATGCCTGTGCATGAGCTACGCGAGGGCGAACCATACTACATAGGCGTATTCCTCGTGGGTGCCTATCAGGAGATATTGGGCGACCTACACAACCTCTTTGGCGACACCAACGCTGTGCATATATCTGTCAAGGGCGACGAGTATGTCGTAGATAAGATTATCGAGGGCGAGACCATTGCCGACGTGCTGGACTATGTGCAGTTCGACCATAAGCGCATGGTGCGCGCAATAGAGATATGGGTGGCAAAGTCCGTTAAGAGTGGCGCCATAAGCCTCGAGGAGGGCAAAGAGTTTATATCGAACTACCGCGCAGGGCTATATGGCTACACCTATCTTGAGCCTCTCGAGTAATATAAAAAAATCGTGCGTTTCATATTATTTGTCAAATTTTTCGTATATTTGTAGTTAGAGGAGAGATAATGAACTTTAACTCTAAGTTATAGAAAAATGAAAAAGTTATCGCTTCACCAAGTCAAATAGAGGCTTCTTACGGAGATGTGCTGGGAACGAATGGTCGCATATATTCTTCAGAATTGGAGATGATAAAGTATAATTTCTAAAGCCATAACCTTTTATATTTTAACACATTAATAAAGTTTCGATTATGAGAAGATTATATCTATTATTTGTACTTGCTGTTATTAACCTAGTAGGTTGCGAGAGGTATGTAGAAACTGATTATTACCAATATAATGCCACGTTTGATATTGTAGATGAGACAGGTAATCATTTACTTGCTGACGACGAGGATGCAATATATGAAGTCGTGGTCTTCTATAATAGTCAGACATATAGGTTTGATGATGAAACACGTGTGATGATTCCAAGGCAATTTGCCATCAGACGTACACCAAACCCAGACTATTTCAATTTGGGAGATGTATTCTGGGGTACCTCGGGAGATTTTATAATTAAGTTTAGGGGTAACTCGTGGAATGTCAGATTCGAAACATCGAAATCGGCAGGCAAGAAGCGTAATGATGGGCCTATACTTGAATCACGTATTTGGGTTGATGACAATCCCTCGGTCGATGGTAAATCTATCATTCAACTATTATATACTCCCGTTGATGAGTAGTTATTACTTCCAGACGATATCGTAGAGATGAAGATTGCGCATGCCCAGGGTCGATGGAGGGCGAGGAGTTTATATCGAACTACCGCGCAGGGCTATATGGCTATACATACCTCGAGCCACTCGAGTAATATAAAAAAGGGGCTGACTAAAAAGTAACATAGCCAGTCCCCATAACATAAGAGAGTGAATAAAAAGATGTAGTTTTAGGCTTGCGAAGCCCGAAAAAGCGGAGTTTACTGGGCGTAAATGAGCATTTTGAGGGCAAGCGTAACGACAAAATACACTTCTTATTCACTCTCTCTTTGTTACTGTTCCACAACTTTCATTATGGCGACTAAAGTGCCGTTACTCAACAACAGCATATTCTCTGCGTCCATCTCGTAGTGTGTGACACTCTCGAGCATGTCGTAGTATGCATTCTCAAGGTCGGGGTTGGGACATAGGCGGCGTGTGGCGCCAAGGTTCGAGATGACGAAGCTACGTGAGGGTGTTATGGTATATGTTGCGGTTATACGGTTGCAGTCGCCAGCACCAGATATTGTGCCATTGTCATGAAGTACAAGGGTATAGCTATCACCCTGTGCAGCAACCTCCGTGCCCATGAGTTGCACAAGCTGCCAGGTGGTGCCAACAAGGGGTTTTTCTAACTTCGAACGCTTGCGACAGTCGCAACAACCACCGAGTGTGACAGCAACAATAAGGAGTATCGAGAAAAATAAAATTGCACGTTTCATATTATTTATCAAATTATAGTTATATTTGTAGTCGGAACAAAGATAATACAAATCAACTAAAAGTTATAGAAAAATGAAAAAAGTTATCGCTTCACCTTTGGCACCAAAGGCCGTAGGTCCCTATTCACAGGCTATCGCACACGATGCAACACTCTACATCTCTGGTCAGCTTCCTATCGACGCTGCTGTAGGCACAATGGTAGAGGGCGTTGAGGCACAGACACGCCAGGCACTCACTAACCTCGGCTACATCCTCAACGAGGCAGGCTACACCTTCGACGACGTGGCAAAGACAACCGTTCTTCTCGCCGACATCGCAGACTTCGCAGCCATGAACGCCGTATACGCAGAGTTCTTCCCCAACGAGAAGCCAGCACGTATCTGCTACCAGGTTGCTGCATTGCCTATGGGCGCACGTGTAGAGATTGATGCTATCGCTATCAAGTAGTTTGCACGGCCATAGAGGCTAAATAAAAAGGGAATGACCTAACAAGTCATTCCCTTTTGCGTTACCACAACTAATCACTACTCGTGGTCATGGTCGTGGTCGTGATCATGGTCATGGTCGTGGTGAAAGACCTCGCCATAGTGATTCTCGTTAGTAAGTTTCACACCATTGTACTCACCTGTGAGGGTGCGCAAGAAGGCCTCGATAGAGTTGATATCTGCATCCTCAAGCTCTACATCGCACTGGTAGAGTGCCATATCGCGAATAGCATCATACATAGTAAGACGTGTGCCATCGTGGTAGTAGGGCCATGTAAGCTCAATGTTGCGTAGGCCAGGCACCTTGAAGCGGTGGCGGTCACGTTCATCCTGTGTCTGCTTGAAGCGGCCATTATCCTCCTCCGTAAGCTCTAGGCCACGGTCATCGAAGTAGTGGCGGCGAAGACCCATAAGCTCATACGACAAGCCACCGAGGTTAGGACCTACATGGCATGTTGCACAGCTATGCTCCTTGAAGAGCTCATAACCACGAAGCTCCTCGGCAGTGATGGCCTCGGCATCGCCCATGAGCCACTTGTCGAAGGCCGAGTTAGGTGTCACAAGCGTGCGCTCGAACTCCTCGATAGCGTTGGTGATAGAGGCCTGTGTGATGCCCTCCGATGGGTATAGCTCGGCAAAGAGTCTCACATACTCCTCATCCTTCTTTAGCTCGGCAACAATCTCGTCGAACGACGTATAGGCCATCTCAACAGGGTTCACCGGAGGACCCGCAGCCTGGTCAGCGAGAGTCACAGCACGGCCATCCCAGAACTGCACGAAGTTATAGACAGCGTTGTATACCGTAGGAGCATTAACGCCACCCATACGTCCCTCAACGCCATCAGAGTATTGATGGTTATCCACACCTCCGGTGTTAAGACCATGGCATGATGCGCATGAGATGGTGTGGTCTACAGAGAGGCGTGTGTCGTGGTACAAGGCGAAGCCCAATGCCACCTTGCGAGCATCGACACCCTCCGCAGCGAGGATAGGACGCACAGGCTCGCCAGCACGGTCACCCTCGAGGCCATCGCCATAGTATGCCACGCGGTAGTCGCGTGCCCACGCAGCAACGATATCACCCTTGGCATCTGTAGACTGCGAACCCCAGTGCATGAGGTAGTACTTCGCAGCAGGCATAGTGCCATCAGCAATAACCTTCTCCACCTTGGCAACATCAACAGGATCGGGCACAGCACCATCCGCCAACGCCTCGACAAGAGGCATTACGTCGAAGGCTCTATATCCCTCCTCAATATCCGCCATAATCATACCCTCGGCAATAGGGAACGAGGCGTAGAATGGCAACTCGGACTCTGCACTATGACACATAGCACAGCCACCATCCTCCAAGATGGCAGCAACACGTGCCTCCGGAGCAAGCTCTGCAGAAGGAGGCGCAATAGTGATGCGGTAGGCAACAAAGAGCACTACAACGAGTGCCAGCGTCGCAATCAGAAAGATCTGACTCTTCTTCAGGTTTTTCATAGATAGTCTGTTTAGTTGTTATTATTGATTGTAAGCATGAACACTATCGGCTGCCGAGGGCAGGTAGTTGACACCATACCAGCACATCTGCAGCGCAAGGAAGGCAAGGATGATGACTACATAGAGGGTGCGGGGGCGGCGTGGCGTGATGGCTGGCGACATATGCAGCGCCACAAGGTATAGCGCCCAGGTGACTGCCGCCCACGACTCCTTGGCATCCCAACTCCAGTATGCTCCCCACGCATCCTTCGCCCATAGAGCCCCCGTGAGCATGCCCACGGTGAGGAAGGCGACACCGCCATAGAGGAGGCGTTCGATGGCCTCATCGAGGTCGTGGTTGCCACGAACAAGGGCCACAAGGGACAGCAACGTGCCACAGCCAAGCAGCGCATAGGAGAACATATATATCGAGACATGCGGCACAAACCACACACTCTGCAATGCCGGCATAAGCGTCTGGTCGTGAATCTCGGGCTTGAGGATGTTGATAAGGATAAAGACCGTGGCGAGGATGGCAGCAAAGAGCATTATCCAGCGGTAGCGCCAACGGCCATAGGTGAAGAGTCCCGCAACAAGCAAGAAGAGGGAGTACCACAGGCGTGTCTCGCCCATGGTGCGTAGCGGAGGGCGCTGCAGCGTGAGCCACAGCATGGCAATGAAGGTGAGCATGATGGCTATAGCACCCGCCATAAGGAGCATGGCACCACCACTGCGCTCTCTACGCACAAAGGCTACGACAGCACCCGCGAAGGCGAGGAGAACAACGGCAGCAGCCATAAAGGGAAATATGTTCCAGCCAAGCATCATACCTCTACATATTACACATCACCATTAAGCCTACGTGGGCCACGTAGAAACATCAGCACAGCACCCACAATGAGCATCACTATGCCCGCCGCCGAGAGCCACTGCCACGGCTCGATGACAATCTCCACGACAACATAGTTGCCCGCGGGCTGCGCACCGTGGTTTACGATATATATCTTCTCGGCCCATGTGCGTGAGTATGGGTGATTTACCCGCAACACCACATCCTCTCTATCTACAGTGACCGTAGCCTCATACTGCATATGCTCACCACCGCCCCCAGGCCTTACGCTAAACTCCTTGAGACTGATGTAGTAGTCAAGCGTGTGTGCCTCGCCCGACATGGTGTAGGCGACATTATTGGCACGTCCATCCACCGCCATGCGCAACTGCACACGATCTGGAGCACCCCAGAAACCAGCGCCAAGAGCAATAAGAAGGCCGAGATGCAGGAGCGTGAAGCGCCAGCGCACAGCCCCTGTTGCGCACATGCCACGTAGCGTGATGAGGTAGAGGTGGCTCATGACATAGAGCAGACCCACAACAACTCCCCACGAGGCACTCGAGGGCATTCGCTGCAGACCAAGCACAAGGCCTATGGTGGCCATGACGAGCAACGAGAGCCATGTTGCCGACCTCGACATGAGCACTCTGCAGAGGCGCGAGGTGCCCCTATTGCGATATATAACAGTAAGAGAGACAAGCCATAGCATCATGGCAATGATGTTTAGCGGAAAGCTAAACAACGCCACGGGGAAGTCACCCACAACACCCTGAAGAGTGGTGGTGAGGATGGCTACCACAGCAGTCACGATGGCACCAACAGGATATCTATACTCTCTCTCTTTCTGCATACATCTCATACAGGGCATAAAGATAGTAATTTTTTTATTATGCAACCAATAATTTTATAGAAATTAATCATTATTAAGAATAAATAAATATATCATCAGGCTCCGCAGCGCACAACATATATGGATGGAGTTGTATCAACGAGTAAAAATCTATACCTTTGCACCATAAAACTATCGCTATGCCAAGAATAAGCGTCATCATACCTGTATACAACGCTGCCGAGTACCTCGGTGGTGCCATTGAGAGCATCCTCGAGCAGGAGTATGGCGACACGGAGATACTACTCATAAATGACGGTAGTACGGATGGCAGCGACAAGATATGCGACGAATATGGTGCACGTCACGACAACATACAGGTGATACACAAGCCCAACGGCGGTGTTAGCTCGGCACGTAACCTCGGACTGGACAACGCACAGGGCGAGTGGATAGCCTTCCTCGATGCCGACGACAAGCTATCCCCCGAGACATTTGCGCTATGCAAGCCCTACCTCGACGACTACGACATAATACGCTTCTCGATAACCGACATCTTCGCCGAAGGCAGGACAAGACGTCGTAGGCTACGTGAGGCACGCACCAAGGAGGAGGCACTGCGTCACGTGATAGGCCACCGCACGATAATAGGCATAGGAGGCACGATATACCGCCGCGAGATAATCCAGAGGCACGCAATACGCTTCGACACCACGCTGCGCTATGCCGAGGATTGGAAGTTCCTCACAACAGCCATATACCACAGCCGCAGCGTCAAGACGCTACACAACGCATGGTGCTACCTCTACAACCGCTACAACACCACAAGCTGCACAAACACCATCTCGTCGGAGAAACTTATACAGTCGATGGTGGTGCTGGGCGAGCTCCACGACATGGTAGGCAGAGGCTACAACCGTGAGGTGCGTCGCGCACGTTGCTACCGCCTAAATAGACTTATACAGGATGTGGGTAGCGAGGAGGCTATGCGCGCCTTGGAGGCAAGCACCGCAATATTCAAAACACCATCCATAGGCGACATACTCTGCGCACACATCCCCGAGAAGATGCGCTGGAGACTTATAAAATTTTGGTTATCAACACGCAGGAGGCGTAAGTAGCACAGTGCAGCAACGCCACAAAAACCACCCATTGTTTATAAATAAACAAATAGGAGGTCTTATATTTGTTTTTTTGCCACGCATAGGTTACCTTTGCCGTGGCAGTATTGTTTTTAGACCCCCCAACATCGGCTAAACAAACAATAACTTACATATTTTATTAACTTAATCAAATGCTTATGAAGAGACTTTTACTTCTGATGCTTGGTCTTGCTGCTACGCTTACCGTATCGGCACAGACTATCGTGACGGGTACAGTTGTCGACGAGAACGATCAGCCACTGATCGGCGCTACGGTGATTATCCCCAGCACGACTATCGGCACAAGCACCGACACTGACGGTAGTTTCAGACTACAGTTGAGTGGCGGTAATTCGCAGGTTCAAATTAGCTATTTGAACTACAAGACACAGCTCCTTGACGCCAACACCGCGGGTGCACAGCACAACTTCGGCGTTATCAAGATGGAGCTCGACGCCATCGCCATGGACGACGTGGTTATCACACAGTCTATCGCCGTGCAGCGCCGTACACCTGTTGCCGTATCTACAGTTGCAGCTTCCGAGATCGAGTTCAAGCTCGGTGGCCAGGAGTTCCCCGAAATCCTTAAGTCTACACCTGGTGTATACGTAACAAAGGATGGTGGTGGCTATGGCGACTCGAAGATCAACATGCGTGGTTTCAAGTCGGCAAACATCGCCGTGATGATCAACGGTGTGCCCGTGAACGACATGGAGTGGGGTGGCCTATACTGGTCTAACTGGGCAGGCCTCTCTGACGTGACACGTTCTATGCAGACACAGCGCGGTATGGGTGCCTCGAAGATATCGGCACCTTCAGTGGGTGGTACTATCAACATCGTGACAAACACCATCGACGCAAAGAAGGGCGGCACAGTATCGTACGGCATAGGTAACGATGGCGCTAACACAATGTCTGTAAGCTTCTCAACAGGTCTCATGGATAACGGATGGGCAATGAGTGTGCTCCTTGCAAAGCGCTGGGGCGACGGCTACATCCAGGGTACTGGCTACGATGCGTACAACTGGTTCGTAAACATCTCAAAGCGTATCAACTCTAACCACCAGCTCTCGCTTACTGCTTTCGGTGCACCACAGCGCCACAACCAGCGTAAGCCTCTATATGCTGGTCTCTCTATCGAGGAGTGGAACAACGTAGCACGCTGGACTGGCGAGAAGGATAAGTATCGCTACAACGCCGTATACGGCTTCGACAACAGCGGCAAGGAACGTTCGTCAATGACTAACGAGTACCACAAGCCACAGATATCTCTTAACCACCAGTGGCAGATAGACCACAAGTCATCACTCTCAACAGCCCTCTACGTATCTATAGGTCGTGGCTCAGGCTACTCTGGCCAGGGTCGTACATCGGCATACCGTTCTATGTGGAATGGCTCATCTAACGGTAAGCTCCTCTACGACTTCCGTAACATGGAGGATGGTACCTTCGACTACGGCGCTATCCAGGATATGAACATGGCAAGCACAACAGGTTCTAACATGGTTATGTCGAAGTCTGTGAACAACCACATGTGGTACGGTCTGCTCTCTACATACTCTAACGAGTTGCTCCCAGGCTTGGAGCTCTCGGCAGGTGTCGACGTGCGCTACTACGTGGGTCAGCACACAAACGAGATTATCGACCTCTACGGCGGTGAGTACTTCATCGACGATGGCGACCGTAAGAACGTGAAGGTGGAGAACAACGCCGCTGCGGCTGACCCTAATTGGAAGAACGAGAAGCTCACAGTGGGCGATATCGTATACCGCGACTATGATGGTCACGTACACCAGGAGGGCGTCTTCGCACAGCTCGAGTATACACACAACAAGCTCAACGCCTTCGTATCAGGCTCTGTATCTAACACAGGCTACTGGCGTGTGGACCGCTTCTACTACGACGAGGCACACCAGCGTTCAGAGACTATGAACTTCGTGGGATTCACTGCAAAGGCGGGTGTTAACTACAACGTCACAAACGCCTCTAACCTCTTCCTCAACGTAGGTTACATCTCACGTGCTCCATTCTTCTCTGGTGGTGCGTTCCTTCAGTCTACAACAAGCCACATCACAAACCCTGATGCCGTTAACGAGAAGGTATTCTCTGTTGAGGGTGGCTACGGCTTGCGCACAGAGAAGTTCGCAATGAACATCAACGCATACTACACATTGTGGATGGATAAGGCTGACATACGTTCAAAGCTCATGTCTAACGGCGACTATGCACGTGTTAACCTCACAGGCATCGACGCACGTCATGCCGGCGTAGAGCTCGACCTTCGCTATAAGCCTGCACGTTGGATTAACATCACCGGTATGCTCTCATGGGGCGACTGGATCTGGTCAAGCAACGCACGCGGTTACTACTACGACTCACAGGGTCAGCCTATGACAGCGAAGCTCGACGGCACAATAGCATCGGGCATCATGGCAGAGGACCACGCTTGGATTGAGCTCGAGCAGAAGGGTGTACACGTTGCTGGCTCGGCACAGACAACAGCAGCCGTTGGCGTAGACCTCTTCCCATTCAAGGGCATGCGCCTCAGCGCTAACTTCAACCTCTACGCTAACAACTATGCCGACTTCTACCTCGGCTCTACAGCTGTGGCTAACACAACAACAACTGTTAACGACCCATGGAAGATTCCTGTAGGCCACCAGCTCGACCTCTCGGCAAGCTACGCCTTCAAGATTGGTAAGGTTAACGCCACAATCTATGGTAACGTTAACAACCTCTACAACTATAACTACGTTATGGATGCGCAGTGTGCTACTGACGCAAAGGGCTGGCAGGACTGCTACGCCGTTATGTACTCATTCGGTCGCACATACACAGTACGTCTAAAAATTAGCTTCTAGGAACTACTACTATGAATAAGAATATTATCACAAAGTTTGTTGCGATGGCAGGTGTAGCTCTTATGGCTTTGAGCTGCCAGACAGACTACTTCAACGAGCACTATCTGCCCGGTTACAACAACGATGGCACTATTACGGATGTGCAGGAGGCGAGCATCACACTCACCGACGACGACTATGCTGCCATCGCTAAAAACTCTACAAACGTTGCCCTTGCACAGGCGGAGGGCGAGGAGGCTACTGCAGCACTCGCAGCCATTGGCAAGAATAAGTATTTCGCTACACAGGATGAGGTTGCAGCATATATGCCAGCCTTCATCGACGCAAAGTACCCCGTGTGGGACGATGGCTCACTCGTGCTTGCTACATACACCCTCGCTTTGGATATTCCAGAGGATGTTATGCTCATGAACGCCGCTACCGAGTACACACTCACAGAGGATGACTACAAGACTATCTGGGAGTCGGAGGAGGATTATGCCAAAGCACTAACTCCAAAGACAATCAACAAGCTTAAGAGTGTTATCCCCGTTGCTGATGATGCGCGCGAGGGTGAGTATGTTGTGGTTACTTACAACTACTCTGACGAGGAGCCTGCAACAGAGACTCCCGAGACACCAGAGCAGCCAGAGACTCCAGAGCAGCCTGCAGAGTACACATCTGTCCTCGGCACTGCAGCTAAGGATGATGTTGTGGAGGTTAGAGGTTACATCTCAGCTCTCTCAACACAGGGTCCTATCCTCACTGACAATGGTGGCTCTATACTTCTCTACAAGACTTCTGGCTATGAGATTGGTGACGTAGTAGAGCTTACTGGTACTATCTCGTCTTACAACACTGGCTTCCAGATTGGCACTACAGGCCTCACTATCGAGAAGACAGGTACAACAACTGTTGCATACCCACAGCCAGTAGCGCTTGATGGCGCAGCTATGGATAACATCCTCACAACACGTACTGAGGATTGCTACGCTCAGTTTGTTGTGTTCGAGGGTACTCCTTCAATCTCAGAGAAGGGCTACATCAACATCGCTATGGATGGCGCTGAGACTGCCGAGGGTAGCATCTACGGTGCTTCTGACGAGGTTAAGGCTCTCTTCACTGCTGGCGAGAAGACAACCGTTTACGGCTACCTCGTATCAGTATCAAGCGGCAGATACCTTAACGTTATCGTTGTAAGCGTTGGCGAGGTTCCAGCTATCGACGCTGGTAACGCCTACACATCTGTTCTTGGCTCAGCGGCTAAGGGTGATGTTGTAGAGGTTAAGGGTTACATCTCTGCTCTCTCAACACAGGGTCCTATCCTCACCGACAATGGTGGTTCAGTACTTATCTACAAGGCTGCAAACCTCGGTCTTGCAGTTGGTGATGAGGTTACAGTATCTGGCCCTATCGGCTCTTACAACTGCGGTTTCCAGATCGACTACTCTAAGGGCGATGTTACCGTAGAGAAGACTGGCACAACCACTGTTAAGTATCCTACACCTATGGATATCACTGGTGCTGCTGCAGATAATCTCCTTGTTGAGCGCACATACGATGACTATGCATTCTACGCTAAGATGTCAGGTCAGGTTGTTGTTAGCGGTAACTACTTCAACTTCACTATCGACGGCGCTGAGAAGGCTGAGGGTAGCGTTTATGGCGCTACTGACGAGGTTAAGGCTATGCTTACAGATGGTCTCGAGTGTACACTCTATGGCTACTTCTGCTCTATATCGAAGTATGGTGATCCTAAGGAGCCTAAGTTCATCAACATGGTTGTTACATCTGTAGAGCCTACTGCTGCGGTATCACGCCTTGCTCTCACAGTGAAGAGTGAGAAGCGTTATGCATACTTCAAGTACAACGGCACAGGATATGAGGCTGCTAACGTAGTGGCTATTCAGCCTGCTGACTACACAGCCATGGGTCAGAACTATGGTAACTTCACTAACCCCGATCAGGACTACTACATCCCAACATTCCTCAACAACACATATCCATATGCGAAGGTTGATGATAAGATGTATGTTGCATACCGCTGCTACGCTAACTCTGCAACAACATGGAAGGTTGACGAGTATGTCTTCGATGGCGCATGGTCAAAGACTATATACTTCACCGAGAAGACTGACCAGTTCCGTAAGGGCGAGGGTAAGTGGAATATTGACCGTACATTGGAGCTCAACTACACCAACACATCGAGCCCCGACACACGTGCCTTCTACCAGTACTGCGTAAACTGGGTTTACGACTTCAAGGATGTTCCTATGGGTGCTCCTGCACGTGACAATGAAGGTGTGATTATCACTACCGACATCGTTATGATTGATGGACAGAAGCCTGCAGGTAACTACTGGGTATCTAACTACGGTAACAACGAGTTCTACACAGGTGCTTCAGCATACTATGGCAACATCGACTGGCGTCCATCAGCCGTTAAGGGTGGCTTCACCGCTGCTGGCATGGGCGACTTGTCTGACGATGAGATTTTGGCAAAGCTCAAGGAGCATAGCGCCGAGGTATTTGCCGAGGTATTGAGCTACATGTTCCCAGAGATGACTCCTGACGAGTATAAGAAGGTTGTCATCGTAGTATATGCCTACGGTCCTAACGCCAACTACTCGTTCACATTCGACGTAGTTGAGACAGGTAAGTTCGCATACGTGGCTGACTCTATCACACAGTTGTAGTCGTCGCACTACACACAAAGCAAGGGCGTGTCCAGTTGGACACGCCCTTATTATATGAATGTATATTACCGTCTACCTATATTCTATGGTAATAGTCTCTACGTTAGTGTGTGAAGAACCCGCTGGAGTGAATACCACACGTGACTTGCACTCACCACTCCACTCCAAGGTAGTTACGCTTGCGAAGGTTGTAGTTGAGAAACCATCATTCTCCTTCGCCTTAAGATCTATGACGTAACCCACAGGGGCTGTCATGGTAATCTTGGTGATGACCTTACCATTCTTTGCCTCAACACGAATCTCATTGCTTGTTGTGCGACCGATGTAGATGCAATCGCGACCATCAGTCTTATCTGTACGCCAGCTACCTGAAGATGATACCGTGATGTCGCCATCATAGAGAGTACCCACACTATTACCGCTTGCATTTGTGTGGCCCTTGAAGTCGAGGGTGATGGTCTCAACGGCAGCAGCGCCGTTAGACTCGGTAGTAGCAGTTGCCACACCCGCCTCCGACGCGCCATTCACAGAGGCATCTGCGGGGTTAGCAACAACGCTTACGGTATACTCCTTGTCATACTCCAAGCCCTCGAATGTGGCAGTAGTCTCCACAACGGTGATTGTTGTTGCGCCACATGTTACGGTATAGTCTGCAGCACCCTCAACAGAGGCCCATGTTGCGGTGATGGTATTACCCACTGCCGTAGCCTCAACAACAGGTGTTGCAAGAGGTGTTGTCTGCTCCGCATCGCCAGTGCCAGCCTCACCATCCATATAATATATATAGTAGTTGTTGTTTGTGCCACGGCTATTTGCGTAGTTCATCTTAGAGTTGTCGTAGTTGTTGAGGTAGCGCACGCTTGAGCCGTTATACGACGAGCCCATTTTGGCACCCTGCTCTATGAGCTCCACGGTCCATGAGGCACCAGCGACCAACGTAGGGCTATAGAACAACGAGCTCGACCAGTTAGCATCATCGTATGTGCCCGCGAGGTAGCCCGCAGAGGCATCCTTAAAGGCATATGTGCCTGGCGTAGCTCCCGCCTCGAGGGTGAAGATGGCAACATCGGCGGTGAGGCTTGTCTCCAAGATCTCGAGGTCATCGGTGACGGTCATATATGACACAAAGCCAATCTTCGTAGCGTCATATGGGTTCACAGAGAGATGCTTGGCAGATGTAGTGGCGTTGTTGCGGTTGCTGATGATGACCTTATCGCCCACGTTGAGCTGCGCAACATCTGTTAGGAGCTTATAGGCCTTTGGCTTCTCCTGGATAGCGAGGTCCTTGACGGTGAAGACTGCAACATCTGCTCTCTCGAAGCATAGGCTCTTACCCTCAAGGTCTACACGCTTGAAGTACACCTGCTTATCGGTGGTCACCGTAACAGTGAACTCCGAGCCACTCAAGTCTGTTGGCATGGTGGTAAACCATACTGTATCCTCACCTGTAGCCTCACGACCTCCCATATTGAGGGTTATATCCTCATAGTTGTTATACCACTTGGCATTATCGACAGTTGCGGGCTGGTGTACACTCACAACAACACTACCTGCAGGCTTCGCAGGAGATGAGAATACTACCTTCTCAATCTTCTCGCCCACGCCGATGCCCTTGAGTGTCATCTTGGCGAAGGCCACCATACGTGCAAACTTAAACGATATCTGGTCGGGCACACCACTTGTGACAACAGGCTCCATAGAGACAAGGATATCGCCCTTGGGGTCGTAGCCATCGGCTGTGGGTGTCTGCTCGGTGAGTGACGTAAGGGTTATAGTTGATGTGGTGCTCTTATAGGCGTATGGGTAGAAGGCGCCGAAGGTGTACTGCAAGGCACCATCAGTGGTGGTGAAGTCGGCAGTAAACATCGCACGGTTATCCTCAACGGTGTAATCCTCATGTGTAGCACTCTGGCGACGTGTGGTGCTCTCATCAGCAAAGTAGATGATGTTGAGCTGCTCGCCACTATCGTGCCACTTGATAGTCTCGCCATCGACATAGGTACGTGTGGCATCGCCCTCGGCAACAACGCCTATAGTGCGTGTCTGCTCTGGAGTAACATTAGGCATCTCCTCCTTGGCGCAGCCCACTGTGAGCATTGCCAATGCAATAATAGGTGCAAAAAATCTCTTCATAGCTGTCATCACATTAAAATTCACCAAAATCATTCCAATCGGGATACTCTCCAGGGTATCCATAATCCGACTCATCCGATACGGAGAATCCAGCCTCAACCACAACGCTGATGACAGTCAGCTCGGGCGATAAGTAGTGTTCGTTTCTCTTCATAATATTAGTAGTATATCTTTTTTTGTTTGTTTTACATCTTACAAAGATAGCACTATTTTCTTAATTGCCATGCCCGTAGCCAAAAAAATAGATAAATTATCATTTTTTTATCTTCTCAAAAAGAGATTACATATATTATAAATTTTGTATTAAACAGCCCTCTACAGGCATATATAACCAATATTACCCCCCCCCATTTATAAAAAATTTAACAAACGACTATGCAAAAAAATACCAATTACAGCTCTATTTCGTGAGTAAAATATTTGGATGAGTGGAATAATTTATTACCTTTGCATGCCCATTGCGAAAAAATGGGATGTGTGAAGGAGAATACGAGATATTATATATTTATTCTTTTTAAAATATTTATTAACAAGAGTGGCTGCGAACAACATCGCAGCTGCGTATAAACACACTAAATGATGAAAAAACTACTATTTTCGATGCTCGCCATGCTCACGGTAGCAGGCATGACATCTTGCGAGGAGACCCCCGAGGTTATCACCCCATCAGGCGATGAGGCGGTAACAATCTCCGCAACACTTGAGAATGGTCGCGACTGGAATGAGGGCGACGAGGTTGTTATCAACGGCGCGACATACCAGGTTCCCGAGGGCGGTAAGTCGACAGTGCTTATCACCGAAGTAGCAAAGACCGAGGCATACCACGCTGCCTACGACTTCGGCACAGGCTCAATAAATGGCACAGTGCTCACATTCGAGCTCCCAGCACTCCAGGGTCCTGCTGTGGAGATGCCACAGCCAATGGTCGCATCTAACACAACAACAAGCCTTGTATTCAAAGACCTGCTCGGCACATTGCGCCTAAACGTTACAGGCGAGGGTGCAGTAAAGCGCGCAGTGATAAGCTCACACGGCACACCTATTGCGGGTGTCGGCGAGGTAGACCTCAACTTCGTGGGCTCACCAGCATTGACCCTCGACGAGTCGGGTAGCCACTCCGTAAGCGTAGACCTCGGCGAGGGCGCAGAGCTCCCAGCAGCAATAGACCTTATGCTCCCAGCAAAGAACTACTCGGGATTCGTAGTAACACTATACGGCACTAACGACGAGATTGTTAGTGGTATAGAGATTCCAGCAGTAAACGTACAGCGCGGCAGCATAGCAGAGGTAGAGGTGGAGTTCGCACCAGGCGACAACACCGAGACTACATACCTCGTAGCATCTATAGAGAATGATGCCGACGGCAATGCTACAACATGGGCACCATCATCTGTACTCTACGTAAACGGCATACCTGTGGAGATGGTTAGCGGCGAGAACACATCGACAGCAGACTTCGGCCCTATCAACGTAGCAGAGACATACTACGCATCTACATCATCTACATCTGCTAACGGCTACAACGGCCACACATTGCGCATCGCAATACCTACAAAGCAGCGCATAAACACAAACCTATACACTCTTAACCCTGCCGTAGGTAAGTCTACAACAAACGAGTTGGAGATGACATACATTGCCGGTGTCCTCGACATCGAGGTTAGCGGTCCTCATATGCTACGCAACGCTATACTCACCGGCCAGAACAACCGTCGTATCGCTGGTGCGGGCGTTGTCGACATGTCTACATCTACACCACGTCTCGCATTGAGCCCTGACGCCTCAAAAAGCGTAACTCTCGACTGCGGAACAGCGGGCTTGAACATCGAGGGTGGCGCAACACTACGCTTCGTAATACCTGCAGAGGCTTACGACGAGGGCTTCACACTAACACTCGAGTCTACAAGCGGCATGTCATACACACAGGAGCTAACAGGTGTAACAGTGACACGCAACGCCGTGACGACACACACCGACACCGTTGTATGGGAGAGTGGTCAGAACGACGCTAACAACTTGAGCAAGTTCGGATACTCTAACTGCTACATGATACACACTGCTGGCGAGTACAGCTTCCATACACGTCTCGTGGACAACACCCCAGTGAACAACATCGCAAAGGTAGATTGGTTGTGGGCATCAAGCGTTGAGGGCCAGAGTGGCAACGCGCTTATATCAGATATAGCATACGAGAATGGCAAGGTTACATTCACAGCATCTGACTACGAGGGTAACGTGCTTCTTGCAGCCTTCGACGAGGCGGGCCAGATAGTATGGTCATGGCACATATGGATGACCGACAAGCCAGAGGTATACGACTACCAGAACAACGGCATACCACAGAGTGGTGGCGCAACAGACGGCTACTACTGCATGGACCGTAACCTCGGCGCTACATCTGCCACACCAGAGGATGGCTACGAGACATTCGGCCTCTACTACCAGTGGGGTCGTAAGGATCCATTCATCGGTGACACTGCCGAGGAACGTACTCGCGACACACAGGCAGGTGGCTGGATGAACGTAACAGAGCCTTTCGGCCACTCATCAAGCCTCACCGTTTGCAACCCCGCATACACACAGGCTACATGGAAGGTGGAGGCAGCAGACGCCACAATAGGCTCGGTGGCATATGCTACTGCCAACCCTATGACATTCCTCTCTGCCGACCTCTCTATAAGCGCCGGCACATGGATTAACCCCGAGACTATGGGCGCAGAGAAGAACAACATCATCTACGATGCCGACAAGAGCCTATGGCGTCCTTTCCAGAAGTCTAACTACGACCCATGTCCACAGGGATACATGGTGCCACGTAAGGCTATGTGGGTGTCACTCGTCAGCGAGAATAGCCTATTTACAGAGTTCATGGGCTTCATGAACACCACAGCACTCGGCGACAACGTATGGTATCCATCTGCGGGCTACAGAAGTGCTCACCCAAGTGATGGCGGCGCACTCATGAGTGTGCAGAACGACACCGGCTTCGTGAAGCTATGGTCATCGGAGCTCGAGGTGGCATACACAGCATACAGCTTCACATGCAACTACCCACACTACTATGCAGGTCAGGGTGCCGGCTGGGCAAATGGCTACAACGTACGTTGCGTAAAGGTGTATTAATGATTTAAGATTTTAACATTACAATGAAGATATTTAGAACTTTAACAGCCCTTGTGGCTGCCGCAGCAACACTCACAATGGGTGCCTGCGAGGATACAACACAGGATGTTCAGGGTGGCTCAACAGAGGTTGAGCTCACCGTGAACCCCGAGGCCATAGAGCTCAACGCAGAGGGCGCAGCACAGGTGGTGACAATTGAGACAAATGCCGACACATGGGACTTCGTGGTGGGTGCTTCATGGCTCAACGTGGAGAAGAGTGACAACACCCTAACATTGAGTGCACAGCAGAATAGCAGCAAAGAGAGCCGTGAGGGCGAGGTGGTAATATCTGCCGAGATTAATGGCGTATACGCATATGCTACACTCCCCGTAAAGCAGCTCGGTGGCAACGGCACAACTACAGGTGGCGACGACGACTTTGAGTGCGCAGTATTCCTCGAGCTCATGCTTGAGTACTGCGATGCTAACGGCGATGGCCAGATATCTGACGAGGAGGCGGCAGCGGTGACAGAGATGGTACTCACAATGTCTGACGAGGATACACGTGAGCCTATAACATCTCTCAAGGGCATACGTCGCTTCGTAAACCTCGTATCTCTCGACTGCGACTGCAACAACATCACATCTCTCGACTTGAGTGGCATGGAGAAGCTCGAGTATGTAGACTGCTCATACAACCTCATCACTGACCTCAACATCGAGGGTTGCACAGCGATGAAGTGGGTATACTGCTACTCTAACAAGATAAAAGATGTAAACATCGAGGGCTGCAAGAACATCATGTTCTTCCAGGCATACAAGAACAACCTCACAGAGCTCGACTTCAGCGACATGCCCGAGTTGATATATTTCGACGTACGCCTAAACGACCTCAACGAGGTGGACTTCAGCAACTGCCCAAAGCTACAGGTGGCAGCAGTAGGCACAAACAATATTATGTCGCTTAACCTCGAGGGTCTACCATCACTCTACACATTGGGTTGCTACGAGAACAACATCGCAACACTCGACCTCAGCAAGCTCACTAACCTCGAGATGCTGGAGTGCTACTCTAACAACCTCGCGGAGCTCGACCTCTCGGCAAACAGCAAGATCACAGCGTTGACATGCCAGCGTAACCTCCTCAAAAGCCTCAACATCGAGGGCTGCAACCTACTCAAGAAGTTCGACTGCAGCGTAAACTACCTATCAGGAGAATTCGACATGAGCAACTACCCACACCTCCACACCCTAAACTGCGGTGCTAACAGCATCACAGCAATAGATGTTGAGGCGTGCACAGCAATGACATCACTCACATGTGACAATACACAGATTACCGAGCTCAACGTATCTACACTAACCCTCCTCGAGGCACTTGTAGCTAACGACTGCATGCTCACAGTGATGGACTGCAGCAACAACCTCTCTCTCAAGACTCTTCACCTCCAGGGCAACCCCCTCACATCGTTGATTCTCGCACAGGGACAGGGCATCGCAGACCTCAAAGTTGATAACTTCGACGTTATTACATACAAGGAGTAGTAACAACCTTAATTGATACTACATAGATGGGGATGGCAAAGAAATTTGTCATCCCCTCGTTGTCATAAGCCCCCATAGAGCCCATATTCGAAATAATTTATTATCTTTGTGGTAGTAACCTAAAATGAAAAACTATGCTACGTAAGATACTCCTTTGTGCGGCCGCCATCGCTGCATCACTACTCACTGCACAGGCACAATCAACATCTAACACAACAACATGGCACTGGGAGGGTGGCACAATCGTTGTCGACAGCCCCGCACGTGCCGAGGGACAAGAGCATGTCCTGGGACTCGCCGTGGAGCCAATTGAGACTCTGCGCGTAGGCTTCGTAGGCCTCGGCATGCGTGGCCCATGGGCCGTGATGCGCTTCTGCCACATACCCGGCGTTGAGATTGTTGCACTCTGCGACTACGACTACGGGCGTGCAGAGGCGTGCCAGCAGTTCCTACGCGACAAGGGTCTCATGCCCGCAGATATATACCACGGCGAGAGAGGCTACGAGGAGCTATGCCAGCGCACAGATATAGACCTCGTATATATAGCCACCGACTGGAACCACCACTACCCAATAGCTCGCTGCGCCATGGAGTGTGGCAAGCACACAGCAATAGAGGTACCCTCGGCGATGAACCTCGAGCAGTGCTGGGGACTCATAGACCTCGCAGAGCAGCGACGACTACACTGCTTCATACTCGAGAACTGCTGCTACGACTACTTCGAGATGACGGCACTGAACATGGCACAGCAGGGGCTGCTGGGAGAGATAGTACGCGCCGAGGGCGCATACATACACACCCTCGATGAGTACTGGGATGCCTACTGGCTCGACCCCGAGGATAACGACACCCAAGAGCTACACTGGCGTCTGAAGTACAACATGGAGAATCGTGGCGACCTATATGCCACACACGGCCTCGGCCCCGTGGCACAGTGCATGAACATACACCGTGGCGACAGGTTCACAACACTCGTAGCAATGGACACGGAGAGCTTCGTGGGCAGGGAGCTCGTGGAGGAGAAGACAGGAGAGGAGTGCACGACATTCCGCAATGGCGACCACACGACAACACTCATGCGCACAGCACGTGGCAAGGTGGTGGAGATACAACACAACGTGATGACACCACAGCCCTACAACCGACTATTCAAGCTCATAGGCACACGCGGCTACGCCACAAAGTACCCAACACCCGAGCTCGCACTATCCACCGAGGCACTTCGTGGCACATCAGCACCACAGATGGATAACCTCAACGCACACCGCTTCATGAGTGCCGAGCAGCGCGACATGCTCATGGCCCAGTACCACCACCCCATCCTCGCGAAGTTTGGCGAGATGGGTAGAGAGATGGGGCATGGCGGCATGGACTACATAATGGATGCCCGCCTCGTATACTGCCTACAGAATGGCTTGCCATTAGATATGGATGTATACGACATGGCGGAGTGGTGTTGCCTCGCAGAGCTCGGAGCACTATCTATGGATAACAACTGCGCGGCAGTAGCCTTCCCCGACTTCACACGTGGCCACTGGCAGGATGTCGAGGGCTACAGACACGCCTACTCCGAAACAGAGGCGGCTACAGAGGCGCGAGCAAAGAGATATACAGAGATACAGAGGGCCATAACCGCAGAGTTGGAACTTTGGGACCTCTACGACGCTGTGGCAGCAGCAAGGGCTGCGGGTGATGAACGTGCCACAGCACGCACACAGCGACGCCTCGAGGCGGCACGTGCCACAGCACGCACTATAATAGAGCAGCGCATGGCAGAGTAGTGGCGCAACAGCACAAGGTGTCAACAACCAAGGCGGGCTGCTCAACTTTCGTCGAACAGCCCGCACGGACACAAACAATTATTAACTTTTTACACTACTAAATTTTTACGCTTACATCTTACACATTTTCTCAATTACCTAATATATCTTAACTATCTTTTATCTCTTTTTTATTCTCTGAAAACCCTATCTTTTTTAACTCTTTTTATTGGTTTTCGATGCAAATATAAGGCAACAAAATTAATTATACAAACAAAAAATTCTTATATCAATATAAGCAAAAATTATATTGTGACAATATATGCATTTATAGAAAACATCTATCGTTATTGTAATAACAACAGGAAAAGCCTAAACTGCTGTTTTCTAAAAAATTAGCCCACACGCCGTAGCTGACGTGTGGGCATAACACCACTAAAGGCGTATAGTTATTTATCTAAATTTATTTTTATTATTTTTTTCTGCTAATCCTCCGCAGAGGCCTCCACAGCCTCGTTTTTAGCCATAGCGGGGGCTGCATCAGCAAGCATAATTGTAGGGTCGTCATCGACATAAATCTCCGTAAGGCTACGTCTCTTCTTATCCTCCTTAACACCAAAGGCGATAATCCTCTTTGCCGAGGTGATGATGCTATGTCCACTTGTTGCGGTGGTAACCTTTAGGTCCTTAAACAACCGCTGTGTAGCCTCGAAGCTATCCTCGATGCTCTGCAGACGTTCCGAGAAGAGGTGCACACGTTCAATCATAGTCTCCGCCTCCTTGATGATGCTCTTCTGGTACATGAGCTGGCGGTTTTGTGTCCACATAAGCTCCAGAACACGTAGATTCATATACATAGTCTGCGGACCCATGATAAGAACTCCGCTATCGTAGGCATCGCGCCACAGCGCCGTGTCGTTCTGCAACGCCAGATTGAGTGCTCCCTCATGGAACATATACATAATAACGAAGTTGAGTTTCGAGTAGTTCGAGTCGAGGTAGTCGTTATAGCTCTTGCCAGCAAGGAGCTTAACCTGGTCACGGACATTGGCGATATGTATATTCTGGTACTTGACCCTCTCCTCCTCACTCTCGGCATTTATATACTGCTCATAGGCCTGAAGGCACACCTTCGAGTCGACAATAACATCCCTATTATTCGGGAAGTGAAGGATGAAGTCGGGAATCATCCTCTTATCCTCGGCACTCTTAATGCTCCTACCACACCTATCCTTAAGTGTAGCCTGCGTGGTGTACTGCTCATTCTCCTTGAGACCAAGGTCATCGAGGAGCTGCTTGAGCTTAAGCTCGCCGAAGTTACCCTGCACCTTGACATTACCAAGTAGCGCACGTGTAAGCCTGTCGGCAGTCTCGCCGAGCTCATGGCTATGCTTCATATTGGCATCGATGGTAGCATCGAGGCGCGTCATAGACTCATGATGCTCGCGGGCACTCCTATCCAACGCCTCACGCATAAGGCGCAGACTCTGGTTTATGGGGTCTACAATCTTCGACATCTGCTCCGCATTATGCTCGCCGAGCTCCTGCTGGCGACTCTTAAGCACCTGCTCCGAGGTTGCCTGCATCTGCTCACGTATGAGGCGTATCTGGCTCTCCGCCTGCTGCTTGTTCATGCTCTGCAACTGCACCATGAGCTGCTCGGCATGCTCCCTCACAAGGGCGAGCTGACCCTCATGTGTCTCCTTGAGGTTGGCAATCTGCGCCGCAAGGGTCGCCTGCGACTCCTCCCTGACAAGTGAGAGTGTCCTCTCGAGGCTCTGAACCTCGCTACGCGCCACATCCCTCTCCGACGAGCACTGCATAAGCTGGCGATGTAGCTCCTCGACACGCTGCTCGCCATCGTGCACCAACGTCTCGAGCTGCATGGCACGGTCACGTAACATATTGGCCTCATGGCGCACCCTGGCATGGCGCACGAGGCTTACAACCATGAGTACAAGAGCCACGGCAGCAACAACAGCAAGGCATATAAGAATGGTTGTCATAATATTTAGGTTTTGGTAGTAATGCTCTATTGGTTATAGTTGTGAGGGTGTCCAACACCATGTTGCAACACCCCCACCACTCTATTATCTCCGTGCCACCCTACTCTCTAAAGTCGAGGCTCGAGGGTGCCTGGTATATGCGCAACGAGAAGCGAGGGGCGAGGGCCATGACATAGGATATGACCTCCGACTGCAGGGTCTCATATGGCACCCAGTTGACATCCGACGAGAAGAAGTATAGCTCGACAGGCAAGCCCCACTGCGTAGGCTGCAGCTGACGTACAAGGGCAAGCATATTGTGGTTTACACGTGGGTGCTCGTTTACATAGCGCAGAATGACACGCATGAAGAGGTCGAGGTTGGTAAGAGGCGTGCCCTCCTCCGTATGAAGCTCCACACCCTCAAGCATGGCGCCAACAACATCATCCTCCTTAAGTTGCTTAATGAGGTCGGCAGTAGCGAAGCGCACACTCATCATATCTATGTTCAGCGATCGCTTGATACGTCTACCGCCCGAGTCACGCATAGCCTGCCAATTATCAAAGGGCTCGCTGACAAGGACATAGGGAGGTATCGTCTGCAACGTGTTATTCCAGCCACGCACCTTGACAGTCGTCAACGACACACTCTCGACAACACCATCTATACCACGGCTGGGAACCTCAATCCAGTCACCCACCTTGAGCATATTATCTGCCGAGAGCTGCACGCCAGCAACAAGGCCCATAAGCGTATCCTTGAAGATGAACGATATGACGGCTGCCGAGGCACCCAAACCGGCAAGAAGACCTGTGGGCGACTTATCGATGACGATAGATATGGCGATTATGATACCCACAAGGAAGAGTAGCACCTGAAACGTCTGCAACAGACCCTTGATGGGCTTACCATGCCACGCGGGACGATTCTCAAAGAGCTGGTATATAGCCTTAAGGAATGCGTTTACGAAGCGCAAGCACGAGAAGGTGAAGTATATATCCACAATCTTATGCAATGCCGATATCATCCACTGTGGGCGCATCTCGAGGGCCGAGATTATGAGTGGCAGCATCATCATGATGATGACAGGCGTGGCGATGTTGCAGAGGCGCTTGAGAACCCTCTTATCGAAGAGTATGTTGTCCCACGTAACCTTCGTGTGGTTGACAACCCACTGCGCCATGTGCAGCAGCACCCAGCGCAACACAAAGTTGATGACAAGGATGATGGAGGCGAGGTAGAGCATCACGATGACGCCATCGACAGCCGTAGCCCACCCATCACTCATGCCCCACGACACGAGCTTGTCGTATATCCAATCCTTAACGCTGCTATCAAAGAGATTCATCCGCTACTATATTATGTGCCACAGGCACCATTATTAGAAGTTTACGCCTATACCGATGAAGACCGACTGGTTGAGAACCTTGCGGTTTACATCCTTGGGACTATAGCAGTATGGCTCCTTGATAACGGGACGTGGGTTGAGCATGATGGCCTGGTAGCCAATCATGATGTCGAACTTATGGTCGCTATCGGGCGACTGAAGACGTACACCTACACCACCAGCTCCCGTAGCACCAAAGCGCACACCCTTGTTGAAGAGCACATTAGTACCGAGGTTGAGGAAGTTGAAGAGGCAGTTCTTACGCTTGCCATAGAAGTAGTGCGCAGTGGCATAGATGGGCACAGCAGTATAGTTATACTGTATCTGTGCGCCGAGCTCGAGACCCACCCTCCAGTTGTTGTTGATGAAGTAACCGCCATTGAGCAGCACGTTACCACCGAGCTTCGCCTGACTCGTATAGTCGACAACAGGCGTCTGCTTCATGATGCGCATATACTCCATGTCGTAGAATACAAGGCTGAAGCGGCCCGCAGCACCCCACTCCCAGCCCTCATAGTGGCGGGTCTTACGTTCTATCTCCTCGGGAGTCTCACGACGCTTTGCCTCGGCAGCTGGCACAACCATGATGAGCATGAGTGCCAAAAGTATTAATCTCTTCATATATACCATTAACTCTTTATATTTCACTATCTATCTATGCCACGCACACTACACTCCCATGCCCATGCTGCACGTAGCGTGTCGCAGAGCTCTCGTTCGGCATGCCAGCCGAGCTCCTCATTCGCAAGAGTCGTATCGGCCCATATGGCTGTCACATCTCCCTCACGACGTGCCGCAACACGGTAGTTTAGCTTAAGGTCGTTGGCCTGCTCGAAGCCCTTGACGAGCTCGAAGACCGACACGGGGCGGCCTGTGCCGACGTTGAAGACCTCGTAGCGCGCCTTGCTGCGACCCTCGACCATGCGACCTATGGCCAGAACATGAGCACGTGCAAGGTCCACAATGTCGATATAGTCGCGTAGGCATGAGCCATCGGGCGTAGGATAGTCGTCGCCAAAGATGCTCAAGCACTCACGTACGCCCGCCGCCGTCTGCGTGATGTAGGGCACAAGGTTGTTAGGCACACCGCGTGGCAGCTCACCTATATGCGCACTCGGATGCGCACCTATAGGGTTGAAGTAGCGCAACGCTATACCCTGGAGGCCCTCTGTGGCATGCACCATGTCGCGGAGTATATCCTCCGACATCTGCTTCGTATTGCCATAGGGCGAGGTGGCAGGCTTGCGGGGTGTCATCTCCGTAACGGGTAGCACATCGGCATCGCCATATACCGTTGCCGAGCTCGAGAATACAACATTCCTCCTGCCATACTCCCTCATAAGCTCGAGGATGTTGAGAAGCGACAGAAGGTTATTACGGTAGTACTTCATGGGCTCGGCAACAGACTCACCCACAGCCTTGAATGCCGCAAAGTGAATAACCGAGTCGAAGTCGTGGGCCTCAAACACCCTACGCATAGCCTCCTTATCGCAGCAGTCAGCCTCGATGAATGTGGGCATGACACCTGTTATGCGCTGAATACCCTCCAACGACGAAGCATCGCTATTCGAGAAGTTATCTACGACGATGACATCATAGCCTGCAGCTATGAGCTCAACAGTGGTGTGTGAGCCTATATATCCTGCACCACCGGCAACAAGTACTCTCCTATTCATAATATACAATTTTTCAGACTACAAATATACTATTTTTATTGGCATTATTCGCCCTTATAACGGATTTTTACACACCTCAACGCGAATTAACACTCACACACTACGCAATGTGGATATTTTTTAATACATTTGTGGTCATAAATATTACTATTAATAACGCATAAAACGAGATGAAAGTATATAAATTTGGTGGTGCCTCGGTCAAAGATGCCGCTGGCGTGCGTAACCTCCTCGACATAGTCAAGGATGAGAACAACCTCTTCATCATTGTCTCGGCAATGGGCAAGACAACAAATGCCCTCGAGGGTGTCTTTGCCGCCATGCAGCAGGGCGACGAAGAGTTGGCTATGCAACGCATAGACCAAAGCTATCAATACCACCGCACAATAATCGATGAGCTGCTCGGTGCTGACAAGACAATAGAGCAGGTAGACACCCTTTTCGAGCAGCTACGCAACATAGTGCGTAACACCATATACCGCGCCTCGGATGCCGAGTTGTGGTACGACACCATCGTAGCCTTCGGCGAGCTCGTCTCTACAACGATAATATCGAACTACCTGAATGGCCATGGCGTGGAGAATAAGTGGATAGATATGCGCCGCGCCTTCCTCACCGAGCAGCGACATAAGGATGCCAACGTGAACATCGAGGCTACCGCCGTGCGCCTGAAGCGCGAGATTGAGGGTAGCACAGTGTCGGTATTCGTCGGACAGGGATTCATTGGCGGAGCACCCGATGGCACAACAACAACCCTCGGCCGTGAGGGCTCGGACTACTCGGCAGCAATAGTGGCACATGTGCTCGATGCCGAGTCGATGAGTGTGTGGAAGGATGTAGACGGCATACTCAATGCCGACCCAAAGATATTCCCCGACGCCAAGAAGATTGAGAGACTAAACTACACAGATACCATAGAGATGGCATATAGCGGTGCACAAATCATCCACCCCAAGACCATCAAGCCTCTGGAGCAGAAGAACATACCTCTATATGTTCGCCCCTTTGGTAATAAGCACGCCTCGGGCTCGGTGATTACGGGCGATGTGGAACGTGCCTACGAGCCTATAATGATTCAGAAGAGCAACCAGGTGCTCCTCAACCTGCACTCACGCGACCTATCGTTTGTGCTCGAGGAGAAGTTCGCAAAGGTATTCAGCACCCTCGACAGCCACCGCATACGCACAAACCTTGTGCATAACTCGGCAGTAAACCTATATATGTGTGTCGATGCGTCGTGGCACATCGACGACGCCATCTCGGAGCTACGTGCCGAGGGCTTCGACGTGGAGAAGAGTGACGACGTGGTGTTGGTGACAATACGCTACTACAACGAGGAGCTATACCACCGTTACGCCTTCGACAAGCGCATAATAATCAAGCAGACAACACCCCACTCGCTGCGCTTCGTAAGAACCAACGAGGAGGAATAAATGAGAATGAGAGTGAATAAAAAGTGTATTTTGTCGTTACGCTTGCCCTCAAAATGCTCATTTACGCACAGTAAACTCCGCTTTTTCGGGCTTCGCAAGCCTAAAACTACATCTTTTTATTCACTCTCCTAACATATGAAGGGCTGACTAATTTACTTTTTAGTCAGCCCCATTTTTTGTTATGGAGAGTAGAGTGAGTAGGGAAATTAGGGAATTTAGGGACTATCCTTAAATTCCTTAATCTCCTTAAACTCCTTAACCTCTTCCTTGACAGCACTAGAACGCCACACCCGCCTCGATATAGAAGGCGTTATTACCCGCCTTGAAGAGTGTTACACCCTCGGGATTAACCCACTCTATATTCTGGGATGCCATACCAAGACCAAAGTTGAACTTGGAGATCTTGAGACCAGCACCAAACTTCATCATCAGACCACCATTGATCTTACCACAACCCTCCTTGCTGAAGTTAGAGGCGGCAACAACATGGCCACCGAGGCTCACCGAGATATAGGGCTTGACGACGATGCGTGTGGGGATATAACCCTTGACATTGGCATATATAGGTATGCTCACCATGCCCCATGTGTCGGGCGCCGCCACATCCGTGATGTCGTGCGCCAACCCTATAAGCTTACACTCGGCATAGGCATACTGCACACCCACGCCAACACCCGCAAAGAGAAACTCACCAAGACGCATACCAGCAATGACATCTACATAGGGGCGCGAGAGGTTTGTCTGCAGCTTGCCATAGTTACGCGTAGAGAGCTTACCACCAGTGATGTAACCAGCGTTAATCTCTACCTGTGGCTTTACGGTGCTGGCAACCTTATCACGACCATATAACTCCTCGTCATAGCTACCCGCAGGGAGTGATGCCATGGCTGGAAGTGCCACAAACATCGACATAAGTATAAGAATGATACCCTTCTTCATAATCTATAATACAATATATTGCGAGGCACATGCCCCACACCATTTAGCGGTGTAAAGGTAGCAAAAAAAAATAAATAGAGAGCATCTAAACACGAAAAGGTTATGCCCAGGGTGGTAAATAGAGCCCCATATGGTTGTAATTACCAAAAAATTTGTACATTTGTAGTACGCTACATACCCTACATCACAGCACCATGGTGCTCACACCTGGGGGCGAAGGAGCATCGCAGAGATAAAACAATAAAATATACACTACCATGAAAATCAAGCAATTACTACTACACAGCATTGCTATCATCACTGCCGTAACTATGCTATCGTGCGACGACAAGAGAGGCACAGACCTCGACGAGGGGATACCCCAGAAGCCTATAATGGAGATGAGCTACACACCCGAGGGCACAACATTCGAGGTGTGGGCACCAACAGCCGAGAGAGTTGTGCTACGCCTATACCGTGGCGAGGAGATAGACCTCGAGACAGAGATGAGTGCAGGTGACTGCGGCCTGTGGTGCGCAGAGGTACATGGCGACAAGAGAGGCATGTACTACACATTCCAGGTGACAGTGGAGGGTAAGACCCTCAAGGAGACCGCCGGCATCTTCGCACGCGCCCTCGATGTAAATGGCAACCGTGGCGCCATCATCGACATGCGCAGCACAGACCCCGAGGGCTGGGAGAGAGATAAGTACCGCAAGGTGAAGAGCTCGGAGATAGTGATTTACGAGATGCACTACCGCGACATGACAGCCCACGCCTCGGCAGGCGTAGAGCACCCCGGTAAGTACCTCGGCATGGCAGAACGTGGTACACACTCACGCGAGGGTCTCGCAACAGCCCTCGACCACCTCGTGGAGATGGGTGTCACACACGTACACCTGCTCCCCACCGCCGACTTCGGCTCTATAGATGAGTCGAAGCCTACAGAGCAGTATAACTGGGGCTATGAGCCAAAGAACTACAACGCCCCCGAGGGTACATACTCAACAGACCCCGCAGACCCCGAGGCACGCATACGTGAGCTTAAGACCCTCGTGCAGGCTATGCACAACGCTGGCCTGGCCGTGGTGCTCGACGTGGTATATAACCACACGACACTCACCGAGAACTGCGGCTTCGAGCTTACAGTGCCTGGCTACTTCTACCGCATGCGCGAGGATGGCACATTCGCCGACGGCTCGGGTTGTGGCAACGAGACAGCCAGCGAGAAGCCTATGATGCGTAAGTATATGGTCGAGTCGCTGGAGTACTGGGTGCGCGAGTACCACATCGACGGCTTCCGCTTCGACCTCATGGCCATACACGACATCGAGACGATGAACCTTATACGCGAACGCCTGGAGGCCATAAACCCCAACATCTTGCTCTATGGCGAGGGCTGGGCTGCCGCAGCACCCCTCTACGACGAGTCGAAGCTCGCCTTCAAGCGCTACACATACCGCATGGAGGGTGTGGGCGCCTTCTCTGACGACATACGCAACGCCCTACGTGGCACCCTCGACCTATCACAGGGAGGCTTCATACATGGCGTTGAGGGCAACAAGGCAGGCCTCATGTTCGGCATCGTGGGCGGCGTGGAGCACCCACAGGTGGACTACAGCGAGGAGCCTTGGTGCGCATCACCACTGCAGCATATAAGCTATGTTACATGCCACGACGACCATAACCTACGCGACAGACTCGAGCACTTGAGCCCCGAGGCATCGGAAGAGGAGAGACTACGCATGGCAAAGCTCGCACACTTCGGCGTATTCACCTCACAGGGCATACCATTCATCTTCTGTGGCGAGGAGATGTATCGCACGAAGCTCGGCGAGAAGAATACATACAACATGCCTGATAAGTATAACGCCATAGACTGGTCACTTAAGTATGAGTATCGTGACCTTGTGGAGTATGTGCGTGGCCTTATTGCCATGCGTAAGGCACACCCCGCATTCTCTCTCGGTAGCGCCGAGGCTGTGCGCCAGCACCTAACATTCATAGAGTGCGACAATGATGCCGCCGTGGGCTTCATCCTCCACGACCTTGAGGGCATAGACGAGGCAGAGAGCATCGTGGTGCTGATGAACGGATCACGCGAGAGTGTAACCTTCGAGATTCCCGCAGGCAACTATAAGTGGATTGCGGATGGCGATGTTATCATGCCACGCGGCATAGGCAACTACGATGGTAGCGCAGGATGTATAGAGGTGGCACCCATCTCGGGCGTGATACTCGCACAGCGTTAATAGTGATAACTAATGATGGGGACAATGTCACATAATAGACCTATATTCAACCCTACTCCCGACCAGACCTTCGAGCTGGAGGGACGTGGCGACTACGACTTTGTGCGCCACCTGAATGACGTGGAGAGCCTCGTGAGGGAGGCACGCTACGATGAGGCGTGCGAGATACGATATGCCGCCTTCCAGCACCTTGCCGACATACTCCTCGAGGAGGAGGTTATGCCACTGCGCTGGGAGCATGCCAATAGCCGCGCCGCAATGTCTATACTATATGGCTCTGCTGTAGACCACTTCCGCATCGGCGATGTGGAGATGACCATGGCACAGCTTGAGATGCTCCTCGACTGCGACCCCGAGGACCACTTCGAGGCCATCAACCTCCTGGCATTATGCTACGTAGCCACCGAGGAGTGGGAGGCATATGAGGATATAACCATCGACCTTACGGATAAGTCTGCCGAGGCTGTCGTGGCACAGCTGTGGGCCTCGCAGCGCCGAGATAAGAGGCTCGATGGCAAGCTGCTCGCTACGCTTAAGGCACGACATAAGGCCTACTGGGAGGAGCTCATCGTAGATGAACACCCCGCGGATGAGGCGTACCTTAAGGATATAGGCTCCAACCGCCCCTCGCAGTCTGCCGAGGCAAGGGAGTGGTGGCTCCTCACCGAGCCACTATGGCATGAGTTCCCCGACTTTGTCAACGCCCTCCGCATGGCAAAATAGTTCAGAGGACTACTTACCACTAACAGTTTTTTGTTAGCAGAAGTAGATGTCTGCCTTATCACCAATAAGACAAAATTTTTGGTTAGAAGTGGTAAGATGTGACGCTGACATGAAAAATCCCTGGATGGGTAGTACTTGAAGGTACATCCCATTCAGGGATTTGATTGAAGCGTTGCAGATTGCTGCTTATCACCAAAAATAAAAAATTGGTTAGAAGGCTGCAGATACAATGCTCGGCAAAAATGCCGTCGATAGGTAGTACTTGACGTACGTCCTATTGACGGCACTTTTTGTTAGCAGAAGTAGATGTCTGCCTTATCACATTTTTTTGTTAGAAGTGGTCAGGCTTGGCCTCGACATGAAATTAGCATGGATGGGTAGTACTTGACGTACGTCCCATTCAGGCTAATGATTGAGAGGTCGAGGATGACCGCTTATCACAAAAAAGACAGAATTTTTGGTTAGAAGTAGTAAGATGTGACGCTGACATGAAAAATCCCTGGATGGGTAGTACTTGAGTACGTCCCATTCAGGGATTTGATTGAAGCGTTGCAGATTGCTGCTTATCACCAAAAAGACAGAATTTTTTGTTAGAAGTGGTCAGGCTTGGTCTCGACATGAAATTAGCCCGGATGGGTAGTACTTGAAGGTACGTCCCATTCAGGGATTTGATTGAAGCGTTGCAGATTGCTGCTTATCACCAAAAATTTAGCAGTTCATGGCACCACAACAGTGGATAGTCTGTCCGCTAACATATGATGAAAGGTCTGACGCAAGGAATAGAGCTACGTTGGCAACATCCTCGGGGGTGCCACCACGACGCATAGGAATCTGCTGTGCCCACTGATCCTTGATCTCCTGTGAGAGCTGGTTGGTCATCTCGGTGATGATGAAGCCGGGGGCGATGCAGTTAGCACGGATGCCACGAGGACCCATCTCTTTAGCGATAGACTTGGCAAGACCAATCATACCAGCCTTTGAGGCAGAGTAGTTACACTGACCAGCGTTGCCACTAACACCTACTACTGATGACATGTTGATGATGGAGCCACCGCGCTGCTTCGCCATGATAGGTGTCACAGCATGGATGAAGTTGAAGGCCGACTTGAGGTTTACGTTGATGACAGCATCCCACTGCGCCTCCGACATACGCATCATGAGACCATCCTTGGTGATACCTGCGTTGTTGACAAGAATGTCGATGCGACCGAAGTCCTCAACAATCTGCTTAACAACATCGTGTGTCTCGTCGAAGTTAGCAGCATTTGAAGCATAGGCCTTAACCTTAACGCCCAAAGCCTCAAGCTCCTTAACAGTCTCCTCAACAGCCTCGTTAACCGCGAGGTCTGTGAATGCTACGTTAGCACCCTCCTGCGCAAAACGCACAGCTATAGCCTTGCCGATACCACGACCAGCACCTGTGACGAGGGCTACCTTACCTTCCAAAAGTTTCATAGTTATCTATATTCTTTGGTTTGACATCTATTATTTACCATCCCACTTGCGGAGTGCAACACATGCGTTGTGACCACCGAAGCCGAGTGAGTTAGAGATGGCAACGGTGAGAGGTGCCTCAACGGCCTTGTTTGGCGTGTAGTTGAGGTCGCACTCTGGGTCAGGGTTTGTGAGACCTATGGTTGGTGTCACAACACCATGGTGGAGTGACAACGCCGAGGCGATGAGCTCAACAGCACCTGTAGCACCGAGCATATGGCCTGTGATAGACTTGGTAGAGGTGATGTGCGCCCTCTTGGCTGCCTCCTCGCCCATAGCGAGCTTGATAGCCTTGGTCTCGGCAGCATCGTTAAGAGGTGTACCCGTACCGTGAGCATTGATGTAGAGAGTATCCTTCTCGCTGTCGAAGGCCGCCTCGTCGAGCGCCTGCTTGATGGCACGTGATGCGGGGATGCCGTCAGGACGTGGAGCAGTGAAGTGGTGAGCATCGCAGCTATTGCCATAGCCTACAACCTCGGCATAGATCTTCGCACCACGCTTCAAGGCATTCTCCAACGACTCGAAGACCATCATACCTGCACCCTCGGCGATGACGAAGCCGTGGCGGTCAGCAGAGAAGGGGAGGGATGCCTGAAGAGGATCCTCCGAACGTGATAGCGCCTTGCTGTTGGCAAAGCCACCGATAGCCAAGGGGTGTACAGAGGCCTCGGCACCACCTGTGATGATGGCATCAGCGTAGCCATGCTTGATGGCACGGTATGCCTCACCCGCAGCATGGGTACCTGTAGCACATGCTGTGACAACAGGAAGACATACGCCCTGCGCGTTGTGCGAGATGGCAACATTACCCGAGGCGATGTTAGAGATCATCATAGGCACGAAGAATGGTGAGATGCGGCCTACGCCCTCCTCGAGCATTACCTTGGTCTGGTTAACGAAGGTATCCATACCGCCGATACCAGAGCCGATATATACGCCAAGGCGTTCTGCCTCGACATTCTCGCCACTAACAAGACCTGCATCCTTCATGGCATCAGATGCTGCGGCCATGGCATATACGCAGAATCTGTCGCTGCGACGTGCCAAGCCAGTATTCAACTCATACTCCGACTGATCGAAGTTCTTAATCTGTCCTGCGACCTTAACTGGAAGGTTATACTCGTCAAAACCCTTAATAAAATCGATACCACAGTTACCCTCAACGAGGTTCTTCCATGTATCTTCAACGTGGTTACCCACGGGAGTGATTGCACCGACACCGGTGATGACAACTCTCTGTTCCATTTTCTTTTTACGTTGTGCGGGACTTGCGCCCCATTAAGTTATTTCACAAAACTATTTATTCCACTCTATAATACAAGCACCTGTGGTGAAACCAGCACCAAAGGCACTAAAGACTAGCTTGTCACCCTTCTGCAACTTACCCTCGCGGTTGAGCTCATCGAGCAAGGCAGGAAGCGCAGCAGATGATATGTTGCCGTAGCGCTCTACGTTGTGGGGCACACGTTCCTCATCGACACCAAGGAAGTTACGTATCGAGTCGATGATACGGCGGTTTGCCTGGTGAAGAACGTAGTACTTGATGTCCTGGGGTTCGAGGCCTGTCTGGTTGAGGAGCTTGCGGATATCGCGGCATGAGCTTGTCACAGCATGCTTGAACACCTCACGACCCTTCATCACAAGAGGCTCATAGTTCTCATCCTTCGAGATGTAGGGCGTAGGCTCCAACTTACGCTGGTAGTAAAGCACATCGGCGAGTGACGATGTGGTGAGACGTATCGCCTTGAGCTCGTCACCCTCGGTGACAACAGCAGCGCCAGCACCATCACCAAAGAGCACACAGGTGCTACGATTCTGCCAGCTAACCATGCGTGATGGCTCCTCGGCACACACGATAAGGATGTTCTTGGCCTTCTTGCACTGAAGCTTATCCTCGGCCATATCCATGGCGAAGAGGAAGCCAGCACACGCGGCATTGATATCTACCGTAGGGCATGTAGCACCGAGCTTGCCCTGGATGATGCAGCTCAATGCAGGGGTTACGTATTCGTTAACTACGTTCGAGCATATGATGAAATCTATGTCGGCGGCAGTAAGGTTGGCATCCTCGAGAGCCTTGTTTGCGGCGATGACAGCGAGATCCTCAAGCTTCTCGGATGATATCACACAGCGTTCCTTGATGCCGGTACGTTCGGTGATCCACTCATCGGTAGTCTCGAGAAACTTCTCAAGCATCTCATTTGTCACAGCACACGAGGGATGCGCCGAGCCTGTTCCAATAATTTTCATTCCAGAAATATTGTGTTAGTTTAACATTATTTATTCCATCTTCTGTAACGTCATCTACGCACCAAAAGTCAATAGACCTGCGCGTATGAGCAACGCCTCGTTGCACACACATCTTTTTCGCAACGGCGCAAAGATATGTACAGCATCACATACGCGCATACGATTTGTGGTTAAAATCAATATTATGTGGTGAAATTACTATATGTGTGGTAAAATTTTTGCTTACTTACGTTTTTTTCCTACCTTTGTCGTCAAATGTAACAACATATAAGCCTATGGCAACAAATGAAATTCCTAAATTTCTGGTGTCACGAAGATACATATCTGTGGTCATATCATTCATCGTGTTATTCTCCGCACTCTTCCTTACACTATACCAACCATTCTCTCTGGCTATATGGTTTAGCACGCACGACGTGTTGCAGTTTAGCTTCACACTGCTATTCTACGTAGCAGCAATAGTAATACTCATAACGAGTCGCTACGTGATGAACAGACTGCAAGATAGACTCGAGATAACAACGATGACATACATATGGTGGATAATGGGCGAAAACCTCGCAATATCGTTGGTATACACCCTATTCACCGTAAACCTATTCCCAACACCTGGCATCACCATGCCTACAATTGCGGTGCGTGCGCTGATATGTGTCACACTAATACTTGCAATACCCAATGGCATCATATCACTCTATGCCGCATACCGCGCAAAGTGCGAGGAGCTTATTGCAGCACAGTATCAGCTACAGCGACTCGGTGAGGAGTACCGACTGCTCGAGAACAGCAAGGAGCATGAGTTGCGTGCTGCGGCAATAGCGAAACCTCAACAGCAGACAGCAACAAGCCCCAAGATGATAAATCTATACGACAATAGTGGCACACTGCGACTGACGATAAACATCGACTCGCTATACTACCTCGAGTCCGAGGATAACTACATAAAGGTATACTACAAGCATAATGACAAAATTACATCGTACATGCTACGTTGCAAGACACGTACCATAGAGCAGACACTCGAGGGTACATGCATGGTGCGATGTCATCGTTCATACATAGTCAACATGCACAAAATCAAGGTTGTAGAGGAGGAACGACGTCTTCACTTCGTGACCCTCGACGACGACAGCATACGCCGAATACCCGTATCGAAGAGCTACTACGACAACTTTGTGGCACGACTCAATCCCGAGAAGAGTCGTAATAACAGCTACACAGCAACGACATAATGGGCAATAGAGGTGGCACATTAAAATATATTTACTACCTTTGGCGCACAAACATACCTATATATAACAAGAGTATAGATGAAACTTACACTCAAATTTCTCACAATACTACTTCTCGGAACGCTGCTATACGGCTGCGAGGATGAGGGAATAAAGCTACCACCATACCCCAACGGCCCAGATACCGAGAATCCCGAGGAGGAGGAACCCAAGCCAGAGCCAGAGCCCGACCCCACGAATCCCGACTACCCCAACACAGGGTGGGCAGCGGGAGAGCTCGACTGGGTGTTCGACATGAACGTGGTGCCCGAGATACACATAGAGGTGTCGTTAGAGGAGTGGAACAACCTGCTGAAGGAGTACGACCGCGACAGCAACACCAGTGCCTACGTACACTGCGACGTGGAGTTCTCATCGAAGGGTGAGGTACACAACTTCGTAGATGCTGGACTACGCCTACGCGGTAACACCTCGCGACGACGTCCCGAGGGTAACGGTGGCGAGATGCACAGGACAAACGACACAGACTGGCGACACTGCCACTTCATGATAAACCTTCGCAAGTACCAGAAGGATGATGAGCACGAGTTGCTCAACGTGCGTAAGATACACCTCAAGTGGTTCAAGGATGACCGCGCATACTGCCGCGAGATATACTGCTACGACCTATTCCGCCGCTTCGGAATATGGACTGCGGCATACAGCTCATACTGCCGCCTATGGATACACGTGGAGGGTGACGACAAGCCTGCATACTACGGTGTATATGAGATGATTGAGGCCATAGACGACAAGTATGTGAAGAAGCGCAAGGAGCTTTTTGGCGACCACAAGCACAACCTATGGAAGTGTAGATGGGGTGCCTCACTTAACTACGACGATATACATGGCGCATCGATACACTACGATGATGACTCGGGCTCGAACTACACATATGAGCTGAAGAGCAACATCGAGAACTTCAACGCCGCACGCGAGCAGCTCGTGGAGTTCACACGCAAGGTAACGAAGCTAACGGGGCAGGAGTTCCACGACTGGATAGCATCGGTATGTGATGTGCGTCTGCTGCTTCGCACATACGCCGTGAATGTTGTGGTAGGAATGTGGGATGACTACTGGAATAACACCAACAACTACTACATATACTTCAACTCGTCGGACAAGGAGAACTACCAATTCTTCTTCATACCCTTCGACTATGACAACACGCTGGGAACATCGAGCCACTGCGGCGTGCAGAGTGACTCGGGACGTCACGACCCACTAAACTGGGGCGACACACGCAAGGCACCACTCATAGGTAAGATACTGCAATACAGCGACTATAGAGCAATATATGTGGAGGCGCTGAACGAGTTGTGCGACCCAAAGAACAACCTCTTCTACTACCAGGCATCCATAGCACGCATAAATGGCTGGCATGAGATGATACGCGACTATGTGGTTAACGACACCGAGGAGGATTGCGAGATTAAGGATAGACCCGCAGGCTGGGGTAACATCTACGACTACAGAATCCTCGACGCCTCATCCTCGATGAACTTCTTCAAGGTGAAGGCCGAGTCGATACCAAGCAGGTAGCAGGGGGCATAGATAGGGCTGGCTAAAGAGTAACATAGCCAGCCCCATAACCTAAAAGAGTGAATAAAAAGATGTAGTTTTAGGCTTGCGAAGCCCGAAAAACCGCAGTTTACTAGACGTAAATGAGGATTTTGAGGGCAAGCGTAACGACAAAATACACTTTTTATTCACTCTTATTCGTGATGATACGGCTCATTTTTGAGGATGGTAAAAGCCCTATAAAGTTGTTCGGCAAAAATGGCACGCACTATCTGGTGCGAGAAGGTCATCTTGGAGAGTGAGAGCTTGCTATTTGCCCTCTGGTAGAGAGCCTCCGAGAAGCCATAGGGGCCACCGATGACAAAGACGAGGCGCTTGACGCCCGACGACATGCGACGCTGCACAAGCTCGGCAAACTCTATGGAACGAAGCTCGGCACCATGCTCGTCGAGAAGCGTCACATGGTCCGACTCGTTAAGAAGACGTAAAATGGCCTCACCCTCGAGTCTCTTCTGCTCCGCCTCCGACAGCTTCTTCGTATTGCGGATATCGGCGATGGTGGTGATGGCAAAGCGCACATAGTGGTTTAGGCGCTTGGCATACATAGCAACGAGGGCCTCTACCTCCTTCATGTCGGTCTTGCCGACGACGATAAGCTCACAATTCATACTCTATCCTCCCGCCCTCTTGGCCTTATATCCCACCTTGATGAGTAGCTCGATGACACGGTCGCGGTGGTCACCCTGGATGATTATCTCGCCATCCTTGGCTGTACCACCAACACCACAGCTCTTCTTAAGCTCCTTGCCCAGCGCTGCAAGGTCATCGCCCGAGCCAACGAAGCCACGCACAACAGTAGCAACACGGCCACCCTTGAGTCTGTCGAGCCACACCTTAAGATTCTGTTGCGCGGGAGGCAGTGTCGCCGTATCCTCCTCCTGCGCAGTATCATAATTGAAGTCCGGATTGGTGGAGAACACCACGCCGAGACGATCCTTCCAGTCGTTTGCCATAATATTTACACAAATAATTGGTCACTAATTGCCACAAAGTTAATCTTTTTTTATAACTTTACACCAATGAAACCGAAGAAACGTCATCGCCGCGGCCATAACCTTGCGGCATACAACCCCGCGAAGCTCCCCGACATCCTACCACCAGAGGATGATAGACACCTTGTGCGCGTATATGTCGAGGGCTACGAGGATGTGGCATTCTGGCGCGCTATATTTGACCACTTCCAAAACCCATACCTACGCTTCGAGATATCGGTGCCCAACAGAGATGACCTGCCAAAGGGTAAAAAGGTGCTGATGTCGATGCTCGGAGAGACAAACATGGAGAGTGTGGTGCTATGCGTAGACTCCGACTTCGACTACCTCTTTGATGGTGCCACGGAGCAGTCACAAAGAATACTCGAGGCCGAGAATATGTTTCACACATACACCTACGCCACGGAGAACTACCTGTGCTACGCCCCATCGCTACGCAACGTATGTGTGAAGGCCACGAAGAACGATATGCGCATCTTCGACTTCGTGCGCTTCATGGCGGCATACTCAAAGGCTATATACCCGCTATTCCTATGGTATGTGCACTCGGCACAGCAATCCACAGAGCATGTATTCACCCTGGCAGAGTTCCGCGCCTCGGTGCGCCTAAACTACGTCGACATAAGACACAACGGCGAGAATACGCTGGCATGGCTCGAGAACAACGTGCAACGACGAAAAGAGGCTCTCGAGAGTGCTAACCCCAATATGTGTGAGGCTGTTGCGGCACTCGCCCATAGACTGCGAACACGCGGCGTGGAGGAGGATAACTGCTACCTCTTCATGCACGGACATACGCTGATGGACAATGTGACGATGCCACTACTACAGGCCGTGTGCGACAAGCTACGACAACTCGCCGTGGCAAAGATACACAACTCGAAGGTGGAGGGCGTGGCTCTGCAGAATGAGCTTAAGAACTACACCAACACCCTACGTTCAATACGCGATGTGCTTCTGGACAACGAGAACTACACATCCTCACCACTCTACAAACGTCTGCGTGCCGACATCCAGGAGTACCTCGACATAATGATTGCACGCATCAAGGCTGAACGCCCCACACCTACCATCCTACGTTGCAACTTCGAGCCGTAGAGGCACCAATCACACACGACACAAGTAGTCTTAAATAGGTGTTTTACATCCTTTTTTTGAATAAAAAAGACCCGATATTTGAAAATCTTGCACATTTTCATAATATTTTTGTCTCATAATGCTTGTATATTCAATAAATGTGACTATATTTGTACATGAGAAAAAGTAGATATAATTAATATAAATAACTTAAAAACCCAAATACTATGTCAAATCAGTGTCCGGCTACATGTCACTCCTACACCATAGAGCCCGAAGCAGGTTTCTCGCTTATAAAGCTCAACGTCGGTGAGAAGTTGGTCGTCGAACGTGGTGACTACAACTGCCTACTATTCCTCACAAAGGGCGACTTCGAGATCTCGTCCGAAGAGAGACATGACTACACAGTGCGTGAGGGTCATTTCGTATTCTGCTTCCGCGCATACCACTACGAGTTAGTTGCTCTCACAGAGGTGGAGATTGTCAAGGCACACTTCATCGCCGCAGGCGCAACCTGCGACATGATCCCCTTCAACAGCATCGCGGGTAAGATTAAGAAGATAAACTACAAGTTTACACAGGTGGCTACTAACGAGCCTATAAACCTGTTGCTCGACTCCGTGAAGCTATATCTCGAAAACTCAATGAGGTGTAACCACCTGCACAGAGCAAAGATACAGGAGATGTTCGTAATCTTCAAGTTCTTCTACAGCCAGCAGGTGCAGCTACGCACATTCTACAACCTCTTCGACCGCAACCAGTCGTTCGTGTCGTTGGTGAGAAACAATGCGCCACGTGTGAAGACCGTAGAGGAGCTCGCCGACATATGCGGATTCAGCATACAGCACTTCAACAACATGTTCAAGCAGGAGTTCCACGACACTCCATATAGCTGGATGCAGAAGCAGCGAATAATAGAGATTGAACGCCTGCTCACAGAGACAAACGTGCCACTGAAGAGCATCATCAAGATGTACAGCTTCACAAACCACGGTCACTTCGCACTATTCTGCCGTAAGTACCTCATGAAGACGCCTCTGAAGATTCGTAAGGAGGCGCGAGCAAAGCGTGAGAGCCAGCAGCAGTAGTAGAGATAAACATACCATAGCAACGGGTTGTCCTCATCGGGGGCAACCCGTAACATTTTAAAATAGCCAGGTTGAATAACCATATTTCGGAATAGGCGTGATACAATTATAAACTTTTTGTTACCTTTGCTATCGAAAAGGATATATTCAACAAACAGATTGGTACACAAACATATTCAAATATGAGAAAGTTCTCCCTAACACTCATCCTTATGCTCATTGTTGCGAGCATAACATCATGCAAAAAGACCGAGTATATAACCATCACAGCACCCACAGAGGAGCCCGACAATAGCAGCTACACCATAATGCTGTATGGCTGCGGTGGCGGTAACCTCGACGGCTCACTCATAACCAACATACAGGAGGCGCTGATTGCGGGTAACACAGAGAGAGTACACTTCACAGGTCAGGTGAAGTACTCGGCACGATTCCAAGATACGGAGGAGTTTCATGGCACACAACGCTTTGTCGTAGGGGATGCGGGGGCACGATGGTATGAGCCCGTGGAGGTGCTCGACAAGATGCTTAAGCTCTACGACCCACAGTCGCTTGCCGACTTCATCAACTGGAGCAAGGAGCAGTGCCCAGCAGATAACTACATATTGATTCTCTGGAACCACGGCAGCGCATGGCTCCCCAGCCAGGACAACTTCGCGGATAGCCGAGCCGTGATACATGACGACGTGAATAACAATCGTGCACTGACCCTCAACGAGCTGGTCGAGGGCATCAACCTATCGGGCACAAAGCTAAAGATGGTATACTACGATGCCTGCTTGATGGGTATGCTCGAGATTGTCACAGGACTTATGGATTGCGCAGAGTATGTAATGTGTGCCAGCCATGTGACACCAGGCATAGGCGGCGACTACTACTCGCTTATGCACCACCTGAACAACTCGACAAACTTCGAGACAGCAATGAAGGCATTCTGCCATGACACAATAACACACTGGCAGCCAACAAACTACCCTCTCGACATCATGCTGGTAGACCTCTCGCAGATGGATCCTCTGTTGAGTGAGATTAATCTCTTTGCGATATACTTGAGAGAGATGGCACAGATATACGCCATGACAAAGAGTCAGATTGATAATGGCACGATAAACCCTGATGAATATAGCAATGCTGTAAACATATACAAGACATATGAGGCGGCGATAAATAGCTGCTACCTCTACGATGCCGACGCCAACATAGATGGCAGCCTATACTACCCATTCTTCGACATACAGCAGCTTGCCGAGTGCTTCGCAAATGGCCACTACAGCACATACTCGGCACAGCTCATAGATGTGTCGAGCCGCTTGAACCGCGCATTTAACAACGCCATAGTGTGCAAGAACGTTACAGCACCATTATATGGTCAGACACTCACCATGGGTGTAACAATAGTGGATAAGAAGATATGGCAATCGCAGAACTACCAGGCGGCATACGACAAGCTACTCTTCCAGAAGAAGACAGGCTGGGGTAACTGGTTGCTCATGAACCCTGTGACACCTAAAGATAACCCTAACCCACTATCATTCGTAGAGGTAACGGAGGAAGAGGAGCCCACAGAGCCATCTTTCGAGGAGGAGTTGGCACTACTTCTCGAGATGATTGGCAAGAGATAGCCACAGGCAGACAACCATATCACAACACCACAGTGAGATGAAGAGACTCTCATTACTCATACTACTGATTACCACATATATAGCCACAGCGCAGGGCCAAGGCATAGACCTTACCATCAGTGCCAAGGGTGGTAACAACACTCTATATGGCTACTATGGTGCCGTAGCAGCAGCGGTGGACTATGAGTCGGACATGCACTTCGCCATCAGAGGTGGTGCGCAGTATAGCACCATAGGCCGTGTGGCAGCAGAGTGCAGACCACGCTACTATCACGACTTCGACTTCGGACGTGTTAGTGGCGAGATACTGCTCGGATATACATATCAGAGTAGCCTCAACAACTACATGGCGGGCGTGGGAGCATCGTTAGACATAGGGTGCATATGGCTGACGCTGGGATACTACCTACGCACCATGACAATGGGCGCGGACTACATCTACGAGCCATTCAACATATACTACGAGCTCGGCATACGCTGCCTACACAAGGTTGAGAAGTGGGACCTCAACATAACCTTCACCAACAGCCAACTCTTCGAGATAGAACGCCACTACCAGCCATCCTTCGCCCTCGATGCGTGGTGGTACCCCGTGGAGAGGCTCGGACTACAGCTGGGCCTAAACTACAAGCCCGCAGGTATGTTTAACATATCGAGTGACTATTATCAACTATATGGAGATGTCGGAGTATGCGTAAGATGGTAAGAACTATAGCACTCGTCCTCGTAGCCACACTCCTCATATGCTGCGAGTCGATAGACATCAAGGGACTGATAATGCCCACAGGAGATGTCGTGGACAAGCGCTTCGAGAGAAGCATGGTGCTAAATGGCAACAAAGCCGTGGCAAGAGTAGATGTGGAGGAGGAGTACATGGTGTATGTGTGCGCCGACCCACATGTCGAGGGTACATACAAAAACCTACGTGCCTTCTGCACACAGCAGCGTAACAACCGAGAGGCATCCTTCGGCGTTGTGCTCGGCGACTGCGATAACCTGCGCAACACGCTGCCAACATACCTCGAGGCGATAAGATTTGTCGAGGAGGAGCAGACCATCAACTCGCCAATATTCACCCTCATAGGCAACCACGACCTATACTTCAACGGCTGGGACGAGTTTGCCGAGCTTATAGGCCCATCGGTATATTGGTTCGAGGCGCAGTATGCCACAGGATGCGACCTATATATAGCTCTCGACTCGGCAAGTGGCACGCTGGGACATAAGCAGATGGCGTGGCTGCGAGAGTTCATCGAGACAGAGAGGGCAAAGTATCGCCACTGCATAGTCATGACGCATACAAACCTATTCTATACCGACAACACACAGCTGGGCTCGGGAAATATGCCCCTCGAGGAGACAGCAACCCTCGCAGAACTATTTAGCAAGAACAACGTGACTCTATGCCTACAGGGCCATGACCACTTCCGCGAGGACCTGCGCCTCGGCGGTGTGAGGTACACCATCGTGCCTACGATAGGCGACACAACACAACGACCCGAATACCTCGTGCTACACATCACAAACGAGGGTGCAGAGCTGCAGTGGAGAGACGTGTGGTAGACAGCATATAAAAAGAGTATAGAGAGACCCTACATCCTACAGAGTCTCTCTATATCTCTTTAGCACCTATCCCCTATTACTCGGAATATATGCTCCTTATTCAGCCACATCACTCTTGGCTATGCTCTTAACCATCGTAAGGATATTATTGCCATCTATGCGGTGATACTCCACCCTCTGCATGATGCGGCGTATGAGGAAGATGCCAAGGCCTCCTATGGGGCGCTGCTCGAGGGACAGCGTGACATCAGCATCTGGCTGAAGTGTGGGGTCAAACTCCTGACCCGCATCTATAACCCTAAAGATGAGTGTGTCATCCACATGGCGCACAGTAAGGGTTATATCGTGTTGCTCGCCCTCTGGGAAGGCGTACATAATGACATTAGAGACCGCCTCCTCCAGCGCAAGGTGTATATTGAAGGCATCCTCGGCTGTGAGGCACAACTCCGCGACGAGCTCATCAATGAAGCCCTGCATACGTGCTATCTCCTCGATATTGTTACGCAGCACGATACGTCGGCAGCCCTCCCTATCGCGTAGGTCACCAAGGCTGCAACACAACATCGTGATATCGTCAGTCTGGTCAGCACCACCAACATGCTCTGCTATATCCTCCAACAGAGCATCTACAATATGTCGTGGCGCAGACGACGTGTGGCGCTTAAGCACCGACATAAGGCGCTGCTCGCCATACAACTCCTTATCGTCACTCTCCGCCTCGGTGACACCATCGGTGTACATGAACAGCGTGCATCCACCATCGAGCATGCACGACTCGCCCCTATACTCAAAGCCCTGCCATATGCCCATAGCGAGGTTGGGGACAACACTCAACGCCTCAACATCGCCACAGGAACGTAGCACAATAGGAGGATTATGTCCCGCATTGCAGTATCGCAACTCGCCACTCTTAAGATCGAGGATGCCGACGAAGGCTGTGCAGAACATATTAGACTCGTTAGACTCCGAGAGAGCATCGTTAAGCGTTGATACTATACCCTCGGGGGTGGCGACATTATTGGCGATGGTTCTATATAGGCGGCAGGTGACAGCCATGACAAGAGAGGCGGGGACACCCTTGCCCGCGACATCACCAATGATGAAGTGCAGCTTCTCATCGGCAATGAAGAAGTCGTAGAGGTCACCACCGACCTCACGCGCAGGCTTGAGCTGCGAATATAAATCGACATCCTCACGTTCAGGGAAGGGTGGAAACACCTTGGGCACCATGTCCATCTGTATGGCGCGAGCAATGCGCAACTCACTCTCGATACGTTCCTTATTTGCCGCCGTGAGCTGAAGCTCGTCGACATACTTGAGCAACGACTGCTGCATGTTGGCAAACGAGTCGTGCAGAGTACACATCTCATCGTCACCCGATATCTCGGGCAACTCGGCAAGGAGGTTACCATTGGCAATCTCCGTGGCAGCACCCGCAATCTTAATAAGTGGGCGCGTCATGCGACGTATGGCGACGAAGCATATGACAGCAACAAGAAGTAGGCATATGATGCCGGCAATATAGGAGTATTTGCGGACACTCTCCACACCCGCAAAGATGTCGCTATGCAGACAGGCAACAGCCACAGACCACCCCGTAGCCTCAATAGGCGCATATAGGAGGTAGAACCTCTCACCCTCGCGTTCAAACTCACCGATACCCTGCTCGCCACCTATCATGCGCTGCGCCGTATCAACCATCTGCACATCACCACGCGCCTGCGCCATGCCCGACAGCGTCTCATTGAGGATGTACTCGCTATTGTAGTGCACAAGGTAGGCACCACCACGACCAATCATCAGGTTGTAGGCATTAGGATAGGGCTTGATGCTATTTACCATCTCGGCAAACCACTCCAACGAGAGGTCGGCAGTGAAGATGGCAACAAGAGAGCCATCATGGTTGAATATAGGATATGAGTAGGTGGTCATGATGATGTTACCACCACCCTCATCGTAGTAGGGCTCACTCCAATAGGGCACAGATAGCTGACATGGTATGCGGTACCAATCCATGGTGTGGTAGTCGTAGCTGCTGCTGCCAAGCTGCTTACTACGAATGGCTCCATCCTCACGATAGGAGTATGGCGAGTAGTACCTACCCTCCTGCTCATAGTAGTAGGGCACGAAGGCTATCGCCGAACCAGAGATGAAGTCGTTGCTCTGGATGATATGCTCGGTGATGGTATATAGCTTGTCGGGCTGGTTGAGACTCTCGACAACCTGCCACGAAAGGTTATGCAGCGTTATCTCCACGGACTGTAGAACGTGGTTGATGCGAAGGATGGTGTTGTCAAGCGCCGACTGCGCACGTTCTATAGACTCCATCTTAACGTAGTTACGCGCAGAACGTGAGTTGCCTACAATGGTCGCGGTGAAGAGCACAGAGACCAACACAAGTATCACAAGACTCAAACGCAATGGAAAGGAACGCGTAAAGATGTTTGACTTACCCCTCATAATTCTCTATACCTTATATCATTAATCATCCACCACAGCTCCACGGGCAGATATATAATAGCACAACACAGATGTTTATAAAAGAATATACACAGACACCGTAGATAAACAGAGTCCGTGTAATCCTTCTTATGCGCCTATGTCGCCTTACTCAATATTGAATATCTGGCTGAAGCCCGACATGTCGAATACACCCTTCACCAGAGGCTCAAGGTTGCGGATGATTAACTTGCCACCCTTGGCAGTGATATCCTTGTTCAATGATAGAAATACACGCAGACCAGAGGAACATATGTAACTCATGCCTGTGCAATCAACAACAACTATATCTCCCAAGTTGAGCTCAAGCCTATTGATGTCACCCTCCAAGTCACGAAGATGAAGAGCATCAACTGGATAGTTAGCATAGATGTTATGCGTCTTGTAATTTTCAGCCATAATGATTATGAATATATATTTATAATTAATACAAAGTTATATAAAAATTGTGGCAAAACAAAATTTAGACAACATTTTTGCTCGATGACCTGCATAAGCATCATATAAAAGGAGATGTCGGAATAGAGAGATAGTGAGACAGAGACAGGGCGACAAAGCGACAGAGACAACGCATTACCTTTTATGCCCTTTTATGACGTTTTATGCCCTTTGGTACCCGACAATGAAAAAGGGCAAAAAGGGTCACAAGGGGCAAAAAGGTTAGAGACACAGACACAAAAACAAAAGGGACCGACTAAAAAGTAATTTTTGGCCGGCCCCAAATGAATTAATAAGTCAAATGCGCTTCTTTTTTATTCAAAAACTGGACGAACACTACAACCATCGCTACGGTAGCCTCCATCAAAATCATAGCAGTCGTCATCATTAAAGCGAAGACTGAACGCCCAGCGTCCTGGAGTGGTACCGTCGTCGGAGTTATCATTGTCATTAGGAGTAGCAGACCAATAGTAGCCTTTATGACCAACCTCGTACGACTCTGAATCAAAACAGCCCGCAGCAGGAAGGAAGATGCTTTTGCCACTAGGACCAGTAAAATAATAGCCAGTAACACCGTTTAGTATAGTCCATGTCATATCGCACTCGTAATACAATTCTTCTATTTCATCGTATGTTGGCATCCTCCATCCTTCTCCCCAGTTCGCTGTAGCGACATCATATGAAGTAGTAAGATTGCCTTCACTGTCTATATAGCCAAGAGATTCCAATTCCGACAGACTAAGTCCATAGGTCAAACTATTTGATTCTAAGTATTCGTCTTTTGTCTCTATCTCTCCCCATGCATAATAGTTTCCATATTCTTCTGGAGAATTTGCTCCTACATTGCATGTAGCCCATTTTACGCTTAAGCCAAGGTCTATCCATTCGTGGTTTGAAGTTTCTGGATTCTCGGGATTTTCTGGATTCTCTGGATTCTCTGGATTCTCTGGATTCTCTGGATTCTCTGGACTCTCTGGACTCTCGATTTTTTCAGTCGTGAAACTCATTTCTTCTCCATAAGACACGCCAACCTCATTTGTAGCGTAGGCTCTTACATAATAAGTGGTGTTTACCTCCAAGTCACTGAGGCTTGAAGTGAATGTACCTATTCCGACTTCTCGTCTTTAACACGGTAATCCAAGACGGTAGGCATTCCGTCAGTGTTCCAGCATACACCGCGTTCCGTAACTTCAGCGCCGCCATCGGCTGTAACCTGGCCAACGACCTTGGCTGTGCTTTCTGTAATTTCTTTTATCGATTTAGTAACTACTGTCGGTTCGACCACTGTCGACTTTTCAATCTCTGATTCGCAAGAGACCATCGCAATTGTAAGCGCAACAAAGAATAAGAATAATTTTTTCATAATTGATATTATTTTAACTGTAAATTGTCTACTCTTTATAGGATTTTCGGCAAACTCCTTCTTCGCAATTGGGGATGGATATATACAAAAAAAGAAAGTGTGAGGCTTGCTCACGCTTATCAACAAGAAGGTTGTGGAATGACCCGAACGAAAATAAACGACACTAATCCCCACACCTGAATGATATGGGAATAGTACACATTGAGATCTCAATGTGCTTGCCCACCATAAACAAACAAGTAGTGAGTGTTATCCGTTCATCCTTCGTTCTTGAAAACTTCCACATTTTCTTGTAGGACAGCGAAAACACTTTCAATATGTAATGCCCGCACCAAGTGCAAAGCACTACAAATATAGCACATTATTTTGGAAAAACAAAAAAAACAGCCGCTATTTTAATTTTTGCTCGATGACCTGCATAAGCATCATATAAAAGGAGATGTCAGAATAGAGAGATGGTGCGACAGAGACAATGCATTACCTTTTATGACGTTTTATGCCCTTTGGTACCCGAGAATGAAAAAGGGCAAAAGGGTCACAAGGGGCAAAAAGGTTTGAGACACAGACACAAAAACAAAACGGATGACTTGCGTCATCCGTTCTGCATTGTGGTCTTGCGGAGAGGGAGGGATTGGCTACTACGCAGACCAAGGTCTGCTCCGCTTAACGCCTTTCCCTTCTGCTCGCCGCAGGGGCCCTTGCAAGCCCACTGCGCAAAAAGCGGCAAGCCGTCTCTTTTGTTTTCTATACCTTTGTCTACAAGTGAACTTGTGCCAAGGTATAAAAAACAAAAGGTATCGATTTCTCGATACCTTTTTGCTTCGTGGTCTTGCGGAGAGGGAGGGATTCGAACCCCCGGAGCCTCGCAGCTCAACGGTTTTCAAGACCGCCGCAATCGACCACTCTGCCACCTCTC
>JAGCMF010000029.1 GCA_017646625.1 Alistipes sp. | reverse complement strand
GCGTTTTATGCAACACTTAGCGAATCGTGATTGGTTTTGTCATCAGCTATCATCGCTTATCGCTGTTTATCAAATATTTGGGCCTTATTTGAGCCTCAACTTTGTAAAACTTTTATTATCAATAACTTTAACATTCTGCATCGGCAAGTAACTAACGCCCTCTAATGCACACTAACAAACGCTGACGCCCACAAATAGCAACCGAAATTCCCACAAAAATAGACGAATAAATCCCGAAAGTTAGACTCGAATTTCGGGATTTTTTTATGCTTTAATCTCTTCAACAAAAATATCTCGCCAAGTTTGCAGTGGAGTGCAATGAGGTGCAATGGAGTGCAACGAGCTGCAATAAAATGGCGAAGAGAATTGTACTTTCTACTAAAAAGGCAATGGTTGTCGGCGACGAAAGTCGTTAACACCTTTTTTTGCAAAAAAAATCACTAATTCATAAACCTTATTACTAACGCCCCTCTACTCTTAATATGAATTCACTTAAAAACAATAACAAAATGGAAGCTAAAGTTGTATCATTTGAGCAGATGCCGGAGCTCATTCAAAATCTGGTAGAAAGAATTGAAGCGCTCGAAAAGACAGTTCGCGAGAAACAGCAACCTCAACCACTCGAAGGGGAGTTGATGAGCGTGGAGGATGTTTGCAAACTGCTTGGTAAATCCAAATCTGCAGTGTACCGAACGGTGAGGTGTCACGACATTCCGTTTATCCGCCAGGGTAACCGATTGTATTTCGATCGACCAACCATCAAGAAATGGCTCGAGAAGAAACAAAATATCGAGTGCATCACCAATATGGAGGAGTTCGAAAAGTTTATGACTCCCGACCCGTGGCGCTACCGAAATCGACGCTAGTGAAGTGGTATGATGAATTAGACAAAGATTGAAAAGGCGGATTTAGTCCGCCTTGTTATTTGAAAACACAATTGCAAAATAATTTTTGAAAAAATACCATAGTTGATATTCCATATTTTAAATGTATTTCTTATATTTACTGTCAATATTGAAAACACCTAAACATATAAAGATGATGGAGTACTCTATTGGCGAGAAGGTAAACGTAAGAATAAATAAGATACAAGATAACGGTTGTTACTGTTCTTTCCTTCCATTGTGGCAAAATCAATACGGATTTATGCCGAAGCATTTAATGCCCAGTTATTTGGATAATCAAGGTGATTTTACCATATCCAAAGGGGATAACATAACTGTTGTAATTAACAATATTACAGATAGAGGCATAATTCTATCAGACATACAAACATACGATAAAGAGCAGAAGCGTATACAAAAAAAAGAGGAAAAAGCTCGAATGCAAGCTCTGGTCGCTGATTTCGCACAAAGGTATGAGAGAGGAACCGTATTTGAAGCTGAAGTAGTTAAAGTTCAGCATTCGAAGGTTATGGTAAAAGTAGCCAACTATTCTGGAGTAATTAGAAAAGAGGATACGAACTGGAATGAAATAGAGCAGTTAAGCGATCTGTTGTTTGAAGGAGAAACCATAAGTGCAGTATATTTGGATCACGATACTGACAATCTCTATTTTAGCCTTAAACACTTAAATAAGAAGCCGTATGATGACGCTTTATACGATTTGTCATTAGTGGATTTGTTGAAATTTGCTGGACATAATTCGATGGAATTTATTGGTCAAGCAAAACTATATCCTTATGGTATTTTTATTGAAAACTTATATTCGTCGAGCGAGGATCAAAATGGAAAACTTTTGATAGATCCAATATATGGATACAATCTTCGCGCTATTGTGAACGAAACAAACATTGAAGTTCAAGAAAATAAGTTCTATAGAATAACACTGAAGTTGTTGTCTAAACAGAAGCGCAAAGAAAGAAATCAACTGTTCCAGTTCTCAACAATAGATGTTGTTGAGACCGATAATCCGTATAAAGCTGATGTCAAATTGGCGTTTCAGAGGAATACTACTAATCCCGCATCCAATCAACGAGATGCAAGACTGTTAGATGAAATAGGCAAAAATATGTATTCCTCTAAGGATAGAATGTTTTTTGAACTTGTTCAAAATGCAGATGACGCAGCAGCTCAGAGAGGTGTATACATAAATGTAAAGACTGAAAGAGACTATTTAATAGTCAAGCACAATGGATATAGTTTTGATAGAGAAGACTTCGTATCAATTACTACAGCAGCGAATGGCACAAAAAAGGCAAACGAAAACAAAACTGGATATAAGGGAATTGGCTTTAAATCTGTATTCACAGATTCGGAACAGGTTTATATTAGTACGGGAGGTTATCAGTTTAAGTTTGATAAAAAAGATCCCATTTTTCAAGATTTTGACAGATTCTATCTTGAGAATCACCCTATGATAAGAACCGAGGAAGACAAGCGAATCTTTCTTGATATGTATAGGGACAGCAGAATGCAATTTGATGGAATACGCTCTATCCCTTGGCAGCTAGAGCCTATTTGGTCAGACACATTCCCATGCGATCTAGGCGAAGATTTTACATCGTCTAATGTAGCAATCGCCTTAAAGATAGGAACGAACAAAATTCAAGGTCCAAATGGATATTGCGCGGCGATAGAAGATATCATTCGCAATCCTAAGTTTATGCTTTTCTTACGAAATACAAAACGCATTGATTTTAATGGTAAGTCGGTAAGTAAGAAAGTTAAAGATGGAGTGATTATAATTAAGAATTCATTCAATGCAGACAAGGTTGAATGTTTCAAGAGAGAGGACTTTGAAGCGAAAATTAGCAATGATATCTTCGAGAACTCTGGAATAGATCTTCGTATAACTGTAGATAAATCTGATGAGGGTACTGGTAAAATATTAGAAGCTAAGTTCGTAGATCTTGACGACCAGGAATTTGAAAATATCCCTAAAAAGATTGCAATTAATAGTTCAACTTCTATTTCATTTGCTGTTCCGCTTGATGATAATGGCTCGGTTATGCCAAAGTTGCATAGAGAAGAAATCTCTATGTTTGCGTTTTTACCTACATTGGTAAAGGATTTCAAGTTCCCATTCTTTGTCAATGCGAATTTTATCCTAGACCCTCCTCGTCAGAGAATATTGGGAGATAATCCTTGGAATTTCTATCTGATGCAGGAGATCGCAAAATGTATAGTGCGCTGGAGCGCATCACTAAATTTAAAAAAGGATAAAAATGCATTGAATGTTCTTGTCTCGGAATATTTTGCAGAAGATATTGCCGATACAAAACAATTGGCTCAGCATTTTAACATTTCTTATAAAAACGCTTTGGAATCGGAATACTTTGTGTTAAATCATAAAGGTGGCTTGTCAAAATTGGATGAAATAGCACTTGACCTTCCAGGTTTCTCAAATTTCGTGGGACCAGATATATTCTGCCAAATAATGGGTACAGATAGATGCTTGCCATCACATAGCATAGATAGCAGCATCTTAAAAAAGAAGATTTTTAGTAGTGTCAAGAGTTATGGCATTGGAGATATACTTAATGCGATAACAAATAGTCAGCTATTTAATCAGTGGTATATATCTACTACTGACGCACAAAGATTAAAATTTGGGGCTTGGATTAAATGGATTGACGAAAAAGATGGCGGTAAGATACTTCAACCTGGATGTTTGCAGAAATTAGTTTCTTATTTACCTCTATTGCAGTATAGCAGCGTCAATAAATCATTTAATGACATAGAAGGAAGCGAATGTATAGTTTCTACAAGACATATATTGCCGATTAAAGATATTCTTGTCAAACTTGGCTTCAAGTGTTCTGATAATGCTATAAACAGTTCACATCCATTATATAAGTTTATTAAGATCCAAGACGAAGAATCAATATGGCTAAAAATCAAGGAGCGCGATTTTTCAGTGCTTTCTCTTGAGGAACGAATAGCCTTATTCAAAGCGTTGGAAGATTTCGATGGTGTTGGAGAAGCTAAACTTAAGGAGATTGCGTTGTTCAAAAATCGCAATGGCGAGTATAGAACACTGGGGAGCATGGCTGTTTCTAATTCTATCTCTCCTGCCTGGCTTAACAATTTCTTAATCTCTGAAGAGGAATATTCAGAGTTGCTAAATAAGTATCTAATCAAGGAAAATAAGATATTTGAGGATGTGATTCAAGGTAATTATGACGCATTTACGAATGTCTCTATTCCTGATTTGTATGAGACATTTAAGGATTTTTGGACACAAACCTTTACGAAAAACTTAATTAATAAAAATGGTGCGACAATCGAATTGTTGAGTATTGTCGAGAAAACAGATGGAGCAAAACACTATTTTATAGAGCGATTCGGGCAAATATCATTTAATGCGTCATCGACCAAGGAATCAATTGAATATCGTGTAATAAGGCTGGCACTTTTGAGTGCGTTTAACATCGAAAAGCTTAAGGGACTGATATACATAGATAACAAAAATTTATCTCAATACACGATAAGTGATGATGTTCTTATCTGCATATCAGGGAAAGAATACCATTTCTCGTTGTCGCAGATTTTACCAAATCAGTTTGATAACTCAACATTTAACATTGTTAAAGAGTTGATATCAGATTTAGAAGGTAATGAGAATTTATTCTCATTATCTAGGATGTCAAATAGTGTTATAAAAGAGAGGTTATCGGCTATACGAGCCACAAGAACGCCAGAACAATATGCGTTTTACATATGTTACAACCTTGCATATGTTTCATATGGCCAACGAGCTACAATACCTATTTCGGACGAGCAGTTTGTATCTAATGTGCTTTCATATTTCTTTGAACACAAAATAGATGTTCTTGACAAATACATTAACTTATTCCCGAATCAGAAGATCGTTGGTAAATTTATTAATTGTGATGATGTAACGGTTGGTACTGAACGATTGTCTTCTATTGTAAGACAATGGGCTAATAGTGAAGATAAAGAAAAATTCATGATCCAGCTTGGTGTCAAGGGTCCATTGTCAGATGAAATGAAGAGGAGATATTCATTCTTGAAAAACGAATCCATTTCGTTGTCTACAAATACTGCTGAGATTACAGCATTCTTGGATTGGGCCATCACTCTTGAAACACCTTTTACAGGAGAAAATCAAGTAAAAGTTTTAAAAGAGATATTCACTCGTTTACAATTAGTCACAAAATATGAAATAGAAGACTATCAACAGGCATGTGAATGGGTTAATGATAGATATGAAAAGTTCGTTAAAAACAAGATTCACATAAACTTAATTGAAGGCGAAATGCCCAAAAGAGGTGTTTACAAACAGATACATTTATATACAGAAACTGTTGGCGATTACGCATATTTTATCCCCAATGTATTATATATAAATGCTAAGAATAAACGCATAGAAACGACTTTATTGACAGTTTGCGATGATGCGAAGGTGCCATTTACAAAAAATGATTGGACACAATTGTTTATGGTTTCTGTTGATGAATTAAATGAAAAGAATGATGAAATCGCACAAAAAAATAAGAAGATTGAGTCGTTGTCAGAATCTATTCAGGAAAAAGATGCAATAATCAGACGATATCGCGCCAAATTTGGAGAACTAGAGCTAGCGGGCAATAGTAGAGAGAATGAATATGATACGATTGAAGATATTCATAGGCATGCTCAAAGTGAACTTAGCGTACAGTCCGGTCAGATAATAGAACGCGATGGATTGTCAAAAGAGCAACAGAAGGACGCTCATATAGAAGCAGAAGAAGTTGTACGAAGAAAATTGGAATCTTACGGGTATATTTGTGATAATTGGAGTCGATATGATGCTGGAGATGATAACCTTTTCCAAACATGGCGATCTGTGAATCAAATTAATGATATAATAAGTCCCAACGGAGAAAAAATTAATTTAGTAATAAAGAGTGCTAAAGGTGGATATATATATTTAAGTGCTACTGATTTTGAGTTTTTGACATCTAATAGCAAAAATGTTCTCATGGTGTGGGATGGGAAAGATGTACATAGCGTAACGGCTGATGATATCTTTAATAGCGATTCGAATGTGAATCTCATATTTGATACAGAATATACACCCAAGCACTATTATGCTGCGTTAAGCAAAGTATTTCAATATGTTAAGAGAACAACATTTGCTGTAAAAAATCCTAAGTACAATGCTTTTGATACAATAAAGTCATTTGGAATGGATTCAAAGACAGAGGGAGTTCAGGAATTATTTGACGATAATGATTTGTAATTATGAAGTATTCAAGACAAGATTACGAGAAATTTCTTAATACTGAGTTGGAAACCCAGATTAAGGAATACGAGCAAGTTGTTAGTACAAAGGCACTAATTCTAAAAGAACGAGGAGAGGTGTTTGTTGGCCGTTTTGTAAAATTACAGCCTAACGGAATGGCAATTTTTAAAGTTCGTAATTCTGATAATATGCCAAGAAAGAATTCTTTCTGGACGGCATCTTACCTTATTGGAGAAATGGGTAGCTTTAAAAATTGGGGTGCTAATTCGTGGGCAGATCTAAGACAAAAATATCAGCGAACATATTCGGACGCATTATGTGTATGGCTACAAAAATCAGATGAGGATTTTTGTCTCATAGGCATCAAAAATTTAACGACTGAATTTGCATTAGTGCTCGAAAATGAGAGCCCTATAATTGCATTTGGACCTCAAGATCCACCATTAAAGTATCTGCAGAATCTTATATCAGTTGTTAGAAATTCGAACTGTGATGATATAAGCAATATTCTAGATTACGATGAAAGTGACAGTAATTGGAATCCTCAAAAAATAGAAGCAAAAACAGACTTTACATCGCTTCTGCTTTCACAAATGCAGCAGAATGATTGTGTGGTCATTCAAGGTCCTCCTGGAACAGGCAAGACATATAGAATGGCTCAATTAATTGCAAAGTTGTTGTCTAACAACAAAAGCGTACTAGTGACGGCATTGACAAATCAAGCTTTAATAGAGCTAGCGAAAAAAGAGGATATTCAGACATTCCTTCAACAGGGTTTGGTGTCAAAAACGAGTTTGACTGTTGATGAAAGTCGTGAATTGCCAAAGTTGCAGGGTATTACTGAAAATGCTTGCAATGCTTCTTCTGGCAGGCTATCGCTAGCGACATTTTATATTTCAAGCGGTTGGGTAGATGAAATGGATGAAAAGCCATTTGATTATGTTATAATGGATGAGGCGAGTCAAGCACTATTGCCAATGATAGCTGCTTCAAAAAAGTTGGGCAAGAAAATCATTTGGATCGGAGACCAGAACCAGTTGTCGCCTATTGTAATAACAAATGAAGATGTCATAAATAAATATAATTGGGCATCTATTGTTAGAGGATTTGACACAATCTGCCAAAACTTTACATTTGAATCCTATATGCTAAGTGACACATTCCGACTTACAAAACGAGGTGCGGAGTGTACGGGAGTGTTTTACGATAACAATCTCAAATCTGTATCTGAAGAGCAGGTTATTCCATCTAAAATAGAACAACTTCATCCTGGTGGAGGTCCTGTTTATGTTGGATTAGATCTAGAAATAGGGAACAAAGCTCCTAGTAATGCATTTGAATACATCTTTAAACTTGTGAATAATCTGTTAAAGGAATCTCCTAAGGCAGAGATCGCTGTTTTGTCTAAATTTAGGGATACTGTTAGGCAGCTTCAAAAGTACTTTATTTTGAATTGGACATTAACAAAGGAGATCCCAGATAATGTACGAATTGAAACAGTTGATAGAGTGCAAGGTCTGACTGTGGATTTCTGTATTTTTCTTGTACCAAATGCATCTTTAAGATATTCATTGGAAAACGAATTATTTAATGTAGCAACATCTCGTGCCAAATATAGTACTGTCATTGTTTCTGATAATTTACTTCTTCGCCAAAATATGACAGAAGAAGTGCGAAAGTACCTACTAAAATCTAATGAAAAAGAGTTTGTTGCTTTTGAACCACAAAAAATCACGGCAGGTAATATAGGTGTTACAATTACAGGGAAAATCGACCTATCAAAGTTTGAGAAAAAGAGAAAAGAAATAGTTGAAGGCAAGGATAATATATATATCATTGATACGAATGTTTTCGTTAATTGTCCAGATATAATCTCTAAAATTGGAAGCCACTACAAAATCATTATCCCTTCAATGGTTCTGGAGGAGTTGGACAAACTAAAACTTAAAGCTGATGTGGATAAAAAGAAATTAAATGATGCTGCTAAAAATATCAGCATTGCTTTTACAAAGCATTTCTCAAGAATGGAAGATGCGGATGTAGCTCTGCTACCAGAGGGATTTGACAAGCATAATCCCGACTGCAAGATTCTATCAGTTGCGTTAAAGTTTAAATCTGAGCACCCAATACTGTTGACTTCTGACAATATGCTCCAAGCAAGAGCAGTTGGATTGGGATTAACAACTATATCATTATCTGATTTCTTGAGAAAGTAAACTGCCACTATTATGAGCAGGTAGAATAACAAAAATTTTAAAGAGCTATTTCGGCACTTTGAAATAACTACTCTTACAGTCATCAACTCGTGAGATTCACTCACGAGTTGTTTTTTATCCCCTTCAAAGTGGTTTGCCACACTAACCAACTATTGATCTTATTAAGTTGACTACAAATTGTAGTCAACTGCATTTTCCCAAAATCAGTTGTATTCAATCTGTATACAACTTAACATTCTACAATAGAAAGTGGACATTCACAACCTCCAAAAGCCATGTCTAACGCAGGTGATATGGTCCTTGGGGCTATGTTATTATTTATCCATAATTTAACTCGTATTTTCTATGAAAAATTACTATCTTTGTATCAGAATTAGGGCACCGAGTGGCAAAAGCAAGAAGTCGCCATTAGTCACAATTGCAAGGCTCAATTGATTCCCTTATTTTACCCATAAGTCTGTAGCTATCTGATTATCAGAGGGGTTTACTTTCTGCATCGGCAAGTAACTAAATATAAGGAGTTATATGAAGAGGTAATGATGCAAACAGTGGCTTTTTTTTGCATCATTACTTATTACTCACACTTGCAATGGTTTGGTTAGAAGTAATAACCAAAGCTAAAATAGAGATTTATATTTTTAGAGATGTTTGATGAGCTGATATCAAAGTTGAGAGGTCCAACCTTGGTATCTAATGAGTATCGTATTCCTGCGCCCCACCAATTTGATGCGTTATAATCATAGAGTGAACTCCAGAGCAGAGGTTCCTGCTCATTGAAGAAGTTTCTTATATCAATACCCGAACGTGCATAATTGACCATGGCTGTCAGGTAGTGATTTTTATGTACGCGCACACGCAAATCGGCACGAAGTATCGCCAGGTTATTAAACGTGAATGAGGTCTTATTTAATCCGATGAAAGGTAACTGATGGTCGATATGTCTACCCTTTTCAGCGCCTCCAATCATATTGTTCATATATGGGTACATTGGCACAGGGCCCTGGAATATAGGATTCCAACCGTCTGTTGTACCGCTGACAGCACCTTTTCCAAAGAGGAAGCTTCCATACAACTGTGGTATTATAACAAACCTATCTTCGATAATGGGTACATAGCCCTCGAGACCAAATACCACAGAGCCGAAATGTAACTTCTGGATCTCCCAATCGTTAAAAGTACAATCTTTCCATGTAAAGTCAACCCTACCCTTTAATCCTCGTGTTGGGAATCTATTCTTGTTAAGATTGTCATAGCATAGGTAGGCAAATGTTCCAAGGGTATTCACCGAGTTATAATCAGCATCAACAGATTCATGCATCAAATATAGGACCTTTCTTGGTGTTAGCACCTCGGCCTCGACACCTACACCTATACTAAATGTTCTCGAATAGTTTTCAGAGAGATATACCCTAAACTGATGTTGTAGGAACTTCTGATTCATATCGAGCTTATCCATATCGTAGACATCGAGTTCTGAATTTCTAAAATTGTATGCAATATTGACTCGAGGGTAGAGCATATGTCCATACGACAGATTTAGCTTAAGCCACTGATTGCCACCTAACTTTGAATCCAGTTTAGCCTTAAATCCACTCATGCGATTGCTGTTGATTCCTAAATGCAGGAGTACAGATAGCATGTCCTGTGAGTCGAACCTGAATCCCAATCCAAAGTCGTGAGGGGGCATATCCTCGAACTTGAATCGGAGGATGTAGCCACCAGGGGTTGAACTATCTTCATGAAGTGTATAGGTGATACTCTCGTAGCTTCCTGTGCCATAATATATTGACACAGACTCATCGATATCATCTTTGCATACGTAATCGCCCACGCGTACAGTGCACGCACGTCGCATCCATCGTTCAATCTGCTCATTAACACCCACAAGTTCAATTTTAGACACCATTACCCTATTTTCAATGATGTTGATAGCCTTCTTATATGCGGGTGCCGACTCCATAGTATCAACATCTGTCTGGGAAAATATCAACTCCTTGAGTGCCTCAAAGTCGGCCATCATAGCAGCGGCAGCCTCATAGCCACTCTGTGTCACTCGTGCGACACTCTCGGCATCAAAGCTCAACATGCCAACGCCCTTTAGGTCAGGGCTTATAAATATATCGCATTGCTCGTGATAGTGATCAAAATCTTTATCTGTGATAATCTCCTTGAGCTGCTTTACTTGAGGAAGTAGTGATGATAGGTTGTCGGTGTTATCCTCCAATCCAGGCGACATACTTACACCGATGATATAATCAGCGCCCATGGCTCTACACTGCTCTGCCGGGAAGTTAGACGTCAAGCCACCATCTACATATAGAGTATTTCTCATTTTGATAGGGTCGAAGAGAATAGGAATTGCCATTGATGCACGAAGAGATCTAGTGAAATCACCCCTATCCAAGACATCTGCCTCGCCACTCAACATATTGGTGGCGATACACACAAATGGAATTGGCAACTCGCTAAATGACAGCGAATCGGAGTAGCCCACAGATAGAGAGTTGAAAAGGTTGATAAGGTTATCACCCGACACAAGACCACTGGGTAGTGAGTTCCTAAAAGATATTGACTGCAGATCCTCCTTTCGTGTTTTTAATGAGAATGGCACAGTTATGAGTTGCGTTCCTTGCTCGACCTTTCTCGCAAACGATATTTTTTGTCTATCAACCGTATTGCTTATTAGGCGATCCCAATCTACGCTGCTGATAATCTCGAGAATCTCATCGGCCGAATATCCCAGCGCATACATACCACCAACGATAGAGCCCATGCTCGTGCCGGCAATGTAATCGATAGGTATTCCAGCCTCTTCGATATACTTTAATACACCGATATGTGCGGCACCCTTGGCTCCACCACCCGATAGGACAAGTCCCACCTTTGGGCGATTGGCATCGGCTGTAGTATCTTGAGAGAAGACTGGAAATGAAACCAATAGCAGCAATGCAATGCATATAATTTTATCTATTCTGCGCATAAATAGGCCTACATTTAAGTTGACAAATATCTCCTAAAGTTCAAAGTTAACAGATAAAATAGAAATCTCAAAATATTGCATGATAAAACTACACATCAACGTAAAAATATCTATAGACGCACACTCAATCATAATAATACTATAACCCATAACCATATCGTAAAAAAATACTATCTTTGCAAGCAGATTTATGTAGTGTAAGACTAACAATAAAAATGAAGATATATGAATGAGATCTCTACTTGCCCAGTGTGTGGTGGTGAAAATGTATATTTCGATGGCTCACTCTATGTTTGCCCAGAGTGTGCACACGAGTTTGAGGATAATGCATCTGCAGCAGTCGGCGCAGATGTGCCCAAGGATAGCAATGGTGCCGAGTTGCTGGATGGCGATTCAGTCACCGTTATCAAAGACTTGAAGGTTAAAGGCTCCTCTATGGTCATCAAGCGTGGCACAAAGGTTAAGAGTATCCGCCTCACAGAGAACCCCGAGGAGGTAGATTGCAAGATTGATGGCAGCAGCATAGTGCTCAAGACATGTTTCTTGAAGAAGTAATAGCTGCCAGATAATTAAGTAAGTGCGACTCGTGGGTACTCCTCACGAGTTGTTTTCTTAACTATGTATAGAGTAAATTATGAAGATAGAGATTAACCCGCAAGAGTCATCGCGTGGTGACGCATACGATCTTTGGATGTCGTCACCCATGCCCATGGTCACCCTAACAAAGAGCTTTGATGTTAGCCGCATTGTGAGGGCGGCAAGGCGCAAGGGCATGAAGTTTAATGCGCTACTATGTTGGTGTGTAGCCAAGGCTGCAACCCAGATGGAGGTATTCTATACACTTCCGGAGCAGGGCAAGCTATATAGGTATGATAGAATAGCCGTCAATGTCATTGTCGAGAATCGTAATGGCGGCATCAACTCATGCGACGTACCATTCACGCATAGCATTGATGAGTTCATGGCAAGCTATAACACTCTTACGGCAAGATGTGCCGAGGAGTGTAGAAGTAGTTTCTTGGAAGATTGTATGATTGTTGGCACATCTGCCGTGATTCATACAGAGTTAGACTGTATCGTAAACCAATATACAGATAAGTTCTGTAACCCTATGGTCATGTGGGGCAAGTATCGCAAAAAGTGGTTTAGGACTACCCTACCCATATCGTTCCAGTTTCACCATGTACAGATGGATGGTGGCCATGCTGCACAATTCCTATCTATCCTGCAAGGAGAGATATGCTCCATCAGATAGTGAAAATGAGAGTGAATAAGAAGTCTATTTTGTCGTTACGCTTGCCCTAAAAATGCTCATTTACGCACAGTAAACTCCGCTTTTTCGGGCTTCGCAAGCCTAAAACTACATCTTTTTATTCTCTCTCCTAACATATGAAGGGCTGACTATGTTATTTTTTAGTCAGCCCCATTCTGTTATAATTGTACTACTCGTACTGGCCGGTCTTAAGACGCATAACCTCGTCGCGAGTAAGGAATCGCCATGCACCACGCTTAAGGTTCTTCTTTGTTAGACCTGCATAGTATACACGGTCAAGTTTCTGGACTGTGTAGCCGAGGTGCTCAAACATACGACGCACGATACGGTTACGGCCAGAGTGAATCTCCACACCTATAGTCTTCTTATCCTCTGAAGCATATGCCACCTCATCGGCAAAGATATCGCCATCCTCGAGTGTTATACCCTCTGTCAACGCATCCATGTCGGCACGTGTGAGAGGCTTATCGAGAGTTACCTGGTATATCTTCTTCTTACGGTTTGATGGGTGTGTTAGCTGACGTGTAATGTCACCATCGTTGGTTATGAGAAGTAGACCCAATGAGTTCTTATCGAGACGACCTACGGGGTATACACGTTCTGTGCATGCGCCCTTCACCAAGTCCATGACAGTCTTATCGGCATATGGATCCTCGAGTGATGTGACATAACCCTTTGGTTTGTTGAGAACGATGTATACGTGCTTCTCGCCCTGGAGACGTTCGTCGTTGAAGCGCACCTCGTCAGTAGGCAGAATCTTTGTACCGAGCTCTGTTACCACCTGGCCGTTCACTGTGACCACACCTGCGAGGATGAAGTCATCAGCCTCACGACGTGAGCATACACCCGACTGCGATATGAAACGGTTTAGACGCACCTCGCCAGTCTGCTTGTTGGGGTTATACTTTGGATATGTACGTGGCTTGTCGTCACGCTTTGGTGCGAATGAACGCTTCTCGCCTGACTTAAAACCGCCACGTGTATCTGTTGTGCGGCCACCACCCTTTGCCTTGAAGCCACCCACGCTACGACCACGTGATGCGCCCTCTGTGCGCTCACCACGACCAAAGCTACGATCTGCTGCTGGACGGTCGTTACGATCGTTGCGGTTGAAGTTGCGTTCTGTACGTTCACCACGGTTAAATGTTCTCTCCGAGTTGCTACGTTCACCACGCACACTGCTACGCTGTGGGCGGTCACCATCGTCATTGCGACGTGGGCGCTGCTCATACTCTGGGCGTAGACGATTGTCTGCTGTGAAGTGGGGGTTAAACGATGTACGTTTCTCGGTCTTTACCACACGTGGGCGGAACTCTTTCTGACCCTCGTTATCGGCCTCACGGCGAGGACGGGGGCTGCGCTCAACATGCTCCGAAGAGTTTATACGCTGACGCTTGTCGCGTGCAAAGCGTGAAAGATTCGATGTTGAGTCTGTGTTTTTGTTTTTCATTTTGGTATAAATACTTTATAAATTGCGCGGCAAAGGTAACCATTTTTTTTAACTATCACACACTTTATCAATTTCAGTGCCATTTTTTCATATTATTTCAAAAAAATCATCTCTATTCTGTCATTACAACAAAATATATTACCTTTGCACAAAATAGTGTTTATGAATAGAGAGATACTTCGCATTGCGATACCTAACATAATATCTAACATCACAGTCCCACTTATGGGCATCGCATCGACCGTCATTGCTGGTCGTGTTGCTGGCGCTGATGGTGCCACTACCATCGGTGCATTGTCCATAGGTGTCGCCATCTTCAACTTCATATATTGGAACTGCTCATTCATCCGCATGGGCACAAGTGGACTCACGGCACAGGCCTTTGGTGCCGAGCAACACAAAAAGTACACACTCATGCTATGGCGTTCTATATGCGTGGCCTTCGGCGTGGGCATAGTGGCATTTGCTCTGCAATGGCCCATTGGTGAGTTCTCGCTATGGTTCATGAGCACGGGTGATGCTGACAGCGATAACATGATATCGGAGTATTTCTACACTCGCATTTGGGCAGTACCTGCAGGTATCCTACTCTTCGCCTTCAATGGCTGGCTCACAGGAATGCAGAATGCTGTAGCACCTATGTCAGTAGCAATACTTGTCAACATCCTACACGTAGGCTTCAGCTACCTATTCTCCATCGTTGGCAGCATGGGACTCTCGGGCATAGCATTGGCATCAGTCGTTGCACAATGGTCTGGTGTTGCAGTGATGGTAGTCATCATATTACTGCTCTACAGCCGCCGTCTGGTGAAGGTATCTGTTAAGGAGGTCATGGACTTCTCGGCCATGCGTCGATTCTTCCAAATAAATAGCGACATTATCATCCGCACCTTCTGCCTTGTTGCTGTATACACATTCTTTACTAAAGCATCAGCTGATATGGGCGATAAGAACATATTGGCAGTAAACACTATCTTACTACAGCTCTTCACCCTCTTCTCATATATGAACGATGGCTTTGCCTACGCAGCCGAGGCCCTCACAGGTCGCTTCATAGGTGCACGTGATGGAGCATCGCTACGCAAGTGTGTGAAGCTATGTGTTGTGTGGTGCTTCGTGGTATCATTCATATATGTTGGAGTGTACATCGGTTGGTGGCGCGACATATTCAGTCTTCTTGTCGATGCCGACACAAGCAATGTAGAGGAGCTTCTTGGTGTGGCGGAGCAATATATAGGTTGGATTATTGCCATACCTATCGCCTCGGCAATGCCCTTTGTCATGGATGGCATCATGGTGGGTGCTACGCGCAGCCGCATAATGCGCAACTCAATGATTCTATCCTCTATATGTTACTTTGCCATACTATATGGTCTCGGATGGCTCATAGGCAACAATGCCATATGGTTTGCCTTTACCGCATACATGTTTCTTCGCGGCCTCTTCCAATTCTTTATGTCGCATAACCTTCGCGACATATATGCCGAGGCCGACAGGTAGCAGCTATCGTTGCAGCTTCATATCTCCATCCTTCACCCAGCCGAGACGCTTCATAATAAGGTGGAATAGGAGGCTTAATACAGCGGGGGCTACGAAGTATAGCGCTACTATCTGAAGTATAAGTGTTAGGTGTGGTGTTGTCTCCGACATAGCATCCCAGCAACCTATAGGACCTACAAGACCAGCAGTACCCATACCTGCTCCTGCAGGACTATTTGTCATCTGTAGCCACATAGTAGATATTGGGCCAAGTATCGCACCAGCAAGTGTTGGGGCAAGCCATATAATAGGCTTGCGTGCTATATTGCCTATCTGAAGCATCGACGTGCCGAGACCTTGTGATATCAAGCCACCAACACCATTATCCTTGAAGCTTATCACAGCAAAGCCAATCATCTGTGCACAGCATCCCACCGTCGCAGCACCCGCAGCAAGACCGCTGAGGCCTATAGATATACATAGTGCAGCGGAGCTTATGGGGAGTGTTAGAATCATGCCCACGGATACCGATACTATAACACCCATGATAAATGGATTGAGCATTGTAGCTCTGTTTATCACCTCACCAAGTGCCATCACCCACTCACCTATGGGTACACAGCAGTATTTAGCAAATAGACCGCCTACGAGAACTGCCACAAGAGGTGTTACAATGATATCTACAGGTGTGCGCTTTGACACACGCGTAGCAGCCTCAATACCTATAACAGCGGCGAGGTATGCGCCAATTGGATTACCACCCACATCGCCCCATGTTCCACCAAGGGTATAGCCAAGGGCACCCACAGCAACGGCAGATATCGTAACAAGCGGATCGCGCTTAAGGCCGAGGGCTATGGCGAGACCTATGGAGCCACCGACAACGAGGTCGAGCTGCAAGAGGCGAGCTATTTCAGAGAGGAAGTCAAGTCCTGGAATCTTGGCTATCTGACCGATTATAAGGCCCAATATCAATGAGCAGAAGAGACCCATGGCCATGAAGCCAAGGGCATCAACAACATATGTTTTAAACCAACTCTTCTTCTCACTCTGCTTTTTCTGTGTCATAGTTTTCCAATTTTAGCATTAAGTAGTTCAAGACAAAGATAGTAAATTTATCGTTACGTTGTTCCGCACAACCTTTTTGATTGTTAAAAATTAGACATGATTACCCGCAGCATTTTTTATTTACACCATTTTTCACTATATTTGTACGATTTACTATCGGTCAAAAAACAATAGGACTATGATAAAATATAGAGAGAAAATACTCGACAATGGCCTCACTATACTTGTTAACCGAGATAGGGCATCGAAGCTCGCTGCGGTGAACATACTATACAAGGTCGGAGCACGTAACGAGTCTGCCGACAAGACTGGTTTTGCACACCTCTTCGAGCATCTCATGTTTCGCGGCACGCAGAGTGTTCCGAAGTTCGACATACCCGTGCAGATGGCCTGTGGCGAGAATAATGCCTTCACTAATAACGACTATACGGATTTCTACATAACCCTTCCAAAGGAGAATCTATCTACGGCACTATGGCTCGAGAGTGACCGCATGCGCAACCTCGATATCAGCCAGGAGGCGTGTACTACGGAGAAGCAGGTGGTAATTGAGGAGTTCAAGCAGCGATACCTAAACCAGCCATATGGCGATGAGCTACTACTATTGCGCGACATGTGCTACAAGGTACACCCCTACCGCTGGCCAACAATAGGAGTATCGCCAGAGCATATAGAACGTGCATCACTGGAGGATGTACGCGCCTTCTACGACCTGCACTACCGTCCATCACGCGCCATACTATCCATCTCTGCCGATATGGACGAGGATGAGATGATAGCCATGGCCGAGGAGTACTTCGCCGATATCCCCGACTACGGTGGTGAGATAGCACCCATACCCGTGGAACCACCACAGCTTGAGGCACGACGTCTCGAGGTGGAACGCGATGTGCCATCTACAGATATGACCATAGCTTTTCACATGGGCGATAGACTATCGCGCGACTTCTTCCTTGGCGACCTCGCCTCTGACCTACTTGCTGGCGGCGAGTCATCACGCCTTGTAAACCGCCTTGTAAAGGATAAGGAGCTCTTCTCAAGTGTCAATGCCTACATTACAGGCAGCATCGATGCTGGTCTGTTTATCATTAAGGGTCGTCTAATGCCCACCACCACGGAGGCTGATGCCGAGGCTGCGCTATGGGGCGAACTTAAGGATCTCCAGCAGGGTAACATCAGCGACTATGAGTTGGAGAAGGTGAAGAATAAGTTTGAGGCAAACATGCTCATGGGTGAGATAAACGTCATGAACAAGGCCATGAACCTTGGCTTCTACGCCATGACAGGTCGTCTGGAGCTAATAAATGAGGAGGCAGACATCTTCCGCAGCATAACACGTGAGGAGATTATGGCTTTTGCGTCAAAACACTTCCGTAGCGAGAACTCATCAACATTGATATATAGAGCAAAGAGATGATACAGCAACCCGACATAATCATACCAAGCAGCGTGGATATGCCACGCGCAGCACTGCATACTACAGCTAATGGAGTGAAGATATATACGCTGAATAGTGACGACTTCGAAGTTGTACGCTTCACCTTTGTTTTCCATGCGGGTACCTCTATGCAGTCGAAGTCATTCACCGCATCTGCCACAGCCAACATGCTCTGCGAGGGTAGCGAAACGATGACGGCACAACAGATAGCTGACGAGTTAGACTTTTATGGCTCCTACTTCGATGTTAATATCGACCGCGACTATGTATACATATCGTTTGCCTCGCTATCGAAGTTCTTTGACCCCACAGTGAAGGTCGCTAAAGATATACTTCTACACCCTGCGTTTGAGGATAAACTGCTACGCACCTACTGTTCGAAGCGCAAGCAGAGTCTTATGATAGAGAGACAGAAGGTAGAGGTGCAGTCACGCGAGCTCTTTGGGCAAGCCCTCTTTGGCATAGAGCACCCCTATGGTGCTACTGCTGACGAGTCGTGCTACGACGATGTAACACGTGATGACATAATGTCGCTTTACAACCGACTATACACTGCCGACAACTGCTTCATGGTATGTAGTGGTCGTGTGGATGATGCTGTCATCAGCGCCTTGGATGATATTGCCATGGCACTACCCCATGGCACACTACACGATGTAACATTCCCTGCTGCGCACACCACATACCTGCTACACAAGGATATTGACACCGCACTACAGTCGTCTATACGCATCGGCAGACTCTTATTTCCACGTTCTCATCCAGACTTTGTGGGCATGCAGGTCGTCGCCGCCATCCTTGGCGGTTACTTCGGCTCGCGCCTAATGCAGAACCTACGTGAGGAGCACGGTTATACCTATGGTGTGATGGCAGCGATGGTCAACTTCGACCATGAGGGATACCTCGCCATAGCCACACAGGTAGCAAAGGAGCATCGTGATGATGCACTTAAGGAGATATATGCCGAGATTGAGACGTTGCGCCACGAGCTAATCTCCGAGGAGGAGCTACAGATGGTACAGAACATAATGATTGGCGAGACACTCCGCATCCTCGATGGTCCTTTTGGCATTGCCGATGTTACCATTGAGAATATAATGTGTGGCTGCGACAACAGCGCCACAGAGGAGTGTGTGAAGACGATATTCGCCATGACACCCGAACGTGTCAGGGAGTTATGCAATAGGTATCTATGCCGCGAAGACCTCATTGAGGTTGTTGTTGGATAATGGGATGAGTATGCAGCTATTAGAGATTATAGATGCTTCATTGAGAGCATATATCGAGGAGTCCATCCTCCCGCAGTACGACACCTTTGACGCAGCACATAGACGTGACCATGCCGATAGTGTCATCGCGCGCAGCTTGCACCTCGCCCAGCACTACGATGTAGATGTAGAGATGGTCTATACCATTGCTGCCTACCACGACATTGGACTTAAAGATGGTCGTGACACTCACCACACCATGTCGAAGGAGGCAATGCTCAAAGATAAGATGCTTACAAAATGGTTCACCACAGAGCAGATTGCCATCATGGCAGATGCTGTGGAGGACCACAGAGCATCATCCAAGAGTGCCCCACGAACAATATATGGTGCCATTGTCGCCGAGGCTGACAGACTCATTGTGCCCCAGACCATCATACGTCGCACCGTGCAGTACACCCTTCACCACCAACCATGGTTGAATAGAGAGGAGGGATACCAGCGCTTGGTGGAGCATATGCACGATAAGTACTACTATGGTGGCTACCTAAAACTGTGGATTGAAGAGTCCGACAATGCACAACGTCTCGAGGAGCTGCGCCAGATGATAGCTAACCCAGAGGTGCTACGCAGCATATACGACACCATATATGCCGAGGAGACGGCAGGAAAATTATAATATAAAGGAGAGAGATAATGAAACCATACGCTATCGACTACGACACGACCCTCGAGGGTGACATGCTTGGTGACATCAAGGCTGGTTTTCCCTCACCAGCAGATGAGGAGCCACGCGAGAAGCTCGACCTTGTACGACTTCTCGTACGTCATCCCGCCTCCACCTTCTTCTTTCGCATTAGTGGCACATCGATGGTTGATGCCGAGATGGACGAGGGTGACATCATCATTGTTGACCGCAGCATAGAGCTATATAATGGTTGTAGCGCTGTGTGCTACATAGATGGTGAGTTCACCGTGAAGCGTGTAGAGATGCATGACGACCACACCATGCTCATAGCCGCAAATCCAAAGTTCAAGCCCATCCGCATTGATCGTGGCAGCGACTTCTCGGTGTGGGGAATAGTGACATATATAATCAAACGAGCATAGTGCAATATAATTTAAAGTATTATGAAAAAGGTTCTGTTTACACTACTATTATCCCTTATTGGTGCTACAGCTTGTAGCACGGAGGAGAGTGTACGTGATGTTGAGGATTTTAACTTCGAGTGGCGCTTCATATTGGGCGACGACCCGGCATTTGCCACTATGGAGTATGACGACAGCACATGGCGCGAGCTTCACCTTCCTCATGACTGGAGCATTGAGGGTGAGTTCTCAAAGGACAACCCATCGACACCCGCTGGCGGTGCCCTTCCAGGCGGCATAGGCTGGTATCGCAAATACTTCACAACACCAGATATTGATGGTAAGGTTGTGAACGTGGAGTTTGATGGCGTATTCATGAATAGCCAGGTATATATCAATGGTCAAGAGGTGGGATACCGACCCTATGGCTACTCATCCTTCTCATACGACATTACACCTTACCTTAATGCCGAGGGCGAGATGAACATCATTGCTGTGCGCTGCGACAATGCCGAGCAACCAAACTCACGCTGGTATGCTGGTTGTGGCATCTACCGCAATGTGCGCATGGTGACCACCGCAGAGGTCTTCGTTGAGTACACAGGCACATATGTAACTACCCCAGAGGTCAGCGACACCGAGGCAACAACACATGCTACGGTGACAGTAACAAATAAGAGTGGCGTGGAGCAGAGGATAACCCTCACAAATACCATTGTCGACAAGATGGGCAAGGAGATAGTCGATAGTAGCAGCACTACGACAATTGCAGCTGGTGCAAGCATCGACGTGGAGAGTGATATGATTGTTCCACAGCCAACATTGTGGGATATTGACAACCCATATCTCTACGCCATGCGCACAACCATTGATGTTGATGGTAATATTGTAGATAGCTACACCACACCATTTGGCATCCGCACCTTTGAATTTAATGCCGATACAGGCTTTTGGCTCAATGGCCGCAACATGAAGCTCCTTGGTGTGTGTATGCACCACGACATGGGAGCCCTTGGCACAGCCATCCATCGCAGAGCCTTGCAGCGCCAGCTCGAGATACTACGTTCATTCGGCGTAAATGCCATACGTACATCGCACAACCCACCCGCCCCCGAGCTATTGGAGTTATGCGATCAGATGGGATTCCTCGTTATGGATGAGGCCTTTGACATGTGGCGCAGGGCAAAGACACAATACGACTATGCACGCTTCTTTGACGAGTGGCATCAGAAAGATCTCGTCGACTTCATCAAGCGTGACCGTAACCACCCATGCATCATCATGTGGTCCGTGGGTAATGAGATTCTCGAGCAGTGGGATTCTGATGAGCAGAATAGTCTCGACGACCTACCCGCCGAGCAGCGTAACCTACTCATGAACTTCCTTGCCGAGAGTGCCTCGGGCGAGATTGACGATGCCGATGCTAACCCTAACGTATTACTCGCACGACATATAGTAGCCACACTCAAGGAGTACGACAATACACGTCCAGTTACTGCGGGATGCAACGAGACACGTCCATTCAACAACCTACTACGTTCTGGCGCCTTCGACATCGTAGGCTTTAACTATCATGAGCAGGACTACGACTCTGTTCGCGTGTGGTATCCCAACATGCCATTCATAGGCTCCGAGACCGCCTCTGCACTCAACAGCCGCGGCTTCTACCTACACCCGTCAAGCGAGTTGCATGTTGTCCCCGAACGCTGGGATCTACCCTACACTACCGAGCATCATCAGTGCTCTGCCTACGACCACTCACGTGCGCCATGGGCAACACTTCACGAGGAGGCATGGCGTGTAGTGCGCGACAGAGACTACTGCGCAGGCACATTCGTATGGACAGGCTTCGACTATATTGGCGAGCCTACGCCCTACTCATGGCCATCACGATCATCATACTTCGGCATCGTGGATCTTTGTGGTTTCCCTAAAGATTGCTACTATCTCTATCGTGCTGAATGGACTGAAGATACCACACTTCACCTCTTCCCTCACTGGAATTGGAATGATGGTCAGGAGATAGATCTATGGGCATACTACAACAACGCCGATGAGGTGGAGTTATTTGTAAATGGTCGTTCGTTAGGCCGCAGCGCCAAGAGTGATAATCGTCTTCATGCTCTATGGGAGGGTGTGCCATTCGAGGCTGGTGAGATTGAGGCAGTGAGCTACAAGGATGGCAAGGAGGTTATACGCCACAGGCGTGTCACTGCTGGTGCCCCAGCAAAGATTACTCTAACGGCAGACCGCACAACGATCGATGCCGATGGCTATGACCTATCGTACATCACCATCGACTGCTACGACAGCAACAACAACTTCATGCCTACGGCCATGAATCAGCTATACTTCAGCATTGAGGGTGCAGGCGAGCTCGTGGGCGTAGACAACGGAAACGCCGCAGGCAGCGAGTCGCTGAAGGGCAACACCATGAAGCTATTTAACGGTAAGGCGCTGGCTATAGTACGTTCGCTTCGTGGCGTGAAGGGAGAGGTGATACTCACCGTATCTGGCGACGGCATTGAGGGTGACTCTATAACCATACGCACAAAATAGCCCTACCGCTATATCCTAACATCATCGGGGTACGGTAGCCATCGTGCCCCGATTTATTAACTTCACACAATGTTTGCCCTCGCCGACTGCAACAACTTCTTTGTCTCGTGCGAACGAGTCTTCCGCCCCGACCTTGAGGGGCGCCCCGTCATCGTGTTATCGCGCAACGATGGCTGCGCCATAGCGCGTTCAAACGAAGCAAAGGCATTGGGCATAAAGATGGGTGACCCGCTATTTAAGATACGCGACATCGTTGAGAGTCACAATATCGCCATCTTCTCAACCAACATGTCGCTATATGCCGACTTCTCACGTCGTGTTCGCGCCATACTTCGCGAGGTGGCACCCACCATCGAGGTATACTCCATTGATGAGGCATTTCTTGACATGCGAGGTGTCGAGAATGTCGACTTCGACACCTTTGCCAAGAGTCTCTCTGTGCGCTGCCGTAAGGAGACAGGCATCCCTATATCTGTAGGTATTGCCCCCACAAAGACCCTTGCAAAGATTGCTGCGGAGCTATGCAAAAGCTACCCCAAGCTTCGTGGTGGTTGCTTCATGCACCGTCCCGAGGATATAGAGAAGGTGCTACGCAAGTGGCCAATTGAGGATGTATGGGGCATAGGCCGACGTAGCACACCTCGCCTACGCGATATAGGTGTTACCACCGCCTACGACTTCACACAACTCCCCGAGTACTATGTGCGTAAGCGCATGGGCATTGTCGGCGTGCGCACATGGCGCGAACTACGAGGCACACCAGCCATAGACTTCGAGACCTTGAACGATGCCAAGCAGTCGATATGTAACTCGCGTAGCTTCTCAACAGAGATATACGACAAGAGAGAGTTGATTGAGCATGTTGCCAAGTTTGCAGCCATGACGGCCGAGAAGCTACGCAACCAAAGCTCCGTATGCTCACACATCACGGTATTTGCAGCCACCAATCGCTTCCGTGAGGATGAGATACAGCAGTATGGACATATTTGTATTCCTCTAATGGAGTCTACTGATAGTACAATAGATATAGTACGTGCTGCACGTGAGGCCCTCGATGAGATATACGTACGTGGTGTTGGGTATAAGAAGGCGGGGGTCATCGCCTCTGGCATCATACCACGAGCAGGTGTGACTATATCGATGTTTAACGGTGAGCACCAGGAACGCCACCACCGTCTCATGCAAGCCATCGACGATATAAATCGACGCACAGGGGGCTCCGTGATAATTGCCTCGGAGGGTCTCTCCGACATCAAGGCCAATAGCTGTCACCGTTCACCGCGCTACACCACAAGCTGGGATGAGTTGCCAATCATCAAATAGAAATTATAAGAGGATGGCTAAAGAGTAAATTAGCCATCCTCGTATTATCTATAGTGTAGATTATTACTACTTTTTCTCCTTTAACAAGTCGCGAATCTCGGTAAGAAGCACCTCCTCCTTTGTTGGCTCTGGTTCGGGTGCTGGTGCCTTAACTTCCTCCTCCTCTTTCTTGCGGAGTGTAGAGAGTTTGTTGACAACCTTAATCATCACAAACACACTCATAGCAATAATCAAGAAGTCGATGCACACCTGGAGGAATGATCCATACTTCCACAACACCTCGGGCGTAGCAGCCTGTATAACCTCACCAGCCTCGTTGAGCACCTCGGGCTTGGCCGTCTTAAGGGTCACAGCAAAATCTGCAAAGTTCTTATCGCCGAGTATGGCGCCGAGAGGTGGCATAATAATGTCATTAACAAGTGATGTAACAATCTTATTAAATGCACCACCGATGATAACACCGACAGCCATGTCAATAACATTACCCTTTAGTGCAAAAGTCTTAAATTCCTGAAGTAAGCCCATAGTCTCTATCTTATTTAGTTGGTTAATATTTTTCATTCGATTGACAAATTTAATAATTATTTTTCTTTTCTGCAATAGCACAAAACACCAGAGGGGAATATGGCAAATAAACCATAATCCCCTCCTGCTCCAAGTTCGGAATTTTAACTTTATACTTAACTATGCAATGGGTAAAGGTTATTCGGCAGTCTACTCCACCACGATTGTCTCATCCACCTCAATAATACCCCAATCGAAGAGGTCAGCAGCACACTCAAGCTGCATGTCGGTTATCTGCGAGGCATCTGCGACATCGCCAACAACGGCATTAAAGAATGCAGCTGTTGATGGGTAAAATCTCTTCACCTTATGCGAGAAACACTCATAAAAGGCTCGCTGTGCCTGATGATTCAAATCTGGAGGCAAGATACCCTCCGACACGAGATAGGGATATGGGTATATGTTTCGCATATTGTGTGGATCGGCATTTAGCTCCTCGACAATTGTTGACACCACATACACCTCCACCGTGTCACCTTGTCCAGGCATCTCCACAAAGGTGGTATATATAGGATAGTCAAACTCTATAGCCTCCACCACATCTCCCGAGAAGTTATCAAACTCCAACTCGGCAAGGTTGTCGAGATATACCATATCACGATATGCACGTAGTTCCTTACGCAACTCTGCACGTTCGCGTTCACTCCACCTATGCTCCTTCGAGCATCCCACAGACACTATCACTGCAGCGGCAGCGATGATGAGTAATAGACCCTTCTTAATCATATGTTATCATATTTTTGGTTTGTCATCATCATGTGCAACTGTCGTGCCACGACTGCTCTTTGGTGAGTATAGCGATGTGACATATACTGTGAATATAGGGAACATGGCCATGCCTATAATTGGGAGAATTACACATATGATACGCCCTACGGCAGTGACTGGAAATATCTCGGCACCCACAGTGGTCATGTTCATGCACGCCCACCATAGCGCATCACCAAAGCCATGAAGAGAGTCGTTCACAGGAGCCTCATACTCATAAAAGAAGAGGGCTGCGAAGTATGTACATACAACTACCGTTGCTATATATGCCCACAATAGGCGTGTTGTACGACGCGCTATGAGCCATCGCAGTGTTATGTATAGAGCCATCACAGCACGAAACATAACCACCGCACCCATGGTAACCTGCCACATATGCCCCACTTCGACACCCATCCACAAGGCAATGGTGTGATAGGGAATAGATAGAAGTAACACTATACTATTGCGAGCAAGAAAGCGCCATGGGTGCCCACTGCTAAACATCAGAGCAAAGAAGTCAATCATGAATATCACACACACCCCAAACATAGCCCACGAATATGCCTCGGAGAACTGCGCCAGCTCTGCAGAGTATATTATCTCGGCAGATAGAGAGGCAAGTAATAATGAACTGGCTATAAGCGTGAGAATATTTATTATACGCAGTAGCATAACTCTTTTTTGCCTTGAATTTGACAATTTTCATACCATATATTAGACGATAAAAATATCTACCGTACTTGATAACATAATAATAAAATCACTACTCACATTGCAACCTTGTTCTCGAGTACGAACGCGAGTATAGCATTATAGCAGTAGCGGTAGATGCTAACGGTAATTTCGGAAAGCTATTCAAAAAGTCAGTATGCCTGAAAAAGGAGGATTCATCTGATGTGTCCAACTATATTTTTGAGGAGGACAAGTAGCATCATATAAGGAATACAAAAGGCTGCGCAATATTTATTGTCGCAGCCTTTTGCATCTTTATTATAGTCAACATATTGCATATAACCTATTTTTGTCATATCTTTGTGACCAGTTAGGGAAACTAAAATTATTAACACTACAATGAAACGTCTATTTCTTTTAATGACCATCTGTGCGGTAGCACTATGGACATCATCATGTGACAAAGGTGAGGAGCAGGGCAACACAGCACACCTCAAGGTCACATCATCTACACTCGTTGAGGTAGGTGCCGCAGGTGACACTTTCGCTATCACCTACCAGCTAAACAACCCTATTAATGGTGAGGAGGTAAAGACTAACATCTCTACAGGTAGAGAGATGATATCATCTATCACACGTCCTGCCACAGGTGTTATCCTTGTCGCTATTGGAGGAAACACCACATCTGCAGAACGTAGCGCGGTTATCGAGTTGAGCTACGCCTCTGATAATGTATCTATTGTAATCATACAGAAGGCTGGTAATGGTAACGGTAACGGCGGTGGCGACAATACCGACTATGATGTCACATTCAACGCATACATCCTCAATGGTTACTACTATGGTAACCGCTATGCATCGGAGTACGGCCAGGATGCTAACCGCTATGTCATCTACCTTTCACAGAGTGGTCTTAACAATGGCGGTCAGGCATACCCCAATTCAATATACTACTATATTGATGCCTTCGGCCCTATCGATGCAGCTGAAGATCGTATCGCCGATGGTACATACACATTGGACAAGACAAATTCGGGTAAGGCATACACATTTACCGCATCAAACTCACAGTACTTCGTAAGTACGGAGACAGAGGTTAATGGCAAGCTCTTCACTGATGGTAAGATGGTTGTCGTTGGCAACAATATTACACTCGATGTTACAGTTGACGGCCTTCGTCACCATGTGACATTCTTTGGCTCGTATGAACTTATTGATGCAAGAGACAATGGTGGTAATACTACTCCTGACGACCCTACGGGCGGACAGGATAAAGATGCACAGTCGACACTTAAGGATGACCATGTAATCACATTCCCTGACTCTCCACGCGCAAAGTGGATATATGAGGGTGACTGGTGGAAAACAGGCTACTCTAACTACACCATTATGATTATGAATAAGTATAATGGTTACGTATCTGGCGACACCTTGCAGCTCGACATCATTACAGACAATACCAACAATAATGGTGATTTCGATGGCACATACAACATCTCATATAACCCTGGCAAGAACGTAGCCATGGCAGGCTTCACAGATAATGAGTTACGTGCTGTAGGATGCTGGTATTTTGAGTATGGCTCTGGTGGTGGCAACTACAAGAACTTTGCAATGCTCGTTAAGGGTACTGTAACCATTACAAACAATGGTGATGGCACATCAAGAGTTGTTCTCGATGCTTACGACTGCAACAACAACCACGTCACATGTGACTGGTCTGGCGAGATTGAGAAAGACTAATGATATAGATACACAGCAAAATAGGTTGTCCCATCGACAACCTATTTTGTTATATACACTTTTATATTATCCTTTTAACCATGTATGTTTTGCTACGCTGTAGATAGGCACAAGAGGCAATATGAGAGGCGTAGACTTGATATACTTTTGGAATTCAGGATCCTTTCCATACACCTCCGCCTGGCGAAGCTCCAGGCGACGGGCGCCGCTAAACATGACATAGACGATGCCTATATAACCAAGAGAGGCTATCACCCACTGCCATAGTGTGCATGATGCACCAAAGCAGATTATAAAGCTACCTGTCCACATGAGCACCTCACCAAAGTAGTTGGGGCAGCGAACAATGCGATATAGGCCTGTAGATACATACTTCGAGGCATCGACCTTTTTAGCAGCACTCTTCTGCGCATCCGCAACCATCTCTATGAGCACGCCAAGTGCAGCGACAGCCATGCCTACCCATGCCCACACCTCCGACACGGCAACCCCGTTGGCAAGGTTATATAGATAGAAGGTTGCTGGACTTATCTGACCGACATAGAGCAATGCACATGATATCCATATCATGAACATGGCAAATAGTGGTTTCTTCTGCGTATTGTCGGGCTGATACAATATCTTCTTATACGAGGGAGACTTACGTTCACGAAGAAAGAGGTATAGCGCCAAACGTATGCCATAGACAAAGAGCACACCACAAAGCAGTAACACGGGGAGAGTCACCACATCGCGAAATATCACAGCCGAGGCAACAGCCAAGACAGATATAGCCAAGCCATAGCCAATGCTAAAGAAGTAGATGAAATAGATCCAACCAACCGCCGACACCGCAAACGATATGGCAAGAAGAAGCAATAGATAAGACATAGTTTTACTATTTTAATATTAGGGTATTACAAATGTAGAAAAAATTACACAAAGTTGTATCACCGCGCATCACCGTATTATATATCTCACAATCAAAAACCGCCACATTTGCAATGGTATCTATTGTTAATTTATATATCATATAAAAAAAGATTGCTCACGATAGTCGTAAGCAACCCTTATATTATCTATAGACGTTAGCCTATATATCAGATATGGCAACAATGCCATTGAGCACCGCGTATATCGTCAAGCGACCAATAGAACGAGTCTGCAACTTATCAGATATGTTATTACGATGAAAGATTACCGTTGCTAACGATATATTTAACCTATCGGCAATCTCCTTGTTTATATACCCCTTGACTATGAGTGCCAGCACGTCACGTTCACGCGATGACAACTGCGGCATGCTATCATCACTCGGAGGCAAATGACCTGGATGTGAGGCACAACCGTGAGAGCCCGTAGGATGACCCATATGGTGTATCTGCAGCAGTGCACGCACAATCTGTTGCTCCGAGGCTGTAGCATCAATAGTTCTAAATCCCGACTGCGTAATTGCTGATACATCGCCCTCTGCTATGACAATAGTGCGACGCATAAGAGGTCGGAAGAAGTCGGTATTATGGAAGAGCACATTTGCCGAGATGAAGTAGTGAGCAGCAAAAGGTGCATCTACCTCAAACTGCGCAACAGTGTTATAACACATCACCTCGAGACCCGGCACCACATCCTGCAACAAACCACGCAGAGCCATGGCACTCAACGTATTCTCGGATATGATGACAAGTTTTGGTTCCATAACTGACTACTTAACGTACACCTCCATAATCTGGGCATTACCCTTGATAGTCACATCGTATGTCTCTGCTGGGATAAGCATAACCTCACCCTCCGCAAGACTCTCCTCATTGCCGTCTGCAACAACCATAGCATCGCCCTTTAGTGCGATGTAGATGATGAATGAGTCTATATCTGAACGTTCAAGTCTCTTCTCGTCGGCAACATCATGGAGTACCATAGTAAAATATGGAGACTCTATGACCTTCGCCTCACCGCCCTTCGCAAGGTCATACTTGCGGTGTAACAACTCGGCATCTGCCTCAAAGTCTATAGCATCAACTGCCAAGGCCGTATGTAGCTCACGACCCTTACCCGAAGCATCCACTCGATCCCAGTCATAGATGCGGTATGTGACGTCAGATGTCTGCTGCACCTCTACAACCTCAATGCCAGCACCAAGAGCATGAACTGTACCAGCAGGGATGAAGAATACATCACCAGGCTTCACCTCCACCCTATTTAGCAAATCAGCGAGGCGTGACTCGGCAACAGCAGCTATATACTCCTCGCGCGTGATGTTCAAATCTTTGAATCCGAGGTATATGGCAGCTCCTGGCTTGCAGTCTACGACATACCACGCCTCCGTCTTACCAAAGCTGTCGTGACGTTCCATAGCTAATGCATCATCTGGATGCACCTGAACAGATAGTTTGTCGTTGCAGTCGAGATACTTCACGAGCAGAGGGAAGCCAAGACCATAGCGTTCAAAGTTCTCCTCACCCACAAGCTCACCCATGTACACCTCTATAACCTCCTCAAGACTATTACCCTTGAGAAAGCCATTAGAGACAACAGAGACATCACCCTTCACCGATGATAGATCCCAGCTCTCGCCGTAGAGTTTATCCTTTGCAAGGCGCGATGCCGCCTTACCCTTCTTCTTCAATATTGCCTGACCACCCCAGATACGTTCCTTAATACGGGGTTTAAACTTCAATGGATACAACATATAATCTCATTAAAAGAGTGATTCAACATAAGTTACAACCTCATCTATGCTGGCAGTAAGCGAGAATACCTTGCTTGGCTTTAAGTGCCACATCTGACGATTGCGCTTTGCAGCCTCCTCGCCAGCACCAGTGATATTAAGCATGATACATGCATCCTTATCAATTGCACCTGTCTCCACCATCTTAATAAGCGAGGCGAGAGCTACACCGGGTGCTGGATAGATGTCTATACCCTCCAACTCCTTAAAGAGCTTGCATGCTCTGCGTGACTGTGCATTCGTTGCCACCAACACGTCACCATTCGAAGCCTTAAGTGCGTCATAGAGACCACCCGCAATGCCATATGGAGGCTTACGGTTAGATAGCACCTTGGCATCGATTAGCTCGGCATCACGACGTGCCTTGTTATTGTCATATGGAAGCATCTCGCGCGAGTCGGCACGCCACGCATCATATATAGGCACAAATGGGGCATTCTGCGACACCATGAGGCGCATAGTGTTGTCACCATAACGACCATCCTCTATTAGGCGCATATTAGCCTCCCATGCGGCGATAGCACCTGTACCACTACCTACAGCCTGGAAGTAGTAGTCTGGGATGCGACCTATTGTTGTTACTGCCGAGAGCACCGTTGTAGACATACCATCACGACGTGCCACATTCTTTGCACCGCCCTCCGAGTAGAATTTCGACGACTTAAGAGCCATTATACTCAAGTATATAGCATCGTAGTAGTCGCCACCCTTCTCACAGGCGATTAGTTTCACGCAGTCGTTAAGAGGCTCCGAGAACCATAGCGCATCGAGGTTGTCTGATGGCACACACAGCAGAAGCTTGATATTATTATCCGAGCACACCTTTGCGAAGGCACGCGCCGTGTTACCTGCCGAGGCAACAACAAGCACTCTATCCTCCTTCTCGTCGATACGCGCACATACACTATATGCCTCCGTCTCCTTGAACGAGCAGGTAGACATTCTCACCCCCTTCGATGGGCAGTAACCACTCATCGTAATCCATAGATTTGACAGACCGAGATGTTTGGCCAAAGCCTCACTCTTATATGTCACAGGAGCAGATGATCCCTGAAGCATTCGCTTCACAGGCAACCAATCACAGAACTTATAAAGGCCGTAATCGTTAGACTTAACCTCAAGTTGTTTACTCTGATAGTTAGCGCGCACCAACGATGGCGTTTTACACTCTGCATCGTCTAATATCCATCCTGTGTCATCGAACTGACGACCTGTTGCCACACATGTCAACGTGTACTTCGTAGGCTTGAAATTTTCCATATTTAAGTTTTAGTTGCTATCTCGAAGATTTATTTTGCAAATTTACTCTTTTTTTCTTTAATACCAAATAAGTAGAGATACCTAATATCGTACATTAAATATATTGTATAAGAGAGGGCGATTTAAAAAATAATTTATATCTTTGTCATATTAAATAATAGCGGTGCGCACCTCAGAGCAGAAGCCTCAATGGTCACTATATCAGCACTGCATTACATAGAGATAAGAGTTAAGAAATTAAAAGAGAATAATTATGAAAAAGAGTCTATTATTTAGCATTTTAGCGATTGTGGCTGCTGTTGCAATTGGAGCTACAATCTACTTTGTTAGCACATCTAAAGATAGCGAAGATGCAAAGCTCACGGAGTTATGCACAAACATTGACGACCTCGCTGTATTCTACGTAAACGTCAAGCAGCTTGATGAGAAGGGTGCATTCGACAAACACATCACACCCGAGAATCGACGTTTAATGGCCACAGCGATGAAGGCTGGTTGTGACGATAGCGCCGTGGGCGCACATATAGCATCCATCATAGAGGATCTGAACAATACAGGTATCAACTTCGACCTTCCAATCTATGGATGCGTAAACAAGAACGCAGATGTAGCATTCATCGCCACGGTGGCTGATGTAGAGAAGCTCGACAAGAGCATTGAGGCTATCTCATACATGCTCGAGATGGACGACCAGGAGCCAATCGTCGTAGTAACAGAGGGCGATACACGTTCATTCACATACGAGGAGTTCGCCGTAACATATAACGATACGCAGATAGCCATTGCTCCCATAGTTAATGACTATGACACTACTATTGCATATGCCGCGGAGTCTCTTAATCGTTCTATGGAGCAGCTCGCAATATTCGGACAAAGCGACATGGCAACATACGTAAACCTCGAGATGTTCATCGGCACCATCATCGACAGTCTTAATAGGAATAACGACATGTATAGAGAGTGGATTGCCGAAGACGACAGCTATGCGGGGTATTGGGAAGATAGCATTGCACAGAATGAGAAAAACATCGCTATGTTGGAGTCATATAAGAAGGAGCTCAAGGAGAATGCCAACGCAGTGATGTCTCTCACATTCAACCCTGGCAGCGCAATTGTTGACATTAAGACAGATCTTGGCGAGACGTTAACTACTCAATACGAGGATCTATACCTCCGCACCTCTAACGAGCATCTCAAGTACTTCAGCAATGATGTATTAGCACTTATGAACTATGGTATCAATGGCAATAATATCGCAACTATGATATCAACACTCCTCGAGGATCCTAACTTCAAGGAGATGATTAACGCAGAGGTTGACTCAAACGAGTTCAACATGATTATGGCCATCGCAGCAGATGTAATCAAGAGCATCAATGGCGATTTCACTATTGGCGTGGAGGACATCAGTGGTCAGATGGCGCAGAGATACAACTACTACTGGGATGAGTACTACACAAAGCCAGAGTTTCACAGCATCGAGGCAGCATGCCTTGTTGACGTTGCCGACAAGTATATCATCTCTAACGTAGGTCAGTTTGGTGCCGGCATATTCACACGTGAGGGCACAGACAGTTATAGCGCAAGTCTTGAGGGCTTCGACTTCACAATCTGCCAGGAGAATAACCTCCTCTTCGCAAGTGTCAATATGCCATTTGCCACAAAGGAACGCACTGCCGCCGAGAGACCATGGGCCGAGAAGATTGATAACACTCTATCATACATGATCCTCGACATCGACAACATAATGAAGAATGACTTCATCAAGCTTTTAAGTGATGAGCTCAAGGAGGAGATGGACTACGATGTTCGCGACATCTATCAGCGTGCTGTCGACATGGTTAGTTACTCATACTTCGTGGTTAACGACGTTACCACCGTAGAGTTTGGTATCATATTCGACGACAAGCGCACAAATGCTCTTGAGCAGATTACCAACCTCCTCCTACCACTCGCTGTAGAGGAGGTTACCAACGAGATATTCTAACAAAAGACCTTTGTAGTGAAAGAGATTAAACTACATAATGTTGTACCGGAGATCTTCGCCTCACGCGTAGATCTCCGTTCCGACATATGGAATAGAGAGGTCATTCTGGAGAGAGGTAAGAGATATCTTATCAAGGCTGCCTCTGGAACGGGCAAGTCATCGCTATGCAGTTTTCTATATGGTCAGCGCGGTGACTATAGTGGCACAATATCATTTGATGACAGGGATATAAATAGGTTATCTTCCTCTGAATGGTGCGAGGTGCGCCAGAGGAGCATAAGCATACTCTTCCAGGACCTCAAGCTCTTTGGTGAGCTCACCGCCATGCAGAATGTGGAGATAAAGAATAACATTACGCACCACAGGGATATGGCACAGGTGGTGCAATGGTTCGAGGAGCTGGGTATTGGCGACAAACTAAACACTCGCATTGACCGCATGTCATACGGACAACAGCAGCGTGTAGCCCTCATTCGTGCACTATGCCAACCCTTCGACTTCTTACTCCTCGACGAGCCTATTTCGCATCTTGACGATGCTAACAGCGATATAATGCGTGACATAATACTTCGCGAAGCCGAGAGGTGTGGTGCTGCCCTCATCGCTACATCCATTGGCAAACATATGAATATAGAGTACGACATATGCCTCAATCTATGAGTCTAATATGGCAATTGCTGCGTAAGCACATCAGCATCTTCGAGTTGGCAATATTCTTCATTGCCAACCTCATTGGCATGACCGTCATCCTTGCCGGCGTGCAGATATACAGCGACCTTCAACCCATGTTATCGGGCGAGAAGTCACTCATTGGCAACGACTACCTCATCATCACACGCCCCGTAGAACGTATGGGCATAGGTACACCTACATTTAGCGATGAGGATATCAACGACCTCAATGAGCAACCCTTCACCATCAATCTCGGCACATTCACAGCATCGCGCTTCGAGGTAGACGGCAGTATAGTATTTAACGGGCAGAGACTATCAACAATGCTATTTTTCGAGTCTGTGCCCGACAACTTCATAGATGTTAAGAGTGACAAATGGTGTTTCTCGCCTGGCGACACTGTCATCCCCATCATTCTGCCTCGCAACTACCTTAACCTCTATAATTTCGGTTTCAGCCAGACGCAGCAGTTACCACAGATTACCGAGGATATAATCAAGCGTGTAGAACTCGGCATACGCCTCGAAGGCAACGGCAAGAGAAGTGACCACACCGCATATATCGTAGGCTTCTCCGAGAGGCTAAACACCATCCTTGTGCCATCAACATTCATGGATTGGGCAAACAGCGAGTATGGCGAGGGTGAGGATGATGGACACACACGCCTCATCCTTGAGGTCAGCAACCCCACAGACCCAGAGCTCACAGCATACCTTGAGGAGCATGGTTATGAGATTGAGAATAAGCCTGCAGAGAGCAGCAAAGCGCTTTCAATACTTGAAGTAGGTGCAGCAGTTATTGTTGGCATAGGCGTGATGTTCAGTATACTATCACTCATAATACTCACATTAAGCATCTACCTGCTGCTGCAGAAGAACATCACAAAGCTGGAGAACCTTGTACTCATTGGCTATAGTCCCGCACGTGTTGCCATGCCGTATAACGTAATGGCCTTGGTGCTAAACATCTCTGTGCTCATCATTAGCATTGTGGCAATATTCATAGTTCAGAGCATTTATACTGGTCATATTTCGGAGTGGCTCGGTATAACACTATCCGCCATACCTACAACCGCAATCATCGTAGGCACACTCTTTACTGCGGCAATTGTAACATTCAACATCTTCATCATCAACCGTAAGATAAGGGAGATATCAAGTAGACGATGATTAGGCTAGCTGACAATAGGGATATAGAGCAGATAATACATATCGTGCGTAGCGCCCAGGAGGCGTTGCGCGACCTCGGCATAGATCAATGGCAAGATGGCTATCCATCTACGGAGGCTATCGCTGCGGATATAGAGCAAGCTGTTGGATATGTATACTGCGACAATGACGACCATGTTGTGGGGTATGCCGCTATAGTCCTTACTGGCGAGGAGGCATACTCACAGATTGCCAATGACGCATGGGGCACACCTGACGACTATGTCGTCGTTCACCGCCTATGCGTTGACGGCACATCACGACGCAATGGCATAGCTGTAAAGCTCATGCAGCATGCCGCAAATATAGCCCGTCGTGCTAATATAGAGGCATTCCGCATAGATACCCATCGTGGTAACATACGCATGCTTGCAATGCTCGATAAGTTGGGTTTTGAGTATAGAGGTATTGTATATTACACAAGTGGAGAGAGGTTAGCATTTGACCTAAATCTCGACACAAGTAAAATGATGTAACAAACTATTATATGGCAAGTTACCTACAAGTAGAAAACATATCAAAGTCCTACGGTGATAGGACACTATTTAGCGATATTAGCTTCAACATCAACGAGGGCGATAAGATTGCCCTTGTTGCCCCAAATGGCACAGGCAAGTCTTCACTGCTTAAGATTCTCGCTGGCGTAGAGCACTCCGACAGAGGCGGCGAGATTAAGTTTATGAAGGATATCCGTGTCGCCTTCCTCGACCAGGATACAGCCTTCAACCCACAGAACACGATATTTGAGGAGGTATATGCCCGCATGGGAGACCTATCACCCGAGCTACGCGAATATGAGGCTGCGCTTGATAGTGGCGATAGCAAACGTCTCGAGAGAGCCATTGCAGCGATGGATGCATCAAATGGCTGGAGTGTTGAGCAAAACATCCGCCAAGTGCTATCCTCGTTAAAGATTGAGAAGTGGAATCAGCCTATGGGCGAGCTATCTGGTGGCGAGGCAAAGCGTGTAGCCTTGGCATGTATGATGCTCCAGAATGCCGAGTTCATAATCATGGATGAGCCCACCAACCACCTCGACATCGACATCATTGAGTATCTTGAGGGTTATCTACAGCGTTCACGATGCACACTACTAATGGTGACACACGACCGCTACTTTCTCGATCGTGTATGCAACACCATCATGGAGATTGACCGTGGCAAGCTATACACCTATCGTGGCAACTACACCGAGTACCTCGAGAAGCGCGAGGAGAGATATGCAAATATGCAGGCCGAGATTGACAAGTCTCGCAACCTACTACGCCGCGAGCTAGAGTGGATACGCAGCACACCACAGGCACGCACGGGTAAGGCTCGATATAGAATTAATGCCTTCTACGACCTTAAGGACAAGGCTGCTGTAAGCCTACGCACAGATAGCGTGGAGATTGATGTTGCCACCTCGCGCCTGGGCCGCAAGATTATCGACTGCATGGATGTAGACTTCGCATACGAAGGTCGCAAGATGCTTGATAAGTTCTCATATAAATATACACGTGGTGAGCGCATAGGCATAGTAGGTCGCAATGGTGTGGGAAAGACAACCTTCCTTAACCTCATGACAGGCAGGCTGACACCAGATGGTGGCATCATCGAGCTGGGTGAGACACTACGAGTAGGTTACTACTCGCAACGTGGAATAACATTCAAGCCAGGGCAGACCGTGCTTGAGTGTGTGCAGGATATAGCCGAGGTAGTCAAATCATCTGATGGCCATAGCATCTCGGCAACGACATACCTAAACCGTTTCCTCTTTCCTCACGAGACCTTCAACAAGCGTGTTGACATATTAAGTGGTGGCGAACGTCGTCGTCTATATCTACTCACGGTACTCATGCAGAATCCCAATATGCTTATTCTGGATGAGCCAACAAATGATCTCGACATCATGACACTGAATGTCTTGGAGGAGTATCTTCGTGAGTTTAAGGGTTGCCTGCTCATCGTATCACACGACAGATATTTCCTCGACAAATGTGTTGATCACCTATTTGTCTTCGAGGGTGATGGTCGCATTAAGGACTTCGTGGGTCAGTATAGCGAATATCGCGAATATATCAAGGAGAAGGAGGCCGAGGAACGCAACGCACAGCGTAACACCACACAGCAGAAGCCACAACAGCAACGCACGCACGACATCTCCAAGCGCAAACTATCATTCAAAGAGCAGCGCGAGCTTGAACAGCTGGAGAGGGATCTTGCAGCACTTGCCGAAGAACGCGCAACACTTGAGGGCGAGCTATCATCAGGCACACTACCCTACGATCGCCTAACCGAGGTATCTACACGTATTGAGGAGATTATTGCTCTTACGGATGAGAAGGAGATGCGCTGGCTTGAGCTTAACGATTAAGATTATAGACAAAAAAACCTATCTAACAAATTAGATAGGTTTTTTTTTGCAGTTAAAGTACTACTCTTAACTTATGCAAACTACTCGCTTACGAGGATACGACCGCAGTACTCACAAACGATAAGCTTCTTACCCTGGCGGATATCCACCTGACGCTGTGGAGGGATGCGGTTGAAACAACCACCACAAGCATCACGAGTGATAGTAACCACAGCAAGACCGTTGTGAACATTGCTACGAATACGGTTATATGCTGCAAATAGGCGTTCGTCGATGGGCTGCTGTGCCTTCTCGGCCTTCGCCTTGAGCTCCTCCACCTGCTGTGCAGTCTCTGCCTCGATTGAGTCGAGCTCCTGCTTCTTTGCAGTATAGTCGATATTACGTTCCTCGACAAGGGCGTTAGTCTCCTCGATAAGAGCCTTCTTGGTCTTTATCTGTGCAGAGTACTCCTTGAGGCGCTTCTCTGCAAGCTCAATCTCGAGTTCCTGATACTCTATCTCCTTTGTGATAGCATCATACTCACGGTTGTTGCGCACATTGTTCTGCTGCTCCTTGTAGTTGCCAATCATTATCTTTGCCTGGTCTACCTCGCGCTTACGCTGACGAGTGAGAGAGTTAAGCTCCTCTATCTCGGCATTGATATTCTCAACACGTGTATTGAGGCCGGCAATCTCATCCTCGAGATCCTGCACTTCGAGGGGTAGTTCACCCTTCACCTTGTTAATCTCATCGATGGCTGAATCAATCTTCTGCAACTCATAAAGAGCCATGATCTTCTCCTGCATCGAGTAATCAACATCGTTTGTCTTCTTCTGTGCCATATATGTTATACAATTTAGATATTACTGCAACTATACTTACACTAAATAGTGTATAGGGTTACGCGAGTTCGCACTCTTGCGAACTGCAAAGTTACACATTTTTTTGGATAATACATCATATAAGATGCGAATTGCGCAAAATTCACTCTCAAAATGTCCAATATCTGCTAAAATCATACGATTATCACCCATCATGAAGTCGTTATAGCGCAAGTCAGCGGTGATGTATAGCTCGGCACCCGAGGCCAGAGCATCACCTATGTTAGACCTGCCAGCGCCTGTGCATACCGCCACCTTACGTACCATCATATCCTCCGATGGTATATCGCTATAGCGCAACGCCTCGACACCAAATATGCTCTTTACGCGAGCAAGAAGAGCCTTTGCATTCTCCGCGCGTGGCAACACACCCACAACGCCGAAGCCCACCTCTGGGTTACCTCTGCGTGGCTCAAGTATCGTCATGTCATCAAGTCCAAGCATGGCACCCACCTGCCAGCTTGTACCACCTGGCACACTATCGAGGTTTGTGTGACACGCATACAGTGCAATACCACTGCGTATTGCACGTTCCACACATCTCTCGACATATGTCGCCGAGTTAAGACGCTTAATAGGACTAAAAATTATGGGATGGTGAGTGATGATTATATCACACCCCTCTCTCTCCGCCTCATCGAGCACCTCCTCGGTCACATCCACAGCCAACAATGCAGCGTGTACCTCATCATCGAGCCTACCAACGATGAGTCCAGAGTTATCATAATCTACCTGCAAATCGAGTGGAGCAAACTCCTCGATGGCAGCTACAAGCTCACGAATCTTCATAACAACAATATATTAGAACAACGACTGCTCATAGAATGGGAAGAGTTCCTTTGTCTCGCCATCCCTCTTCGACTTACCGCGACGACGTGCAACACTCTGCATTGCTCCCTCCTCATTCTCTACAGTCTCAACAACCTTACGGGGGCGACCACGACGGCGTGGTGCTGGAGCCTCTGCATCCTCACAAGGTGCCACCTCCGCGACGGCATCAACCTCTTCGGCCATAGGCTCGGGCGTTGTCACCGCAGCAACAACTTGCACCTTGGCATCACTCTCGACATCGGCAATGAGCTCCGACACAGCATCAATAGGTGCCTCATACTCCACAGGCGTATTGTCACCCAGCGACTCACGCACCTCAATGAGCATAGCGCGGATACTCTGCAGTCTCTCAAGGATCGACACGTCACGCTTAACACTCTTACCGCGGCGCTTCATCGCCTGGTTTGCACCCTCCAATGTCATGCCCTTCTCCTTAACGAGGTGGTATATTATCTTAAGGTTCTCCACATCCGAAGGCGTGAACATTCTATTACCCTTCTTGTTCTTATGAGGCTTTATGCAGTCAAACTTCGACTCCCAATAACGGATTAGTGATGCATTAACATCAAACATCTCCGTAACCTCACCCATCGAATAAAGTAGCTTTGCCATATTATTATATGTTACATTATTACAATTTCATTATTCTCAAATCCTTGGGATACATATTATTACAACGAGCACCAATACGCTTAATAAAGCCTATTGGCAGCCCCTTAAAGCAGACAATATTCACACCCTCATCAAACTGCGATGCTGCAATATCTTGTCTACGTAAGTAGTCTACGGCATCCCCCTCTGACACATCTACCATCGGCACAGCATCTCTATTGATGCCCACATACAAGGCCAATGGATGTTCAGGCTTCAACTTACCCTTGAATATCTGCCCCATAACAACACCAGAGTATACTACTGTAAGCACCTCCGAGAGACGTACTACATCCTCGGCGACACTCTTATCATAGGCATATACCACATCGCCTATCATCATAAACTCCTTATCTTTAGCATCATCCACCCAACGTGACACTTCAGCCATATCGCCCTTGCGCAGCGGCGTAAATACCTTACGGCGAGACTTGGGCGCCACACGTCGCTGCGATGCCTCAGCCTTACAAGCAACGGCAGCAAAGAAACCCTCTCCGCGTGTCTTATGTGGATAGAAGTGGAAACACTGAAAGGCCCCTATAGTACTACGAACAATACCCCACTCTTCATCTATATCAACATCGGGAGCCGCTACCACATCGTCGCCATACTCATCCATCAACCACTCTACAATGCCCTCATCCTCCATGTCGTTGAAGGTGCACGTACTGTATATTAACTTACCGCCAGGCTTTAGTGTTCGCCATGCCTCTGCCAAAATCTCCTTCTGGCGCGCTACGCACTGCTCGACACCATATGGCGACCACTCGGTACGCGCCTCCTCCATCTTGCGAAACATACCCTCACCAGAGCATGGCGCATCCACGGCGACGACATCGAACCACTGCTCGAAATCGCCAATGTATCGAGGCTCACTACATGTTACAACCACGTTACCCATACCCCATCGCTGCACATTGTCAGCAAGAGCAAGCGTACGACTTCTATTTATATCGTTTGCCACAACAAGGCCTTTGCGACCAACAAGCGTAGAGTATATTGTAGTCTTACCACCTGGCGCAGCACACATATCGAGAACTCTGCCACCAGCGATATCGTCATCCTTAAGCAGATGTGCTACAAACTGTGACGATGCCTCCTGAACATAGTATGCGCCACCATGCATCAGCGGGTCGAGAGTAAACTGTGGGCGCGCATCAAGATATCTACCCATTGGTGACCACCCCACAGTCTCACCATCAAATGCTGCTACAGGCTTCGCGGGATTGAGTCGCACAGAGACAGCCGGCATGGTATCGAGGGCTGCGAACAACTCTTCAGCCTCGACACCAAGCACCCTACGCATGCTCTCCTTAAACTCCTCGGGTAGTGCTACATTCATCCTTAAATCTCCTTATAGTTGTCGCTTACCTGTACACATCTCCTCCACAGAGGCACATATGCGATCTATGATTGACGCGTCGGCAACAAAGTCATCAACATCCTTATCCACAACAAGCACACGACCCTCATAGATATTCTCAATCCAATGGTTATACTTGTCATTGAGACGCTTCAGATACTCCTCGTCTATATTCTGCTCATACTCCCTACCACGCATCTTAATCTGCGAGATAAGTGTTGGCACACTCGCCTTGAGATATATTAGCACATCAGGCTTTGGCAATAGTGCTTGCTCGATATTAAACATCTTCATGTACGTATCGAAGTCTCGACTTGCCATGAGACCCATTGAGTGCAGATTGTCAGCAAAGATGTGCGCATCCTCATATATGGTACGATCCTGCACCACATTGTCCGATGCATCCGAGAGCATTGTCAAGGTCTGCTGTATGCGACTACCAAGGAACCATAGCTGTAGATGGAATGACCAACGACCCATATCTTCGTAGAAATCATTTATATATGGGTTCGCCAAATCCTCATAGTAGGCCTTGGCGCCATAACGTTTTGTAAGTATCTCGGTAAGCGTCGTTTTACCACTACCGATATTACCCGCAATTGCTATATACATAATAAGTTATATTTTATATTTATATCTCTTCTTAAAGTTACTACAGACCTAATTAAAGAACTCTGCCACACGCATCACCGAGTCAGGCATAGCGAATACCACAACACGATCATAGGCGTTAATCTGTGTGTCATCTACGGCGATGAAAACCCTATCACCGCGCACCACACCACCTATGATAGCATCCTCGGGGAGTCCCAAGTCTCGAATCTTATCCTTCGTAGCTGGCGAGTTAGGCTTCACTATAAACTCCATAACCTCGGCCTGACTACCCGTCAGACACTTGATAGCCTGCACGTCAGTTGTCATCGTGAAGCGGAAGATGTTAGATGCAGTAACAAGCTTCTTGTTGATGATGGTATCCACACCGATACTCTCGGCAAGCGATATATAGTTTATATTCTCCACCTCGGCAATAACCTTCTTTACGCCCATGCGCTTCGCGAGCATCGCTGCAAGGATATTTGTCTCACTGCGACCTGTCACAGCAACAAAAGCATCCATACCGGCAATATCCTCCTCCATCATAGCCTCCGTATCGCGGCCATCCTCATTGATGATAAGCGTCTTATCGAGTCTCTCGGCAAGGCGGAATGCCTTGTCAGCATCGTAGTCAACAAGTTTAATATTTACCTCGTTCTGCAACTCATTAGCTATACGAACACCTATGCGCGAGCCACCGAGAATCATCATGTTACGTATCTCGACCTCACGTCTACCTGAAAGCTCTACTACACGGTGCGTAGCATTATGACGCGCAATGGCATACACCATATCCTCCTCCTCAAACCTATCATCAACGGTAGGTATTATCGTCTTCGAGCCTCGCACAATAGCCACAACACGATACTCAAGATCCTCATCATCCTCCCCATCTATGACCATGCGACCCAGAAGCGGAGATGTAAGCTCAAGGCGGAAGGCCACAAGAGATAGTTTGCCGGCTGCAAAGTCCATATACTCTGTCGACGAAGTATGGCCCAGAAGACTGATAACCTCTCGTGCTGCAATCTGCTCTGGATAGAATAGGTAGTCGATGCCCATGTCTATGAATATCTCCTTGCTGTTTGGCTCAAGATACTCGTTGCTATCGACGCGCGCAATAGCCTTCTTTGCACCCAACTGCTTTGCCATCACCGCCGAGAGTATGTTATCATTCTCCACAGAACGCACCGCAATAAAGAGGTCACACCTGCGCACACCCGCCTTACGCAATACCGAGAACTGCGTAGTGTCACCCTCCACAGTCACCACATCGACAAGGTTTCCCACCTCAACCAATGCTTTAGGATCAACATCCGCAACTGTTATGTCATGACCATTACCACTGAGCATCTTCGCGAGGTGTGTTCCCATATCACCCGCACCAGCAATGACTATCTTCATACACTAAATAAGTGAGTATAAAACAATTTTATAGAGACGCCATCTAACAACGCACTATAGCACTTGCAAAATTTACTGCAAATATATAAATTTGCACTGAAATTACATAATAAAAATAGCATTTAAACATTAAAACAAAAAATAATTATGTCGACACTTCTTACAACCATCATCGCAGCGATTGTTGTTGTGGGTTTCTTCGCCCTTGCCATGTCGCTGACATATATCCTCAAGGGACACCACATACAATCCGAGATATCTACAAATCCAAATATGCAGAAGATGGGTATCAAGTGTGCAGTGCAGGAGACACGTGAGGATATGGGTCTTAATGACTGTGAGGGGGACAATATATGTTCGGGCAACTGCGCGGGTTGCGATATTGATCACAATGAGAGTAAGAAATAACAGCCGCTATGGAGAGTGTTAACGAGAGAGAGTGTTGGCTATGTCGCCACTGCAATAGACTTGTAGATAACGCCAATAATAGATGTCCTCACTGCGGCGCATATCGCCCCGAGGAGCACAACGAGCCAACACCAGAAGGCATCAGCGAGGTGGTGACAAAGAGTGACTATGCCAATACTGCACCTATCGAGAAACCAAAGTACATATTCCGTGAGGCTGTACTTGTAAACGCTGCAGATATACTTTTGGTATTGGGTCTATTCGCAACATTTGGCACACTCATAGCCCCAATTGTCACCACATTCAACGTCACAGCCCCCATGATGTGGGCAGTGTGCATCGCCATTGGCATCTTCGCCCTCACAATGATTACATGGGCGCTACTACGCACCGTAGCAGATATATCACGCATGCTACGCAACAAATAGCATTAGAGCTGAAGCATATCAAAAAAATGTGAGGCCGACTAAAAAGTAACATAGCCAGCCCCAGACCAAAGAGAGTGAATAAAAAGATGTAGTTTTAGGCTTGCGAAGCCCGAAAAAGCGGAGTTTACTAATCGTAAATGAGCATTTTGAGGGCAAGCGTAACGACAAAATACACTTCTTATTCACTCTCATCTTATTGAATATGTAGCTACACCTTATATATTGACGACCAAGTAGCTACGATATTCAACAGATACTACTCAATGGCAATCTGCTTCATATCAGCCTTCGCCTCTGCGCCATCACGTTTCGGCAACTTTATAGACAACACGCCATGCCTCATCTTTGCCGATATCTTATCACGATCGACGCTTTCTGGAAGGTTGAAAATCTGACGGAAGGAGGTGTAGTTAAACTCACGACGTAGGTAGTGATGCTTCTCATCCTTTGCACAATCCTCCTCACCGCAGCACTCACCACTCTTACCATCCCTCTCCTCGCACTTCTCAAGACACACGACAAGCTGATTTTCAGCATTTAGCTCAATCTTGAAGTCATCCTTTGTGAGACCTGGCGCAGCAATCTCCACCTTAAACTTCTTATCTGTCTCTATTACGTTGATAAGCGGTGTTGCGCCACGCTTTGCGAATACCTCGGGCCACTGATCATAGAAGAGGTCACCGAATACTCCAGGCAATCTGTTTAATTTCTTTACTGGCATCATAGTATTAATTTTTTAGTATTAAACCCATACTACATACTACAAAATGCGCGCCATGAAGGGTGTTTTAAGGGTGTGATATAATCAATCATCGAATGATAGGATAGAACAAAAAAAAGTATCGTGGATGGTTAACCCATCCACGATACTTCAATTAGGAACTATTTATTAGTCCTTAAGCTTCGCTGCCAAGAACTCGCGGTTCAAGCGTGCGATATGTGCAATAGAGATTGACTTTGGGCACTGTGCCTGGCAAGCACCAGTGTTAGTACAGTTACCGAAGCCCAACTCATCCATCTTGGCAACCATCGCCTTTGCACGACGTGCACCCTCAACCTTACCCTGTGGCAACTTTGCGAGTGATGATACGCGCGCAGCAACGAACAACATTGCTGAACCATTCTTACATGTTGCAGCACAAGCACCACAACCTACGCAAGCCGCTGCATCCATAGACTCGTCTGCATCTGCCTTTGGAATAGGAATAGCGTTACCATCAGGTACAGAGTTAGTACGTACAGAGATGAAACCACCAGCCTGCAAAATCTTATCGTAAGCAGCACGATCCACAACCAAGTCACGGATTACAGGGAACGCTGCTGAACGCCATGGCTCGATAGTGATAGTAGAGCCATCCTTAAACTTACGCATGTACATCTGGCAAGTAGTAACAGCCTGTGATGGGCCATGTGCATGACCGTTGATGTGCATAGAGCACATACCGCAGATACCCTCGCGGCAGTCGTGGTCAAAAGCAACAGGCTCCTTACCCTCATGGATAAGATTGTTGTTCAGGATGTCCATCATCTCGAGGAATGATGTGTCAGCCGAGATATCCGTTACCTTATAGGTCTCGAATGCACCCTGTGATTTAGCGTCTCTTTGACGCCATATCTTTAATGTAAAATTCATAATCAGTCTTTATTAAAGTGTTACGTCAAAAAGTTAGTCTTTGTAGTTACGCTGTGCACGGTGTACGAACTCATACTCCAATGGCTCGATAGTCATCTCTGGAGCATTGTCGATACCCTTATACTCCCAAACAGCAGCATATGCGAACTTGTCGTCGTGACGCAAGGCCTCACCATCCTCTGTCTGGTGCTCTGAACGGAAGTGACCACCACAAGACTCCTCACGGTTCAAGGCGTCACGAGCCATAAGCTCACCAAGCTCCAAGAAGTCCTCAAGACGCAATGCCTTCTCCAACTCAACGTTGAATGACTCGTTGTCACCAACAAGCTTAAGATCCTTATAGAACTCCTTACGCAATGCCTGAATCTCTACGATAGCCTTCTCCAAAGACTCCTTTGTACGAGCCATACCCACGTTGTCCCACATGATGAGACCCAAACGCTTGTGGATATCGTCTACAGACTGTGTACCCTTGATAGCGAAGAGACGTTCGATACGTGCGCGAACACCCTTCTCTGCCTCGTCGAAGGCAGCTGTATCAGTCTTAACCTTTGGTGCCTGGATCTTCTTTGAGAGGTAGTCACCGATAGTGTAAGGCAATACGAAGTAACCATCAGCAAGACCCTGCATAAGAGCAGAAGCACCAAGACGGTTAGCGCCATGATCAGAGAAGTTAGCCTCACCAATAGCGTACAAACCAGGGATTGTTGTCATAAGGTTGTAGTCAACCCAGATACCACCCATTGTGTAGTGTACCGCTGGGAAGATCTGCATTGGCTGCTCGTATGGGTTCACGTCAGTAATCTCCTCATACATATCGAAGAGGTTACCATAACGCTGCTTGATAGTCTCCTTACCAAGACGTTCGATAGCTGTCTTGAAGTCGAGGAATACTGCCAAACCTGTCTCGTTAACACCGTAACCAGCATCGCAACGTTCCTTTGCAGCGCGTGAAGCAACGTCACGTGGCACAAGGTTGCCGAAGGCTGGGTAACGACGTTCCAAGTAGTAGTCGCGATCAGCCTCTGCGATATCTGATGGCTTCTTTGTACCCTTACGGATAGCCTCTACATCCTCCATCTTCTTTGGAACCCAGATACGACCATCGTTACGCAATGACTCTGACATAAGAGTCAACTTTGACTGCTGTGTGCCGTGTACAGGGATACATGTAGGGTGAATCTGTGTGAAACATGGGTTTGCGAAACCTGCACCCTTACGGTAGCACTGGAATGCTGCAGAGCCGTTAGACGCCATAGCGTTTGTTGAGAGAAAGAATACGTTACCGTAGCCACCTGTTGCGATAACAACAGCGTGTGCACCGTGACGTTCAATCTCACCTGTTACGAGGTTACGTGCGATGATACCGCAAGCCTCGCCATTCTCAATAACAACATCCAACATCTCGTGACGAGGATATGACTTAACAGAGCCAGCTGCGATCTCCTTGTTAAGAGCAGCATAAGCACCGAGAAGGAGCTGCTGACCGGTCTGACCACGAGCATAGAATGTACGTGATACCTGGGCACCACCGAATGAACGGTTAGCCAAGAGACCACCATACTCACGTGCAAAAGGTACACCCTGTGCTACGCACTGGTCGATAATAAGGTTAGAGACCTCGGCAAGACGGTATACGTTAGCCTCACGTGCACGGTAGTCACCACCCTTGATTGTATCGTAGAAGAGACGATAGATTGAGTCATTATCGTTCTGATAGTTCTTCGCAGCGTTGATACCACCCTGTGCAGCGATAGAGTGAGCACGACGTGGAGAGTCAGAAATGCAGAAGATCTTAACATTGTAGCCAAGCTCACCGAGTGAAGCAGCTGCAGAAGCACCACCAAGACCAGTACCTACTACAATGATATCCAACTTACGCTTATTTGCTGGGCTGACAACCTTAATGGCCGCCTTATGGTTGCTCCACTTTTGAGCCAACTCGCCAGCAGGCGTTTTTGCATCTAATTTATAAGCCATAATATATTAGTTTTTATTGTTATCACTGGTTTAATGAATCAAATTCTCGGCTGCAATCATCTCTTCGATCAACAACGCGTCGCTTGTCATGAAGCAGTATACAGCAACTACAGCGAAGCCGATGAAGATAAGAGTAGAAACGATATTTGCCAAGCACTTCAAGCGTGGGTACCATGTGTCGTTAGCGAAACCTACAGACTGGAACATAGACCACACACCGTGTGTAAGGTGGAACCACAAAGCTGCGAACCATACGATGTAGAGAACAACGTTGTACCACTTTGAGAATGTGATCATCATAATGGCAGCACCATTTGTAGCCTGAACGCCAGCAACACCATCAACGATTGAGGCGTGACCACCCATAAGCTCAACGAGCTGCATCTTTGACCAGAAGTGTACAAGGTGAAGACCTAGACCAAGGATTACGATGATGCCAAGAACAAGCATGTTCTTTGATGACCACGCAACACCCTTCTCCTTAACTGTCACCTGGTAGCGCTGCTTACCACGAGCACGGTAGTTGTCGATAGTAAGGATGAATGCATAGAGGAAGTGCACCGCTACGCCAGCTGCAAGAATCACCGTTGCAGCAAGAGCATACCAATTAGCACCGAGGAATCTACAAATAGCATTGTAGCTCGCCCAGTCAAAAAGCATTGTAATGTTCATTGACATGTGGAAAAGAATGAAGAGTACGAGGAAACATCCCGTAACACTCATAACGACCTTCTTTCCCACTGATGAATTAGTTAAAAAACAGCTCATAGTGTAAAAAATTTAGTTATATTTGTAAATAGTTTTATCGATTGTCTGTCCTGTGTACACCCACAGCACGCATATGCGTACTGAAAGTTACTGCAAAGATAACAATTGTTTGCATAATAACAATACCAAAATTGACTTTTTAGATAGTAAAATAGCACAAATTGACGCAAAGAGAGTGGAAAATAATATATAATAATATGTAAAGTGTAGAGTATGGATACAAAACTTGATATTCGTCGCGAGGTGAGAACTCGCATCAAACTCATGGATTCCGAGGCGATGCAATCGGCAGCAGAGAGAATATTTAGTCACATCGAGCAACTAGAAATATTCTCAAGATGCGAGTGTATAGCACTCTTTGCTGCAATGAAGGATGAGGTACCTACCACCATGGCATTAGCCAGATGGCGACAACTCGGCAAGAGGATTGTAGTGCCGAGGGTCGAGGGTGACATAATGCGCTTCTATGACTATGACCCCATACAGATGGCTACTGGCGCATTTGGTATCGAGGAGCCTATTGGCGACGATGAGTGCAATCCCGCCGATATAGACCTCATCATCATTCCAGCGCGTGCATTCACCACCTCTGGCATACGCCTCGGTCGTGGTGGTGGCTTCTACGACAAGTATATGTCGCTACCCACATTCCGTGCCATCAAGATAGGAATAGCCTTCGAGTGCCAGATATTCAACACACTACCCCACGACAGCCACGACATACTTGTCGACAAGGTTATATTCGCATAATAAAAAATGGGTTGTATGCAGCTACTTCAACTGCATACAACCCATTAGTATTAAATCTGGGACTACTACTTATACTCAACAAGCGACTCACCAGTCATCTCTGCGGGCTTTTCAAGACCCATGAGATCAAGTACTGTAGGTGCTACATCAGCAAGGATGCCATCCTTAACCTTTGCTACACGGTCAGATACTACAACGATAGGCACTGGATTGAGTGAGTGTGCTGTATTAGGTGTACCGTCGGCATTAACTGCATTATCAGCATTACCATGGTCAGCAATCTGAACAACCTCATAGCCATTAGCCTTGGCAGCCTCGACAACATCCTTAACGCACTCATCAACAGCCTTAACAGCCTTCTCAATAGCCTCGTATACACCTGTATGACCAACCATGTCGCCATTTGCGAAGTTCAAGCAGATGAAGTCGTACTTCTGCTCACCAAGCGCCTCCACCAACTTATCCTTAACCTCGTATGCAGACATCTCTGGCTGTAGGTCATATGTTGCAACCTTTGGAGAGGCCACAAGAATACGATCCTCCTCGGCAAACTTATCCTCACGACCACCATTAAGGAAGAATGTCACGTGAGCATACTTCTCGGTCTCGGCAATACGCAACTGCTTCAAACCCTGTGATGCGATATACTCACCGATTGTATTAGGCACATTATCCTTATCGAAGAGGATGTGCAAGCCCTCGAACTTTGCATCATATGGAGTCATACAGCAGTAGTACAAGGGCATGGTATGCATACCCTCCTCTGGCATATCCTGCTGTGTGAGCACGATAGTAAGCTCCTTGGCACGGTCATTTCGATAGTTGAAGAAGATTACAACATCATTAGGCTTTATAGTGCCGATAGCATTACCCTCGGCATCAACATTCACGATAGGCTTAACGAACTCATCGGTAACACCCTCATCGTATGACTTCTGCATAGCCTCCACCATGTTTGTAGACTTCTCGCCAACGCCATTAACAAGCTGATCGTAAGCAATCTTAACACGTTCCCAACGCTTATCACGATCCATGGCATAATAGCGACCAATTATCGAGGCAATCTTACCTGTTGACTTTGCCATATGCTCCTCCAAGGCTGCGATAAAGCCCTTACCGCTACGAGGGTCGGTATCACGACCATCCATGAAGCAATGAACATATGTATTCACAATGCCATAGTGCTTTGAAATGTCACACAACTTGAAGAGGTGGTCGAGTGATGAGTGAACACCACCATCCGACACAAGACCCATGAAATGTACATTCACGCCATTAGCCTTCGCATACTCGAAAGCCTTAACAATCTCCTCATTCTCGAGAATAGTGTTATCACGACACGCACGGTTAATCTTAACCAAGTCCTGGTAAACCACACGACCAGCGCCAATATTAAGGTGACCCACCTCAGAGTTACCCATCTGACCCTCTGGCAAACCTACATTCTCACCATCGGTCTTAAGCTCTGCATGAGGATACTGCGCCGTCATGGCATTTATATATTCTGGATTTGTTGAGTAGATGACGTCTGACTTCGAGTGATCGCCATTACCCCATCCATCCAATATCATCAATAAAACCTTATTGCTCATAATATTATACACGTTATTTCATTCCTTACTTAATGTTGTTCATGATAAGCTCAACAGCCTTATCAACAGCAGCCTGAAGACCATCAGGATTCTTACCACCAGCAGTAGCATAGTGCTTCTGACCACCGCCACCACCATTCATAAGCTTCGCCGCCTCACGTACCACAGCACCAGCATCTACACCCATCTCAACAATATTATCTGTAAGCATAATATTGAGTGTTGGCTTACCGTCGTGAAGGTTACCAACAACCATCACAAGGCGATCTACGCGCTGACGCAAAGCAAATGCCAAATCCTTCATGACCTCTGGAGAATATTTTGCCGTGTGAGAGATGAGTGTCACACCACCGCGCAATGGGGTATTCTTTGCAAGGTCATCTGCGATAGACGCAACCTTCTCCTTACGCATCTGCTCTATCTCGCGACTCAACGACTCATTGCTCTCCATCATCTTCTCGATGGCCTGGAACACCTTTGGGTTACGCACGAGCTGCTCCAAAGAGCTAACCATATCCTGTGCATTATATATTATGCTCTCGGCATGCTCTCCTGTTGTCGCCTCGATACGACGCACACCCGCCGAGATAGCACTCTCGCTGATAATCTTGAAGATACCGAGGTTACCTGTAGCCGAGGCATGAGTACCACCACAAAGTTCGGTTGAAGGACCAAAGTTTACAATACGCACCTTGTCGCCATACTTCTCGCCAAAGAGCATGATAGCGCCCGCTGCTTCTGCCTCCGCCATTGTTGCCTCACGATTCTCAATTAATGGATAGTTGCTGCGGATGAGGCGGTTAACCTCACGTTCCACCTCACGCAACTCCTCGGGAGTAACCTTCTGGAAGTGTGAGAAGTCGAAACGAAGACCCATAGGACCCACCATAGAACCCTTCTGCTCAACATGCGTTCCGAGCACCTTGCGCAATGCATAGTCTATAAGGTGTGTTGCAGTATGGTTGTTAGCCGCACTATAGCGCGTTTCAGCATTTACAACAGCGCGGAACTCGGCAGCTGGATTCTCGGGCAACTGCTTTGTAATGTGAATGATAAGACCATTCTCCTTCTCTGTAGCGATAATCTCAATCTTCTCATTTGCACTCTCGATATAACCGACATCACCTATCTGACCACCCGAGTTACCATAGAATGGAGTATGGTCAAATACAAGCTGATATGTAACATTGTTCTTGCTCTTAACACGACGATAACGCGCTATGCGGACATCTGTCTCGAGGTTATCATAACCAATGAACGTACTCTCTGTGATAGGCATAACCTCCTGCCAGTCGTCGATATCCTGCTGTGCAGCGTTACGCGAACGATCCTTCTGCACCTGCAACTCCTTCTCAAACTCGACAATATCAACCTCTACACCCTGCTCCTTGGCGATGAGCTCTGTAAGGTCAATAGGGAAACCATATGTATCGTACAACACGAAGGCATCCTTACCAGAGATCTTACCACCTGCCGACTTCTTGATGACACCATCCAAGAGATTGATACCTGTGGCAAGAGTACGAAGGAACGAAGCCTCCTCCTCCTCGATGACACGTTCGATAAGTGTCTGCTGCGCAACAAGCTCGGGGAACTGGTGACCCATCTGCTTCACGAGGCCATCAACAAGCTTGCAGATGAATGGCTCGCTGAAGCCAAGGTATGTATAACCATAGCGTACGGCACGACGCAAGATACGACGGATAACGTAACCGGCCTTTGCATTTGCTGGAAGCTGACCATCAGCGATAGAGAATGATATAGCACGCAAGTGGTCAGCGATAACACGCATAGCCACATCACATCTCTCATCCTTACCATACTCCTTACCAGAGAGAGCCGCAATACGGGCAATAGTTGGCTGGAATACATCTGTATCGTAGTTCGACTTCTTACCCTGAAGAATCATACAGAGACGTTCAAAGCCCATACCTGTATCTACATTCTTCGCTGGCAACGCCTCCAATGAGCCATTCGCCTTACGGTTATACTGCATGAATACAAGGTTCCATATCTCGATAACCTGTGGGTGGCTCATATTAACCATCTCACGGCCTGGAATCTTTACCACCTCGTCCTCATCACGAAGGTCGAAGTGAATCTCGCTACATGGACCACAAGGGCCTGTCTCACCCATCTCCCAGAAGTTATCCTTCTTGTTACCACGGATGATGTGATCCTCTGGAAGGAACTGCTTCCAGTAGTCGTATGCCTCCTGGTCGAAGGCTACGCCATCCTCTTCGCTACCCTCAAATACCGTAGCATACATACGGCTCTTGTCGAGCTTATACACCTCTGTGAGTAGCTCCCATGCCCACTCGATAGCCTCCTTCTTGAAGTAGTCGCCATATGACCAGTTACCGAGCATCTCGAACATCGTATGGTGGTATGTATCGTGACCTACCTCCTCCAAGTCGTTATGCTTACCAGATACACGCAAACACTTCTGTGTGTCGGCAACACGTGGCCACTTGCGTGGCGCATTACCAAGGAAGATATCCTTAAACTGGTTCATACCCGCGTTGGTGAACATCAGTGTTGGGTCGTTCTTTACGACCATAGGAGCTGAAGCCACAATCTCATGCTGCTTCGATCGGAAGAAATCCAGAAACTCTTGTCTTACTTTGTTTGATTCCATATATATTTATGTTTTATTTATACCTATATTTTATACGCGGTTGCAAAATTACACAATTTACTTTAATTTTGCATCGTTAATAGAGATATTTTTAATATTTTTTATTTTTTACGATGCACGACGTCAATAACACAAACATAATTAAGAGTATGAGAAAGTGGCCAAGGCGCTATCGCATAGTGCTCCAGCTCATCATAACTCTTATTATTGCAGCGTTAAGCAACGTGCTGATATCTATATGGTTCGACACCCCAAAGATGACCAAGATACGTCACGATAACAAGCGTATCATGGCCGAATATGCCATCCTACAGGAGAAGATTGCATCCTCAGAGCTAACCCTCGCTGACATCAAGCACCGCGATCAATATGTATACCGCCCACTGCTTGGCATCGACACCCTCGACATTCCACAGGTATACTCCGAATATAACGACAGCAAGTATGCCGATTTTATCGGTGACGAATATGGTGATATCATTACTGTCGGATGGAAGAATCTCGACCGCCTCACCAGACACGTCTACTACGCCTCACTATCGCTTGACGACACACAGGATATGGCAGAGAACAGGGAGGAGTTCTCAACAGTTATACCCGCCATATGGCCTATAGACCGCACAAAGCTTAAGTATGTAAGCAGCCTCTATGGCATGCGCAAACACCCAAAGTATGGCTATTGGAGGATGCACGAAGGTGTCGATCTATCAGCGCCAAAGGGTACACCTGTATATGCTACTGGAAATGCTGTAGTAACAAAGTCTGGGTGGATGCCAGGTTATGGACAGCTAATTGAGCTAAACCACGGCTTCGGCTACAAGACTCGCTATGGCCACCTATCAAAGCGCCATGTCAACGTAGGCGATAGTGTAACACGTGGTCAGGTTATTGGTGACGTGGGTAGCACAGGCGTATCGTCAGGTTCACACCTACACTACGAGGTGCGCTTCCGCGACAAGACTATAAACCCCATACACTACTTCAATAAGGATATCTCTCCAGAGTCATATCTCGAGCTTATGAGACAACTTGAAGAGTCAACAAAAACTGATTGATATAATGAGCAATAAAGATAATAACTCAAGGAGAAGTTTAATCAAAGACAAACCATTCATACCGTGGCTCATCAAGGCTTCTGTGTGGTTTGCAATGGTATTGGCGTGGTGGGTAATCCTCACCCTATTTGTCGATATGCCAAAGGAGTATCAACTACGACACTCCACCGACGAGTTACGAGAGGAATACAATGCAATGTCAGCGCATTACGACTCTATAACCAATGTAATAGACAATGTAGTTCGCCGCGACGAGAACGTCTTTAGAAAGCTCTTTGAGTCTAACCCATACGACTTAAGTGCCGACCTCGAGACAGAGAGAATTGAACTTTACGAGCAGCTCATGACTATGGACGGTGATGACCTTGAAGATATGTTGGATAAACATATGCAATATGCTACAATCCAGGAGCAAGAGGTCATCAGATCTTATGAGGATTTAAGGTATAACATCTCAAGTGGCATTCTATCAATAGATTGTGTACCGGCGATTCAACCTGTCAACAATAGACAATTAACACTCCTTGCAGCTGGTAAAAAACCTTTAATTAATCCATTCCATCGCACTATGCATGAGCATCATGGCATAGACTACCTCATACCTGAAGGAACAGCTGTTTTTGCTACTGCAGATGGAACCATAAAGTCGCTATCAGAGAAGAATACCTCGCACGGCAAGGCAGTAACCATTGACCACGGAAATGGTTATGAGACATCATATAGCCACCTACTCGACATACGAGTTAAGAAGGGACAGAAGGTCAAGCGTGGCGACATCATTGCACTTTCTGGCAATAGCGGCTTATCGTTTGCACCCCACCTCCACTATGAGGTTATCTTCAATGATACACGCGTTGACCCCGTACATTACTTCTTCCTGGAGCTAACACCCGAGGAGTATCAACGCATAATACGAATATCTCTATCAAGCATGCAATCATTTGATTAGGATGGAACATATAAAGTTAATTCTACTCGACTTTGACGGCACACTTGTAGACACCCGCCAAGCAAATGCCTACGCCTATATCGAGGCTCTCAAGCAGGTTGGCATAGAGATTACATACGAGGAGTATCTCGAACGCTTCTTCGGCGTACGATGCATGGAGTTCTTGCGTATGGTGGGCATCAGTGATGAGGTGGAGATAGCGCATGTACGACAACTCAAGATTAATCTATACCCAAAATACTTCGATAGCGTAACGCTGAATATACCTCTCTGGGAGTGGTGCCAGATGATGAGACGCATGGGAGCTAAAGTATGGATTGTCTCGACAGGTCACATAGATAACATACGTAATGTGATGAATCACTTAAACATCAATAATGACATTGATGGCATCATCACAGGCGACGATGTAACAAATCCAAAGCCTGCACCCGATTGTTTCCTCATGGCAATGAAGAGTGTCGGCGCATCTCCACGCGAGACCATAATTTTCGAGGATTCTACGGTAGGACTGCAAGCAGCCGAGGCGAGTGGTGCCAGCTTCGTTAGAGTAAAACTCTAACATTGAGAGAGAGCTATTACAGATATAGAGATGAATTATATTGACAATAATTTGGAGTATTGTCAAAAAATTCATAATTTTATGCTCTGTAAACTCTAAAAACGAATATTTATGAAAAGGTTTTTACTCACCATATGTGCTCTTCTTGCAGTCGTTGAGCTTTCAGCACAAGAGCCAACCGCCACACCCATACCAGAGAGTCGACCCGTGAAGGAGTTCCTATCGAGTTTCACAGCGATAGATGTTGACGCACCTATCAAACTAACACTCATCAAGATTGGTGAGGATGAGGCGCCATATATCATCTACGACACCAAGGGTGTATACACCTCGAAGTTCACCATAGAGGTAGAACGCAAGACATCGACACTCAAGATTACAGAACGTAACGACCCAAAGCGCGAAAGCATCACCGAGGTGCAGGTATACTTCAGCACACTCACAGACATCTCTATATCAAAGGCAGATGTGAGAGTTGAAGGAGTGATAAGCACTAATCTTCTCGACATAGACATCTCCAATGACGCCAACTTTGTTGCCGAGATAGATGTCCTCGACCTCAAGGCATTCATATCCGGCAAAAGTTACATACAACTCACTGGTCAGACTCGCTACCAGACAGCCGACATATCAACTGCTGAATATGATGCCACAGAGCTACGAAGCATCTCTACGATTGCCGAATCATCTCACAATGCGATTGTCAAGGTAGATGCCACAGAGAGACTCGAGGCGAAGACCTCGACAGGTGGCAAACTATACTACTACACACAGCCCGAGATCCTTCGCAGCGAGATAACACTCTTTGGCGGCGAGATAACACTCAAGCAATAAAGTTTAGAGATGAAGACATTTCAGCATGAACTTGCCGAGACGCTTATAAAGCGCCACGATAACCTGTCAGACCTTGTCGTGCTCTTCCCATCACTCCGTGCACGAACATTTTTCAACCATGCCATTTCGGAGCTTGTTGACAAGCCCGTCTGGCAACCATCATGGACAACAATAGATGAGCTCATGGAGCAGGGATCGGGTCTTAAGCGCGGTGAACGCATACGCCTTATTGCGGAGTTGCACAAGGTTTATGTAAAATATCATCCACATGAGACCCTCGATCGCTTCTATTTTTGGGGTGACATGCTCATCGCCGACTTCGACAAGATTGACAAGTATCTCATCGACGCCTCACAGCTTCTGCAAAATGTCACCGACATCAAGGAGATTGAGGTCAAGATGGGCGACTATCTCACACCCGAGCAGGAGCATATATTGAGTTTCTGGAGTAGCGTATCCCCCGAGAAGACCATCACGGAGCAGAAGAGACTATTCCTTGATATATGGCGCACACTACCTGCCATATACGAGGAGTACCGCAATAATCTCATCAAACTTGGAATCGGCTACCCTGGCCTCCTATACCGCATCACAGCAGAATGCATCGCACAGGGCAAGGATATAAAACTACCAAACAAGAAGTTCATCATAGCGGGTTTCAACGCGCTATCAAAGAGTGAGGAGGTGCTTTTCAAGGCACTCACACGCACCGAGCATGGCGCAGAGTTCTATTGGGACTACGACAACTACTATGTCAAAAACGATGAATATGAGGCTGGTCTCTTCATGCGTTCAAACATTGTGAAGTTTCCATCTACGGTTGAAATTTCAAACAATAACTTCCACGACATCAAGAAGAGGGTGCGCACAACTGCATGCGTATCCAACATAGTGCAGATTAAGCACCTCTCAAACATTGTTGATGAGTTAGCAAAGAGAGAGCCTCTCGACAAGAATACTGCAATAGTACTCACCGACGAGAACCTCCTCGTACCACTACTACACTCCTTGCCCGAGAGCATAAAGAGTGTTAATGTCACCATGGGATACCCACTCAAGGCGACACCCGCATATACCTTCATCGACAGGCTCATAGGCCTACAATCGCGTTGCCGCACAAGTGCCGAGGATACCCTTTTCTATCACGCCGATGTCACAGGACTACTCTCTCACCCCTATATCGCCGATGCGTGTGCTGGCAAAAGTAATACATCGAACGCACAATACATCTCGCACATAGGCACTAACCGCATCGTCATGGTGCCAGCGAAGATATTCCAGGGTCATGATGTGCTATGCAACATATTTGCTTCAAAAGTCAATGATTGGAGGAGATTATCTAAATTCATCCTTGATACTCTTGAGCTCATTCTTGCCTCACGTAACATTAACGATAAGGCGACAATCGAGTACCTACACATTGCCATAGACGAGATACGCAAGATAGTTCTCTCTATCGATAATTGCGACATTGAGATATCAGTAGAGATATTCACATCACTCATCAAGCGCCACCTGCAGAGTGTGACTATACCGTTTGAGGGTGAGCCTATTGAGGGTGTACAGATTATGGGTATCTTGGAGACGCGTAACCTCGACTTCAAGAATGTGATACTGCTATCAATGACGGATGCCAACTTCCCTGGCGACCGTACCGAGCAGGCATCCTTCATACCTTATAGCCTGCGTTTCGCATATGGTCTGCCTACACATAAGGAGCATGAGGCGATGTATGCCTACTACTTCTATCGACTTATCCAGCGTGCCGAAAATATCGAGATGCTATATTGCTCGCGTGCCGACGACAAGAGCACAGGTGAACGCAGTCGCTACATCTCACAGCTTGAGTATGAGTTTAACGAGTGCAACATGGAGAAGTTGTCTGTCGGTGTAGACCTTGGCATACAGACATCTGCACCCATTGAGATTCACAAGGGCGAGCACGAGATCTCCATACTGAATAAATACCTAACAGAGGGAAGTGGTTATCAACTTTCGCCAACGGCGTTGTTCAAATACATACAATGCCCTCTTAAGTTCTACTTCTCGACAATTGCAAACCTGAAGACTCCCAAAGAGGTGATGGAGACTATAGACCCTCTAACCTTTGGTAGCATCTTACACAACACATTGGATAAGTTGTACGCTGATATCCTTAATAAGAAGCACCCTAATGCCGATATAGCAAAGTTGAGAGATAAGGCCAAGGTGGAGGATATCATGAATAAGCAGATTAGCAAGCTTCTATATGGCGATGAAAATGCCGACCCTGCGAACTTCACTGGCGACACACGCCTTGTGCACGATATCATACTCAAGTATCTGCTACGTGGCGTCATGCGCTACGATGAGGAGGAGCGCCAGAATTACACCATCATAGATCTTGAGAAGACAATACCATACCGCTACCCCATCTCTAACAACAGATTCGTGTCACTTGAGGGACGTGCCGACCGCATAGACATGCTTGATGACGGAACACTGCAAGTTATTGATTACAAGAGTGGTAATAATGAGCACATAAAGTTCAACAACATACACAGCCTCTTCCATGGTGAGGCACAGGAGAGAATAGACAACATCTTCCAGACGCTGCTATACTCGGTGATACTATTCCATGGTAGAGGTAAGGATGTAGTACCATCACTATACTTTGCGCTTAAGATGATTAACAAGGGGTATAATCCTAATATCAGGTATGTGAATGGAGATGGTCAAGAGACTATTTTAGAGAGATATAGCTCTGTTGCCGAGGAGTTTGAGGGAGAGCTAACAGCCATCTTCGAAGATTTATTTAACCCCGAGATACCATTCAAGCAGGCGGATGATGTTGCCACATGTAAGTATTGTGATTATAAGAAGATTTGTAGACGATGAAACGTGCGAAGATATTAAGTGCAAGTGCTGGATCTGGCAAGACATACCAGCTGGCACTCAAATATATATGTGATGTGATAGAGAACCCCGAGCTCTATCGCAATATCCTTGCTGTGACATTCACCAACAAGGCTACCGAGGAGATGAAGTCACGAATCTTGAATGAGATACACACCCTTGCAGCTGGCAAGAAGAGCAAATATCTCAATGAGATAATAAAGGCATTGGGCCTCTCGGAGCAGCAGATTAGAGATGGTGCCCTTAAGGCTCGCACACGCATCCTTCATGACTACTCACGTTTCAGTGTGCTCACCATCGACCGCTTCTACCAGCGCATCCTTCGCGCCTTCATCAAAGAGTTAGGTCTAGACCTTAGCTACAATCTCGAGATAGATGCCGATCTTATCATCGAACGAAGTGTCGATAAGCTCATCGACAACTTCCACTCTGATGCTACACTACGCCGCTGGATGTTGGACTATGCGGAGGAGAGACTCATGGATGGTAACGAGTGGAATATGCGCAAGGATCTCCGCCAGATTGGCGCTGAGTTATTCAAGGAGAATGGCGCAAAGATGATGCGCGAGGATATAGACAAAGATACCCTGCGCAACATTATGAATAGGATTGAGGCACACAGAGACAAATGTCATGAGAAACTACAAAATTTAGGACGACAGTGCGTAGATATCATGAGCAAGTATGGCGTGCAGGTCACAGACTTCAAGCAGGGCAACAATAGCTTTGCAAAGAGTCTTATTGGCTATGCCAATGGTGGTACCAAGGCACCCGGCAAAATCTTTTGCAAGGCTATGAATAACATCGATGAGTGTTGCTCGAAGAAGCCCTCGGCAAATGTTACTGCTGCGGCGAGTGAGCTACACCCTCTGCTACGACCCATCTATGAGCTGCAGAAGATGTTCGAGACATATGACGCCACAATGGCACTTCTGCTCATGAACTACCGCACCTTTGCACTTATTGGCGACCTAAAGCGTGAGGCAAAGAGCATCTGCGATGCGGAGAACACCATATTATTGAGCAATACGAAGGATATCCTCGCGAAGTTCATCGACGACAACAATGCCCCATTCATATATGAGAAGGTAGGTAACAGATACGACCACTACATGATTGATGAGTTTCAGGACACGTCGGTGCGTGAGTGGAACAACATGCTACCACTACTCAAGGAGGCGTTGGACTCAAACCCCAAGGCCTCAATATTCATTGTTGGCGACATCAAGCAGTCGATATATCGCTGGCGTGGTGGCAGCTGGCGACTGCTGGGCAACGATGTAAAAAATGACCTTGGTCATGATGAGATTCAGGCAATACCACTTAAGAAGAACTACCGCAGTCTCGGCAATGTCATAAAGTTCAACAACTCTCTCATCAAGAATGCCGTGTCAATGGTTAACCAAAATCTAAACTCACTTCTTGATGAGGCAAAGAGCAACTATAAGATAACAGATGAGGTGCACTCGGAGTTGTACGACATCATATCGCAGGCATATACCGACTGCGAGCAGGAGATAGCTTCAGACCACAAAGATAGTGGTTACGTACAGGCCACTCTCTACGACAAGGATATATACGAGGTAGCACCATTTATCGAGGCTATAGAGAGTGCCAAGTCACGTGGTTACCGTTACCGCGACATGCTCATCGTTGTACGAAACAACAACGAAGCAAAGAGTGTTGCCAGAGAGTTATTTCTATATAAGGAGAGGAGGTTCACATCGCACGGCGAGAAAGGATTCAATATCCTCATTCCAGAGTCGTTAACACTTGAGAGTTGCGATGTCATCATGTTCATCATCGCCATAATGCGACTCTCAATAAATAGCAATAACGACATTGAACGAGGCATATACAACAGCTTTGTAGGTCATAGCTTTGACCATAAGTTCACCGAGGAGGAGCTTGCAACACTTCACGCCATCTCCCAACTATCGCCCATGGAGGCCTTCGAGACCATAATCTCGCGCTTTGAGCTTCACAAGCGCAAAGATAGCATTGCCTACATACAGGCTATGCACGAGCAGATTATAAGTTTCTCGACAGCGCGCATGGCCGACATACAGCAATATCTCGAGTGGTGGGATAAGAGGGGCAAGGATGACTCCATCATTGTGGAGATGACAGATGACACTATCGAGATTACCACAATACACAAGTCGAAGGGTCTCGAACGCGACGTCGTCATCATCCCACAAGCAAGTTGGAGTACAATACCTCACCATAGCCTAAATCCAATAGTATGGTCCGAGACGAGTGACAAGATAGTATCTGATATCGGTTACTACCCCACACGCTTTGACAAGATGAAGGACTCTGCATTCTCCGAGGCATACTATCGTGAGTATGTCATGTACCATGTGGATGCCATCAATCTACTATATGTTGCAGTGACACGTGCATCGAGGGAGTTATATATATACATTCCCAAGAGGCTAAATAACGAAGAAAAGCAAAATAACCAGAGTATCATCCAATACGTCATGTATGGCATAACCTGCGTATGCCAACAGCATGACCCTGTCACAGACGAAAGAGGCATATTATACATACCATACAGCTACGGCAGTGTGACAACACCAGACCTTGATGAGGGTGACAATAGCGCATCGACCGACATACTTTTGGATTGTTATACCACAAATAAGCCATCTGTCAAGGTACACTTCCCGACACATCGTTTTGCCGAAGATGGACTCATTGAGAGTGTATCATCACTACGCAATGGCATCATGCTTCACGACATCTTTGCAGGCGCTGCGACATATGATGACGTAAAGGAGGCGCTACGCAACAAAGTCAAGGAGGGCGCCATCAGTGATAAGGATGCTACAGCCATTGCCACCAACGTTGAAGAGGCCATGCAGCATGAGACCATCGGCAAGTGGTTTAGCGACGAGTGGGACGACATTAAGTACGAGGCAGACATCATCCTTAAGGATGGCACACGACGTCCTGACCGCGTGATGATAAAGGGTAACACAGCCATAGTCGTTGACTATAAGTTTGGCAAGGTCAAGAGTAATAACTACACAAACCAGGTGGCACTATACATCGCTGCATTGCGCGACATGAAGTGTTATAGCAATGTTGAGGGTTATGTCTGGTATGTGGCACTTAATGAGGTTGAGAAGGTTGAGGCGTAGGGATTAACAGATTAGAAGCATATGAGTAGCAAACTTATAAGCATCATACCGCAGAGTTTTCGAGGTCGTGCCGTGGGTGTCGTGATTACGATATTTCTACGTGCACTACTCAACTTTGTGGGTATAGCAACCCTCATCCCAGCACTTATTCTCATCCTCGATAGCGACAACGCAACATCCAACCCACATGTTAGAGCTGCATTTGAGATGCTCAACGTGGACTCATATGAGATGTTTGTCATCGTGGTGTGCGTTGCTGTGGTCGCCTTGATCACTCTTAAGAACACCCTTGTGCTGCTACTATATCGCCATGAACGAGACTTCATATATGCACTATATAAGCATCTCTCGGAGAGTCTATATATATCGTATCACAATAGAGGATTGAGCTTCGTGAAGAGTAGCAACTCGGCACTCCTCACGCGCAACGTCAATGTTGTGAGTCTGATGTTTGTTGCAGGCGTATTAAAGCCTGTTGCTGCCATCATTAGCGAGACACTACTCTTACTACTCATCATGGGAGCACTACTCTGGTATAACATTACCGCAGCACTCATCGCCGCGTGTGTATTTATGCCCATCATCATCTTCTTCTACCTCACCATGCGTCGCCGTCTGCACAACATAGGTGAACGTGAGAACGAGGCACAGAGGACAAAGAGTCGCATCGTAGCAGAGACATTCCGAGGATATGCCGACATAGAGATTGGAGGTGCCTTCCCACAGATGTTGAGTCGCTTTGAGAGAGCTATGGACGAGGTTGTAGCACTACGTAAGCGAAACGCCATCATAAGCATGCTACCACAGATGTTTACAGAGGTAGGTTTGACCATTGGCCTTGCCACACTCATGCTCATCAGCATCACAGATAGTGGCAACACAGCTGTCATGTTTGGTATATTTGCAGTGGCAGCAATACGCCTCATCCCATCGATAAGGAGCATGATGTCAAGTTGGAGCACCATACGCTACAACCGCTACTCTATAGATACACTTGCCGAGGCAGATATTGAGGCTACACAGAGAGTGCCCGAGGTATGTAACGAACGTATTGCGTTTGAAAGGGAGCTACGCATAGACGATCTGTCGTTCCGCTTTGACGATGCACATAGCAATACCATATCTAACTTCTCACTTACTATACGCAAGGGTGAACGTATTGGCATCAAGGGTAGTTCGGGAGCTGGCAAGACTACACTCTTCAACCTTATCCTCGGACTATACCCTGCAACATCAGGTGCCATATATGTAGATGCTACAAAGCTCGATGCAAGCAATATGCGCAGATGGCAGAATAGTATAGGTTACGTCTCGCAGAGTGTCTTTATAGCTGACGGAACAGTGATTGATAACATAGCCCTTGGCTACGACAAGGATTCTATAGACCATAATCGTATTAATGAGGTTATTAAGCTTGCCGACCTCAAGGATTTTGTAAGCACCCTTCCCGATGGTGTAAACTCACGTATTGGCGAGCAGGGAAGCAGGCTATCTGGTGGCCAGCGTCAGCGTATAGGTATAGCACGCGCATTATACAAAGGTGCAGATGTGCTCTTCTTTGACGAGGCCACATCAGCCCTTGACGACCGCACAGAGGAGAATATTAATAACGCTATTCGCACACTATCGAACAAGAATAGAGCACTAACCATAGTGGTTATTGCACACCGTGACAGCTCACTTGAGTATTGTGACCGTATAATTTCACTTGACTAATGAACAGAGTATACGACTATATTATTGCTGGCATACGCCTACGAAGCGACATAGACCTCGTCGAGGCTGGACTACGCGGATTTCGTCTATTTGCTACAGAGGAGGCAACAGAGACTGCCGACTGCCATATACACATCAACAACGACCTCACCGAAGAGCTTTATGGCGTGAGTGAGGAGCTATCTACATCTTATGTTCTCGAGGCAGATGCCGATAGTCGCTTCATGCGCACACCTGACGGCTATATGTATGCCATCAAGCGACGTATGGAGGGTGCGGCAACGACACTCTTTCATATCAACACGACAACAAATAGTATCACAACAAATATTGCGACCCACGATGGCATAGATATATCTATCATGCGCTTCGGCATATGGGTGATGTTTGGCGTTGTTATGGCACCTATGGGTGGTGTAGCGATACACTCCTCATGCATAACGTGCGATGGTGCAGCGATACTCTTCCTCGGCGAGTCTGGCACAGGTAAGAGCACCCACACACGTCTATGGCGCGAGAATATCACTGGCGCAAGACTCCTTAATGACGACTCACCTATTGTGCGTGTTGTTGATGGTGTAGCACGCGTATATGGCTCACCATGGAGTGGCAAGACACCATGCTACAAGAATGAGGACTACCCCATCGCTGGTTTCTGCCGCCTGGCGCAGGCACCCTACAACAAGATACAGAGACTCCCAACAATACTCGCCATAGGTGCACTACTACCCTCATGCCCACCCCTCTTTGCTCATGATGAGAGGTTGCAAGATATGATGTGTGCAACGATAGGAAAGGTTATTAGCAAGACACCACTATATCGTCTCGAGTGTCTTCCTAATGCTGCTGCGGCAGAGTTATCTCGCACAACAATACTTGATTAGCATGAGTAATTTAGCAGATATATCGAAGCTCAATATTGAGAGCATCGTAGAGCCAGGAGCACTATTTAAGATGCACGTCAAGGGCCATAGTATGCTACCTCTACTTGGCTTTGGCGACGATGAGATTGTCCTACGTCGCACATATACCGAGGATGAGATTATGGGGCGCATTGCCATGTTCCGTGCTGACGATGGACACATCATAGTACATCGCGTGATTGATGTAAGCAACGGCATTGTTACACTACGTGGTGATGGTAACCTCTTGCAGTGCGAAAGGTGCAAACGCGAGGAGATAATTGGTGTAGTGGAGAGTGTAGTGCGCAGTAGCGGAGAGAGTGTAAGTTGCACAACACGCAGCTGGAGGCGCAAGGAGAGGATATGGTTAGGAACACCTCGCGTAGTGCGTCGCTATGCGCTTGCCATATTACGCAGATTGAGTAACATGAAACGCAAAAAACGAAGATAGCTATGGATATACGTATTGGACATGGATATGATGTACATGCCCTTGCAGATGGGTTAAGGCTTGTGTTATGTGGTGTAGAGATAGAGCACTATAAGGGTTGTGTGGCGCACTCTGATGGCGATGTTGCCATACACGCAATATGCGATGCACTACTCGGGGCTCTAGCCCTTGGCGACATAGGCAAACTATTCCCCGATAGCGATATGCAGTATAAGGGTATCGACTCACGAAGGCTACTCAAGCACGTTGTCGACATCGTAACTGACAAAGGATATACAATTAGCAACATAGACTGCACAATAGCTATGCAACGCCCCAAGCTACGCCCACACATCGACACTATGCGCATGCGCCTTGCAGAGGTTGTAGGCATAGATGTAGACCGCATATCTGTGAAGGCAACAACAACAGAGCACCTCGGTTTTGAGGGTCGTGAGGAGGGAGTATCTGCGACATCTGTAACACTACTAATCAAGGCATAATGAGCATCGAGGAGATACGCAACTACTGCTTAACTCTACCATATGCAGTTGAGACCATGCCCTTCGACGACACAACACTCGTATATAAGGTTGGCGGAAAATGGTTTGCTGTTGTCGACATCATCGACCATGATAAGGTTGTTGTCAAGTGCGACCCCGACCTTGCCATAGAGCTGCGCGACAGACATGAAGAGGTCACCACAGCGTGGCACTTCAACAAACGACATTGGAACTCTATATCTCTCATCGGCGACCTCACTGATAGTTTCATCTATAAACAGATATACAACTCCTGTATATTGGTGATAAACAAGAATGTGACGCCACGGGCACTACGACAGGAGATTCTTGAGGCAGTAAAAGAGCATGAGGCGCAATGAAATATCTATCTGCAGACTATAGTATAATGGGCGAAATGTTGCAGAATTAAATAAAATATCGTACATTTGCGACGTCTTTAACGAGATCAGGTTGCTCGGATGGTGGAATAGGTAGACACGCCGGACTTAAAATCCTGTGGGCAGTAATGCCCGTACCGGTTCGACCCCGGTTCCGAGTACTAAAGAGAAGCTTTATGGCTTCTCTTTTTTTGTTTGTAGCGTGCGAGAGGTCTGCTTTGCAGACTACGCAATGGTGATATATAGTTTCCACAAGCGAGCTTGTACACTATATATTCCCCTTGCAGGCTACGCCTTACTCTCGTACTTTGCACTCCGAATCGCTGTGCTCACTTATCGCCGGTTGCGCGAACAAGATTATGTTTATTGCTCGACTATAGTCTGCGCTTATATGCGTTCGCGCTACTGCTTCGCAGTTCGACCCCGGTTCCGAGTACAACAAAACCCTGTAAGTAGTTGATAAACAATACTTGCAGGGTTTCTCTTTTTGCCAAAACCTCAAAAATGGTCACTTTTGGTCACCACTACGCAAAAGGATACCTAAAAAACACCTTGGAAAATCTACTTATTTAGTGAGGACAAACAAAAAATAATTTTTATTTTTGTTACACTGAGAATTTTCATATTACGCTTCGGTTGCCATATAACTCAAATGGTTGTTAGATTATTTAGTGGGACTGCGTTTGAATGTTAGATGAATAAAATGACAATAATTTGCTCT